>NZ_JAAIJY010000005.1 GCF_011752065.1 Actinomyces sp. ZJ308
CACGCATCACCCAACGAATCCTGGCCCTGACAGCCGCCATCTGGCACAACAGCCTCACCAGCGCGCCTGTCCTACGCTCCCTGACCCCCTACGACCACTAACCCACCCCTTGGACTTACTCATCTAGACTCGAATCCCGTGAACGACTCTCTCACCATCCGTGGGGCCCGCGAGCACAATCTCAAGGGCGTCGACCTGGACCTGCCTCGCGACACGATGATCGTCTTCACCGGCCTGTCCGGCTCGGGCAAGTCCTCCCTCGCCTTCGACACGATCTTCGCCGAGGGACAGCGCCGATACGTGGAGTCCCTGTCCTCCTACGCCCGCCAGTTCCTGGGCCAGATGGACAAGCCCGACGTCGAGCTCATCGAGGGCCTGAGCCCAGCGGTGTCCATCGACCAGAAGTCCACCTCGCGCAACCCCCGCTCCACGGTGGGCACCGTGACGGAGGTCTACGACTACCTGCGTCTGCTGTACTCGAGGGCCGGGGTACAGCACTGCCCCGTCTGCGACGCGGTCATCTCCTCCCAGACTCCCCAGCAGATCGTCGACCAGGTCCGCTCCCTTCCCGAGGGCACCCGCTTCCAGGTGCTCGCTCCGGTGGTGCGGGGCCGCAAGGGCGAGTACTCCGAGCTGTTCGGCGAGCTGCGCGGACGCGGCTTCAACCGGGTACGTGTCGACGGCGTCTCCGAGCGCCTCGACAACCCCCCGACCCTCAACAAGCGCCTCAAGCACGACATCGAGGTCATCGTCGATCGTCTCGTCGTCCGTGACGGAATCCGCCAGCGTCTGACCGACTCGGTCGAGACGGCGCTCGCTCTTGCCGAGGGGCTGGTCATCATCGAGCAGGTCGACCTGCCCGAGGACGACCCCGACAGGGAGCGTCGCTACTCCGAGAAGCGCGCCTGTCCCAACGAGCACCCCCTGGCGCTGGACGAGATGGAGCCGCGTACCTTCTCCTTCAACGCACCCTATGGCGCCTGCCCGGCCTGCACGGGCATCGGGACCCGGCTCGAGGTGGACCCCGAGCTCGTCGTCCCCGATGAGGAGCTCACCCTGGCCGAGGGCGCCGTCGCCCCCTGGTCGAGTCACCAGAAGTACTTCACCCGCCAGCTCGAGGCCCTGGGCAGGGAGCTGTCCTTCGACGTCGACACGCCCTGGCGGGCGCTGCCGGCGCGTGCTCGGGAGGCGATCCTTCGCGGCAAGGACTACGAGGTCAAGGTCACCTACCGCAACCGCTGGGGGCGCGAGCGCATCTACTCCACCGGCTTCGAGGGTGTGCTCGACTACGTCATGCGCAAGCACGACGAGACCGAGTCCGACTGGTCCCGTGAGCGCTACCAGGCCTACATGCGCGAGATCCCCTGTCCCGTGTGCGACGGCGCCCGGCTCAAGCCCGAGGTGCTGGCCGTGCGCGTGGGAGACCTGTCCATCGCCCAGCTGTGCGAGCTGCCCATCAGCGAGGCCCGGGACTTCCTGGCTGAGCTCAACCTCACCGGCCAGGCCGCCCAGATCGCCGGCAGCGTCCTGACCGAGATCAACGCGCGCCTCGGCTTCCTGGTGGACGTGGGGCTGGACTACCTCAGCCTGGCCCGCGGTGCGGCCACGCTCTCCGGAGGCGAGGCCCAGCGGATCCGTCTGGCCACCCAGATCGGCTCCGGCCTGGTGGGCGTCCTCTATGTTCTGGACGAGCCCAGCATCGGGCTCCACCAGCGCGACAACACCCGTCTCATCGAGACCCTTCAGCGACTCCGGGACCTGGGTAACACGCTCATCGTCGTCGAGCATGATGAGGACACCATCCGCTCGGCCGACTGGATCGTCGACATCGGCCCCGGCGCCGGCGAGCTGGGCGGGGAGGTCGTCTACTCCGGTGACGTCGCGGGCCTGGCCGGGGTCGAGGGCTCCGTCACCGGCGACTACCTGGCCAGGCGGCGTCGGATCGAGATCCCCGCCAAGCGGCGCAAACGTGACAGGAACCGCGAGGTCACCGTCGTCGGCGGCCGCGAGAACAACCTCAAGGACGTCACCGTGTCCTTTCCGCTCGGCGTGCTCACCGCCGTGACGGGAGTGTCCGGCTCGGGTAAGTCCTCCCTGGTCAACTCCATCCTCTACCAGGTGCTCGCCAACCGGCTCAACCGTGCCCGCGGTGTTCCCGGAAGGCACAAGACGGTCCGCGGAGTGGAGCACCTCGACAAGGTCGTCCACGTCGACCAGTCGCCGATCGGACGCACCCCCCGATCCAATCCCGCCACCTACACCGGGGTGTGGGACCACATTCGCAAGATCTTCGCCGCTGTGCCCGAGTCGAAGGTGCGTGGCTACGGACCCGGGCGCTTCTCCTTCAACGTCAAGGGCGGGCGCTGCGAGTCCTGCAAGGGAGACGGCACGCTCAAGATCGAGATGAACTTCCTGCCCGACGTCTACGTGCCCTGCGAGGTCTGCCACGGCGCCCGCTACAACCGGGAGACCCTGGAGATCCGTTACAAGGACAAGACTGTCGCCGACGTCCTGGACATGACCATTCACCAGGCCGCAGAGTTCTTCTCCTCCTCCACAGTCATCTCCCGCCACCTCAACACCCTGGTTGAGGTGGGACTGGGATACGTGCGCCTGGGACAGTCCGCGACCACGCTCTCCGGCGGTGAGGCCCAGCGCGTCAAGCTCGCCACCGAGCTCCAGCGCCGCTCCACCGGGCGCACCATCTACGTCCTCGACGAGCCGACCACCGGGCTGCACTTCGAGGACATCCGCAAGCTGCTCGGGGTGCTCCAGGGCCTGGTGGACAAGGGCAACTCCGTGGTCGTCATCGAGCACAACCTCGACGTCATCGCCAACGCCGACTGGGTCATCGACATGGGTCCCGAGGGCGGCAAGGGCGGAGGAACCGTCGTCGTCACCGGCACGCCGGAGAAGGTCGCGGCCACGGAATCCTCCTACACAGGCCAGTTCCTGGCTCCGATGCTTCGGGACACCCACGGCTGAGCCGCGGGTGGCGCTGAGCTGACGAGGCCAGCGGGTGGTTCGGTGTCAGGGCCGGCTGCGGCCTTCCGCTCTCTTCGCCCGCTCGCGGTGCTGCTCCTGCGCGTAGCGGTTGTAGAGCAGCGAGAGGATGAAGCAGATGATGCCCGCGGCAGCCAGCGAGATGACCCGAATCATCGAGTTCTGCGAGGCCGCGTCCACGGCGGCGAGCTTGAGGACGGACAGGAGTACCAGGGTCAGTCCGTAGTGGCGCAGGATCGTCAGGTGCGCCTTGAACCCGAAGACGATGCAGGCCCCGCCGGTCAGCAGCACCAGCACCGACATGAGCACCGAGCCCGGACCGATGCTGGTTGCCACCATGACCGAGAGCCACATGAGCAGAGAGTTCCCGACAGCCAGGCTCAGGCACACCTCTGTGCGCCGCCCCCAGGGGAGCAGGATCCACGTGGCACCGGCCCCCAGTCCCAGGGCGACGGCCACCAACGCTAGGGTCCAGGCCGTCGAGGTCAGGTCCTCCGCCCACGACAGCGTCACGGTGGCACTGATGGCGATGATCCCCGAGACGATCCAGGACGGGGCCGGTGCCCCGGCCAGTGAGCTGTGCGGGTCGGGCAGGGCCTCGCCGTGGGGACCCACCCTGTAGCGGGCTCCTCGGCTCTGGCCGCTGAGCACCCGAAGGGGGGTGGCACCGCTCGAGAAGGCCCCCAGGGCGATGAAGGCGATCAGGACCAGGCCTGGAACCATGTGCAGGCCCGCCCGGGCGTTCGGGGAGTCATTCACAAGGCCCCTTGCGAGGAACGGAGTGAGAACCGCGAGGTTGAAGACGATAGCCGCCAGTGCCAGTCGCAGGGCCACAAGCCGCGGCTGAACCTGTGACGGCGCAGGTGCAGGTGCAGGCATGCTGCGCGCGGCCCGATCGCCGAGGCCCTCTGTCACAGCCACCAGGAGTACGGAGACCGCAACGGCGGTGATGAGCGACAGGATCTCGGCACGGGAGTAAGCGATGTCGGGGAGTGTGAGGATCGGAGCGGTACCGAGGAGGGCCAGGATCGGAGCCGGTTCCACCCGGCCGCCCACGACAGCAGGCAGGAAGCAGAGCATCGCGGTCACGACCACGAAGAGATAGACGCGGGGGTCGTTGACGATCGCCATTCCCACCAGTGCGAAGGGGAAGAAGGACGCCTCGTGGCCGATCGCCATGGCGCTGCGCCACGGGTCGGGGCTGTGGGGTATGAGGGAAGCGAGCGCCGCTACGGCCAGCAGGAGGAGCTCGAGAATGAAGGTGGCGATGACAGCGGAGTGCGTCAGCTCGAGGCCCACCTGCTCCGTCAGCAGGTTCCTGTAGGCCACCAGGAGTGCCGCGGCGGCCAGGGCCCAGTCCCAGCCTGCCGCCCGGACACCGGTACTCCACAGACCTCTGCTTGCGTGCATCGTCTGGCAGACCAGCAGCAGGCACAGAGCCATCACGGTAGCGGTGCCACCGACTGGGGAGATGCGCAGCATCGGCCTGATCGGCGCGAAGACGAGCGCGACCACAGTCGCCGCCAATGATGTCACCGGATACCAGGCAGCCAGGCGCATCCGCTGCGTACCCCGCGAGAGGAACCCGCAGGTGAGTGCCAGGACCGCGACGTAGACGCCGATCATCAGCCAGGTGACGATCGCGGAGCTCGGCTGATGCGTCACATGGTTGACCGCGAAGCCGATGGTCACCAGGGCGCCGATGGTGGAGACGACCGCGGTGAACAGCACCCGTGTCAGATGGGATACGACCAGCAGCACGAGCCCCCAGCAGGCCATGAGGCCCAGAGCGGGCTCCGGGCTGAACATCCCGTCCAGAAGGACTGCTCCCACGATGGAGACGAAGCCGAGCCCGCCACCGGTTCCCGTGATAGTCGCCGCGGCGACCCGGTAACGGGGCCGGCTGGTCCCCAGGCGGGCGCCGGCTGCCGTCATCGCCACCGCGATCAGTGCCAGAGCCAGGATCTTGACCGGGTCGGGAATGGAGTCCCACACAAGGGCCAGAAGACTGACCCCTGCGGACAGGACGAGCACCGCAGCGGCGCCGGAGAGCAGATAGCGCCCGAGGTTGCCCTCCCGCACCGTCCGCTGTACCCAACTGGGGATCTCGCCGGCATCGGTGGCACCCATGATGCCACGACCAGCGGGCTCCTCCTGAAATGACTGCGGCCCGGGGACGGCAGTGGACGGGGCGGGTGCATGTCCCGTTGAACCGGGGCTCGTCCAGGACTCGGCGGAGTGCTCGGGAGCGATGCGGCTGGGCTCCTCATGACGTTGAGCCGTCGGCTGCTCGGATTCTGGGGTGCCGGGCGAGTCGGAGCTCTGTACCGGAGCGGTCCGCCCAGTCTCTTCATCCTTCATGGCCTCGTCCTCGACGATTCGTGCCAAGGACGGGGGCGTGGGCAGATCCTGATGAGGAACCTCGATGATGGTGCTCGTCGCAGGGCTGCCCGCCAGAGGCGATGTCACCGCCGTAGGTGAGTCCGCGCTGGGCCGAGGCACGGCGACGTCGTCACTGACATCAGTGACATCATGCGTGACATCAGTGACGACCATGCCGGTCTCAGCAGCCGCAGAGGAGGGGGCGCGATAGGTGCTTCTCTCCGTCATGGGCCGCCCACCTTCCGCCCGCGCCGGACCGCCGGCGGTGTAGGTCAGCCAGGTGACGCGTTGTGCAACCCAGTCGATCTTCTTCTCGATGAGGTCCAGTCTCTGCAGGAGCAGAGTGATATTCGGACCCGCATTGGGTGGGGTGGGCATGGCGGTTCTCCTCGTCACTCGGGGCCTGACAGGAAGCAGCTCGTCACTCAACCGGTTCAAACGAGAATAGGGGGCGAAGCCGAGGCGCGGTAGGGGAAATGCTCCCCTGTGGATAATCCGCTGAGACTGCGAGGGCGCTGGCAGCTCCTTCGCAAACGAACAGAGTCGAACAAACTGCCCCAAGAACGGCCAGCCTGAGTTAGGCTACGCGTCATGAGCGAGAACGGACTCACTGCTGCCCAGCACAAGATGCGCGACGCAGGCGTCGCCGAGCAGGCCATCACGGTCTTCACGCACTACTACCAGTCCCTGGAGGCCGGAGCCACGGGACTCATTCCCGAGGAGACTATTGAGCCGCTGACGCAGATCGATTCCCTCGCCGACGTCGAAGTCAGTGAGGAGGCGGCCAAGGAGGCGTTGAGCAGGACAGTCCTCATCCGTCTCAACGGGGGGCTGGGGACCTCCATGGGTCTGGATCGTGCCAAGTCCCTCCTCCCGGTGCGTGACGGCAAGACCTTCCTCGATCTGCTGGTCGACCAGGTCGCGGCGGCCCGCCGGCGCTATGGGGTGAGTCTGCCGCTGATCCTCATGAACTCCTTCCGCACCCGCGAGGACTCGCTGGAGGTGCTGGCCGGGCACCCCGACATCCAGGTCGACGGCCTGCCCCTGGACTTCCTGCAGAACCGGGAGCCCAAGCTTCGTGCCGACGATCTGAGCCCGGTGGAGTGGGAGGCCGACCCCGAGCTCGAGTGGTGCCCACCGGGGCACGGCGACATCTACACGGCGCTGCTCGCCTCCGGCCTGCTCGACGCACTCCTGGACAAGGGGTACCGGTACGCCATGACCGCCAACTCGGACAATCTCGGGGCGGCGCCGTCGGCCAGGATCGCCGGCTGGTTCGCGGCCTCGGGCGCCCCCTACGCCCCGGAGATGTGCCGTCGCACGCCGGCCGATGTCAAGGGTGGGCACCTGGCCGTGCGCAAGAGCGACGGGCGCATCATCCTGCGGGACACGGCGCAGACGCCCGATGACCAGATGCACTACTTCACCGATCAGTTCCGCCACCCCTTCTTCCACACCAACAACCTGTGGTTCGACCTCAAGGTGCTGCGCGACACCCTCAGCGAGAGGGAGGGGATCCTCGGGCTGCCGCTCATCAGGAACAGCAAGACCGTCGATCCCGCGGACTCCTCCTCGACACCGGTCATCCAGCTGGAGACCGCCATGGGGGCTGCGGTGGAGGCCTTCGAGGGCGCGACCGCCATCGAGGTTCCCCGTTCCCGGTTCCTGCCGGTCAAGACCACCAACGACCTGCTGCTCGTACGCTCGGACGTCTACGAGGTCGACGACGACGGCCTGCTGCAGATGGTCCCGGAGCGCGCCTGCACCGTGAGTCTCGACCCCCGCTTCTACAAGAAGATCCAGGACTTCGAGGCCCGGTTCCCGGACGGTGTTCCCTCGATCAAGGACGCGCAGTCGTTGACCGTGGAGGGAGACTGGGCCTTCGGCGGCGACGTCGTCGCCACCGGTGAGGCGCACGTGGGGCAGGAGGGCTCGCCCGGAAAGATCGCCGACGGCGCCCGGATCTGATTGCTCGCCGGAGACCGCCTCTGGGCGACTCCGATCGGGCGGGGCTCCGGTCTTCACGGCCGGAGCCCCGTTTCTGAGTGCCTGGCGCTTGTGGGCCAGTGAGAGTGAGCGAGAGTGAGAAAAGGAAACGTCCGTCATTCCTCGAGGAATGACGGACGCAGCACGTGTGGTCCGGTGGGCGATACTGGAATCGAACCAGTGACCTCCTCGGTGTGAACGAGGCGCTCTAACCCCTGAGCCAATCGCCCGGTGCGGCGCTAACCATAGCCAGGCTTGCGGCTCCGGAGCAAACGGCTGTTCGGTGAGGTGAATCACCGCTATGCTGTTTGCCTGTCGGCGCGATCGTGATGCTATGGTTTTCCAGCACCGAGCGGTTCGGCCGGACCGCGAGGAGAATATGCGGATGTGGCTCAGTTGGTAGAGCATCACCTTGCCAAGGTGAGGGTCGCGGGTTCGAGTCCCGTCATCCGCTCCGAGGAGCCGGGAGCGCCCAGCCCCAGCATCTCATGGTGGGTTGGCCGAGAGGTTAGGCACCGGCCTGCAAAGCCGTTGACACCGGTTCGAATCCGGTACCCACCTCGGGCGATTGGCGCAGCGGTAGCGCGCTTCCCTGACACGGAAGAGGTCACTGGTTCGAACCCAGTATCGCCCACCACGTACGAAGGCCTGAGCCGTTGAGCTCAGGCCTTCGTCGTCGCGGATGGTCACCCAGCCAGCCCGAGACGCTCAAAGGCCCTGGCCAGGCCGTCGGCCTCGACGTCGTCGGTGACCAAGTCGGCCGCCTCCTTGACCGCCGGCGACCCGTTGCCCATCGCCACCCCCGTACCGCAGTACTCCAGCATCTCGATGTCAACGGTCGCATCGCCGAAGGCCACCGCTTGCCGCCTGTCTGCGTCGCGGTGGGCCAGCAGCACGTCAATGGCGTGCCGTTTGGACACGCCCGCACAGCTCGCATCGCCGAAGAGCGGCTCATGACTGCTCCCGCCCCAGGACCCGATGACCAGGCCCGGGAGCTCTCGGTGCGCTGCGGCCAGATCAACGTCGGGTGAGGCCAGCAGAAAGCTGATCTTGTTGACATCATCGCGCACCAGCTCATCGGTGAAGACCATTCCTGGGAACACATCGTCGACCTCCATGCTGCTCGCACCTGCCGCGCCCTTTCCGGCGGCGTAGGCGCGGATCGCGGGCCGCGCCGTCTCTCGGAAGGTGCCAGGGGCGTACAGTCCCGAGTTCGCCTCGAGATAGAAGTCCAGGCCCCTCCTCCTCAGCCAGGAGACGATCTTCTCGCACTGCGCCCTTGAGAGGTGCTGATGAAGGAGAACCTCGCCGTCATCCTCCACGTAGGCGCCGTTACCTCCGATCATCCCGTCCAGCCCGATCCGCCAGATCGTCTCCGGCATCTCTGCGCGCGAGCGCCCTGTGCACACGTAGACGCGGTGACCGGAGTCTCTGGCCTCTCTGATGGCCCGGACCGCGGAGTCGGGCAGGACGTTGCTGTACGTGACGAGCGTGCCATCAACGTCGAGAAACACCGTGCGGGGAACGGATGCAGGGGCGGCGGTGCTCATCGGATCCTCCTTGGTGAACCCGTCACCGGGCGGCGGTGGAATCGTCCCAGCCCGCGCGGCCGGGGCGTGTCGTGCATGAGGTCGGATGGCGTCTACCCTAACGGGCATGGCCGACCCCTCGACGTACCGTCCCGCCCCCGGCGAGATCCCCACGTCACCGGGCGTCTACCGGTTCCTGGACGGGCAGGGGCGAGTCATCTACGTCGGAAAGGCCAAGAACCTGCGGGCCCGCCTGTCCAGCTACTTCCAGGACCTCGCCGCCCTGCACCCGCGCACCCAGAAGATGGTGACCACCGCCTGCGCCGTGGAGTGGACCGTCGTGTCCACCGAGGTGGAGTCCCTGGCCCTAGAGTACTCCTGGATCAAGGAGTTCAACCCCCGCTTCAACGTCATGTACAAGGACGACAAGTCCTACCCCTACCTGGCGGTGACCATGGGGGAGACCTACCCCCGGGTCCAGGTGGTCCGCGGGGCCCGCAAGCCCGGGACCCGGTACTTCGGTCCCTTCGTCCAGGCCTGGTCCATCCGCGAGACCGTCGACCAGCTGCTGCGCGTCTTCCCGGTGCGCTCCTGCTCAGCCGGTGTCTTCCGCCGCGCACAGGCCTCGGGGCGGCCCTGCCTGCTGGGCTACATCGACAAGTGCTCGGCGCCTTGCGTGGGCCGCATCAGCCCCCAGGACCACAGGGCGCTGGCCGAGGACTTCTGCGCCTTCATGGCCGGTCGCACTGGCCCCTACCTGCGCCAGGTCGAGTCCGAGATGAAGGCGGCCGCCGCCGCCCTCGACTTCGAGAGGGCCGCCCGCCTCCGGGACGACGCCGCCGCGCTGCGCAAGGTCATCGAGGGCAACGCCGTCGTCCTGCCCGACGCCACCGATGCCGACGTCTTCGCCCTGGTGCGCGACGAGCTCGAGGCCGCCGTCCAGGTCTTCCACGTGCGCGGCGGACGGGTGCGCGGGCAGCGCGGCTGGGTCGTCGACCTCGTCGATGAGGCCGGAAACGCCGAGCTCATCGAGCGTCTCCTCGAGCAGGTCTACGCCTCCCTCCTCGATCCCGCCGACGCCGGAGCCGTCCACCAGGGTGGAGCGCCCACCTCATCCGGAACCACCACCTCCGTCGGCGTGGGCGACCGCGCCCCCTCCAGCCCTCAGCCCCGCAGCGGACCGAAGGGCTCGAACGGCGCGTCGGCGGCCACCAGCGTCGACGACGTCGCCCACACGGCCACCACCGCGGTTCCCCGAGAGATCCTGGTCCCCGAGATGCCCAGCAACGCCGCGACCGTGCGCGCCTGGCTGGCCGGGCTGCGCGGCGCCAAGGTCGACCTACGCGTGCCGCAGCGCGGCGACAAGGCCGCCCTCATGGACACGGTGCGCAAGAACGCCGAGGAGGCCCTGCGCCTGCACAAGACCCGACGCGCCGGCGACCTCACCCAGCGCACCCTCGCCCTCGACGAGCTCGCCGAGGCCCTCGACCTGCCCGAGGCGCCCCTGCGCGTCGAGTGCTACGACATCTCCCACACCCAGGGCACCTACCAGGTCGGCTCCATGGTCGTCTTCGAGGACGGCGCACCGCGCAAGTCCGACTACCGCCGATTCACCGTGCGAGGGCAGGACGGCAGTGGTGCCACCGATGACACCGCCGCCATGCACGAGGTCCTTTCCCGTCGGTTCAAGCGGCTCATCGCCGAGCAGGGGCAGGGCGAGGCGGCCGCCCGGGCGGCGGAGGAGATCGAGGACGTCGAGGGCGTCGCCGTCGCGTCCGGACCCATCGACCCCGAGACCGGTAAGGCGAGGCGCTTCTCCTACGCCCCCGGACTCGTCGTCGTCGACGGCGGTCTGCCCCAGGTCAACGCCGCTCGCGCCGTCCTCGATGAGCTCGGCATCGACGTGCCGCTCATCGGGCTGGCCAAGCGCCTCGAGGAGGTGTGGGTACCGGGGGAGGAGTTCCCCGTCATCCTGCCGCGCACCTCCCCGGCCCTCTATCTGCTTCAGCACCTGCGCGACGAGTCCCACCGCTTCGCCATCACCCACCACCGCAGGAAGCGCTCAGCAGGCATGACCCGCTCCGTCCTGGACGGGGTCCCCGGCCTGGGGCCGGCCCGCCAGGCTGCCCTGCTGCGTGAGTTCGGCTCGGTCAAACGTATACGGCAGGCAGAGGTCGACGACATCACCCGCGTCAAGGGCATCGGCCCGGCCCTGGCCGGCAGCATCCTGGCCCACCTCAACGGCTCGCAGGAGGACTCTTAGGATCCTACCGGGATCCGGGACCGGGGCGTAGTCCCGCATGGCACAATCGGTTCGTGGAGATACTGCGAGTGCTCAACAACAACGTCGTGCTGGCACGCGACGAGATTGGGCGCGAGGCGATCCTCACCGGCAGGGGACTCGGATTCCAGCGCAAGCGTGGCCAGAGCGTCGACACCTCCCTCATCTCACGTCGCTACATCCCCGCCGACAACGCCCAGTCGGTGGCCGAGGTCATTGCCGGGATCCCGCTTGAGCGCCTGGCTCTCGCCGAGCGCGTCTTCCGTCAGGCGGCCCGGAAGCTGGGAACGGATGTCCCCTCCTCGAGCGTCATCGCCGTCGTCGACCACATCAACCAGGCCATGGAGCGGGTCCGTCAGGGACTGACCATGGACTATCCGCTGCGCGCAGAGGTCGCCCACCTGCACCCCGAGGAGCTGCGACTGGCCGAGGCCATGGTCGAGGAGATCAATGCCGCGCAGGAGATCCAGCTGCCCGGCGGTGAGGCCGTTGCCCTGGCCCTCCACCTCTTCACCGCCGCCATCGGTGCCCCCTCGGCGCAGGCCGCCAGCGAGCAGTCCAGGCTCATCGGCCAGGTCATGGGACTGCTGGAGAAGACCCTCGGGGAGGCCTTCGACCCCGACTCCGTCAACGCTGCCCGCTTCGCGGTTCACCTGCGCTACTTCCTGGTGCGAGCGCGCACCTCCGTCCAGATCGAGGACGGTACCGCCTCCCTGGTGACCCAGGCGCTTCGCGTTTCCCACCCCGACTCCTACCGTGTGGCTCTACGCATCCGGGACCTGCTGGAGATCCGACTGGGCACCACCGTGACAGCCGATGAGACCGCCTACCTCGCTCTGCACGTGGCCCGGCTGACCTCCGCCCTCCCACAGACCACTCAAGGTGACACGTAACACAGAACGAGATCTTGTCCGGCGATTCGATCATCCATAGTATTCGTAACGAATTCCGGTAAGGAATTCACAGGATTGTGACCCGTCCGGGGCAAGACCTGAGACACGACGGCGCTAACGCGCTGCCACTGTCTCGGGTCTTTTTTGTTTCCCGGAAGTGGTTACTGACTCAGGAGGACATCAATGGCGAAGGTCGACTACGCGGCGCTGGCGCCGCAGCTGCTGGACAATATCGGAGGCGAGGAGAACATCTCCTCCATGACCCACTGCGCAACCCGGATGCGATTCGTTCTCAAGGACGAGTCCAAGGCCTCCAACGATGAGGTCAGAAAGCTCGACGGCGTCGTCACCGTGGTGCAGGCCGGCGGCCAGTACCAGGTGGTCATCGGCAACGACGTCCCCCTGCTCTATGAGGAGCTGGAGAGGCTCGTGTCAGTCCAAGGGGCTGGCGATGCCCAGGACCGCGCCCCTCAGGGGAACCTGCTGGACCGAGCCATCGCGCTCATCTCGTCCCTCATCCAGCCGATTCTGTGGCCCCTGGCCGGAGCCGGCCTGGTCAAGGCTGTCCTCGCGCTGGCCACGACGCTCGGCTGGATGAAGGAGAGCTCCTCCACCCACGCCATTCTCAACGCGGCCGGGGACTCCATCTTCTACTTCCTGCCCATCGTGCTGGCCATCAGTGCGGGACGCCGTTTCAAGACCAATGAGATCACGTCGGTCGCCATCGCCGGCGCTCTGGTCTACCCCGATATCGTCGCGCTCGCCGGAACGGGTGACGTCACCTTCTTCGGGATTCCGGTGGTCATGGCTAACTACACCTCGTCCCTCCTGCCCATCATCGTGGCAGTGTGGATCCAGAGCCACCTCGAACGATGGCTCAAGAAGGTGCTTCCCGGTGCGATCCGTAACTTTACCGTGCCGATGATCGTCCTGGCCGTCATGGTGCCTCTCACCTTCCTCACCGTCGGACCGCTGATGACCTGGCTGTCGTCGTCGATCTCGGGCGGTGTCCAGTGGCTGTTCGTGGTGGCACCATGGCTCGGTGGAGCCGTCATGGGAGCCATGTGGCAGGTCTTCGTCATCTTCGGTGTCCACTGGGGCTTCGTGCCGATCATGCTCAACGACATCAACGACAAGAGCATCGGGTACTCGCTCCTTGCCGGCCCCCTCTTCGCCGCCGTCCTGGCTCAGGCAGCAGCCATGCTCGGCGTCATGATCCGTACCCGCAGCAAAAAGATGCGCGAGCTGTCGGGACCCGCCGCACTGTCAGGATTCCTTGCCGGCATCACCGAGCCCGGGATCTACGGCGTCAACCTGCCCCTCAAGCGTCCCTTTGTCTACGGGTGCATCGGCGGCGCGATCGGCGGGGCCATCATCGGAGTTGCAGAGGGGGCCACGACGATCTTCGTCTTCCCCTCCTTTGTCGGCTTCCCCGCATTGCTGAACCACGGCAACGTCCCCCTCGTCTTCATCGGCATCGCCGTGGCCGTCGTCATCTCCCTGACCCTCACTCTCACCCTCGGGTTCAAGGACCCGGTCGAGGAGGAGAAGAGCTTCCTTGACAGCTCTGACGAGACCGACGCCGAGCCCACCACCGCACTCACCTCACCGGTGAACGGAACCGCCAGGCCCTTGGAGAACGTCGCCGACCCGGTCTTCTCCTCCGGCGCGCTCGGCAACGGCGTGGGCATCGTCCCCTCCGATGGTCGCATTCTGGCGCCGGCGTCGGGCACTATCGTCACCGCCATGGACTCCGGCCACGCCTACGGCATTAAGACCGATGACGGCGTCGAGGTCCTCATCCACGTCGGCCTGGACACCGTCAACCTCAAGGGGGAGGGATTCACCCCGAAGGTGAGCGCCGGCGAGCGGGTCGCACGCGGTGAGTCCCTGGTAGACGTGGATCTCCAGATCGTCCGCGACGCCGGCTACGACCCCACCACGATCCTCGTCGTCACCAACACCGCCTCACTGGGCGCCGTCGTCCCGATCGTGGATGGCGAGGTCACTACCACCAGCACGGTGGTCGAGATCGACCACTGAACCGGTTCCCATCACCAGCAGCTGAGACAAGACAGCACAAGACAGGAGACAAGCACATGACCGTCACACCCACGACTCCCGAGACCAACCTGCGCTTCCCCGATGGCTTCCTGTGGGGAGGAGCCACCGCCGCCAACCAGATCGAAGGGGCCTACAACGAGGACGGCAAGGGCCTGTCCGTTCAGGACGTCATGCCCCGCGGCATCATGGCCCCTCCCACCCAGGCCCCCACACCGGACAACCTCAAGCTCGAGGCGATCGACTTCTACCACCGCTACGCCGAGGACATCGCCCTGTTCGCGGAGATGGGCTTCAAGGTCTTCCGCTTCTCCATCGCCTGGAGCCGCATCTTCCCGCTCGGTGACGAGACCGAGCCCAACGAGGAGGGGCTGGCCTTCTACGACCGCGTCCTCGACGAGCTCGAGAAGCACGGGATCGAGCCGTTGGTCACCATCAGCCACTACGAGACCCCGCTTCACCTGGCCCGCACCTACGACGGGTGGACCGACCGCCGCCTCATCGGGTTCTTCGAGCGCTACGCCCGCACCCTGTTCGAGCGCTACGGCAAGCGGGTGAGGTACTGGCTGACCTTCAACGAGATCAACTCCGTGCTTCACCAGCCCTTCCTGTCCGGCGGCATCGCCACCCCCAAGGCCGAGCTGAGCGAGAAGGACCTCTACCAGGCCATCCACCATGAGCTCGTCGCCTCAGCGGCTGCCACCAGGATCGCCCACGAGATCAATCCCGACATCCAGGTCGGCTGCATGATCCTGGCCGTACCCACCTACCCGCTCACCCCCGACCCCCGGGACGTGTGGGCCGCCAAGCAGGCCGAGCGCGCCAACTACGCCTTCGGGGACCTCCACGTGCGCGGCGAGTACCCCGGCTACCTGCTGCGCACCCTGCGAGACAAGGGCATCGAGCTGGAGATCACCGAGGAGGATCGCAGGCTGCTGCGCGAGAACACCGTCGACTTCGTCTCCTTCTCCTACTACATGTCCGTGTGCGAGACCGTCACCCAGGAGGCCCAGGTCGGAGAGGGCAACCTCATGGGCGGCGTGCCCAACCCCACCCTTGAGGCCTCCGAGTGGGGATGGCAGATCGACCCGGAGGGACTGCGCACGGTGCTGAACGACTACTGGGACCGCTGGGGCAAGCCCCTGTTCATCGTCGAGAACGGCCTGGGAGCCAAGGACGTCCTCGTCGAGGGCCCCGACGGGCCGACCGTCGAGGACGACTACCGCATCGCCTACATGAACGACCACCTCGTCCAGGTCGCCGAGGCGATCGCCGACGGCGTCCAGGTCCTGGGCTACACCTCCTGGGGGTGCATCGACCTGGTCTCGGCCTCCACCGCGCAGATGTCCAAGCGCTACGGCTTCATCTACGTGGACCGCGACGACGACGGACACGGCACCCAGGCCCGCTACCGCAAGAAGTCCTTCGGCTGGTACCGCGACGTCATCGCTTCCAACGGTGGCGTCCTCGTGCCCCCGAAGCAGGACTGAGCCCAGGTAAACCGGTGCCCGGTCGCTCCGACTCAGACGCTGGGACGGATCGCCCAGGCACCGGCCCGCGCCCGGTCGCCGGCCGTCCGGACGTCGTCGGCGTAGGCCACGACGACGCCCAGGCGCCGGCCGGCATGGGCCTCGGGCTTGCCGAACAGCCGCAGGTCCACGCCTTCCTGCGCGAGTGCCTCATCAAGGCCCTCGAAGCTCACGCCCTCACCGGGCGCGGACCTATCCGCGGCCTTGATCGTCACCGAGGCGCCGGGGGAGCGCAGCGAGGTGTCCACGGGTAGGCCCAGCAGAGCGCGGGCGTGCAGCTCGAACTCGCTCAGGCGCTGGCTCGCGAGCGTCACCAGCCCGGTGTCATGAGGACGCGGAGAGACCTCGGAGAAGAGGACCTCCTCACCGCATATGAACAGCTCGACCCCGAACAGCCCCCAGCCGCCCAGCGCCGTGGTGACGGACCGGGCCACCTCGCGCGCCCGCTCCAGGGCCGCCGGACTGAGGCTCTGCGGCTGCCAGGACTCCACGTAGTCCCCGTCGACCTGGCGGTGCCCGATCGGCTCGCAGAAGCTCGTCACCGTCTGGCCGGTCCGCGGGTCGCGCGAGCGCACCGTGAGCAGCGTGATCTCGGTGTCGAAGCGGACGAGGCCCTCCACGATGACCCGCCCCCGGTCCACGCGCCCATCAGCGGCCGCGTAGCGCCATGCCGACTCCAGGTCCTGCGGGCCGTGCACCACCGACTGGCCGTGGCCCGACGATGACATGACCGGCTTGACCACGCACGGGAAGCCCACCTGCCGGGCACCGGCCGTCAGCTCCTCCAGGCTTGAGGCGAAGGCGTAGGGGCTGGTCGGCAGCGCCAGCTCCTCGGCCGCGAGACGGCGGATCCCCTCACGGTTCATCGTCAGCTGTGTCGCGCGGGCCGTCGGCACCACCCGCACCTCACCGGCCTGCTCCAGGGCCACCAGCGCATCGGTGGCCAGCGCCTCGATCTCGGGGACCACGATGGCGGCGCCACTGGAACGGATCGCCGCGGTCAGCGCCTCGGGATCGCTCATGTCCACCGTCAGGGCGTTGTGGGCCACCTGCTGGGCCGGAGCCCCGTCGTAACGGTCAATGGCCGTGACCTCCACTCCCAGACGGCTCAGCGCGATCGTCACCTCCTTGCCGATCTCGCCGGCGCCCAGCAGCGCCACCCTCGTCGCGCTGCGGGTCCAGGGCGTGCCCAGAACCGGAGCGGCCGGCTGCACCGCCGCAGTCTCCAGGGACGGTGAGAGGGACGGGTGGGTGCTCTGGTCGGACATCTGATCGGACATGGGGGAGGGGCTCATGGGGCCTCCTGGCGTCTGGTGCCGAGAACCGGCGACAGCGAGTACGGGCAACGGTGAAACGCTACCGGTAATCCGGCGTCGGCGATGGGCGGACTCATTCGGGCGTGCGATGCTTGGGCCATGGATGACGAGCGCCGCCCCCAGCCCTCCTCCGGTAAGCGCAAGCGGCTTGAGGACACGGTTCCCATCGAGATCCCCGCCCTCGACGAGGCCACTCCTCCCGTCCCGCCCGCCGAGCGTCCCGAGATGATCATTGTCACGGGTATGTCCGGGGCCGGGCGCTCGCGCGCGGCCAACGCCCTGGAGGACCTCGACTGGTACGTGGTGGACAACCTTCCGCCCCAGCTGCTGCCGGCCCTGTCCGGCATGATGACGACGGTCGGCGCCGGTGTGCACCGGCTGGCCGCGGTGGTCGACGTGCGCAGCCGCGAGTTCTTCTCCCACTTCATGGACTACCTGCGCAAGGTCCGGGACAACGGCACCGACGTGCGACTCATCTTCCTGGACGCCTCCGACGCCGTTCTGGTCAGGCGCTTCGAGTCCTCACGCCGGCCCCACCCGCTGCAGGGCAACGGCTCCGTCCTGGACGGCATCGAGCACGAGCGCACCTTGCTGGGAGGGCTGCGGGGGGTGGCCGACATCGTCATCGACACCTCCAACTACTCCGTCCACGACCTGGCCCGTCGGGTGCGCGAGCTCGTGGCCCACGAGTCCGACCTGGCGCTTCGCATCAATGTCATGTCCTTCGGGTTCAAGTACGGCATCCCCCTGGACGCCGACCACGTCCTGGACGTGCGCTTCATCCCCAACCCCTACTGGGTCTCCGAGCTGCGCCACCTCACCGGCCGAGACTCGCCCGTGGCCGACTACGTCTTCGCCCAGAAGGGGGCGGCCGCCTTCGTCGACGGATACGCGGACCTGCTCATCCCCGCGCTCCCGCAGTACGTTGATGAGCTCAAGCCTCACGTTACCCTGGCCGTGGGCTGCACCGGGGGCAAGCACCGATCGGTGGCCTCGGCGGAGAGGCTCGGGGCCAGGCTGAGACGAGCTGGCTTCGAGGTCGTTGTCCAGCACCGTGACCTGGGACGGGAGTAGACAGTGGGAACGACGATCGATGCGGCCGGGTGGCCCCGCCGCGGTGAGGAGGGGCCCGCCGTCGTCGCTCTGGGGGGCGGACACGGCCTGTCAGCCACTCTCCGGGCACTGCGTCACGTCACTCACCGGCTCACCGCCGTCGTCACCGTCGCCGACGACGGCGGCTCCTCAGGGCGCCTGCGTCGGGAGTTCGACTGTCTGCCGCCGGGGGACCTGCGCATGGCGCTGGCCTCTCTGTGCGAGGACTCCGAGTGGGGACTGACCTGGCGCGACGTGCTCCAGCACCGTTTCGAGGGCCAGGGCGAGCTCGACAACCACGCCCTGGGGAACCTGCTCATCCTGGCGCTGTGGCAGCTGCTGGGAGACGACGTCGCCGGACTCGACTGGGTGGGGCGCCTGCTGACGATCCACGGCCGGGTCGTGCCCATGTCCTCCTCACCCCTGGTCATCGAGGCGGACATCGTCTCGGGCGGGACCAGCCGCAGGGTCAGCGGTCAGGTGGCGGTCGCCTCGGCCCGAGGACGTCTGGAGAACGTGGGGATCGTTCCCGAGGACGCCGACGCCCACCCCGAGGCGCTGCGCGCCATCGACGAGGCGGACTGGGTGGTCCTGGGACCGGGCTCCTGGTACACCTCGGTACTTCCTCATCTCATTCTCCCCTCCATGCGTCATGCGCTGGTGAACACCTCGGCCCGCAAGGTCGTGGTCCTCAACCTCTCCGCGCAGCAGGGCGAGACCGACGGGATGACCAGCGCCGACCACCTGCGGGTGCTGCGCCAGTACGCACCCGACCTGCGCCTGGACGTGGTGCTGGCCGACCCCTCGACCGTCGAGGACGTCGTCGATCTCGAGTCGGTGGCCTCGGCCATGGGGGCCACCGTCGTCCTGCGGCAGGTGCGGACCGGTGAGGCCCTGTGCCACCACGACCCGCTGCGCCTGGCGGCCGCCTTCCGGGACGCCTTCGAAGGGGCGCTGGGGGACGTCACCGACGAGACGCAGACCTGAGGCAACCGGCGGTTGCGTCGGACAACCGCGCTGACGAGCCGGCCGGTCGCAACGGATCAACGGATCATGACAGAACGTGACACTGGACTCATTGATGAGTCCGGATGCTCGCCATCGTTCATAATTCTCCGCGGCCCCGCCCAGCCAGCAGCAGGGTGCCACGGCTAAGAATTTTCCTAGACGCGTCTCCTGGCGCTGCGTCACCCTGAGCGAGACCGGCAGGTGGCAATCACCCCATTCGCACCGACCATACCGACCATAAACGATCTATAACCGACCACGACCCCCGACGACCCCCGACCACGAGGAGCCCACCCATGTCGCTGACGGTCACCGTCAAGGATGAGCTCGCGCTCGTCGCCACCGAGAACGCCGCCCAAAGGCGGGCGGAGGTCTCCGCGATGCTGCGCTTCGCCGGGGGGCTGCACATCGTCTCGGGACGCATCGTCGTCGAGGCCGAGCTCGACCACGGTGGAGCCGTACGTCGGCTGCACCAGCACCTCAAGGAGCTCTACGGGATGGAGCCCGAGGTCATGGTCGTCCAGGGCGGCTCCCTGCACCGGGGGTCCCGCTACGTGCTGCGAGTCACCCAGCGGGGCAAGGACCTGGCCCGGCTCTCCGGGCTGGTCGACGATCGGGGCCGGCCGGTGCGCGGCATGCCGGTCGCCGTCGTCCAGGGCGGACGCAACGCCGCCGCTGCCGCCTGGCGCGGGGCCTTCCTCGCCCGCGGCTCGCTGACCGAGCCCGGCCGGTCCTCCTCCCTGGAGGTCACCTGTCCCGGGTCCGAGGCGGCGCTCGCCCTCGTAGGAGCCGCGCGGCGCTTCGACATCTCGGCCAAGGCCCGCGAGGTGCGCGGAGCCGACCGCGTCGTCGTCCGTGACGGTGAGGCCATCGGCATCCTCCTGGAGCGGATGGGGGCGCCGGAGGCCTTCAAGGTGTGGGCCGAGCGCCGCTCCCGACGCGAGTCGAGGGGCACGGCCAACCGCCTGGCCAACTTCGACGACGCGAACCTGCGCCGTTCGGCCCGCGCGGCCGTGGCCTCGGGGGCCCGGGTCGAGCGCGCCTTCGAGATCCTGGGGGACGATGTTCCCTCCCACCTGCTCCAGGCCGGCAGGCTGCGCATCGCGCACAAGCAGGCCTCCCTGGAGGAGCTCGGCCAGCTCTCCGACCCGCAGCTGACCAAGGACGCCGTCGCCGGACGCATCCGCCGGCTCCTGGCCATGGCGGACAAGCAGGCGCATGAGCTGGGCATCCCGGACACCGAGTCGGTTCTCACTCAGGAGATGCTCGAGCCCTGAGTCCAGATGGGACCTCGGTCCTGACTCCGGGGGCAATCGATGGTCATAGACCCCGACGAGGCTGGTTTCTGCGTCACAGTGTTCGCCCGTGGCGTGGCCGGCGGCTCCCAGCGGCTGCCCAGTGTGGCTAGACTCGGCCGTGCCGGAGCTGAATCGGATGTGAGCTGAAGATGTTCCGGAGCACACGCTGTGTGTGAGAAGAGCCCAGCAACCGTGCGCCGTCACCGGCGCACTAGGAGGACACAAAGTGACCACCCGCGTTGGTATTAACGGCTTCGGCCGGATCGGCCGCAACTTCTTCCGCGCCGCCCTCGAGCAGGGCGCCGACATCGAGGTTGTCGCCGTCAACGACCTGACGGACAACAAGACCCTGGCCCACCTGCTCAAGTACGACTCGATCCTCGGTCGTTTCAACGGCGAGGTCTCCTACGACGAGGATGGCATCACCGTCAACGGCAAGCACATCAAGGTGCTCGCTCAGCGCAACCCCGCCGACCTGCCCTGGGGCGACCTGGGCGTTGAGGTCGTCGTGGAGTCCACCGGCTTCTTCACCGACGGCGAGAAGGCCAAGGCCCACCTCGACGGTGGCGCCAAGAAGGTCGTCATCTCCGCCCCCGCCAAGAACGTCGACGGCACCTTCGTCATGGGTGTCAACGAGGGCGACTACGACAACGCCACGATGAACATCGTGTCCAACGCCTCGTGCACCACCAACTGCCTCGCCCCCCTGGCCAAGGTCCTCCACGAGAACTTCGGCATCGAGCGCGGCATCATGACCACCATCCACTCCTACACGGGTGACCAGCGCGTCCTCGACGCCCCGCACAGCGACCTCCGCCGTGCCCGCGCCGCCGCGCTGAACATGATCCCCACCAAGACCGGTGCCGCTCAGGCCGTGGCCCTCGTCCTGCCCGCCCTCAAGGGCAAGTTCGACGGTCTGGCCGTGCGCGTTCCCACCCCGACCGGCTCGCTGACCGACCTGACCTTCATCGCCGAGAAGGAGGTCTCCGTCGACGCCGTCAAGGCCGCCGTCAAGGCCGCTGCCGAGGGTGAGCTCAAGGGCGTTCTCGAGTACACCGAGGACCCGATCGTCTCCACCGACATCGTGGGCAACCCGCACACCTCGATCTTCGACGCCACCGAGACCAAGGTCATCGGCAACCTCGTCAAGGTCCTCTCCTGGTACGACAACGAGTGGGGCTACTCCAACGCCCTGGTCCGCCTGACCGCCCTGGTCGGCTCCAAGCTCGCCTGAGACCAGACCGAGAGCATGACTCTCTAGGAGACGGCGCCCGCGCCACGCTATGCGTGCGCGGGCGCCGTCCGTCAGATCCCACACCATCACCCACAACCGATGAGAGGCTTTATGAAGACCATCGAGTCCCTGGGCGACCTCAAGGGCAAGCGAGTCCTGGTCCGCTCCGACTTCAACGTGCCGCTGGACGCCGACAAGAACATCACCGACGACGGCCGTATCCAGGCTGCTCTGCCCACCCTGCGCGCCCTGCTCGACGCCGGTGCCAAGGTGATCATCACCGCCCACCTGGGTCGTCCCAAGGGGCAGGTCAACCCCGACTACTCCCTGGCCCCCGTCGCCAAGCGCCTCGCCGAGGTCACCGGCGCCAAGGTGACTCTCGCCGAGGACACCGTCGGTGAGTCCGCCAAGGCCGCCGTCGCCGCGGCCGGCGACGGCGAGATCGTCCTGCTGGAGAACGTGCGCTTCAACGCCGCCGAGACCTCCAAGGACGACGCCGAGCGCGCAGCCTTCGCCGCCGAGCTCGCCGCCCTGGCCGACGTCTTCGTGTCCGACGGCTTCGGCGTCGTGCACCGCAAGCAGGCCTCCGTCTACGACGTCGCCAAGCTCCTGCCCTCGGCCGCCGGCCTGCTCGTCGTCAAGGAGATCGAGTCGCTGGGCCGCGCCGTCAACGACCCCGAGCGCCCCTACACCGTGGTGCTCGGCGGCTCCAAGGTCTCCGACAAGCTGGGCGTCATCTCCAACCTGCTGGGCAAGGCCGACCGCCTCCTCATCGGTGGCGGCATGGCCTACACCTTCCTGGCCGCACAGGGCCACGAGGTGGGGACCTCCCTGCTGGAGAAGGATCAGATCGAGACCGTCAAGGGCTACCTGGAGACCGCCAAGGCCAACGGAGTCGAGCTCCTCCTCCCCGTTGACACCGTCGTGGCCCCCGCCTTCGCCGCGGACGCCCCGGCCACCGTCGTGCCCTCCGACGAGCTGCCCGCCGACCAGATGGGCCTGGACATCGGTCCCAAGACGCGAGAGCTCTTCGCCGACGCCATCGCCACCTCCAAGACCGTGGTGTGGAACGGCCCCATGGGCGTCTTCGAGTTCCCGGCCTTCGCCGAGGGCACCAAGGCCGTGGCCAAGGCGATCTCCTCCTCCGACGCCTTCTCCGTCATCGGTGGTGGCGACTCCGCCGCGGCCGTGCGCACGCTCGGCTTCGATGAGGCCACGTTCTCCCACATCTCCACCGGTGGTGGCGCGTCCCTCGAGCTCCTCGAGGGCAAGACCCTGCCGGGTATCGCAGTGCTCGAAGACTGAAGGAAGGCAACCTAGATGAGCAACCGCACCCCGCTCATGGCGGGCAACTGGAAGATGAACCTCGACCACCTCGAGGCGAACCACCTCGTCCAGGGCCTGGCCATGGAGCTCAAGGACCGCGACCACGACTACGCCAAGTGCGAGGTCCTGGTGATCCCGCCCTTCACGGACATCCGCACCGTGCAGACCGTCGTCGAGGCCGACTCCCTGAGCATCAAGTACGGCGCCCAGGACGTCTCCACCCACGACAACGGCGCCTACACCGGTGAGGTCTCCACCGAGATGCTCACCAAACTCGGCTGCAGCTACGTGGTCATGGGCCACTCCGAGCGCCGCGAGTACCACGGCGAGTCCGACGCCCTCGTGGGCGCCAAGGCCCGCAAGGTGCTCGACGCCGGCATGACCCCCATCCTGTGCTGCGGTGAGGCGCTGGAGATCCGCAAGGCGGGTACCCACGTCGAGTTCGTCCTGGGCCAGATCCGCGCCGCCCTCGAGGGGTGGAGCGGTGATGACATCGCCAAGATCGTCATCGCCTACGAGCCCATCTGGGCCATCGGCACCGGTGAGACCGCCACCGCCGAGGACGCCCAGGAGGTGTGCGGAGCGATCCGTGAGGCCCTGCGTGCCGACTACGGTGACGCCACTGCCGACGCCACCCGCATCCTCTACGGCGGTTCGGCCAAGCCCGGCAACATCAAGGAGCTCATGGCCCAGCCCGACGTCGACGGCGCCCTGGTCGGCGGAGCCTCCCTCAAGGCCGACTCCTTCGCCGCCATGGCGGGCTTCTACGCCTGATCAGCCTGAGGCGCACCGCCGGGTCCTGGACACCTCACACCAGGAGGTGTCCAGGACCCGGCGCGTTGCAGGTAGACTGCCGAGCGGACAGGTGGGGGCGCAGACCCCGTCGAGAACCGTGCCGGACCCCAACCGGCGCGTCAGACCCCCACGGCAAGACGAAACCAACGACGAAGGGAACGCGGCGTGAACGTTGTGCGTATCGTCCTTCAGGTGCTGCTCGTCCTCTCGAGCTTCTTCCTCATCATGTCGATCCTCCTGCACAAGGGCAAGGGAGGCGGCCTGTCGGACATGTTCGGCGGCGGCATCTCCTCCTCGGCCGGATCCTCCGGCGTGGCCGAGCGCAACCTCGATCGCATCACGGTGGCCGTGGCCATCACCTGGACGATCACGATCGTCGGGCTCGGCCTGGTCGCCAAGCTCGGCTGAGCGTCGGCTGGTTGCGACGAGCACCTCGAAGACGACGGCTCCGGCCGCCGGTACCACCCACGACCCGCGTGGTGACGCCCTGGACCGGGCGCTGCGCGGCTACCTCTCCCACCTGCGCGTCGAGCGCGGGCTGAGCCCCCACACCCTGAGCGCCTACGAACGCGACCTCGGCCGGTACCTGCGCTACCTGAGAAACAGCGGCATCGCGGCCCCACAGGAGGTGAGCCGCAACGACGTGGCCGGCTTCCTCGAGGTACTGCGCTCCGGAGCCGACGGCGGCCGCCCGCTGGCATCGTCATCCGCCTCCAGAACCGTCACCGCCGTACGCGGTTGGCACAAGTTCCTCCTGGCCGAGGGCGCCACCCCCCAGGACCCCTCGGCCACGGTGCGCCCGCCCCAGCCCGGACGGCGACTGCCCAAGGCCCTGAGCATCGAGGAGGTCCGCAGCCTCCTGGAGGCCGCCGGCATCGACGACTCCCCGGTGAGCCTGCGGGACCGGGCGCTGCTGGAGGTCCTCTACGCCACCGGCGCCCGCATCTCCGAGGCGGTCGGGCTCGTCGTCGACGACCTCGACACAGACTCCCGGCTGCTGCGACTGTTCGGCAAGGGGCGCAAGGAACGCGTCGTCCCCATGGGGACCTACGCCTGGGAGGCGCTGGACGCCTACCTGGTACGAGGCCGGCCGGTCCTGGCGGAGAAGGGCAGGGGAGTACCGCAGGTCTTCCTCAACACCCTGGGACGTCCCCTGAGTCGGCAGAGCGCCTGGGCCGTTCTGCAGCAGGCCGCCGAACGGGCCCGGCTGACCGGGGGCGGGGCCTCCGACGAGCGCCACATCTCTCCCCACACCCTGCGTCACTCCTTCGCCACCCATCTGCTGGCGGGAGGAGCGGACGTGCGCGTCGTCCAGGAGATGCTCGGGCATGCCTCCGTCACCACCACCCAGATCTATACGAAGGTCACCGTCGACCACCTGCGGGAGGTCTACGCCACCAGCCATCCGCGAGCACTGGCCTGAGCTTAGAACGCGCGCCTGGTGCACCCAGCGACCCGGCTCCCGGTGAGGGAAGCCTGAGTATCGACGGGGCATCGACGGGGCATCGGCGGGGTTCAGCCTGGAAGCAGGCCATCGTCTGGGTCGTTCTCTGGCGTGTCCTGTCTGAACTGGGCGAGGTCGGGCGGCTTTCGACTAGGCTGGAGAGCGTGAATGACTCCATCCAGCCAGGCCTGATCGACAACCCCGGCTCCGAAGAGAGCGAGGAGAAGGACTTCCCCGTTCCCGCGCCGCTGGAGTCGCACGGACCCGCTCGGGTCATCTCCATGTGCAACCAGAAGGGCGGCGTCGGCAAGACCACGACGACGATCAACCTCGGAGCGGCCCTGGCCGAGCTGGGGCGCAAGGTCCTCATCGTCGACTTCGACCCCCAGGGAGCCGCCTCAGCCGGACTGGGCATCAACGCCCACGAGCTCGACTCCACGATCTACGACCTGCTCGTCGCCAGCCGCCCGGACATCCGCACCGTCATCCACGAGACCACGGTGGAGGGGCTGGACATCGTCCCGGCCAATATCGACCTGTCCGCCGCCGAGGTCCAGCTCGTCAACGAGGTCGCCCGTGAGCAGGCCCTCAAGCGGGTGCTGCGTCCCGTCCTCGACGAGTACGACGTCATCCTCGTGGACTGCCAGCCCTCCCTCGGACTGCTCACCATCAACGCCCTGACCGCCTCCCACGGCGTCATCATCCCGCTGGAGACCGAGTTCTTCGCGCTGCGAGGGGTGGCGCTCCTGGTCGAGACCGTCGAGCGGGTCAAGGACCGCCTCAACGCCACCCTGGAGATCGACGGCATCCTGGCCACCATGGTGGACTCGCGCACCCTGCACTCGCGCGAGGTGCTCGAGCGCCTGGAGCAGGCCTTCGGCGAGCAGCTCTTCGACACGCGCATCCGGCGCACGATCAAGTTCCCGGACGCCTCCGTGGCCAACGAGCCGATCACCAGCTACGCGCCCTCCCACCCCGGCGCGGACGCCTACCGCCGGCTGGCCCGCGAGGTCATCGCCCGCGGCGATGTCGCCTGAGCCGGAGGATCAGGGCCCGCCCAGGCTGCCCGGTTTCAGTGTTGCGCTGCCCCAGTTCGAGGGGCCCTTCGACCTGCTCCTGAGCCTCATCGCCCGCAAGCGGCTCGACGTCACCGAGCTGGCGCTGGCGGAGGTGACTGACGACTTCATCGCCCACATGCGCTCGGACTGGGACCTGGAGCGGGCCTCGGAGTTCATCGTCGTGGCCTCCACGCTCCTGGCGCTCAAGGCCCACCGCCTCCTGCCCCATGACGAGGATGATGAGGAGCCCGACCTCGAGCTGCTTGAGGCGCGCGACCTGCTCTTCGCCCGGCTCCTGCAGTACCGGGCCTTCAAGGAGGCCGCGGCCTTCTTCCGCCACCGGGCGGAGACCTCCGCACGCAGCCATCCTCGTATCGTGGCGCTGGAGCCGCAGCTGGCCGCGCTTCTGCCGCGGCTCGTGGCCACCATTACCCCCGAGGAGCTCACTCGGCTGGCGGTCGGGGCCTTCACCCGGCCCACTGATCCGGGCGTTCAGACCGTCCACCTTCATGAACGGGTCCCGGTCGGGGAGCAGCTGAGCCTCATCGCGCTGAGGCTGCGCCACCACGGGGCGCTGACCTTCGCCCAGATCATCGAGGACGCCGAGCGCACCGCCGTCGTCGTCGCCCGGTTCCTGGCGCTGCTCATCCTTCACCGGCAGGGCAGCGCCGAGCTGGAGCAGATCGAGGCCATGGGGGAGATCACCGTGACCTGGTGCGGCGGTCAGGGCGACCTGAACGGCATGATGGCCTCCGACGACCTGACCGAGCTCGAGGAGGAATTCGCATGAGCGATGTCGCCCAGCCGCAGCTGCGCGCCGCCGCCGAGGCGATCCTCATCGTGGCCGACGAACCGGTGACCACCACCGCGATCGCCGAGGCCCTCGGCCTCGAGGAGCGGGCGGCCGAGGAGCTGCTCGAGAACCTGGCCGCCGAGTACCGGGGCCAGACGCCCGGCAGCCGTCCTCACGGATTCCTCCTGCGGCGTGCGGCCGGTGGATGGCGCTTCGCCTCCGTGCCCGAGCACGCCGACCTCGTCGAGCAGTTCATCATCGGCGGCGCCACGGCACGCCTGAGTCAGGCCGCCCTGGAGACGCTCGCCGTCGTCGCCTACCGGCAGCCGGTCACCCGCGGACGCGTCGCGGCGATCCGCGGCGTCAACGTCGACGGCGTCATGCGCACCCTGCACGCCCGCGGCCTCATCGAGGAGGCCGGGGCCGAGACCACCGGTGCGATCCTGTACCGGACCACGGGAGAGTTCCTGGAGTACCTGGGAATCGACTCCCTGGACGATCTACCGCCCCTGGCCCCCTACCTGCCCCAGGTCGAGGCACTGGGGGAGATCGTCGAACAGGCCGATGAGATGGCCACGAGGAGGACCCCATGACCCGGAAGAAGCACCGCAGCAGAACCGATTCCGTGCCCCACAGCGACTTCGGCGACCAGGAGTTCTACGACGAGGACGATCTCGAGGAGCTGAGCGAGGAGACCGACGCCGCCGACCTGGCCGCCTTCGACGCCGAGGCCATCGACGAGGACGAGGAGACCCGCGTGCTCCAGATGCGTGAGCACGCCTCCAAGGGAGGACAGGACGACCCGCACGTGGCCTCCGGCCAGCGTCTGCAGAAGGTCCTCGCCCACGCCGGGCTCGCCTCGCGCCGGGCCTGCGAGCAGCTCATCTCCGACGGCCGCGTCAGCGTCGACGGCATCACCGTCACCGAGCCGGGCGTCAGGGTGGACCCGTTGACCCAGGAGATCCGCGTCGACGGCGGCCGGATCCTCACCAACCCCGAGGTCATCACCCTCATGCTCCACAAGCCGGCCGGCGTCGTCACCACCATGGAGGACCCCGACGGCCGCCCCACGGTGGCCCGGTACGGGCGCGACTACCTGGCTCAGCACCCCGAGCTGCCCGACTCGCTGCGCCTGGTGCACGTCGGCCGCCTCGACACCGAGACCGAGGGGCTGCTCCTGCTGTCCAACGACGGCGAGCTCTCCCACCGACTCATGCACCCCAGCTTCGAGATCGCCAAGACCTACGTCGCCATCGTCGAGGGACAGGTCGAGCCCTGGGTGCCGCGCAAGCTAAGGCGCGGCATCGAGCTCGAGGACGGTGAGGCCCGGGCGGACCGGGTCACCGTCAAGGACTCCGGCCCTCGCGGCTCCATCGTCGAGATCACCCTCCACTCCGGCAAGAACCGGATCGTGCGGCGCATGCTGGACGCCGTCGGACACCCGGTGACGCGCCTGGCGCGCACACGACTGGGACCGCTGCGGATGGGCAGCCTGCGCCCCGGTGAGACCAGGGCCCTGACCGGTGAGGAGATCACGGCCCTGCAGCAGGAGGTCGGGCTGTGAGCGCGCCTGAGCCACGGGCGTCGGTGTCCACGCGGGTATCCACGCGCGGACCGGTGCTCATCATCGGCACCGGGCTCCTGGGAACCTCGCTCGCCCTGGCGCTGCGGGCTGCGGGCGTCGAGGTCCAGCTCTCCGACACCTCACCCACATCCCTGGCCCTGGCCCGCGACATGGGAGCGGGTACCCCCCACAGCGAGGAGAGCCCCGAGCCGCAGATCGTCGTCGTGGCCACCCCGCCCGACGTGACCGCCGACGTCGTCGTCGCACAGCTGGCGGCCCACCCCCATGCCGTGGTCACCGACGTCGCCTCGGTCAAGGAACGGGTCGTCGCCGAGGTCCACGCCCGGGCGGGCCTCGATGCAGGCAGATACGTCGGCTCCCACCCGATGGCTGGCCGCGAGCGCTCCGGCGCCGGCGCCGCCGACTCCGACCTCTTCGCCGGGCGCCCCTGGGTGGTTGTCGGACAGGACTCGGCACCCGAGGCCGAGCTGGTGGTCAGGAACCTGGCGGTCGACGTGGGCGCCACCCCGGTACGCATGGGCGCCGCGGAGCATGACGCCGCCGTGGCCGCCGTCTCCCACATGCCCCAGCTCGTCGCCTCCCTGGTGGCCGCCCGCCTCGAAGGCCTGGGGGAGAGCGCCCTGGCCCTGTCTGGTCAGGGCCTTCGCGACGTCACCCGGATCGCGGCCTCGGACCCGCGACTGTGGTCGGCCATCATCGTGGGCAATGCCGGTCCCGTGGCCGACCTGCTGCGCCAGATCAGCGACGACCTCGGCACGCTGATCAGGGGCATCGAGGCCGCTGCCTGTGAGCCCGGAACTCCTGAGTACACGGCTCCCGGTGCGGCGCACACCATCGCACCGGGAGCCGTTGGTGCCGTCACCGACGTCATGACCCGGGGAAACACCGGCCGCGCCCGCATTCCCGGCAAGCACGGCGGGGCGCCGCGCCGCTACGCCGAGGTCCAGGTCCTCGTGCCCGATGCGGTCGGTGAGCTCGGCAGGCTCTTCTCCGACGTCGGTGGCGCCGGCGTCAGCATCGAGGACTTCTCCCTGGAGCACTCGGCCGGGCAGAGCGCCGGCATCGCGCTCATCTCCGTCCTGCCGGCGGCCGCCCAACGGCTGGAGGAGGCTCTCGATGCCTGTGGCTGGCGCGTCGTTGCGGGGTGAAACCGGTTCAGTCCGTCCGTGGCAGCGGCCTGTGTCAGTACTCATGGGAGCCTGATCCGCGGTATTGCAGCGGAGTGTGGGACGCTTGGCCCAGTTCATGACCGGAATCGGACCCTGATGGAGGGCACCATGGGAATCGTCGTCGCGATCGACGGACCGAGCGGATCGGGCAAGTCCACCGTCTCACGGCGCGTGGCCGCCACGCTTGGGCTGGCCTACCTCGATACCGGCGCCATGTACCGGGCCGCGGCCTGGTGGTGCGAGCACGAGGGCGTCGACCTGGCCGATGAGGCCGCGGTCGCCGAGGCCGTCGTCGCGATGCCGCTGCACATGGGACTGGATCCTGAGCAGCCCACCTTCACCGTGGCCGGCACCGACGTCTCGGCCGCGATCCGTGACCCGCACATCGCCACCGTCGTCTCGAAGGTCGCCACCAACCTCGAGGTGCGTGCCGAGCTGGCGCGCCGTCAGCGCGACATCATCCGCTTCGAGGCGACCGGGCACACCGGCTCCTTCTCCGAGGGTGCCGGCATCGTCGCCGAGGGTCGTGACATCACCACTGTCATCGCCCCCGACGCCGACGCCCGTCTGCTCGTGACCGCCTCGGAGGAGGCCCGCCTGGCACGCCGGGCCGGGGACCTGGAGGCCGCAGGCAAGCAGGTCGACGCCGACGCCCTGCGCGACCAGGTGGTGCGCCGCGACCGCGACGACTCCACGGTCTCCCAGTTCCTCACCGCGCCCGAGGGCGTCACCCTGGTCGACACCTCGGAGATGACCCTGGAGCAGTCCGTGGAGCGGGTTCTGGACCTGGTCGAGGAGGCTGCCGACGCCGCCGCCCAGCGCGACGCCGAGGAGGACCTGCGGGCCCAGGCCATGCGTGAGGGCCTGGCGGACTACGAGCTCGACGAGGAGGACCTCGCGCTCCTGGAGGCGGACGGCGTCCTCCCGAGCGGTGACCGTACCGAGGCCGGGCTTCCGGTCCTCGCCGTCGTCGGCCGCCCCAACGTGGGTAAGTCCACCCTGGTCAACCGGGTCCTGGGGCGCCGCGAGGCCGTCGTCCAGGACACCCCCGGCGTGACCCGCGACCGGGTCTCCTACCCGGCTGAGTGGGCCGGGCGCCGCTTCACCATCGTTGACACGGGCGGCTGGGAGGTGGACGTGGCCGGCCTCGACGCGGCCGTGGCCACCCAGGCCGAGGTCGCCGTCGAGATGGCCGATGCGGTCCTGCTCGTCGTCGACGCCCAGGTCGGCATCACCGAGACCGACGCCCGGGTGGTCAGAATGCTGCGCCGCAGCGGCAAGCCCGTGGTCCTGGCGGCCAACAAGGTCGACTCGCCGGCGCAGGAGGGGGATGCCGCCGCCCTGTGGAACCTGGGACTGGGCGAGCCCTTCCCCGTCTCAGCCCTGCACGGCCGGGGCAGTGGTGAGGTCCTCGACGCCGTCATGGAGATCCTCCCGGAGGTCTCCGCCGTGGCCACCGCCGCGCCCGAGGACGACCTGCACCGGGTCGCCCTCGTGGGACGGCCCAACGTCGGCAAGTCCTCGCTGCTGAACTCCATCGCGGGCAGGGAGCGCGTGGTCGTCAACGAGACCGCCGGCACCACCCGCGACCCGGTCGACGAGATCATCGAGCTCGACGGACGCCAGTGGGTCTTCGTCGACACCGCCGGGATCCGCCGCCGGGTCAAGCAGTCTCGAGGTGCCGACTACTACGCGGTGCTGCGCACGCAGGGAGCCATCGACAAGGCCGAGGTCGCCGTCGTCCTCCTGGACGCCTCCGAGCCGATCAGCGAGCAGGACGTGCGTGTGATCCAGCAGGTCGTCGACGCCGGGCGTGCTCTGGTCCTGGTCAACAACAAGTGGGACCTGGTGGACGAGGAACGTCAGAAGATGCTCCTGTGGGAGGTCGAGCACGACCTGGCCCACGTCTCCTGGGCCCCCCACATCAACCTGGCCGCCCGCACCGGCTGGCACACCAACCGGCTCGTGCGCGCCCTCGACGCGGCCCTGGAGGGGTGGACCACGCGCGTGCCCACGGGGCGCCTCAACGGCTTCCTGGGGCAGCTGCAGTCCGCGACCCCGCACCCGGTGCGCGGCGGCAAGCAGCCCCGCATCCTCTTCGCCACCCAGGTGCAGGTCGCCCCGCCCAGGATCGTCATCTTCACCACCGGCTTCCTCGACGCCGGCTACCGTCGCTTCATCGAGCGCCGCCTGCGCGAGGAGTTTAGCTTCACCGGAACGCCCATTCAGATCGGGGTACGCGTGCGAGAGAAGCGTCGTCGGCGCTGAGCACCGGTTTGGCGGGTGCGTACCTCCTGCCCGCTGCCAGAAACGAGACCCACGTCAGTAAGGAGAAGGCTTGACCACCCCAGACGCCACCGAGCACCAGCGCAGCGGCTCACTGATCCCGCACCGGGCGGTGGACCCGATCATGCTCTTCTTCGATCTGGTCTATGTCTTCCTGATCACCGAGCTCAACGGCGTCATTCGCGGCGAACCCGGATGGAGGGGGCTGGCTCATGCCGGGATACTGCTGGTCCTCATCTACTGGCAGTGGACGCTGGTGACGGTTCAGTCGAGCCTGCGTGACTCCTCCTCGAGCCGGCACCGATTCGTCATCATGCTCCTCATGATGCTCGCCATCATCAATGCCGTTGCCCTGCCTCAGGCATTCGGAGACAGAGCCCTCGTCTTCGGTGCGGCCTGCTGGGGATCACGCCTGGTCATCACCTTCCTGCTGGCCCGCGGTGAGAACAGCACCGCCTTCCGCATGGACCTGACGTCCAGCCTCGTCCAGGGCCCTCTCATCCTGGGCGGTGCTCTCCTGGGCGGCAACGGCCAGCTCGTGCTGTGGGCCCTCGCCGCGCTGGTCGAGCTCAGTGGCCCCCTGCGCCACAGCAGGTCCATGAGCGCTCAGAGCTACGACGTCGCGAACATCGTGGAACGATTCAGCCTGCTCATCATCGTGGCCCTGGGCGAGACGATCGTGTCCATCACGACGCCCCAGACCGAGCTCGAGCACCTGACCTGGCTTGATGTCACGGCCCTGGCGGCGGCCTTCGTCCTCGTGGGAGGACTGTGGTGGTCCTACTTCCACCACAGCCTGGGGCTGGTCGAGCACTTCATCGGCCGGGCACGTACGCCGTTCCTCGCGGTGCGCAACCTCTTGGTCTACGGTCACCTGCTCCTCGTGGGAGGTCTGATCGCCCTGGCCGTCGGTCTCCACCATGTCATGGCGGAGCCGCTGCACCATGTCCCGATGGAGACCACCGCGCTCCTGTGCGGCGGCGCCGTCATCTTCTTCGCCATGTTCGCGGTCGTGCGTCTGCGTACCGCCCGCAAGATCTACCGGTCCCGCGTCATCGCCAGCGCCTTGTGCCTGGTGCTCATCATCGCAGGCCCCCCACCTGAGCGGAGTGCTCCTGGTCAGTATGCTCGCCCTCATCACGGTGGCGCAGTGCCTCTGGGAGACCCTGGCTCCGACCAGCGCGGGCGTTCCCGACCTCGACGAGCTCGCTGGTCAAGCATCCCAGCGTCGAGTCCCCTAGGTCCTGTTGCGTATGTCCGGGTGGGGGCCGTCCCTCGCCAGTCGCCGATGTTGCGGTCGTACCTTATGTCACGCGTTCGGAGGGGTAAAGGGTACGACCGCGCAGGTGCTCCATCCTACTTTCGCAACAGACCCCAGTGCCGGGCGCCTTGTCTCTCCTCACTGCTCCTTGGCCCAGGCAGCAACGCGGTCGGCGCTCTCCTGCTCCGAGAGGTCCTCGACCCGGGTCATGACCGACCACCGCACGCCGAAGGGATCGCGGATGGAGGCGAACCTGTCCCCGGACACGAAGGTGTCAGGCGATTCCAGCAAGGTCGCGCCGGCGGCGGCAGCCCGCTCAGTGACGGCGTCGACGTCCGGGCAGTACAGGCCGATCGAGTAGCAGACCGGCTCGTCCGACGGGGTTGCAACCAGACCGGACAAGGCGGACGGCTCACCGATCTGGATCCTGCCCTGACCGAAGTCGAGCTCCGCATGGACGACCGCCCCCTCGATCTCGACACTGTCCACGAGGCGCGCCTCGAAGACGTCACGATAGAACCGAAGCGCCCGGTCGGCGCCGTCAATGGCCAGAAACGGCGTGACGCTGGTGAACCCGTGCGGAGTCCCGTTAGTCGTGTACTGACCAGTGGCTCCGGATACATTGCGTGTACTCATGTCAACGACTGTAGGGACGATGAGGCGCCTCCACTTGAAGATCTGCGACAGATTCGCAATGGTGAGGAGCCGTGCCCAAGACGACTGCTGATCAACGGGGGATTCTCTACCCGTCCAGGCTCCCGACCTTTCACCGCGAACCTGTGTCCGAGGCGCTGGCCGACTGTGTCCGTTGGATCTGGATACCGCGCTGGAACCTGCCACCAGGGCGACGAGATCGGCAGGAGGTTCTTCCGTTCCCCGCCTGTAACCTCGTCGTTGAACCGGATGGCGTCACACTGCACGGCCCCACGACGAGCATCTCCCACCGCGAGCTGCAAGGCCAGGGCTGGGCTGTCGGAGCCCTCCTGCGACCTGCCGGGGCAGGTTCCTTGTGCTCACCGTCTCTCCTGCGCGACAGTCATCAGCCTGTCAAGGCTCCTGGTCTACACGCTACGGTGATTGAGGCGATGGCGGAGCCGAACATGGAGAGCGGTGGAAGACGAGCTGCCGACGCGCTCGCTGCATGGGTGGGGAGGCACACCGGGCCGCTGAACGATCTGGCTCTCATGGCCAACGCCATGGAGGACACCGTGGCCTCCGACAGAAGCATTCTGCGAACGGACCGGCTCGCTGGTCGGCTGAGCATCTCCACTCGGAGCCTGCAGCGACTCTCCGAGAGGTACATCGGCCTGACTCCGCTCGCCGTCATCAGACGCTACCGGCTCCAGGAAGCGGCACAGCGGCTCCGTGAGGAGTCCGCACTCACCGTCGCGCAGGTGGCCGCCGAGCTCGGCTACGCCGACCACTCCCACCTGACCGCCGACTTCCGACGGGTCCTGGGCTTCTCACCGAGCTTGTACCGACAACAGACCATCAGGGATCGTCAGGCTCTCAGTGACCGGTAGCGGGTTCAAACCTCGGGCAGCGCCGCCCGATCAATAGAGCATGGAGTGGAAGTTCCACCACGCCGTCAAAGTGTTGAGAGTCAGTATCGTCGTCAGTGCCAGCAATGCGCCGAAGAACTGCGCCCAGAACGTCGTGCGGTGCCGCCGCATCTGGAGGAGCGCCCATACATCGGCCGCAGCCAGCAGGAGGGTCATGACCCCCAGCAACAGGATGGCCGGGTTCTCGTCCACAGCCTCGCGGGTCTGACCGATGCAGTCCGAGGCTGGGATACACGCGGGGAGCTCGTAGGTGTTCTGCCAGCCGGTCGTTGCAATGACGCCCACTGCCAGTGACGCAACCACGACAACCGTCCCGACGTAGGTGAGTGCCAGATGCAGCCATCCGCCTGTTCTATGGAGATCGGCTGACGGGGGTTTCATCGATCAATCATATGGGGTGAGTTACGTTCTCAGTGACCGGTAGTGGGTACGGACCTCGGGGGAGAGCCGCTCGATGGCGTAGCGCAGCATCGTTCGCGGCATGCGTGCGGCGTACCGGTCGAGGAAGTCGACGAGCGAGCCCTCATCCACGCGTTTGCCGGCCTCCCGCAGCATCCAGCCCACAGCCTTGTGGATGAGGTCGTGAGGATCGTCGAGCAACCGCCGGGCGACGGCGTAGGCAGGCCAGTCGGTGCCGGCCCGGGTGGTGGCGAAGGTGGACATGACTGCCACTCGCCGCTCCCACAGGCTGCTGCTCGCGATGAGATCGTCGATCCGGGAGGGCAACCCTGGCGATCCCGCGAGGGGGACCAGGAGCCAGGCACCCACGAGGTGCTCGGCCGAGGTGTCCACCAGGTCCCAGTTGTTGACCAGGTCCCGGCCGACCCAGTCCAGGTACCTCTGCCCCAGATGCTCGCGCCTGGCCAGCGCCTCCTGGATGGCTGGTGCATCAGGATCCTGCTTGGCCCGCCTCGAGCCCAGCAGACGGCCGATTCGCTTGGCCTGGGCTACGGCGACGCACAGCGCGGCCATCCGCTCCTCGTGCCAGGGGCTGGCCACCAGACGCTCCAGTTCGGCGTCGTCGAGGACGGAGCGCTTCGCAACGGCGCGAACCTGCGGCACGGGCACGCCGTGAAAGCGGTCGCCCTCCCCGTAGCCCCCGGGCACGGCGCGCAGGTAGCGGGCGACCTGTGCCGCCTTGGACTCGTCGGCCAGCTCGAGCAGAGCGTCGTGAACGGCGTCGGCAGAGGTGAGAACCGGCTGGCCTCTTGTCGGTGTTTGAGAAACCATCATGAGGACCCCGCAATCCTGAGAACGGTTGGCACCGGAGAGTGGCGCGCGGCTGTGACACCCATAGACTGTAGCCATGCTGAATCCGGTTGACCCCACCACCACGCCCGCCTGGAAGCGCCTCATCGAGCTCCACGACTCCATGACCCCGGACCTGCGCACCTGGTTCGCCGACGATCCCGAGCGCGCCGAACGCTTCTCCTACGAGCTGGGAGACCTCTACGTCGACCTGTCCAAGAACCTGCTGACCGACGACGTCCGCGACGCCCTGACCGAGCTCGCCGTGCAGGTCGATGTTCCGGGCCGCCGTGACGCCATGTACGCCGGCGAGCACATCAACATCACCGAGGACCGCGCCGTTCTCCACACCGCCCTGCGCCGCCCGGCCTCGGACTCCTTGAACGTGGACGGTCAGGACGTCGTCACCGACGTCCACGAGGTCCTGGAGAAGATCTACGCCTTCGCCCGCCGCGTGCGCTCGGGGGAGTGGACCGGCATCACCGGCAAGCCCATCAAGACGGTGGTCAACATCGGTATCGGCGGCTCCGACCTCGGACCGGTCATGGTCTACGAGGCCCTCAAGCCTTATGTGCAGAAGGGCCTCCAGTGCCGCTTCATCTCCAACATCGATCCCACCGACTGCGCGGAGAAGGTCGCGGACCTCGACCCCGAGACGACCCTGTTCATCATCGCCTCCAAGACCTTCACCACCCTGGAGACCCTCACCAACGCCCGCATGGCCCGCGACTGGTTCCTGGCCTCCCTGAAGGCCAAGGGCATCGAGACCGACGGCGCCATCGCCAAGCACTTCGTGGCCGTGTCCACCGCCCTGGACAAGGTCGCCGAGTTCGGCATCGACCCGGCCAACGCCTTCGGCTTCTGGAACTGGGTCGGTGGGCGCTACTCGGTGGACTCCGCCGTCGGCACGGTCCTGGCCGTGGCCATCGGCCCGGAGAGCTTCGCCGACTTCCTCTCCGGCTTCCACACCGTCGACGAGCACTTCGCCACCAAGGCCCCGGCCGAGAACGTCCCCATGCTCATGGGCCTGCTCAACGTCTGGTACGTCAACTTCTTCAAGGCCGGCTCCCACGCCGTCCTGCCCTACGCCCAGTACCTGCACCGCTTCGCCGCCTACCTCCAGCAGCTCACCATGGAGTCCAACGGCAAGTCCGTGCGCTGGGACGGCAGCCCCGTGACCACCGAGACCGGCGAGGTCTTCTGGGGCGAGCCGGGCACCAACGGACAGCACGCCTTCTACCAGCTCATCCACCAGGGCACCCAGCTCATCCCCGCCGACTTCATCGCCGTGGTCAACCCCGCCCATCCCGTCAAGGACGGGGGAGTGGACGTCCACGAGTTGTTCCTGTCCAACTACCTGGCCCAGACCGCAGCGCTGGCCTTCGGCAAGACCGCCGACGAGGTGCGTGCGGAGGGAACTCCTGAGGAGATCGTCCCTGCTCGCGTCTTCGCGGGTAACAGGCCGACCACCTCGATCCTCGCCCCGGCACTGACCCCTGCGGTCGTCGGCCAGCTCATCGCCCTCTACGAGCACATCACCTTCACCCAGGGCATCGTGTGGGGCATCGACTCCTTCGACCAGTGGGGCGTCGAGCTCGGCAAGAAGCTGGCCCTGGAGATCGCCCCCGCCGTTCAGGGAGACGAGGCGGCTCTCAAGAACCAGGACGCCTCCACCCGCGGCCTCATCACCCGCTACCGCGGCCTGCGTCGGTAGCCCGATGTGCAGCGACGGCGACTTAGTCCCGATAGACCCGCACGAAGACGCTCCGCATGTCCACGTGCGTGTGGCGGGTACGGCGGATGCGTCGTGTATCGGCCGCCTGCTGTTCGACTTCAACACCGAGTTCGATACCCCGACGCCGTCGGCGCAGGACCTCACCTCCAGGTTCCAGACGATGCTGGAACGTCAGGACATCCTGGTGCTGTTGGCCGAGGACAGCAGCACTGACAATCCTCGGGCAGAAGGTTTCGCCTACCTCACCTTGCGTCCCACACCTTATGGCGACGGGCCGATCGCTGAGCTCGAGGAGCTCTATGTGCGACCGAACGTGCGCAACCATGGCATCGGTTCCCGGCTGCTCCTGGAGGCGCTGGAACAGGTGAGACAACGGCGTGCGCTTGAGATGCGTATCGGCGTCGATGAGGTCGATCGTGAGGCGCGACGGTTTTATGAGCGGCACGGCTTCTCGAACCTGGAGCCCGGTGACAGCAGCCGGATGCTCTGTTATGTCACCGAGCTGGTGGAACCGTGAGCAGCTGATTCGTTCCGGTGACAACTCACAACCCTTAAGGAGAACACGATGGAGGATATCGGTGTCGACGAGCTGCGTGGGCGGCTCGAGGCGGGGGAGGATCTTGTCGTCCTCGACGTGCGTGAACCCGACGAGGTGGCGCGTTCGGCGATCTCCGGCTCGGTCAACATCTCTCTGGGGCAGGTAGTCGATCGGATGAGCGAGCTCGACCCGGCCAGACCCACTGCAGTCATCTGTGCCGGTGGAGTGCGCTCCGCCAAGGCGATCGAGGCGCTGACCGCGGCCGGCTACGCCGGCGAGCTGGTCAACGTCACCGGCGGCATGAAGGCCTGGCTCAGCCAGCAGTAGTAGGCCGGGAGCGTCGAAGCAGCTCCTCAACCGTGCGCAGTACGCCGTCCTCGGTGTTGGCCGGCGCCGTGAAGGCGGCCGCCGCGTGGATGCCGGGGTGGGCGTTGCGCATGGCGAAGCCCAGGTCCGCATACTCGTAGAGGTCCAGGTCGTTGAGATAGTCCCCGAAGACGGCGGTCTGCTCCGGAAGGATCCCGAGCCTGGCCTGGAGCGCCGCCAGTGCGCGTCCCTTCGAGGCCTGCGGGGACGTCATGTCCAGCCAGTGCAGACCGGACACCATTGTGTGGACATTCGGAACCGCTGCGCTCAGCGCTTGCGAGCTGCCGTCCTCGACGTCGTCGAAGTCGAAGACAGCGACCTTGAGCACCTCATCCAGGGGGGTCGTCATGAGGTCGTCAACGATCTCCAACGCCCCGTAGTAGAGCCGGGCCTGATCCAGGAAGGCGGGGTCGGACCTCTCGATGTAGGCGCACCGTTTGCACGCCACCACGGCGCCGACGTCGTAGCCGGAACTCGCCAGCTCCCGGGCCGTAGCGATGGCGGTCGAGGCGTCCTCGGCACTGATGGTGTCGGAGTGAATCTCCTCGCTCCCGTGGATGACGAGGGCCCCGCTCTCCGCGATGATCGGGGAGTCATCAACGGTATGGCCGAGAACCGCACGAAGGTTGGCCAGCTGCCTGCCCGACGCGGGGACGAAGACGATGCCGGCCTCGCGCATCCGGTCCACGAGCTGGTCCAGCCCGGCAGGAACACGACCGTCACCGTCGATGAGGGTCCCGTCCATGTCTGTGACCACGAGGCGCAGATCGATCTCGGTGGGGAGCGGTGCAAGGAGGTCCGGTTCAAGGGGAAGACGCTTCACCATCTCATCCTCTCAAGGTTGGTGCCTCGATGTGGACAACGACGGGCGCCTGTTGCCCACACACGTCGGTGGGCAACAGGCGCCCGTCAGAGGAACAGCTCGTGCTCTTGGAGCCTCAGCCCAGTCAGCTGGCCTGGCGGCGACGCATGACGAGGAAGGCGCCAGTGCCGAGCAGGCCGGCAGCAAGGACGGCGATGACGATGCTCGGACCGGTGGTGGCCAGCGCGGGCTTCGTCGGAGTGGTGCCGGGAGCCGCGACGGCGGGAGTCGAGGACGGCTTGGCCGGGGTGCCCGTGGCCGTGGTGGTCGTGGTCCCGGTGGTCGCCGTGGTGGCTGGAGCCGACGGCGTCGGCGTGGCCTCAGGGGTGGTCTCCGTGGCCGGAGGGGTGGTCTGAGTGGTGGTGGGAGGCGTGGTCTCCGGGGACGGTGCTGACGGCGTGGTCTCCGGGGTCGGTGCCGGAGTGGTCACCGTGGTGGTGTCCGTCGGCGGGGTGTTGCTGGACGGAGGCGTGTTGCTCGTCGTCGTCGGGGTCAGCGGCGTGTTGCTGGGGTTATAGGCCGCGAAGTTCTGGGTGGCGTACCACTTGCCGCTGGAGGTCTGAGCGAAGCCGATACCGATGGAGTTGACGTTCGGGTCGACCATGTTCTGGTAGTGACCGGGGGAGTTGAGCCACTGGTCGAAGATCAGGGCACCGGTGTCGCCACCAGCAGTACGCCATGCCACGTTCTCAGAGCCCGTGGTCCAGCCAGCCGGGTATGCGGAGGTGAAGTTGGGGCGGTGTTCCATGGTGTCGGTGCTGGCCTGGTGCTCGGACCACTCCTGGGCGACGGAGTCGAGCTCCTGATACCGAGTGACCGGCTGAAGATTCAGGCTGCGGCGAAGCTCATTGACCTTGGTCAGGACGGTGTCGGCGTACTGAGCCCCCTCCGCAGTCACCTGGGCGGGAACCGCCGCGGCAGCGGCTGGTGCACCCTGAGGGGCGGCCGGAGCGGCCAGTGCGGTTGAGGAGACGGTCAGCGGCACGACGGTGAGCGCAGCTGCGGCGATGACGCGCTTGATGTTCATGTGTCGTTCTCTCTGATCGGGGATGTGAGAACACAGTCGGATTCGCAGCAACCGGCTATGAGCCGGTGCGCAGGATGCTGTGAGACACCCTTGATGTTCGGTGTTCACTCAACCACAGTCCCGAGCACCTCGCATGTTATTGGCTTGTGACGTTTCTGACCGTATTTGGCGTCCGGCTGAACTGGAGGGATGGGTGTAGGTGTCGTGCTTTCGTGTGGCTGTGTCAGCAAAAAGTGGGAGTGCATGCTCTGAGAGCCGATGAGCGGCGTCGTTCCAACGTTTACGGGATCGTAATTAACGTATGGGAAGGCAACCGAAGAGAGAAATAAGAATAAATACACCTGATGGTTGTTATTCAAGATGTGGATGTTGTGATATTGACGAGACTGTGGCTGGAAAAACGAAGCAGCCTTGCTGCAAAGATGTATTCGCACATAAAAGATCCGCACCCCGGAAGGTGCGGATCTTTAGTCTGGTCGGGCTGGCGGGATTTGAACCCACGACCCCTTGACCCCCAGTCAAGTGCGCTACCAAACTGCGCCACAGCCCGTTGTCCCGCGGCAACCAGCCGCTCGCAACGAGTAGAACCCTAACCCATCGAGCGGCTCCTTCAGAAATCTGGCAGCGGTGAGGCCGCTCACCCCGGTCAGAGGCGGTCATCCTGATGGCGACCCCCTCCCATGAGCGCGTCGAGCTGGCGTCTCTCCCTCTTCGTGGGTCGTCCGGCGCCCCGGTCCCGGATGACAGCGGCCGGCGCGTCCAAGGGGGACGGGCGAGGAGGAGAGGTGTCGATGTACGCGGTACGAGCGATCGGGGCGCCTACCCGCTTGGTGAGAACACGAGTGACGGTCAGCAGCCGGTCGAAGCCATCGACGCGGTAGCGGACCTCGTCTCCCACCGAGACGTGCTGGGCCGGTTTGACGGTCTCGCCGTTGACACGCACGTGCCCCGCCCTGCAGGCGCTCGTCGCGGCCGAGCGGGACTTGATCTGCCGCACGCTCCACAGCCAGACGTCGATACGAACCGACGCCGGCCCATTGGGACTGCTGCTGGCGCCGGATGCGGGCTGAGAACGAGCTGCCATGGCGGCATCCTAAGCGGAGGGTCAGCGCCGTGCCCTGGATCGGATTCGACGCCGCCGTCCACTGCGCCGTCGGGTGCGACCGCGAACGATGAGTCCCCACCCCAGCACGAGGGCACCCAGGGCGGCCAGCGCTGAATAGGTGGGAGTCCGCCATATGGTGGCCCCCATCTCCCTGGCGGTGCGAGTGGCCTGCTCGGGAAGGGACTCGGCTCCGTCACCGCCGGCGAGGCAGTCGGTCAGGGTGGAGCGCAGGGCCTCCTTGTCGGCCTGCGGAAGGCCGAGCCGATAGGCGCCGGCCACCGAGACGAAACGGCGTGCGTAGGTGCAACGGTAGGAGGCGTTGGCAGGCCACCAGCCACCCGGGCCGGTGGGGCGCCAGCTGCCGGTATCGGTGGAGCCGACGGGGCAGCTCGCCGGACCACAGGCGCCCTTGGCCTGGTTGGCCTCACCGTCGACGGCGACGAGGTTCAGCGGGTCGTTGGCCGATAGCAGACGGGTGCGTTCATCCCACTGCCAGGCGCCGTGAGCGTAGAGGTAGTTCAGCGGTATCACGTGGTCGATCTGGACGGCGGCTGAGGTGTCCTGGCCACGTCTGAAGGCGATCTCCTTGCCGGTGTAGGGATCTTGGAGCGTGCCCGACCAGACGGTGGCGTCGGGGCACACCCCCGCGCCCCGGCCACGTCCCTCCTCGCGGGGCTGAACCCCGTCAGCGCGGGAGTAGTCGGTATCCGTCAGGTCCCGGGCCAGGATCTCGTTACGGGTGTCGCAGCCGTCCCCGTCGACGTCGGTCCACGCCTCGCCGAACCAGCCGGTGCGGGAGCCTCCCTCGCCCCAGGACTGCGCAGCGGGAGCGTCCTCGGGCAGCTGTGACAGCGCCTCGAGAGAGGCGCGGGTGGACAGGATGAAGTCTCCCCGCTGGTCCCACGGCGCCTCGTGAAGGGCGGCAAGCTCGGCGGCCGCGGACTCCTGCGTCGCCGTGTGAGAGGCGTCGTCGGCCAGGACCGGAGAAGCCGCCACAAGGCTCCACATACCGAGTGCGCCAAGAGCACCAAGACGCGTCAGGAACCGGCCGGGGAAGCTCATGGGTCAACGGTAGCCGCCACCTCCGACACGCAGGAGCCCCCGGGCCGGTGACACACAGCAGCAGAGGACCTCGAGCGTCAGACGACGCTGTGGTTCGCGGCGGCCGGCTCATCCAGGTACCAGGTGGTCTGCCGGCCCCGGCAGCACGAGGCGGGCGCCGTGACCACATCGGGAGCGCCCAGTCCCAGACGCACCGCCTCGGCCTTGGCCGCACCGCCGGCCACGACCATGATCCGGCGGGCGCGCTGCAAGACCTCGAAGGTCAGCGAGTAGCGCTCAGGAGGTGGCTTGGGCGAGCTGCGTACGGCCACGGCGGCGATCCCCACCGCGAGTGCGGCGGGGTGCCCCGGAAAGAGTGAGCAGACATGGGCGTCAGGGCCCAGTCCCACATGGACGACGTCGAAGCCCCCACTGGTCAGGCCGGACGCCTCAAGCTCGTGGACCATGCGCGCCGTGGCCTCATCGAGCCCACTGACGTCTTGTGGAGGGGCCAGACGGTGCACCTGAGCCCCTGGGACACCGGCGGCAACCAGCGGCTCGGCCAGCAGGTCGTTGCGCTCCGGGTCTCCAGCGGGCACGAAGCGCTCGTCTCCGAACCACAGGTGGATGCCGTGACGCACCGGCTCGGGCTGGTCGGCAACGAGCGGGGCCAGTGACTCGGCCAGCGCCACCCCGCCGGAGCCGCCCGTCAGGGCCAGGTGGGCAACCCCTCGGTCCGCGACCGCCTCAGCCAGGACCCGGATGGTCTCCTGGCAGGCCAGCTGGGCGGCGTCGCTCAGAGTCGGTGCCACGACGACGGCCGGTTCTGAGGCCGCCGCCGCACCCATCTGGATCTCGGTGATCGCCTGGCCGTCGGCAGTGTCGTCAGTCATTGGCGGGCTCCTCCAGCAAGGTGGCCAGGACCTCCTGGTAGACGAGGTCGGGGGTGAGTCGGCGCAGTTCCTCGTTGAGGGTGCTCACCGGCTCGCGGCGGGCCATCGTCACCGCCTGGGGCTCGGGGGAGCCGGGGCGGGTGATCGTGACCCGCTCCAGGTCGTGACGGGCGATGATGATGTCGCCGTCGTCGGTCCTGGCGGTGATCGACGAGATGCCCTTGAAGCCCTCCTCATCGACCCGTTCCACAGGGACGTCCAGCCGTAGCCGCAGCCAGGCGATCATGAGAGAGAGCGAGGAGTTACGGGGCTCGCCGGCCACGACCACCTCACGCAGCCTGCCCGAGCGAAGGATCGGGTCCAGGGTGGAGGCCACCATGGCGCGCCACAGGGTGATCCGGGTCCAGGCCAGGTCGATGTCTCCGCGCACGCTCACCGGCGCCAGCTCCCGCAGCGCCCTGGCCGGGAAGGCCTGTGCGGGAGTGTTGGTGATGCGGGTGGAGCCCAGGCGCCCCAACGGGTCCTGCGAGGGGACCTCGGGGACGGTCGTCGGCCACCACACGACCACCGGTGCCTCGGGCAGGAGGAAGGGGACCACCAGCGTGTCGGTGTGCAGCGCCGCCTCGTCCCAGGGACGCAGGACCAGCGTCTCGCCGGCACCGGCGTCGTGTCCGACGCGGATCTCGGCGTCCAGGTGCCCGCCCGCCTGAGCGGAGACGTGCCCGTCGCGGCTGCGCGCAGTCGACCGGTCGGTGTCCTCGGCAGCCGGCTTGACGACGGCGATGACCCGGCTCGGGTGGTCCCGGCTGGCTCCGTGCGCGGCGCACAGCGCCTCCTCGAGTCCCTCCTCGTCCGTGGAGATGACGAGTGTCAGCACCCGGGAGGACCCGGATGTGCCCTCGTGCTCCAACAGGTGGGAGACGATCCGGGAGGTGGTCGTTGCGGTCAGCGTGGTGATCATGAGCGCCTCCAGGTGCGGCCGTCGCGGGCAAGGAGTTCATGGGCACTGGCCGGTCCCCAGGAACCGGGGCGGTAGTCCTCGGGACCTCCTCCGCCGCTCCAGTGCTCGATGACGGGGTCCAGGATGCGCCAGGACAGGTCGACCTCGCGCTGGTGGGGGAACAGCGGTGCGTCGCCCAGGAGCGCGTCGAGGATGAGGCGCTCGTAGGCCTCCGGCGACTCCTCGTTGAAGGTGGCGCCGTAGCCGAACTCCATGGAGACGTCGCGCAGCTCCATCTGGGTGCCGGGCACCTTGGAGGCCAGCCGCAGCGTGATGCCCTCATCGGGCTGGATCCGCAGCACGATCGTGTTGGCGCCCACGGCAGTGGTGGCTGCCGACTCGAAGGGCAGGAACGGAGGCTGCTTGAAGACGACCGCCACCTCGGTCACCCGGCGGGTGAGGCGCTTGCCGGCACGCAGGTAGAACGGCACCCCGGCCCAGCGGCGGTTGGCGATCTCCAGGCGCAGGGCGGCGAAGGTCTCGGTCCGGGAGTCGGAGGCGACACCGTCCTCCTCCAGGTAGCCCCGTACAGGCAGTCCTCCCTGGAAGCCCGCCTCATAGCGCCCCCGTGCAGTGGTGAGGTCCAGGTCCAGCACCCCGTCGCGCTCCAGGCGCACGCAGTCGAGAACCTTCTCCTTCTCCAGGCGGATAGCAGCCGCGTCCATGCTGGTGGGCTCCTCCATGGCGGTCAGCGCCAGGAGCTGGAGCAGATGGTTCTGGATGACGTCGCGTGCCGAGCCGATGGTGTCGTAGTACCCGGCCCGGGTGCCGATACCGATGTCCTCGGCCATCGTGATCTGGACGTGGTCCACGTAACGCTGGTTCCACAGCGGCTCGAACATCGTGTTGGCGAACCGCAGCGCCAGGATGTTCTGCACCGTCTCCTTGCCCAGGTAGTGGTCGACCCGGAAGACGTCGTCGGGACGCACGATCCTTCCCACAAGGGCGTCGAGCTCGCGGGCGCTGGTGCGGTCGTGCCCGAAGGGCTTCTCGATGACGACGCGCCGCCAGGCGTCGGCCGACTCCTCCACGAGCCCGGAACGGGCGATCCGCTCGGTCACGGCCGGGAACCAGCCCGGAGGGATCGACAGGTAGAAGGCGCGGTTCCCCCGGGTGCCGCGGGTGGCGTCGAGGTCATCGACGACGCGGGTGAGCTGCTCGTAGGCGGCATCATCCTCGAAGGAGCCGAACTCCACGAAGCGCATCCCCGCGGCCAGCTGCTCCCAGATCGCGGGGCGCCACGGGGTGCGGGCGCCGGCGCGAGCGGCCTTCTCCACGTACTCGCGCAGGTCGTCGTCGGACCAGGATCGTCGCCCCACCCCCACCAGCGAGAAGCTGGGGGAGAGCAGGCCGCGGTTGGCCAGGTCGTAGATGGCGGGCAGGAGCTTGTGGCGCGCGAGGTCACCGGTGATGCCGAACATCACCAGGACGCAGGGATCGGCGATGCGCGGCAGGCGAAGATCGCGGGCGTCGAGAAGCGGGTTGGCTGCTCGCGCGGGCCGCGACAGCGGTAGTGGAGTCGCAGAGTCGGAGCTGGACACGTCAGCCTTTCTGAGAATCGACAAACGGTGGAGACTGCGTCAGCAGACTTTCGGCAAGTCGCCGTGGTCCGCTGGGGCCTGGTCGGCCGCCGCAGAGGCCGAGGGGCTGTGCGGGCCGACTGTCGCCGACTGTCACTGTAACGTGCCTGCTGAGGACTCGCCTGGGAGGGACAGGCCCACCGTGAGCCCGGGTGAGCCTTTGCACTATGTCGGGGGAGCGCCTGAACCACGGACGATCTTCGTGCACGAGGCCCGGACGCGGTAGGGTCGATGACGTTGACAGGTGCCGGTTGGTACCCGCCGGCGTCTGGACCCGGATCGCCGTCGCATCGGCCTCGCCTCGCAGGCCGCAACCAGCATCCCCGTATCGTCCGGTACCACCTCTTGGAATCGCAGGGCTGTCACAGGCCTGTCGCACACGAAAGGACCTCCATGAGCAGCTTCACCCCCGCACCAGCCACAGCCGACCTCGGTGTCTTCGGGCTGGGGGTGATGGGAGCCAACCTGGCCCGCAACCTGGCTCGTCACGGTCACTCGGTCGCCGTCTTCAACCGTACGCTCGCCCGCACCGAGCGGCTCATCGAGCGCTACGGCTCGGAGGGCGACTTCGTGCCCGCGGCCGACCTGAAGGACTTCGTGTCCTCCCTGCGCACCCCCCGCGTGGCCATCATCATGGTCCAGGCCGGGGCCGCCACCGAGGCGGTCATCGAGGAGCTCGCCGAGCTCATGGAGCCCGGTGACATCATCGTCGACGCCGGCAACACCTTCTACACCGACACCCGCCGCCGTGAGGAGTCCCTGCGCGAGCGCGGACTGCACTTCGTGGGGATGGGCGTCTCCGGCGGTGAGGAGGGGGCGCTCAACGGTCCCTCGATCATGCCCGGCGGCACTGATGACTCCTACAAGCGCCTGGGGCCGATGCTGGAGTCCATCTCCGCCCACGTCGACGGCGTCCCCTGCTGCACCCACGTGGGTCCCGACGGCGCCGGCCACTTCGTCAAGATGGTCCACAACGGCATCGAGTACGCCGACATGCAGCTCATCGCCGAGGCCTACGACCTGCTGCGCCACGTCGGCGGGTTCACCGTCCCCGAGATCGCCGAGGTCTTCCGTTCCTGGAAGGACTCCGAGCTCGACTCCTACCTCATCGACATCACCACCGAGGTCCTCTCCCACACCGACGCCGCCACCGGGGAGCCGTTCGTCGACGTCGTCGTGGACGCCGCCGGTCAGAAGGGCACCGGGGTGTGGACCACCCAGACGGCCCTCGAGCTGGGAGTGGCCGTGCCCGCCATCGCCGAGGCCACCTTCGCCCGTGCCGTCTCCTCAGCCGGCGCCGCCCGAGCCGCCGTCCAGGCCGCCGACATCGCTCCGGGCACCTCGGCCCCGACCCTGGCGGGCCCCGAGGAGCGACGCGCCTTCGTCGACGCCGTCAGGCAGGCCCTCTACGGCTCCAAGATCGCAGCCTATGCGCAGGGCTTCGACGAGATCGCCACTGCCTCGCTGCAGTTCGGCTGGAACATCGACCTGGGCGCCATGGCCCGCATCTGGCGGGGCGGCTGCATCATCCGGGCCCGCTTCCTGGACGACATCACCCGCGCCTACGACGAGGACCCGAACCTGGCCAGCCTTCTGACGGCGCCGGTCTTCGCCTCCTCCCTGGCCAAGGTGCTGCCCGCCTGGCGCCAGGTGGTGGCCACCTCCGCCACGTCCGGCGTTCCGGCTCCGGCCTTCGCCTCCTCACTCGCCTACGTCGACCAGCTGCGCTCCCCGCGCCTGCCGGCGGCCCTCATCCAGGGGCAGCGCGACTTCTTCGGCTCCCACACCTACCACCGCACCGACGACGTCGAGGGCGTCTACCACACGCTGTGGGCCACGCCGGAGCGCACCGAGGAGAAGTGGAGCTGAGGCTCGACCAGGCAGTCATCTGGACCCATATGGACCGCCTCCCGTCGGTGGATGCCCCAACATGACGACCTCCGCACCCGCTCGCTCGGACAGCCCCACGAATCTGCGTCACGAGGAGGCCTCCTGGCGGGCCTCGGTGTGCCAGATGACCTCCAGCCACGTGGCCATCGACGTCACCACGGCAACCAGTCCCCGGGAGACGGCCTTCAGCGTTCGTTGCCTGATGCGGCTGCGCATCGGGCAACGAGCCGAAGGCCTCTGGGTGGACTTCGTGGGGCAGTCGGTCGACTCGCTCAGCGTCGACGGGCAGCGGGTCGCGGCGGCCTGGGACGGAGCCCGTATCGCCCTGCCGGTCATGGAGCCGGGCGAGCACGCGGTGGAGATCGAGGCACGCGGCCTCTACTCCAACTCGGGTCAGGGGCTGCACCGCTTCCACGACCCGGTTGACGGCGCCACCTACCTCTACACCCACTTCGAGCCCTCCGACGCCCGTAGGGCCTGGCCGGTCATGGAGCAGCCGGACCTCAAGACCTGCTTCTGCCTGGAGGTCACCCACCCGCGCGGCTGGACGGTCATGTCCAACACCCGTGCGGTGGCAACCGGCTCAGGCGCCCGCGTAACGGCGGGCGCCGACAGTGTTGCGGACAGTGCTGAGACGGATAGCGGCGTCGAGGTGACCTCCTTCGCCCCCTCAGAGCCTCTGCCCAGCTACCTCACCGTGCTGGCGGCCGGCCCCTGGCACCGGGTGACCGGCCAGTGGAGCTCCCCGAGCCGTCAGGGCCTGACGATCCCCCTGTCATGGTCCTGCCGGTCCAGCCTGGCCGAGCACCTCGACGCTGCCGAGCTGCTCGATGTCACCCGTGCAGGCCTGGACCTCTACGACCGGGCCTACCGCTACGGCTTCCCCTGGGACTCCTAGGACAGCGTGCTCGTCCCGGAGTACAACCTGGGCGCCATGGAGAACCCCGGCTGCGTCACCTTCAACGAGGACCTCTACCTCTTCCGCGGACCGGTCACCCGTTCCCAGAGAGCCGGACGCGCCAACACGATCCTCCACGAGATGTGCCACATGTGGTTCGGCGACCTCGTCACTCCCACCTGGTGGGAGGACACCTGGCTCAAGGAGTCCTTCGCCGACCACCAGGGCACCTGGGCCGAGGCCGAGGCGGCGGGCTACACCGAGGCGTGGGTGAGCTTCGCCTCCACCCGCAAGGCCTGGGCCTACCTGGAGGACTCCCGGCCGGCCACCACCCACCCCATCGTGGCGCAGGTCGACGACGTCGAGGCCGCCCGCCAGGCCTTCGACGGCATCACCTACGCCAAGGGCGCCGCCGTTCTCAAGCAGCTCGTCGCCTACGTCGGCCATGAGGCCTTCCTGGAGGCCTCCGGGCTTCTCTTCGAGCGCCGCGCCTACGGCAACGCCACCCTGGACGACTTCCTGCAGGTGCTCTCACGGGTCTCAGGCCGCGACATGCAGGACTGGGCCCGAGCCTGGCTCCGCACCGCAGGGCCCTCCGTCATCACCGACGAGCTGATCACCCACGAGGGGCGGATCGCCTCGCTGACCCTCCGCCAGGAGGGAACCGATCTGGCCACAGGAGCGCCGGTTCTGCGCCCGCACACGCTCGTGGTCGGGCTGTACTCCTTCGGCGAGGACGGCGCGCTGGTGCGTACCCACCGGCTGCCGGTGACCCTGGAGACCGAGCGGCTCGAGATCACTGAGGCTGAGGGGCTGCCCGCTCCCGACGTCGTCCTGGTCAACGACGAGGACCTCACCTACGCCGTCGTGCGGCCAGATGACGCCTCCCTGTCCCGCCTCGCCGCCTGTCTCGGATCCCTCCGAGACCCCATGGCCCGGTCGCTGGCCTGGTCGATGCTGCACAACCTTCTGCGCGACGCGGTCATTGGCGCACCACTGTTCGTGGAGACCGTCCTGGCCCATGCCGACGACGACACCGAGCCGGGCACCCTGGCCACACTGCTGAACCAGGCCCTGCGAGCCGCCTGCCGATACACCGGTCCATGCATGCGTCGCACGCTCCTGGACAGGCTCCTCGCCGATGACCCGGCAGGGCACCCGAAGGGATCGAAACCCGCTTGCATGCATGGTGGCTGGGGCAGGCTTCGCGGCGCCGCACCGGGCTCGGACGTGCAGCTCGTGCGCGCCCGTGCCTGGCTGGAGGCCGCGGGACAGGCGCGGCTGGTCGGTGAGGAGCAGCAGGCCCAGGCGGTGGCCCGTATCCGTGAGATGCTGAGCGGCGACCTTCCCGGCCTGGAGCTGGACGCCGATCTGCGATGGCGGGCGCTGACGGCCTTGGCGCGGTTGGGGGCCGTCGACCCCGACGAGCTCGACGTGCAGCGTGAGGCGGATCCCACGGCCAGCGGCATCACCCACCACCTGAGGGCTTCCAGCTCGCTGCCCCGCAGGGGGCTCAAGGAGGAGGTCCTCGGCCGGCTCCTCCACGATACTGCTTTGAGCAACGACCACATCGACGCCCTCATCGCGGGCTTCGCAGTCGACGCCCACCGTGAGCTGACCGCCCCGTTCACCACCAGCTACCTCCAGGAGCTTCAGAGGATGTGGTCCGAGCGCGGTCAGGAGATCGCCACACGGCTGGTGACGGGGTTGTTCCCCGCCTGCGGGGACGAGGCCGATGCGCAGGCCGTCGAGGACTGGCTCGATACCCATCCCGAGGCGCCGCCGGCTCTGCGTCGGCTGCTCCTCAAGAGCCTCGACGACCTACGCCGTGCTCTCACCGCCCGTCGTGTCGCCTCGGCGTCGCCCTGAGAAACGAGTCCTCCCCTGAGTTATGAGACCTTCGTCCTAGCCTGAGCAACATCAGTGGATCCCGTGACCGGTCCGAGACATGTATTCGGTGCTCATGATCACCCTGAGGGGTTGGCTGAGGGCGGACAGTGGGTAGGCTTCTCGCCATTCGCGGCAAGCCATGTCGTGGTGTTGACTCGACGTCAGTGCAACGAACGGTATGGTGGTGCGTGAGGCGGCGCAACGGGCGCCGCAACGAACCGAGGGGCAGGAATAATGTCGAGCAGTCCGATCGAGCAGGATCCCTCCTCCACCCAGACCTTCGGGGTTGCCGATGTCGTCAACTCAGTGGAATCCCCGGTGGTGGGGCTGAGCCAGCAGGACGCCGCCGCGATCGCTGCCCTACCGTCGGGAACGGCGCTTCTCCTCGTCCACCACGGGCCGACCACCGGCGCGCGCTTCCTGCTGGATGCCGAGGAGACAACCGTGGGACGCCATCCGCGTGCCGACATCTTCCTCGACGACGTCACCGTCTCCAGGAAGCACGCGGTCTTCTCCTCCCTGCCCGACGGCGGCTACGGCGTCCGTGACTCCGGTTCCCTCAACGGCACCTATGTCAACCGCACACGCGTCGAGCAGGTGGCCCTCCGCTCCGGTGATGAGGTCCAGATCGGCAAGTACCGGATGACCTACCACCCCGGCCCCCAGGGCGGAGCCGCGTCTCGGTGAGCGCCGCAACCGCACGAAGCAAGAAGCGAGACGCCCCCTCCTCCTTGCTTGAGGGCTCCGGGCGCGCGGCCGGCGGAAGCTGGCCCCGCGGCATCTCTCGAGAGCCGGCGATGAAGATCGGACAGGTGGTGGATCTCCTCAAGGTGGAGTTCCCGGCCCTGTCGATCTCCAAGGTCCGCTATCTCGAGGGGGAGGGGCTCATCAGGCCCCACCGCGTCGGAAACGGGTACCGTCGCTACTCGCAAGCCGACCTGGAGCGCCTGCGCTACGCCTTGGCGGTGCAACGAGACGAGTATCTTCCCCTGCACGTCATTCGTGACCGTCTGGCGCGTCTGGACGCTGACGCCGGGGCTCCCGCACCTCAGCCTGTCGCCCGGGTCGTCGCCCGTGACGGCCAGATCGTCGATGACGGGCCCATGGATCTGGAGGCGCTCCTGACCCACTCCGGTGCCAGCGAGTCGCAGATCGAGGAGCTCGTCGCCGTCGGACTCATCAGCCCCGATGTTCGCGGCCGTTACAGCCAGCAGAACCTGAGAACCGTGCGCCTGGCCCTGGAGATCACCCGCAAGGGCGTACCGCTGCGCAACCTGCGCGCGGTGCGTGCCTCGGCCGAGCGCGAGGCGGACACCATCGACCAGGCGGTGGCTCCTCGCCGGTCCCGGTCTCGCAGCGCCGGTGAGGAGACGGCACGGGAGCTGGCCGAGCTCGTCGCGGACCTGCACACAATCCTGCTGCGCCGTGCCGTCGACGCACTGGGGTGACGACGTGCTTGCGAGAGCGCCCCAGTGCTGGTGCTCGGGCAGAGCCGGGTGTCGACGAAAGTCAGCACCCGTCGTATGCGTGTTCCCGGGACAGGGGTGAGCGCCGCCCCTTAGGGTTGAGGCGTGCCATTGATGCAGTTGGTGGGCGTCAGGTCCACCAATCCTGATGACGGCCTGGTCGCTGTCCTCGTGGAGGACGGTGGACCGGCGATGCTGGCGATTCCGGTGACGCCGCACGAAGGGCTGGTGCTGCACGCCCACGGCTCATATCGGTCGCCGACCTGGCCCAGGCTCCTCGATGACGTCGTCGAGGCCCTGGGCGGGCGCATCGGGCGCACTGAGCTGGACGTCGACGACGATGCCCGCATCGTCGCCAGGCTCGTCGTCGAGCTACCCGCACATGAGGACAAGGTGACGACGGTTCCCTGCACTCCGGGCGAGGGGCTCCTCCTGAGTGGTTACCACCAGCTGCCGGTGCACGCCAGCAGCTCGCTGACGCGTTTGAGGGCCGTCGATCTCAGCGATGACCAGGGGGCCGAGAGGCTCGCGCAGTGGCGACGAATGCTGTCCGAGACCACTGACCTCACTGACGACACGCGGGACTGATGTGACTCGTGTGACTAGAGTTGTGATCTATAACACTATCGATCGGTCGCGCTGAGGTGATGAAACGGCGCTGTCGCGGGGAATTGTCGACTCTTCGAGCAGGATGCTCGACCTCACCTAGAGATTCATGCCTGACGGCACATCGAGATCGGGCGTGCCCTTCGTTGAGCATCGCCCCAACTGGCCCTATCGTGGAGCCGTGGCCGCACGAGGCGAGCCGCCGCGTCGGTCTCAGACGCGTCTTCTTCCGGTGACAGGAGCAGCTCGTGAGCATGAATGAAGCCAGTGCGGTAGCTAGGCCTCAGCGTACTCAGGGCATGCTGTTCGGCGACCCGCTTCCTCAGCTCGACGCCGACTCGGGCTATCGGGGACCGGTCGCGTGCCGAGCCGCCGGCATCACCTACCGCCAGCTCGACTACTGGGCCCGCACCGGCCTGGTCGAGCCGTCGATCCGCAGTGCCAAGGGATCGGGCTCCCAGCGCCTCTACTCCTTCCGCGACATCCTGGTCCTCAAGGTCGTCAAGCGGCTTCTGGACACCGGCGTCTCCCTCCAGCAGATCCGCACGGCCGTCAGCGCCCTGCACTCGCGTGGCGTGGAGGACCTGGCCTCCATCACTCTCATGAGCGACGGGGCCTCGGTCTACGAGTGCACCTCCGCGGACGAGGTCGTCGACCTTGTCGCCGGCGGCCAAGGCGTCTTCGGCATCGCGGTCGGCCGGGTCTGGCACGAGGTCGAGGGGGCTCTGGCGGACCTTCCCGTCGACCACGCCCAGGCGCTCGGGACGCCACTGGTCGAGGATGAGCTGGCCAAGCGTCGCGCTGCTAAACGGCAGCAGGCCATCTGAGCTCCGCCGGACGCGCCGTCGAGCACGTCGTTCGCCGAGGCTGGAACCAATACCGCGGTTCCGGCCTCGGTCGTATCCTGGCTCTGCCGGCCCAACCTATGACAGGACAAATATCATTCCGGCATCGTTCAAGGATCAGGAGAGAACATGACTGGAACACCGACGCGCGCCTTGGCCGATCTCCAGGTCAGCCCCATTGGGCTGGGAGGTAATGTCTTCGGCTGGACAGCGGATGAAGCCACCTCCTTCGAGGTGCTCGACGCATACCTGGACGCCGGAGGGAACCTCGTCGACACCGCTGACGGATACTCCTTCTGGGCGCCGGGAAACTCCGGAGGGGAGTCGGAGAGCGTCATCGGAAGCTGGCTCGCCTCACGCCCCGTCCGTGATCGGATCGTCCTGGCCACAAAGGTCTCCACCAAGCCCGACCGGCCCGGTCTGAGCGCCGACAACATCCGCCTGGCACTGGAGGAGTCACTGTCCCGCCTGCGCACCGACGTCGTCGACATCTACTACGCGCACTTCGATGACGAGTCCACAGCGCTGGAGGAGACCGTGGTGGCCTTCGAGGAGGCTCGCCGTGCCGGCATGATCCGCCACGTGGGTCTGTCCAACTACACGCCCGAGCGCATCCGGCAGTGGTTCGCCATCGCCGACTCCGAGGGCTGTGCTCGGCCCATCGTCCTGCAGCCCCACTACAACCTCCTCCACCGCGACGACGTCGAGGGCTCGGGCGGCAGGGGACAGGCGGCGGCCGAGCTCGGTATGGGGCTCATGCCCTACTTCGCCCTGGCCGCGGGCTTCTTGACTGGAAAGTACCGTCGCGGTGAGGTCATCGACGGTGACCGGGCCGGGATGGTCGCCGACTACCAGCGGCCGGAGTGCTACGACGTCGTCGACGCCCTCATCCAGGTGGCGGCGGATCACGCGGTGGAGCCGTCCGCCGTGGCGCTGGCCTGGCTGCGCGACCGGCCCGGCGTCACCGCCCCGTTGGCCTCAGCGCGCAGCCTGAGTCAGCTGCGGCCGATCATGGACGCTCTGACTCTTGATCTCAGTGCCGAGGAGACCCGGGCTCTCACCCGGGTCTCCGATGCCGCACGCTCCTGACCCACTCCCGGGGCGGGGCGCCTACTCGGTGCGTTGACCCAGGACGTAGCGGCGGCTGTACCCGTCGGTGAGGTCGGTGATGGTGACGCGCACCAGGCCGGCCTCATCGATGCGGTAGTGCTCCTGGATCCGCGGGCCGTGGTCACGCCGTTCCACGCAGTAGGTGCGCAGTTCCTGGTCATCCACGTCCCGCAGCGAGGCCTCGAAGGGGAAGACGATGTCCTGGTAGGGGGCGATCTCGCCGCGAGGCTCTCCGGCCTCGTCGACGTCGGCGCACTCCACGAAGCGGTACCAGCCGATGTTGTGGGCGGCGTCGTACTCACGGGTCAGGACCGTTCCCTCCCGGCCGCCGGGAGAGGCCTGAACGGACTCCGGGCTGAGGATCGCATCGAAGGTGAGCCGATGGCCGCCGTCGGCCTCACGGAAGACGCCGAAGCCGCGTGAGAGCCGGTCCGTGAGGTCGTAATCGCTGGTGCGGTCCGCCGCAATGGCCAGGCCGATTGCCGTCGAGGCCCCCGGGTAGGGGGAGCGGTGGACTCTTCGACCGAAGCGCTCGCGCAGGAGCCGGGGGACCAGCGGAAGGCCGGAGGCGCCCCCGACCAGGTAGACGCCGGCGATATCGGTCAGGTCCGGGCTGCCGTCGTCGAGCCTGCCGACCAGCGGAGCCGTCGTGGCCAGGGAACGCTCGATCAGCGGGGTGCCGGCGTGGTACAGGTCGGCCACGGGCAGAACGATGTCCTGACCCCGCAGGACAATAAGCACTCGTCGGCTCTGGGGGGTGAGGTGCTCCTTGGCGTCCCGGCACTGGTCCAGCAGGTCGTCGAGCTCGGTGGGGGAGAGGTCCTCCTCGGCGATACCCGCCTTGTTCAGCACCATCGTCGCCATGAGCAGATCAACGTCGTCCCCACCCAGGTCGCCCAGCCCATGGGAGGCCAGCACCTCGTGGGAGGTGCCGACGACGTCGACCAGCGAGGTGTCGAAGGTGCCTCCTCCCAGGTCGTAGACCAGGACCCGGGTGCGCCTGGAGGAGACGGTGGTGGCCTTGCGGTGGGTGTACTCGAAGCCGGCGGCGCTGGGTTCGTTGAGCATCGCGGCGACGCAGAAGCCCGCCTGCTGGAAGGCCTCCAGAGTCAGCAGGCGCTGAGCCCCGTAGGCGTGGGCGGGTACCGCGACGACCGCACGAGCGCGGCTGATATCCACGTCCTGCCTCGCCAGCTCGGTTTTGAGGTGGCGCAGGTAGCTGGAGAGAACCTCCAGGACGGAGAAGCTCTGGTCGCCCAGTACCACCGGGGTCGAGGCCGTCAGCGTGGGGGAGGCCAGAACCCGTTTGAGGCTGCGCAGCAACGGAGCTCCCTGGTGGGTGGCCTGCCTGGCAGCGAAACCGTGGACGAGCCGGCCGTCGCGCAGAGCCGTCAACGAGGGGATGAAGTCGTGCTCGTCGCCGTTCTCGTCGGCGAAGCTGAGAACCGGGTAGTTCCCCCGATCCGCGCGTGCGACGACGGTTCGGGTCGTTCCCAGGTCGATTCCCAGGTCGATGTCGGTCATCGACTCGGTGTCGTTCTCCTGTCCGGGGAGGGCCCCGCTGTGGATCCTGTCCAGGCTGTTCGTGGTGTCCGCTGCCATGCGGTGACCCTATCGTGACGAGCCCCTCTTTCCGGGCAATGCCACTACGTCAAGCCTTGTTTGTGGGACGTGACAATCGGCTCAGAGGGGTTGGCCCCTCGTTGGGACGAAAGGCCGTGTCGCCGGACCACGGTCCTCACGTAGGCAGGAGGTGCCCGGTGCTGGTCGCCAGCCTGTACGCGATCGGTTAGGCAGCGGAGCGATCAGCGGGTAACAATACTGGTGGGTTGCGCTCACGCGACCCGGACCTCCGTGCTCGCCCGTCAGGGTGGCAGAGAGGGTCACTCAATCTCCCATCGGGAACGGTATGAGCACCATTCTCTTCCTCGTGATCGTTGTCGTCGTGACGGCGCTCGTCTTCGACTTCACCAACGGTTTCCACGACTCGTCCAACGCCATGGCGACGTCGGTGGCGACCGGAGCCTTCACACCCAGGCGGGCGGTTCTGGTCGCCGCCGTACTCAACGTGATCGGCGCCTGCCTGTCCACCGAGGTCTCCAAGACGATCTCTCACGGGATGTTCGACGACGCGGTGATCCAGGCGGCGCCGGCCATGATCTTCGCGGGTCTGGCCGGCGCTATCCTGTGGAACCTGGCGACGTGGTTGTTCGGACTGCCGTCGTCGTCGTCGCACGCGCTGTTCGGGGGACTCATCGGGGCAGTGGTCGTGGCCGCCGGGGTCCAGGGCGTCCACTGGGGGACAGTGATCTCCAAGATCATCCTCCCGGCCGTCATCGCGCCGGTGGTGGCCGGGGTGGCGGCGGCGCTGGCCACGGCGCTCGCCTACCGTATCGCCCATCCGAGCAACCCCTACTCGCAGCGGCTCTTCCGCAACAGTCAGCGAGTGACCGCCTCCCTGGTGGCGCTGTCCCACGGCACATCCGACGGGCAGAAGACCATGGGGGTCATCACCCTGGCGCTCGTGGCCGGTGGCTACCAGGAGGCCGGTACCGGACCCCACTGGTGGGTCATCGGAGCAGCAGGACTGGCCATCGGCCTGGGCACCTACTCAGGCGGGTGGCGCATCATGCGCACCATGGGACGCGGACTGGTTCATGTCGAGGCTCCCCAGGGCTTCGCCTCCGAGACCGCCTCGACGGTGGCGATCCTGGCCTCCTCCCACCTGGGCTTCGCCCTGTCCACCACCCACATCTGCACCGGCTCGATCCTGGGCTCGGGAATCGGCCGGGGCACCAAGGTGTCGTGGGGGACGGCCGGGAAGATGGGGGTCGCCTGGTTGGTGACGCTTCCGTGCTCAGGCCTGGTCGGTGCCGCCACGTCCTACGTCGCAGTCAGAGGCGGGGTACCGGGCACGATCGCGGTCATCTGCCTGCTCATCCTCGGGGCCCTGGCGATCATCAGACAGGCCGGTCACAATCGCGTGGACTTCTCCAACGTCAACGACGCCTCAGAGGTCGTCGTCGCCAAGCAGGACCCTGAGCTGGGACGCGAACCGCGTACGCTCGAGGAGGTGCGTTCCGAGATCGTCAGTGGCTCGACGGATCATGAGAACACGCAGCGGATGACGACGGGATCCATGGCATGACCGGTATGACGATCGACTGGGCCTCCTTGGGACTGGTGACCGCGGTGACGGTACTGGGCACCGCGTTCATCCTCATCATCTGTTCTCTGGCGGCCCGCATGCTGGCCACCGTGCACGCCAAGCACGAGGCCGGCGAGGTCGAGGGCGTGCGTACGGCCCAGGTCCTGGCGGGCGTCTTCATCACCATCGCCGCCATGATCGCGCTGTTCGGCCTGTGGCTCATCATTCCGTACTTCCACTGATCGTTCATCGGCCGTCCAGCGGTCACCTACTGGGCGCGCACCCGGTACGGGGGAGTGGTCCTGCTAACATCCGACCGTGACTGAGGACCTCAAGGGCCTGGCCCTGGATGAGATTGCTACTTCCACCGCGGCCGATGACCCGGACTACCCCTGCTTCCACGTCGTCCCACCGGTGGGACGACTCAACGACCCCAACGGGCTCCTGGTCGACGGCGGCGTCTACCACGCCTTCTACCAGTTCAGCCCCTTCCATCCCCACCGCAAGCTGGTCTACTGGGGGCACGCCTCCTCGACGGATCTCCTGCACTGGCACCACCATGAGCCAACCATCATCCCGGACTCCTTCTACGACCTCTCCGGCGCCTACTCCGGCAACGCGATCGTGCTGGAGGGCAGCGAGCTCGACGGAGCCCCGGCCCGGGCCCCGTACCAGCTCTTCTACACCGGCAACCTCAAGGACCCCGTCACCGATGAACGCACCGCCAGTCAGTGCCTGGTGACCAGCGGTGACCTGACCGACTTCACCAAGTGGCCCGGTAACCCCCTCATCCCCGCCAACGCCGAGGGCTACACGGCCCACTACCGGGACCCGCAGGTCTTCCGCGACCCGGACCGGCCGGGGGAGTACCGGATGCTCCTGGGCGTCCAGCGCGTCAACGAGACCGGTGCCGCAGTCCTGTACCGGTCCCGGGACCTGGTCTCCTGGGAGCTTGAGGGGGAGCTGACCTTCCCCGACGCCGGCGGCGTCTTCGACTCCTTCGGATACATGTGGGAGTGCCCCGGCCTGGTGCGGGTGACCGACGAGGACACCGGCGAGGACTGGGACGTTCTCATCTGGTGCCCTCAGGGCATCGCCCCGCAGGCAGAGGGCTTTGAGAACATCTTCCCCTGCGTCTATACGGTGGGGCACCTCGTGGGTACCGAGCTGCGAGACACCGACGGCACCTTCCACGAGGTCGATCGCGGTTTCGAGTTCTACGCCCCCCAGGTCTTCGCCCGTCGGCCCTCCGAGCCGGGACCGACGCTGCTGACCGCCTGGGCCGGCAACGCTTCCGAGGACGACCAGCCCTCGATCGATACCGGTCGGTGGGTCCACGCGCTGAGCCTGCCTCGAGCCCTGAGCCTGAAGGGCGGCCGGCTCATCCAACGTCCCTCGACCGACCTGCCCCACGACATCGGGCAGCCGGCTCTGGTGGATGCGGTCCTGGCGGCGGGCCGGTACGAGGTTGCCGAGCTGCGCGGGCACCGCAGCTGGCAGCTGCGTCTGGAGGCCGGGGCGGCGGGCGGTTCAGGCGCCTGGGGACTGAGGATCGGCGGCGAGGAGTCTCACGTGGACATCGTTCTGGGCGGGGGAGCGCTCCGGGTGGATCGCTCGACCTCCCGCTACTGTCAGCACGGCTCCACGCGTACGGTGACGCTTCCTGAAGGCTGTGCACCGGTGCTGGAGGTCATTCACGACCGCTCGCTGACCGAGGTCTTCGTCGGCGACGGGGCCCTGACCTTCACACTGCGCAGCTTCGTCGACGTTGGCACCTCGGGGGCGCGGCTCGTGGTGGAGGGACCGCTCGCGCTCAAAGCCGGCAGTGCCAGGACTTTCACACCGGCTCCCGAGATGCTCTGAGGACCCCGTCATCAGAGGGAGAGACGGCGACTCAATCGCGCGGAGATGAGGAATTGACCGGGACTTCCCTCTCCGGTTGCAGGGTGCTGTGACGCACTGTACTGTGACTATCGATTGACACAGGTGTGGCCGCCGGGAGTCAGCGACGTTCCCGACCAGTGGGTTTCCCAGCCCTCCCAGCTGTTGCGGTCCCATCACGAGAAAGGAACCCCCGGGTGGCAATGGATCACGCCCGCGTGGCGAAGGACGTCCTGACGTACGTCGGTGGCGCCGACAACATCAACGCAGCAGCGCACTGCGCAACGCGTCTGCGTCTTGTCCTCAACGACATGGACAAGGTCGACCAGAAGGCTCTCGACAAGGATCCCGACCTCAAGGGCACCTTCATCGCGGGAGGCATGTTCCAGATCATCGTCGGACCGGGAGACGTCGACCTCGTCTTCTCCGAGATGATCCACACCGGAGGGGTCAAGGAGGTCTCCAAGGACGAGGCCAAGGAGCAGGCGGCCAAGAGCGGTAACCCGCTGTCCCGCTTCATCAAGGCGATCGCCGACATCTTCGTGCCGCTGCTCCCGGCCCTGGTCGCCGGCGGTCTCATGATGGCGATCCACAACGTCCTGACGGCCGACTTCTTCACCTCGCCCTCCTTCGTCGCCCCCGACAACCCCACAGGCGCCTACGGGCTCGTCGACAGGTTCTCCTGGCTCGCCGACTACGACGACGTCATCAACCTCGTCTCCTCAGCGGCCTTCGCCTTCCTGCCGGTGCTCGTCGGCTTCTCAGCGGTCAAGCGCTTCGGCGGCAACGTCTACCTGGGGGCGGCCATGGGCGCCGCCATGGTCTCCACCCAGCTGACCAGCGCCTACGAGATCGAGACGGCCCGGGAGGCCGGGTCCATCGAGGTGTGGCACCTCTTCGGCCTGACCGTGGACAAGATCGGCTACCAGGCCATGGTCATCCCCGTCCTGTGCGTCTCCTGGCTGCTGGCCTACATCGAGAAGTGGCTTCACAAGCGCCTGTCCGGAACGGCCGACTTCCTGCTCACCCCGCTCATCACCCTCCTGGTGACCGGATTCCTCACCTTCGTCGTCGTCGGCCCGCTGGCGCGCGAGCTCTCCGACGGCATCACCAACGGCCTGAGCTGGCTGTACACGACCGCCGGTCCCGTGGGCGGGTTCCTGTTCGGCCTGGTCTACTCACCGATCGTGGTCACCGGTCTGCACCAGTCCTTCCCGGCGGTAGAGCTGCCGCTCATCGCGCAGATGAGCAGCGGCGGTCCCGGTTCCTTCATCTTCCCGATCGCCTCCATGGCCAACATCGCCCAGGGCGCCGTGACCCTGGCGGTCTTCTTCCTGACCAAGGACTCCAAGATGAAGGGACTGGCCGGCGCCGGTGGCGTCTCCGCGATTGTCGGCATCACCGAGCCCGCCATCTTCGGTGTCAACCTGCGTCTGCGCTGGCCCTTCTTCATCGGAATGGGGGTGGCCTCCCTCGGCGGCGCCGCCGTCGCCCTGCTCGACATCCACAACCAGGCCCTGGGCGCCGCCGGATTCGTCGGTTTCGTGTCGATCGTCCCCGACGACATCGTCAAGTACCTCGTGCTCGAGGTGATCGTCTTCATCGCCGCGTTCGCCGCTGCCTTCGCCTACGGCAAGACCCGTGGCAAGGCCTCGCTGGCCGGCGACGACGTCGATGGCGCGGACGAGGCGGCCCTGGAGGCAGAGGCCATGGCCGAGCACGCCGAGACCGTCGAGCTGCCCGCCGAGGCCGCTGAGGACTTCACCGTCACCGCCCCGATCCAGGGACGCGCGATGCCGTTGTCGGAGGTGGAGGACCAGACCTTCGCATCCGGCATGCTCGGCCCGGGCATGGCCATCGCCCCGGCCGAGGGGCCCGTCGTCTCCCCGGTGGACGGAGAGGTTCTCGTGGCCTTCCCGACCGGGCACGCCTACGGCCTGCGCGCCGCCAGCGGCGTCGAGCTGCTCATCCACGTCGGGATGGACACCGTCCAGCTCGACGGCAAGCACTTCAGCCCGAAGGTCAAGGCCGGAGACAAGGTTCTGCGCGGCATGCCGCTGGTGGACGTCGACTGGGCCGCGGTCGGCGCCGCCGGCTACCAGACCGTCACTCCGATCGTCGTCTCCAACGTCCAGAGCTACGAGGGCATCGAGGAGCACGGTTCCGGAACGATCCACCGAGGTGACGCCCTCTTCGACGTCGTGCGCAAGGCCGAAGATCCCGCCGACGACAAGGCCGGCGCCCAGGCCGACACCGCGGAGGTCAAGGCCTGAGTCGCCGGGCGACGTGACAGACAACCAGTGAGGCCCCGACGTCAACAGTCGGGGCCTCACTGTCACTCACGGCTCACTAGGCGGTACGGCCCGCCAACAGCCTGACTGCCATGGGTGAGGGGACCCGAAGCTTCTTCCGTGGCCGGTCGGAGTGATCCGTGTCCGAGGAGGCCGGGGCGGCGGGCTCGATCCGGTTCAGGAGCAGGTCGACCGCGGCTCGGGCCAGCTTGGCAATGGGCTGCTGGACGGTGGTCAGCGACGGCAGGGCGCGACGCATCGCAATCGTGCCGTCGAAACCAACCACCTTGAAGTCCTCCGGGACCCTCAAGCCCTTCTCGGCGGCCCATTCCATCACCTGCGCGGCGGTGAGGTCGTCGGTGGCGAAGACCGCGTCGATGTCGTCGGCGACGAGGTCGAGCCGATCGCGGATGAGACCGGGGCGCTCGGCGTCAGGCGTGTTGAAGTCGACGGTGAGGACCACGGGCTCGATGCCCGCCTGCTGGAGCACCTGGCGATACCCCTTCTCCCGCAGGTTGTGGATGCCGGTGCGGGAGGTCAGCAGCGCCGGACGACATGCCCCTCTCTTGAGCAGGTGCTCTGCGGCGAGACGACCACCGGCCTCGTTGTCACAACGGACGTTGGGGACGGTGGGGGAGAGGTCCCGGTCGACGCTGACCACGGGGAGGTGGATCGAGCTGTAGTCGGCCAGGCCGTCGTTGTGGGCGCTGGAGATGATGCCGTCGACCCGGTGGGAGACCAGGAGATCGAGGTACTCGCGCTCTCGGTCCGCCTTGCCCATGGAGTTGCAGACGAATGTCCTGTAGCCGTGGTCGGCCAGGAAGTCTTCGACGTGCTCGGTGAGCTCACCGAAGAAGGGCAGCGCGACTGTGGGGACGATCAGCCCGATCGACTGCGTCGACTTGCCGTGCAGCGCCCGGGCGATCTGATTGGGGCGGTAGTTGAGCTGCGCGATCGCCTCGGCTACCCGCTCCCGTGTCTCCTGGGAGAGATAGCCGCGGTTGTTGAGCACGCGGGAGACTGTAGTCAGCGAGACGCCTGCAGCCTGGGCAACATCAGCCAGTGTGGGTTCGCGGTGTGACTCCACTAGTGGGTCCTCGAGCTCCTGAGTCGTTCACGGACAGTGCGATCTGCTCTCAAGCATATGCCTCGAAGGCCGCATTACCCAACTGACCTGCGTAAACGCGGGCCAAGCGTTACGCGATCGGCAGGATCTCGGAGTAGAGGGAGATCATGGCTCGGGCCATCTGGGCGTGGCCGGCGTCATCCGGGTGGATCTGGTCGATGGCCAGCCGGTCCTCGTCTCCGTTGATCGCCGTGGTCAGGGCGTCGGTCGAGGTCAGTGCCAGGGAGGTCGCCTTCTCATGGACGAGCCGGTGAATGGCCTGGAAACGCGGACCGGTCTCCAGGGAGGGGAAGTAAGGGGCGATGATGACCGCCGCGCCCCGCAAGCGGGTGGAGATGAAGCTGAGGTCATGGTCGATCGCCTGCTCGACCAGCTCGCGCTGAGAGGGGAGGAAGGCTGCGTCGTTCAGCCCCAGGCTGATCGTGACGACGTCGGGCTCACAGCGCAGAACCGCCTCCAGCCAGGTCGTGTCGCGGCACGACGGCGAGCGCTGGCCACCGGGCAGATGGCCTCCACGACGCGCGAAGAACCCGAGACCGTCCGCCGCCAGGTTCACCTCCCGCCACCGCTGGTGCTCGCACACCAGGGAGGTCCAACGGTTGCGGGGATGGCTCAGTGCCCGCCAGCCGGTGGTGACGGAGTCACCGAGGAAGACGGCGGTGGGGAAGTGGTCGGAGTTCGGGATCGTGGACACGGCTCACGACTGTAGTTCTCCGGGCTGGGAGGAGCCAGCGCGGCTCAGTCGGCATCAGCTTCGCCGTCGCCATCGCCCTGCTCCGCCAGGACGCCGTCGTGCATGACCAGGACCCGGTCGCACACGGGAAGCAACCGCTCGTCGTGCGTGACCATGACGGTGGCCTTGCCCAGCTCGTGGGTCTGATCGGCGAGCAGGCGGGCGACGTCCTGAGCCCGTCGGGTATCCAGGGCGGCGGTCGGCTCGTCGGCCAGGATGATGTCGGGGTCGTGGTAGAGCGCCACCGCGATGGCGGCGCGCTGGCGCTCACCCCCGGAGAGCTCGGAGGGGTAGGCGTGTGCTCGCTTCGAGATGCCGAGAGAGTCCAGGAGGTGATCCCGCCTGCTCGTGCCGGACTTCGTGCGCGTGACCCGGTCGTAGAGGCCGAACTGGTCGTTGAGCCTCAGGAAGGGAACCAGACCGGAGGCCTGGAGAACGAAACCGATGCGCCGCAGTCGGATTTGGGCCCGGCGCTTCTCCGGCAAGGCGGAGAACGGCTCACCCGAGATGGTGACGGTGCCGCTGGAGGGGGAGCGCAAGCCGCCCATGATGGTCAGCAGCGTCGACTTTCCCGATCCGGACGGTCCCAGGATCCCGACCAGTTCGCCGGTGCGGAGCTGAAGATCGGTGCTGCGCAGCGCGTGAACGGTCTCATCGCCCTGACGGTAGTCCCGGGTCACCGACTCCAGGGACATGACTGCGGTTGCCGTGTCGGTCGCTGATTTCGACGTCGTCATGAGATGGCCTCCACAGGGTCGATGCGGGAGACGACCCGCACGGAGATAAGGCCGCCGACAACCGAGACGAGAACGAAGACGGTGGCGACGAACAGATCGAGAAGACCGGAGAGCCTGAAGGGGACGGCACTGGGCAGAACCAGGGAGGTCGCCACCGTCAGCAGCAGGCCGGCTCCGATACCGGCGACCGACAGCACGAGCGTCTGGGCGCAACCGGACCGGATGAGGTAGCTGGTGGGGACGCCACGCGCCTTGAGGATTCCCAGAACCGGTCTCTTCTGCAGGGTCAGCACGTAGATGAAGATGCCCAGCACCGTGGACGCGATGATGATGAGCGAGCCGATCATGAGGCTGAAGGTGAGAACCTGCGCCGAGTATCCGGGCAGCGTCTGAATGAGCTCCTCACTGGTCAGGATCGTCAGGCCCGCGTCCTGGGCGGACTTCACGGCCCTGCTGTCTTCGGTCAGGTCGGCCTTGAACACGACGGCCGAGACCGCGGGGGACAGGCTGGTGGGGCCGTACTGCCTTAGGGCGTCACCGTCCAGGGTCACTACGGGGGCCGACTGGAAGGTCGTGTCGTGGGTGAAGCCGACGACGGTCCAGTCGTGATCGGATCCCAGGAGCCGGAGCGTGTCGCCGGTCCTGAGCCCCTTGGCCTGGAGGGAGTCGTCCACGAGGATCTCCGTGCTGGGATCGGAGATCGCTCGTCCGCTGGACACGGTCGGGCTGAGCTCTCCGTCCAGGTCGATGCCGAAGGCGAAGACGTCGTCTCGCAGCGCCTCGCCGTCCTCGTCCTTGACGTCGCGGGCCTGGGCGACAGCGGCGGTGCTCATGAGTGTCGACGCCGTGGTCCCGTTGTCCTGGGCCAGGGACTCGGTGGTGCTCAGCTGCTCGTCACTCAGGCGCGAGGCGGAGAGGTTCTCGTTGGAGGCGTCGGTGATGGCCACGCTCGCGGTGTCCCAGCCGTCGATGCCGGCTCGGTAGAGGTGGGCCAGTCCGACGGCGAGCGAGGCCAGGAAGAAAGTGAGATAGGCCACCAGGGTGATGACGGAGATGATGAGTCCGAAGCGCACGGGTTCGTGCCGGATCTCGCGCAGCGCGAGGAACATGGGGCTCCCTGAGGAAATTACTGGCAACGGGCCTGATGGCGCGCTCCGCGAAGGCTACATGGCCTCCATGTCTCGTGCGACGCGAGAGTGCTTGGTGCTGAGCGGAGGTGAGGGTCGCGGTCGTCAGGGTGGCCGTCAGGCTGGCGTGGCGCGTGCCGAGGGAACGGAGCCCTCGCCGAGAATGACATAATGTACATTATCGGCGGTAGATGTGTGCGCGGTACTGGCGGCATCCGGCACAATTCCTCCTGTGACTGCTGGAGAGGCTGCTGGACGGGTCCCTGCTGACGACCATGACGTCATCCGCGTCGTCGGAGCGCGCGAGAACAACCTGCGCGGTGTCGACGTCGTCATCCCCAAGCGTAGGCTCACGGTGTTCACCGGCGTGTCGGGCTCCGGCAAGAGCTCACTCGTCTTCGCCACGATCGCCGCCGAGTCGCGCCGTCTCATCAACGAGACCTACCCGGCCTTCGTTCAGGGGTTCATGGATGCCAGCGCGCGTCCAGACGTCGATCGCCTGGAAGGACTGACGCCGGCGATCGTCGTGGACCAGGAGCGCATGGGATCCAACCCGCGCTCCACGCTCGGTACCGTCAGCGACGTCGGCGCCCTGCTGCGGGTGCTGTTCTCGACCATGGGTGCGCCGCATATCGGCTCACCCCAGGCCTTCGCCTTCAACGTTCCATCGGTCACCGGCGGCGGCGCGGTCACCACGCAGCGCGGAGGCCGCAAGATCGTTGAGCGCAAGACCTTCACCGTGCAGGGCGGGATGTGCCCGGGCTGCGAAGGTCTGGGAAAGGTCTCCGATATCGACCTGGCCCAGGTACTCGACGAGACGCTCTGCCTGCAGGACGGTGCGATTACCGTGCCCGGCTACTCGGCGGGCGGCTGGCAGCTGCGCAGCTTCACCGAGTCCGGTCTCTTCCCGACTGACAAGCCGGTCTCCGCCTTCACGCCCAAACAGCGCGACGACCTGCTCTACAAGGAGCCGACCAGGATCAGGGTCGGCGGCATCAACGTCACCTACGAGGGGCTCGTCCCCAGGATCCGCAAGTCGATGCTCTCCAAGGAGCCCGAGGCGCTGCAGCCCCATATTCGCGCCTTCGTGGAACGGGCCGTCGTCTTCGGAGTGTGCCCGCAGTGCGCCGGAACCCGGTTGGCCGAACCGGCTCGCTCCTGCCTCATCGACGGAAAATCCATTGCTGATGCCTGCGCCATGCAGATATCCGATCTTGCGCAGTGGGTTACTCATCTCCAGGGAATTCTACTCGATGCCGCTCCCCTGCTTGCCAACCTGAAGAAAATGCTGGACGCATTCGTCTCCATCGGTCTGGGTTACCTGTCACTGGATCGTCCGGCCTCGACGCTCTCGGGCGGTGAGGCTCAGCGCACCAAGCTCGTGCGCCACCTGGGATCGGCTCTTACCGACGTCACCTATGTCTTCGACGAGCCCAGCATCGGCCTGCACCCGCACGACCTCCACCAGATGAACAAGCTGCTGCTGTCCCTGCGGGACAAAGGAAGTACGGTGCTCGTCATCGAGCACAAGCCCGAGACGATCCGGATCGCGGATCATGTGGTGGACCTGGGGCCGGGAGCCGGCAGCCAGGGCGGCAGAATCTGCTTTGAAGGAACCGTTGAGGAACTGCTCAGCTCCGACACCCTCACCGGGCACCACATGGCCGATCGGGTGCACATCAAAACCACCCACCGCTCCCCCACGGGAGTCATTGAGATTCGCGGAGCCGACACGAACAATCTATGCGACGTCGACGTCGATATTCCTGTAGGAGTTCTCACCGTCGTCACCGGCGTCGCAGGATCAGGAAAATCGAGCCTCATTCATGGCCACCTCTCCCCCATGGATGACGTGGTGACGATTGACCAGACCCCGATCAAGGGCTCCCGAAGATCGAATCCAGCCACCTACACCGGAATGCTCGATCATATTCGCAAGGCCTTCGCCAAGGCGAATAAGGAGAAAGGCGCGAAGCCCTCGTACTTCTCAGCCAACTCAGAAGGCGCCTGCCCGGTGTGCAGTGGAACCGGAGTCATCGAGACACAGCTCGGTTTCATGGAGACCGTGGAGTCCCGGTGCGAGGCCTGCCGAGGACGCCGTTTCAACGACGAGGTGCTCGCCTACCGTCTGGGTGGATGCAGTATCGCCGATGTCCTGGACATGAGCGCCCACGAGGCTCGTGAGCTCTTCTCCCAGGGAGAGGCGCGCCTGCCTGCAGCCTCCAGGATCCTGTCTCGACTTGAGGACGTCGGGCTCGGTTACCTGCGCCTCGGCCAGGCGCTGACCACCCTGTCCGGCGGTGAGCGCCAGCGGCTCAAGCTCGCCGTCCACCTCGCCCAGGACAGTCGCGTCATCGTGCTCGATGAACCGACCGTCGGACTCCACCCGGCCGACATCGAGGCCATGCTGGCCCTGCTGGACAGGATCGTGGACTCAGGACGCACCGTCGTCGTCATCGAGCACCATCAGGCCGTTATGGCGCACGCCGACTGGATCATCGACCTCGGGCCCGGCGCGGGCCACGACGGCGGTCGCATCGTGTTCACCGGGGCACCCGCCCAGATGGTGACCGCCCCGACGACTCTGACGGCCCAGCACCTGGCCCAGTACGTCCAGAGGAACGGTGCATGATTCTCGCATACACCGAAGACACCTACCGTATCCGCCCGGCGACCATGGCGGGCTCCCGCACCATGATCGCCCTCATCGAGGCCGGCAACACGGCCTCCGTGCGGCTGCATGAGCGCTATGGTTTCAGCACCGTCGGCACCATCCCGCAGGCCGGCGAGAAGCTGGGACGGATCCTTGACCTGACCCTCATGAGCCGCTCCCTGAAAGGTCCCATGATGAGTGACAACCAGAATCCTGCTGACGACAGCCGCTTTCGGCTCGTGCGTGCGGCTGAGTCCGTCGAGCTGCAGCCCGAGGAACCCGCCGTGGCCCAGTGGCGGGCCAGCGCAACCGCGGACCTCGTCGCGCACCTGCTGGATCTCGTCGGATCACCCAAGGACAGGCCTGCGATCATCGCCGTCGACGGACGAGGCGGATCCGGTAAGACCACGCTCACCAAGGCACTGACCGCAGCCGTGCCGGGCTCCCAGACCTTCCACCTGGACGACCTCATCTGGAACGAGCCCCTCTACCAGTGGGACCAGCGACTCGTTGACGCTCTGACCCAGTTGCGTGAGACCGGCTCGCTCGACCTGGTCCCAGCCAAGTGGCGGGAGCACGGACGTAAGGGCTCCATCCGGATCCCTGCCGGCTCTCCCCTGGTCGTCGTCGAGGGAACCGGGGCCGGCCTCAGCGCCGTCAGCGGTCTCATTGACGCCCACGCGTGGGTCCAGACCGGCGATGACGTCGCCGAACGTCGGGGCATCAGCCGCGATATCGCAGAGGGAGTCAACGGCAACGCCAAGGAGTCAGTGCGCTTCTGGCACTGGTGGATGGCCGGCGAGCGCCCCTTCTTCGCCAAGGACCGCCCCTGGGAGCGCGCGGATGTCATCGTCTCCGGTGACGCCCCAGCCGGAGTGGAACCCGGAGAGGTCGCCTGGATTCCGGGGCCGCTTCTGTCCGCTGAGGCGTGACGTCACAGAGCTCAGGCCGAAGACTCTCAGTCCCCCAGGGCCGTCCCCACGGCGCGCGCGGCCTGGATCCACTCGTGATCGGCCGGAACGAACTTGGTACGTCCGGCCACCTCCTTGAGAGGCACCAGCTCAGTGCCGTGACCGCGGTCGGCCACCATGACGCCGTACCGGCCCTCGGCGATCGCATCGGCGCCGGCCACCCCCAGGCGCGTGCCCAGCAGGCGGTCCGCCCCGCAGGGTGAGCCGCCGCGCTGGACGTACCCCAGGATGGAGACGCGGGCCTCCAGGCCGGTGAGGTTCTCCAGCTGCTCGGCCAGGGTGAAGGTGTTGGCGCGGTGGGAGGCCTCCAGGCGCTTGACGCCCCGCTTGGCCATCGCCTTGCGCTCGGGGCTGGAGGCGTCCTTGACCAGGGCGCGGGCGTGCTCCAGCTCGGCGTGGTCCGTCACCGACAGTGCCCCCTCGGCCACGGCCACCACCGAGAAGGAGGAGCCGTGGGAGCGGCGTCTCTCGATCTTGTCCGCGATCGCGTCCACCGAGTACGGGATCTCGGGCAGCAGGATGACGTCCGCCCCGCCGGCGATACCGGCGCCCAGGGCCAGCCACCCCGCCCGGTGCCCCATGATCTCGGTGAGGATGATGCGGTGGTGGGAGTGCGCCGTCGAGTGCAGCCGGTCCACGGCCTCCGTGGCGATCTCCAGGGCCGTGGCGAAGCCGAAGGAGGAGTCGGTGTGGACGATGTCGTTGTCAATGGTCTTGGGCAGGTGGATGACATTGAGGCCGGCGTCCATGAGGCGCTTGGCGTTCTTCGCGGTCCCACCGCCTCCGAGGCACACGAGCGCGTCGATCCCGTCCTTCTCGCAGTTCTCCACGATGGTCGCCACCATGTCGCGGGGCTCGCCGTCCACCATCATGCGATGCACCTTGTCCCGGCTGGTTCCCAGCATGGTTCCACCGGTGGTGAGGATGCCGGACAGGGCGGCGGCATCGAGCTCGGTGAAGCGGTTCTCGGCCAGACCCCGCATACCGTCGCGAAAGCCGATGAGCTCCCAGCCGTGCTGCTGGATCGCCGCCTTCCCGAAGCCTCGGATCGCCGCGTTGAGTCCCGGGGCGTCGCCGCCCGCTGTGAGAATGCCGATGCGCTGAGCCATGAGGCAAAGTATGCCGCGCTCTGTGGCGACGTACACGCCGTACACGTCGGTTCCCACTGCTGCGTCGTGGCCGGTCCCGCCCGGCGACGTCCTACACTCCGCCAACCGGTATGATCCGTTATCCGGACCGCGTCGGGGTCGGTGGGAACAAATCGTCCTCCCCCGGTGTTGACGCACCGGTGTCCCGGAGGGAGATCGTACGCGAGCCGCATGCGCTGCCGGAGGGGACACCGAGACAGACGAGCCACGAGGAGGCCACAAGCATGGCAGACCGCGCACTGCGAGGCATGACTATCGGCGCGAAGTCGATGGAGTCGGAGGATGGCGTTGAGTTCGCTGAGCGGATGATCGTCAGCTACGAGTGCCCGATGGCGCACCTCACCAAGATCCCGATGTCCACCGAGGCCGAGGTGCCTCCTACCTGGGAGTGTCCCGAGTGCGGCCAGCCCGCCGCTCGGCGCGGAGAGGACGAGCCCGAGCCCGACGAGCCCAAGAAGACCCCGCGTACCCACTGGGACATGCTCCTGGAGCGTCGTAAGGTCGAGGAGCTCGAGGTTCTTCTCAATGAGCGCCTTGAGGCGCTGCGCAGTGGCGAGGTCTACCGCGAGAGAGTCAGCGGCTGAGTTCTCCCCGTCTCAGGAGCGCTTCTGGCACGATGAGCTCGACGGGCGCTGCTGGCGGTAGCCGGCGGCTGCCCGACGGCGCTGGTCCCGGGCCGCACGCAGTCGGCTTCCGGCGATCTTCGCGGCGTCGATCAGCTGGCTGGATCGCTTGGCGACACCCCAGCGAGTCACCAGGGACAGCTCCTCGGTGAAGATTCCCCCGGAGAGCTTGGACTGTCCGGCCTCCCGCTCCAGGAAGGTGATGGGCATCTCCACGATGCGGCCACCGATCTCGTCAACGAGCTTGGTCATGTTGACCTGGAAGCCGTACCCGAGGGCCTCGACCTTGCTCAGGTCCATGCGACGCAGGACGGAGGCGCGGAAGACCCGGAAGCCGGCGGTGGCATCCTTGACACGCAGCCCCAGCATGGCGTTGATGTAGAGGTTCCCGGCCTTGGACAGGGCCACGCGCTTGGCGTCCCATCCCTCCGTGGCACCGCCGGAGACCCACCGCGAGCCGATGACGAGGTCGGGCTCGTCGGCCATCTCAGCGCGCTGGATGAGCAGCGCCAGGTCCTCGGCCCGGTGGGAGCCGTCGGCGTCCATCTCCACGATGAGCTCGTATCCGGCTGCCAGCGCCCAGGAGAATCCGGCGAGGTAGGCCGGTCCCAGCCCGTTCTTCTCCGAGCGGTGCAGGACGTGGATGTGGGAGTCCTCGTTCGCCCGGGTGTCGGCGTAGTCTCCGGTGCCGTCAGGGGAACCGTCGTCGACGACGAGAATGTCCGCCTCGGGAGCGTGCTCGCGGACCCGGTCCAGTGCCGTGGGCAGGGACTCGATCTCGTTGTAGGTCGGGATGACGACGAGTGCCTTCACTTCTCTCTCCAAGGTTGGGTTCGCGTGGTGCCGAGGCTACCTGAGACAGAGGGTATCCGAGATCAGCGGCGAGGACGGCGAGCCGGAGCAGCTGCCTCGCGCCCCAGGCGCACCTGGCCCAGGATACCGGCCCCGAGCAGTACGCCCGCGGCGGCCAGGAGGATGATGCCGGGGACAGGACCGAGCCTGTCGGCGAGCGTCTGAGAGCTGCGCAGCGGGACATCGGCCACGAGGCTCGCCTGCGTGTAGGGACGGGTCGCCTGCTCCACCTCACCGCGGGGGCTGATGATCGCGGTGTAGCCCACGGTTGAGGCCTGGATGACGCTGCGGCCGTGGACCACCGCCTGGACGCGGCCCTGGGCGAGCTGCTGGGCGGCCTCGCCGGAGTCGAGGAAGGAGGCGTTGTTCGTCGGGATGACGATCGCCTGTCCGCCCTGCTTGACACCGGTGCGCAGGGCGTCGTCGTAGGCGACCTCGAAGCAGATCCCCATGGCGAAGGTGATGTCGCGGCCCTGGGTGGCGGCGGGAATCGTGAGCGTGCTGGGTCCGGTGCCGGGCAGCATGTCGACGCCGACGCGGTCGACCTGGGTGGTGAGTCGACGTACGAGGGAGCGGGCGGGAATGTACTCGGCGAAGGGGACGGGCCGGTGCTTACGGTAGTAGGCGTGCTTCTCCTGCCCGGCGGTGTCGCCGGGAGTCCACACGAGCACGTCGTTGTAGCGGATGTCGTCGACGAAGGGAACAGCGCCGACCAGCACCGGTGCCTGGACGGCTTGGGCGGCCTCGTCGACGATCGCGGCCGAGGCCGGGTAGTCGCGCGGGTCCAGGTCCGCCGAGTTCTCCGGCCAGATGACCATGTCCAGGTTGCCGGGGCCGACGTCGTCGGCCAGCTTCCTCGTGGCCTCAGCGTGGTTGCCGGTCACCTCCAGGGCGCGGTTGAAGGCGTCCTCGAAGTCGGTGGCCACATTGCCCTGGACGGCGCCGACGCGAACAGTGCCGTTCTCCGCGCGGGTGTGCAGTGGCAGAACCTGGGGCGCGACGAGCAGACAGGCCGCGACAGCAGCGGAGATGACCACGGGGACGACGCGGCGCTCATAGATGGCCTGAGCCGCGTGGGCGAGGCACGCCGCCGCCAGGGCCACCAGGAGCCCCACCCCGGCGCTGCCGACATAGGCGGCCGCCGGCAGGACGGGTGCATCGGCCATGGCGAAGGCCAGCCGGCCGAAGGGGAAGCCACCCAGCGGCCACACGGAGCGCAGCTCCTCAACCCCCGACCACAGCAGAGCGAAGGCGAGCACCCTCGCAGCGCCCGCGGGTACACGGCGCAGCAGAGGCAGTCCGTTGGACGAGTCCCCGGATGAGCCCTGAAGCCGCGGGAGGCGGCTCACCAGGGCCCAGGCCCCGCCGAGCCCGGCCAGGTAGAGCGACTCGAAGGCCGTCAGCGCGATCCAGCCGATCGGGTTGCCCATCCCCACCATCGTGAAGTGCAGCAGAGGCGTGAACAGGCCGACGCCGTAGAGCAGCCCCAGCCCCGTCCCGGACCAGAACCCCCGGCCCCGGATGAGGAGCATGAACGCCCCGAGACCAACGAGGGCCGACCACCACAGGTTCATCGGCGGGAAGGCCGTGTAGGTGGCCAGACCGGCCAGTAGCGCAACGGCTGCGGGGACTGATCGGCGAAGCCAGCGGATAGACCGGGAAGCTACTGTCACGCGGTGAAGCATACGGGCAATGTGATGTCGTCTCGCCTTATGGGTGGCTGTGGGCAGAGGTTCTCTGGAACCGGGTCCGCGCGGCGGCGTCAGTCGTTGTGGCGTTCCGTCTCCCCGAGGAGACGGTAGTACAGCGGGTGACAGGCTCTCAGTGCCAGACCCGTCAGCACCAGTCCGACGATGATGATGCCGAGCATCAACGGGGAGATACCGGAAACCGGCGACATCCTCGTCAGCAGCGAGGCCATGAGAATGCCGAGACCAGCACCGCCGAGAACGGCGAGCAGGAGTGGCGTATAGGTCTCCATCCACATGACGCGCAGGCCGTACCCCGCAGGGGCGCCCATGCGGCGCAGGCTGCGGGACTGTTCCGCGCGCTCGATGGTCCCCGATGCCTGACTGATGAGGATCGACGTGGCCGTCAGAACGAACCCGAAGGCCAGGGTGATAATGGCCCCCTTCTCGCAGTCCCACATGATGGAGTAGACGAAGGCCTCAGCCGATCCTGCCTCTGCGGCCGTCCCGGTATCGGAGCCTTGAGGCATGAGCGACATGAAGCTGCTGATGAAACCACCGATGAAGGCCAGCAGCCCCATGGCGGAGACCCGGTGCCACGTCGCGGTGGGCGCGGCCTGGATCCGGCGAGCGGTCCAGCGCATGACCGGGCCGCGAAGCCTGGCCAGTCCTCGAGAAAGCAGCTGCGTGAACCACGAACCAGCCAGGTCGAAGACGAAGATGACCGCCATGATCATGGCGTACACGATGAAGGCGCGGTACTGCGAAGGCACCGATCCGATGACATGCGGAGCGGCGAACATCGTTCCAAGGAACACGATGACGCGCCAGACGCCGGCTCGCGGTCCATTGGCTCGCCGGGAGACACCCAGCGGGGAGATCCGTACCTGACGCAGACCCCGCCAGGCCGAGAGCTGGCCAATCAGGATCACTCCCACGAGGACAACGGCAAGGTATCCCAGTGGCAGGATCATCTCACCGGGGGTGATCCGGGTGCCCATGACAGTGAGGCCGCCCCAGGCGGGGAGCGTGACCAGGTAGACGACGGTACCGATGACCGCGCCGGCGGCGGACTGAACGAAGGCGTCCAGCAAAGACATGCGGGTGACATCGGCCCCGGACAGACCCAGCAGGCGCAGGACCGCCAGGCGCCGCTCGCGGCTGCGTGCTCCCAGCACCGCGGCGTTGGAGGCCAGCCCCACCATGGCCGGCACCAGCATGGCGCAGGCCAGAAGGGACATGAAGAGGTACTGCTGCGCCACGCGGTCGAAGCCGTAGCCCGAGCTCTGGGCCGCGGCCTGCCAGGCGGTAACCCGCTCCGGATGCTCGCCGCGGCTGTAGAACATCCAGGTGCCTCCGGCCACGGTCAGAGCCGCGCAGGTGGCCACGGTGTAGGCCAGGATGCTGGCCAGGTACAGCAGCGTCTCCCCTTCGCGGGAGGCAAGTCGAGCACGAGTGAGACGAGCAGTGAGACGGGTCAGGGCCAGGGCGCCAGGACGGCCCGCTGCGCTGCGGGACGAACCTGCTGCGGCTGCGGCCACGGAGACAGGAGCTGAGGCATTCGCGAAGCTGCTCATCGGGCCGCCCCCGATTCCACCGTCTGTACGGAGCTGGGCGCGGTGCTGACCTTGAGGAGTCGGTCGGAGTGGACCAGTCCGTCGCGGATCTCGATGAGACGAGAGCACCAGCGTGCGACGTTGAGGTCGTGCGTCACAACGACCAGCGTCGCACCTGCCATGGAGACGGCTGCCGTCAGCAGCTGCATCATCTCGTGGCCGGTGGCCTGATCCAGGGCGCCGGAGGGCTCATCGGCAAAGATCGCACGGGGGCTGCCCACCAGCGCCCGGGCGATCGCCACGCGCTGAGCCTGTCCACCCGACATCTGGGCGGGAAGGCGGCCCCTGAGCTCTGTCAGGCCGAGCCGGGCGAGCATCTCGTCGGCGGCACGCAGCGCCGGCCGTGTCGAGGTACCGGTGAGCATGAGCGGCAGCGCCACGTTCTCACGGGCGGGCAGCTCGGGGACGAGCTGGCTGTCCTGGAAGACGAATCCCAGCTCGCGCAGCCGTAGATGAGAACGCTGGGCATCAGTGAGGCGGGAGATCTCAGTGCCCCCGAAGGCCACGGCCCCGTGGTCCGGGACGAGGACCCCGGACAGGCAGTGCAGCAGCGTCGACTTACCCGATCCCGAGGGGCCCATGATCGCGACGGTCTCGCCCGCAGCGACGTCAATGCTCACGCCGGCCAGGGCCGTCACCGTGCCGAAGCGTTTGACGATGTCTCTGGTGATGATCAGTGGAGTGTTCATACCTCTTATCTCACCGTCTTCTCCGCGCGATAGCGATAGCGCACGCACTCCTGGTGAGGTAGTGCTGGGTATACCCCACCCCGCCGACTATCGTCCGACGGTGTCCTGCTCAGGGACACCGTCGGACGGGACACGGTACCTTGGTACCGTGCAGCTCAGGTTTCCGTTGCGATGGCCCGGCAGAGCCACGACTACCCACGAGGCGCTCGCCTCTCGGCGGATCGCCGAGCTCACGGCATCCCGGCGAGCGATCGTCGCGGCCTACGAGGTCGAGCGCCGCCGCATCGAGCGCGATCTGCACGACGGTGCTCAGCAACGGCTCGTCGTCGGGCTCATGAAGCTTGGCGAGGCCCAGATCTCCCCCGCTGTCGCTGCGGATCCTGCTCTCGCCTCGCTCTTGAGCGAGGCCAAGGCGGCCATCGCCGGCGGGCTGGACTCACTGCGCACCACGGTGCGCGGTATCCACCCCCGGGTACTGACCGAGCTCGGCCTGGCTGAGGCTCTCCGGGAGGCGGTTGATAGGGCTGACGGCAGTGGTCGGACTGTGAGAGTCGTCTGTCCTCATCCCCTGCCGACGATGCCTGAGGGTGTTCTGGCGGCGGGCTACTTCTTCGCTCTGGAAGCAATGACCAACGCCCTCAAGCACGCCCCCGGTGCCAAGGTCACGATCCTGCTGACCGTGGACAGGAGCCTGAGGGTGTGCGTCGTCGACACCGGACCCGGCGGGGCCCGGCTCCGGCCAGGACACGGTCTGGTGGGTATGAGGGAGCGGCTCGCGGCCTTCGGTGGAGAGCTCCTGCTGTCCAGTCCTCCCGGCGGGCCGACACAGGTCGCGGCGCACCTACCGCTCCTCCTGGCTCGTGGCGAGAGCGGAATCGGCCCGGACAGCCCAGACACGGACAACACGGACAATGGGGACGGCGGGAACAACGCGGAAAGGCAGGAGCTATGAGCACAGCCCCTTCCCTGGTGCTCGCCGACGACTCGGCCCTGCTGCGCGAGGGCCTTGCGGGCCTGCTGGAGCGTCAGGGCTACGACGTCGTAGCCCGGGAGAGCAGTGCGCCGGCGCTGGTTGAGCGCATTGATCACCTGGGTACCCAGGGGCGCCCGCCCGATGCGGTGATCACTGATGTCCGCATGCCGCCGTCCATGAGGAACGACGGTCTGGAGGCCGCGCTGACCATCCGTCGCCGCCATCCGGCCGTGGCGATCATGGTGCTCAGCCAGTACGTGTCGGCGACCTATGCCCAGCAGCTCTTCGCCGCCGAGGCGCCACCCGACGCCGGCGGGACGGGTTACCTGCTCAAGGACAGGGTCTCGGAGGTCGCGGACTTCCTGGGGTCCTTGCGAGTGGTCCTGGCCGGGGGCATGGTGACCGACCCCGAGGTCACCCGGGCCATGGTGCGCGGCTCGCACTCGGGCCTGGCAGACCTGACGCCGCGTGAGCTCGAGGTTCTCGAGCTCATGGCCCGAGGACTGTCGAACAGCCAGATCGCGGCAAGGATGATCGTGTCGGGGGCGGCGGTGGCCAAGCACGTCTCGGCGATCTTCCTCAAGCTGGGGCTGGACCCCTCCGAGGAGAACCGGCGCGTGCGCGCCATTCTGGCCTTCCTCGGCGACAGGCTCAGTCAGTAGACACTAGTCGGTGGACCGGCGACGGGCCAGGGCGTGGTGCACGGGCTGCCAGGCCAGGGCCAGCAGCGTGCCGATGACGGCCCCGATGAGGCAGGACATGGCCGTCCCGGTGATCCAGGACAGGACCGGGTTGTGGGTGAGCTCCTCGGCCCACTCGATGGCGTGGTGCAGCGGGTGGACGCCGACCTTGGCAAGGTTCACCGCCAGGATGTGGCCGCCGACCCACAGCATCGCCACGGTGCCGACGATCCCAATGCCTCTGAAAAGAGCGGGTGCCGACTTCACGATCACGCGCCCCACGGATCGGACGGCACCCGTACGGCCCTGGCCGGCCAGATGCGCTCCGGCGTCGTCGAGCTTGATGAGGGCGGCGACCAGGCCGTAGACGGCGAAGGTGATGAGCAGGGCGATGAGGACCAGGACGATGATGCGCCGTACGGAGGACTCCCCCTCCACCTCGGCCAGGGCCAGCAGCATGATCTCAGTGGACAGCACGAAGTCCGTGGTGATGGCCTGACGGACGATCTGCGCCTCGTCGACCGGGCCGGCCTGCTCCGGGACGTGGTCGGTGTGAACGAAGCGCTCGAGGATCTTCTCCCCGCCCTCGAAGCACAGGTAGGCTCCGCCGACGATGAGCGCCACCGGCAGCAGCGCCGGCGCCACCGCCGTCAGCAGCAGACCGATCGGCAGGATGATGAGGAGCTTGTTGCGAAGGGACCCCAGTGTGATCCGCTTGATGATCGGCAGCTCGCGATCCGGGGTGATGCCGGTGACGTACTGGGGCGTGGTGGCCACGTCGTCGACGGCCGCCGCCGACACCTTCGCGGAGGTCTTGACGGCGATCGAGGCCGTGTCGTCAACGGTGGACAGCGTCAGCTTGGCCAGCGTGGCGATGTCGTCGAGAAGGGCGAAGAAGCCTGACATGAGGGCGTGGGTCCTGTCGTTCGAGGTGTCGGCCGCAATGAGACTGAACGAGACTACTCGCCGAGGCCCGACACAGATGGCTGGGGTTCAGTGCGCAGGCGTCTCATACGGCGGACCAGCTCACCACTCCCCTGTCGAGGTCCAGGGAGGCCTCGGCGGCCCGTAGCGACAGGTCGGTGACTGCCCTGGCCTGCTCGGGGTCGGCATCAGGTGGCGGTGAGAGGGTAGCGATCTGGCCGACGACGTCGAGCAGCTGCTTGCACCAGCGCACGAAGTCCCCGGCCGTCAGCTCAGTGGCATCGAGGATGTCCGCCAGCTGCGCGCCGTCGCACCAGGCCTGGACCGCCCCGGCCAGCGCCGGCTCCGCACCCGAGGAGGCCTCGATACGGGCCAGGGACTCCAGGTCGTGGATTCGGTGCGAGACCCCCAGCTGGGCGCGCAGGCACTGGCCGAGCCTCGACCCAGGCGACACCGGCAGCCCAATGGACTGCGCGCTCAGGCGCGGCTCGTAGACACAGGCGCTCAGCGCCCCGGCGAGCTCGCCGGAGCCGAGGTCCTCGAAGACACCCGTGCGCAGGCACTCGGCGATGAGCAGGTCGCGTTCGGCGTAGATCCGGGCCAGGACCTTCCCCGCCCCGGTGACCCGCAGCTCGCGCTCCGGGTGACCGCGGTCCACGGGCCGTAGGTAGCCCAGCTCGAGCAGCACCTCGCACACGGCGTCGAAGAGGCGGGCGATGGTGCCGGTACGGGTCTCGATGCGTCGCTGCAGGCGCTCGGCCTCGGCCCTGGCCCGTGACCACTTGCGGCCCACGCGGGCATGCTCCTCCCGGTCGGGGCAACCGTGGCAGGGGTGGGAGCGCATCTCGTGGCGCAGGCGCTCAAGGTTCTCAATAGCACTGTCCCGGCGGGCCTGCGCTCGGCTCGAGCGGGTGCGCGTGCGCCTCGTCTCGCCCTCCAGGTCTCCGGCCCGCAGCGCATCGACCAGGCGCTGTACGAGCCGGTCGCGGTCACGGGGCCGATGAGGGTCCATCGAGTCGGCCACCCGCAGCGCGCCCACGCGCATGACGCCGTCCGGCGACGTGTCCGGGGTCAGGGCGAGCACCCGCGAGTCCTCCCCCAGGACCGTGACGGTGGGGGTCCCGGTCCGGTCGGCACCGACCTCCAGGACGATGCCGTGGCGGCGGCGCCGGCCCTTGCGGAAGACGACGACGTCCCCTCGCCCCAACGCGCTCATCACCCGCCCCGTCTCACTGCGGCGTGAGGCGGCCTTGTCCCGGGACAGGTCCGCCTCGGCGTTGGCGATGGCCTGGCGCAGGGCGGCGTACTCCCGGAAGTCGCCCAGGCGGCAGGTCATGTCCTTCTCCAGAGCCTCCAGGCTGCGGCGCTTGCGGCGCGCCTGGGCGGCCAGCTCCACGACGCCGCGGTCGGCCTGGAACTGGGCGAAGGACTGCTCGAGCACCTCACGTGCTCGTGCTCGGGACATGCGCTCGAGCAGGTTGACGGCCATGTTGTAGGTCGGGCGGAAGGCGGAGACCAGTGGGTAGGTGCGCCGGGAGGCCAGGGAGGAGACCGTGGCCGGCTCGACGTCGTCGGCGGCCAGGACGACGGCGTGACCCTCGACGTCGATGCCGCGCCGACCCGCCCTCCCCGTCAGCTGGGTGTACTCCCCCGGGCTGAGGGTGACATGGGCCGACCCGTTCCACTTGCGCAGCGACTCCAGTACCACCGTGCGCGCGGGCATGTTGATGCCCAGCGCCAGGGTCTCGGTGGCGTAAACGACCTTGACCAGGCCCGCGCTGAAGAGCTCCTCGACCGTCTCCTTGAACACCGGCAGCAGCCCCGCGTGGTGAGCCGCGACGCCGCGCTCCAGGGCGTGGGCCCAGAAGTGGAAGCCGAGGACCCCCAGGTCACCGGCCGGGATGTCGGCGGTACGCCGCTCGATGATCTCCCGGATGCGCGCCGCCTCCGCCTCGGTGGTCAGGTCCACACCGGCGCCCACGACCTGGTGGACGGCCTGCTCGCAGCCGGCCCGGGAGAAGACGAAGACGATGGCGGGCAGGAGACGCGCCTCCTCCAGCGCTGTGACGACCTGCAGCCGGGAGGGAGGCTTGAGCCGAGCCGTACGGGCTCCGCCCTCCCCGCGACGAGGCGCGCGTCCACCGCCTGCCGAGCGCCTCCAGGGCTGCGGACCCCGGGCGGAGCCACCGCCACGGCTGCGGTGGCTGTTCTTGGAGGCGCCCCCGGAGGCGGCGGCGCGTCGGGCCTGCTTGACGGCCTTGAGCAGCTCGGGATTGAGCGGAGGTTGCGTCGAGGTCTCGGGTTGCACCTCCTCGGCGCCCTCGCCGGCGTCGTCGCGATGCTCCGGAAGCCTTGCGGGCCCGGCGGGATCGACGGGACGGGAGTACAGCGGCAGGAGACGGCGCCCGACCATCATGTGCTGGGTCAGCGGGACGGGGCGCTGCTCGGAGACGACGACGGCGGTCCTTCCTCGCACCTGGCCGAGCCAGTCGCCGAACTCCTCGGCGTTGGAGACCGTGGCGGACAGGGAGATCACCTGGACCTCGGCAGGCAGGTGGATGATGACCTCCTCCCACACCGGCCCGCGGAAGCGATCGGCCAGGTAGTGGACCTCGTCCATGACCACGAAGCCCAGCCGATCCAGGTCGCGTGAGCCCGAGTAGAGCATGTTGCGCAGCACCTCAGTGGTCATGACCACCACGTCCGCATGGGGGTTGACCGAGGTGTCGCCGGTGAGCAGCCCTACCCTCTCCTCGCCGTGCCGGGCCACGAGGTCCAGGTACTTCTGGTTGCTCAGCGCCTTGATCGGTGTGGTGTAGAAGGTCTTGCGGTCCTGAGCCAGGCCCAGGTGGACGGCGAACTCCCCCACCACCGTCTTGCCTGCACCCGTCGGCGCCGCGACGAGGACCCCCTCTCCCCTCTCGACGGCGGCGCAGGCCTCCTCCTGGAAGGGGTCGAGGGGGAAGTCGTAGCCTCGGGCGAAGCGTGCGAGCTCACTGCTGGCGGCGGCCTGTCGACGACGGGATGCGGCATAGCGCTCGGCTGGTGAGCTCATGGGAGCCACACTACGGCTTGGATCATCGCTGGGCCGGCAGGAGCAGCCGCACGGCGTCGGGTACCGCCTCGAGGCGCAGGGGCAGCTGGGCCAGGGGCTCGCCATCGGCGAAGGGGTGCGGGGGCGGGCGCAGACCCCGGTCACGGCCGGTGGGCTCGTCGAGCGCCTCGATGGTGACGGTGCGGCTGCGCTCGATGTGGACGGCCGGGTCATCCAGGTGCGTTCCCTTGAAGAGCCGGGAGAACAGGGAGACCAGGTGGGGGCGTCCCACGGGGTCCAGGCGCAGGACCTCCAGCAGGCCGTCGGTGGGGTCGGCCTGGGGAGCCAGGTCCATGCCGCCGCCGATGTAGCGGGTGTTGGCGACCGCCAGCAGGAGCGCCGGTCCCTCCCAGGTGCCCTTCTCTGTGGTGACCCGGTAGCCGTAGGGTGCCAGCGCCGCGAGCTCGGCCGTGAAGGCGCGCACGTAACGTCCTTCGCGGGCGGGCCAGGAAAGGGCGTTGGCGCGGGCGTTGACGGCTGCGTCCAGGCCGGCGCTCACCACGGCCAGAGACCAGCGCCGTTGCGGGTCCAGCAGGGTGGCGTCGGGGCGGGAGGCGTAGATCGCGTCAGTGGCCATGATGGCGCCGTCACCGGACAGCGCCTGGTCAATGATGCGGGCGGAGGAGGCTGCGTCCCGGCTGGGCAGGCCGAAGTGTCTGGCGATGTCGTTGCCGGTTCCGGTGGCCACGATGCCCAGCGGCACGCCGGTGGTGGCGACGATGTCCACGCCCAGGTGCACCATGCCGTCCCCGCCGACGACGACCAGAGCCTCAACGCTCCTGCTCGGCCCGTCCCCCAGGAGCGCCCGGCCGGCACGACGCGCCTGCTCATACGAGCTTCCGCGCACGTGAAGAACCTCGTGCCCGGCCTCGTTCAGGACCCCGCGGACGAGCTCGTCGGCAGCAGCGTGACGGCCGCGTCCCGAGGACGGGTTGGACAGCAGAGCAATGCGCATGAGGGAGTAGATGAAGTCAGGAAGAACGATCGGGTGCCCGGCTGCCTCGGCTACTCGGCCAGGGCGGCCTCCAGCTCGGCGTCGAGCTCAGCGCGTTTCCGCTCCACCCGCTTGTCATGCCGGATCGAGATGAAGCAGGCCAGGAAGTACAGGCCGGTGACGGGCAGGGCCATGAAGATCATGGACCAGGGGTCGGGCAGTGGGTTGGCGAAGGCCATGAAGGTGAAGATCACGACGACGGCCCAGCGCCATCCCTTGAGCATCGTCGTGCCCTTCATGAGCCCGAGCATGTTGAGGGCGACGAGAAGCTCTGGCAGGAGGAAGGCCAGTCCGAAGACGAGGACGAGTCTCATCACGAATGCGAGGTAGACACCGGCGTTGATAAGACCCGCGGTGGGGCCGTTGGGGATGAAGCTGGTGAGAATGGCGACCGCGTGGGGCATGATCCACATGCCCAGGGCGGCGCCGGCGGAGAAGAGCAGCAGCCCCACAACGCCGTAGGCCCAGGTGTAGGCCTTCTCCCTGCGGGTCATGCCCGGCCCCACGAAGGCCCAGAACTCGTACATCCACAACGGTGCGGAGAACAGGACGCCCAACCAGATGGAGACCTTGAGCCTCATGTCGAAGGAGGCCAGGATCGTGTCGAAGTTCAAGGTGAGGTTGGCGCCTCGCGCATTGGCGGCCTCGATCGGTCGGGTGATGAGGGAGAAGGCCTGCTCGTAGAGCAGGTATCCCACGACCGACATGACCAGGACACCCAGGGCCGAGATGAAGAGCCGGTTGCGCAGCTCGCGCAGGTGGTCCCCGATGGACATGCGTGCCTCGGGGTTGTCCTTGCGCCTCGATCGTTTGATCCGAGGGAGCTTGGGCACCACGGCCTCCTTCGTCTCCAGGTCACCGGCTCTCGCCGGATGACGTCACTTCTGGGAAGAGCCCTCGGTGCTCTGGGCGGTCTGACCGGACTGGGTGGGCTCGGTGTAGTAGGTGCCCTCCTGGGGCTGCTGCTGGATCTGTGCGGCGGGCTTGTCAGTGTCGTCCTCGTCGCGCAGCTCCTTGACCTCCTTCTTGAAGACCTTCATGGACTGGCCCACGCTCCGGGCGATGTCAGGCAGCTTGCTGGAACCGAAAACCAGCAGGACGAGGACAAGCAGGACGACGATATGCGTCGGAGAGAACTTCACGGCGCGCTCCTTGAGGTAGGGGTCTATCGATACGGGCCGAGTGTAGCCGCCGCATGAAGCATCTCCGAACGCCGCCCCCGCCGGTTCTCCCCAAGGCGGACGGATCCGGCTCGCCTAGCGTCAGCGTCTTTCCGTACCCGTGTCATATGAGGCCAGGGCCCGTTCGGCGGCCGCTGCGGCATCCTGGGCGAGGTCGGCGGGCTCGACGGCGATGAGGTGGCGACCCGCTGAGAGGACCAGGCCCACGAGCCAGGCGCGGTCGCGTCCCTCCACAACGACCCTGAGGCTGCCGTCCGCGGTCTCCTCCTGGGAGACGCACGGGATCTGCTCCACGAGCCAGCGGCCCGTCGGCCGCAGGGTCAACCTGGCGCGGGGCCTGTCCCCCGCAGACCGATCGGTCTCGGGCCCGGCCTTCCGACGTGGGCTGCGGTGACGGATGGCCGGGGTGTCGAGAAGCTGGGCCGACTCGATCCGGTCGAGCCTGAAGCTGCGCTCGGCCTTGGCACTGAGGCACCAGGCCACGAGAGTCATATGTGATCCATCACTTTTCAGGGTGATGGGGTCGACATCGCGCTCGGAGGGAGTGTCGGTGGCGGAGACGTAGACCAGGTGGAGGCGCCGTTTGTCCCGCAGTGCGCGGCGCACGGTGCCCAGGACCTGCGCCGTCCGAGTGGAGTGACCGGGACGCTCGACGGGCAGAGCTGCACGGGGTACGGCCATCGCATCGACGTCGTTGGAGGCACCCGCGGCCAGCAGGTCGGTGAGCGCCTGCTGGGTGGAGGTGAGCCCGGCAGCCGAGGCCTCGTCGTCGGCGAGGAGGTCAGCCAGGACCCTGAGGGCCATGAGCAGGGAGATCGCCTCCTGCCGGGTGAGGCGAACCGGACGATCCAGCCCCAGAGGCTCGGCCAGGCGCAGGCGGCCGGCGTCGAAGTCCACGGCGTCGAAGTCCACGAGGTCCCCGTGCAGACCGCCCGGCAGGCCGGAGACCCACAGTGTGTTGACGTCACGCTCAATGACGGCCGGGGTGACGCCGAAGTGCTCGGCGGCCTTCTCGATGGACACACCGGGGTTGTCCGCGACCCAGGCGGGCAGGGCGAGCAGCCGGGCGAGCTGGTCGGAGGCGGATACGCGCGCCATCATCACTCCCCCTTCGGTGCGGCGAGCACGGCGGCGCCCCTCAGATGCGCCAGGACCGCCTGACGCAGGGGCTCGGGGGCGAGAACCACCGCGGCATCGCCGAGAGCGGCGAGGGTACCGGCGAAGGAGAAGGGATCCTCGTAGTCGACGGCGATGAGGTCTCGCCCCTTCAGGTGCCCGGGCACCCCGGCCTGCGGCTCCTGCGCCGGGTCGAGGTGGGCCCCGGCCAGGCGCAGCCCCAGGGCCCGGCCCGGGAGCGCGGCGATGAGCGCGCGCCGGCGGGCGGGAGCGCTGGCGGGCAGTCGGGTGAAGGCTCCGGGGCGGCTGTGGACGGTCACCGACCCGGCGATACGGGCCAGGCGGAAGGTCCGCAGCGTGACGGCGGTGCCTCCTGCCTCCTCCGGATCCCCTGCGTCCTCTGTTGTGTCCTTGGCACCCTCCCCGTCCCGGGCGTCTTCCGTGTCGCCGGCGGTGCGCGGCTCGACGGCGTCGAGGTACCAGGCGCCCTCGTTCAGGCGCAGGTGGTGGGGCTCGACAGTGCGGGCCCGGGTGCTGCCCGAGCGGGCGGAGACGTAGTCGAAGGTGACCAGGCGGCGCTCGTCGACCGCGGCGACGAGCGCCTCGGGGACCTCGGCACCGGACAGGTCCGCGGTGAGAGCCGGAAGGCCGGCGGAGCTGCTTCCCGCCGGTCCCTCACTGACGGCGCGCAACTTGGTCAGGGCCCGCCGGGCCGTGGCGGGCAGGTCGCCGTCTCGCCAGGCGGAGGCGGCCAGGCTCAGGCAGGCGGCCTGCTCGGCGCTCAGGTGCAGCGGGGGCAGGGTGTAGTCGTCCTCATCGATCCGGTACCGGGGCTCGTCGGGGCGTCCGGTGGTGGTCACCTCGATACCGAGCTCGCGCAGCGTGTCCTTGTCCCGCTCGAACTTGCGGCGGGCCGAGACGGGGTTGGTGGCCGGGTCGCTCGAGGCGTAACCGGGCACGCTGGCGACGAGCTCCTCGGCGCTGAGCCCGGTGGTGGTGTTGCGCAGGGTGAGCAGGAGGCTCACCAGGCGCTCCTCGGTGCTGCGGGTCTGCTGGCTCACGGTGTCCCAGCCTAGGAGAACTGGACGGCCTGCGGCTTGTGGCGCGCGTGCCCCGATAGTCTTCGGCCATGATGTGGCGCGACGGCGTAGTGACCGGGACCAGGTCGGTGTGGGGAGGCGAGGGGTGCTCCTGCGCGGAGCTGGAGGTGGAGCTCACCGGTGCTCCGGAGGGCGCGATCAGCCTGCTTCCCGGCCGACGGGTCCGGGCGGTCGCCTACGAGGCCCTCACCGGAGTGCCCGCGCTCGGGGAGCGGGTGAGACTGGAGGTCTCAGCCCTCGACCGAGCCCTGGGAACGGGCGGGCACGCCATGGTCGGCGCCCGCCTGGACGTCTTGCCTCCTGACTCGCCGCGCGAGGGCCATCTGGTCAAGGCTCGCTACATGCCCGACCAGGTCATGGTCACCGGTGTCGACGAGCAGGGCACCGCCCACCACGGTCTGCTGTCCCGGCCGATCGGCAGTCTCGACCTGGAGGGGATGCCGGTGGTCGTGGCCGACCTGCACTCGAGCCTGCCTGCCGTGCTCGCCGGACTGCGCGCCCCCCGGGGTGAGGAGCAGCCTCGGGTCGTCTACGTCATGACCGACGGCGGGGCCCTGCCCCTGGCTTACTCCCGCCTCGTGTCCGCCCTGAGCGAGGCCGGTTGGCTGGCCGGGACCGTGACGGCCGGGCAGGCCTGGGGCGGTGACATCGAGGCGGTCAGCGTCCACAACGCGCTCCTGGCGGCCAGGCACGTTCTGCACGCCGATGTCGCCGTCGTCATCCAGGGGCCCGGGAACCTGGGCACCGAGACGCCCTGGGGCTTCTCCGGAGTGGCCTGCGGTGACGCGGTCAACGCCGTCGCCGCGCTGGGCGGGCGCCCGGTGGCCTGCCTGCGCGTCTCCCAGGCCGACGCCCGCCCCCGCCACCTGGGCGTCTCGCACCACTCGATGACCGCCTACGGGCGGGTCGCGCTGGCGGAGGCCGACGTCGTCGTTCCCGACCTGCACGGTCCGCTGGGGGCGCAGGTCCGCGCGGAGGCCGAGGCGCTGTGCGCACCTCGGCCGGGTGCCGCGCAGCACCGGCTCATCGAGATCCCCTCCGACGGGCTCATGGAGCGGCTGCGAGCGGCTGAGGAGGAGACCGGGATCAGGCTGTCCACCATGCGGAGGGGCCTCAAGGATGACGCGGCCGCCTTCATCGCCGCGGCCGCGGCCGGCCGCCATGTGCGCCGGATCCTGAACGCGGGGACGGCGCATGGCTGACCGAGACGGCAGGACGGATGACAGCGGGCCGGATCGGGAGGCGCCGGTCCACGAAGCACCGCCGCTGACGACGAGCCTGTCGGCCGCCTATGACTGGCGCGCCCGCCACCGCATGATGCCGGGGCGGGGAAGTCGCTGGTCGCGGTACTCCATCCCGGTGGTGGATCTCGCCCTGGGGACCGTCTTCCTCGTCTTCGCCCTGGAGACGGTCACCTTCATCCTCCGTTTCGGTGGCTACGCCGTCTACGTGGCAGACCTCGTTCTGTGCCTGGCGCTGGCGCTGACGCAGCTCGGCAGGCTGCGCCTCCTGCGCGTCTCCTTCATGGTGACCTACATCCTGCTGGCGGCCTATGCGATCCTCGTGGCCCTCTCCCCGGTCAACCTCGGCCTCAACCCGATCATCGCCACGGCGGTCACCAGCCTCTACACCGTCACCCGCTGGGAGCCCGATCGCCGTTGGGGTACCACGGCACTTCTGCTGGCCCTGGCCGGGGCACTGGTCAACCCGGTCACCTTGGCCTCCTACGCCAGACCGTACGAGCCCGGCGCCACCCAGACGGCGGGCACCGGCCTGACCTGGTCCGTTCTCGTGGGCCGCACGCTCACCGGCCTGGTCTTCGTCGGCGCCGTGGTCCTGACCTACCTGCTGGCCTCCTCCCGACGCCGAGTCGCCGAGAACCAGGCCCGCGACGTCTCCATCGCCGCGGCCCAGGCGGTCGCGGCCGAGCGCCTCAGCCTGGCCAGGGAGCTTCACGACCTCGTGGGCCACAGCCTCACCACGATCAAGGTGCAGGCCGCCACCGGACTGGCCCTGGGCGGTGAGGAACGGCTGCGCACCACCCTGATCACCGTGCGAGACACCGCAGACGCCTCCCTGGACTCCGTGCGCCGGCTCGTCTCCGTCCTGCGCTCCGACGCCGGCGAGATCACTCCCCTGGCGGACCTGCGCACCATCCCGGTTCTCATCGAGACCACCCGGGGCTCGGGCGCCCGGATCAACGCGGTGATCCCCGCGCCTGAGATTCTGGAACGCTGCAACGAGGGATGGTCGGCGATACAGCGCCTGACCCTCGTCCGGCTCGTCGGAGAGGCCCTTACCAACGCCGTCAGGCACGGATCCGGGCAGATCGAGCTGAGCCTGACGCTGTCACCGGCCTCCTGTCATCTTCACGTCGCCAACCCGGTCTCCGAGCCCCCGGAGCACTCGCCTGTCGGCGGCAGCGGGCTCGTGGGCCTCGAGGAGCGGCTCAGGCTCGTGGGCGGAACCATGACCCACGGCGTCCAGCGCGACGACCGCCGCGGTTTCTTCACCCTCGACGTCGACTTCCCGGTCACCCCGCTCGAGCTGCCCGCGAGCGCCCCGGTGCCAGGCCAGCACGATGGCGAGGAAGGACCGGATGAGACAGGAGAAGGAGGCTCCCGATGACCCCCGGCACGATCAGGGTCGCCGTCGTCGACGACCAGCCGCTGCTGGTCAGCGCCTTCAGCGCCCTCGTGGGCGCGCAGCCGGACATGGAGGTCGTGCTCGAGGCCTCCAACGGACGCCAGGCCACCGATGCGCTCACGCGCCCCGATCCGGCCGGCAGCGCCGGTGGGCGGGCCGATCTGGTGATCATGGACCTGCGGATGCCGGTCATGGACGGGGTCAGCGCCATCCGTGAGCTGCGCGCCGCGTCTGCCACCTCAGCCTTGCGGATCCTGGTCCTGACCACCTTCGATGACGACGAGCTCGTCCTGGCGGCCCTGGGCGCCGGGGCCCACGGCTTCCTCCTCAAGGACGCCGAGCCGACGACGCTGCTGGAGGCGATTCGTGTCGTCGCCCGCGGCGGGTCCTGGCTGGACCCGGCCGTCACCGGCACCGTCCTGGCCCACCTTGATACGGACGGCCGACCAGCCGGTGATGCGAGTGCGGGGACTGGCGTCGCCGCGGGCGCCCCGAGGCCCCCGACCTCATCGGCAGCCTCGACCGGCGGCGCCGTGCCCGTCGTTGGGGCGCCAGCGGGACCCTACGAGCCGCTGACCGGGCGGGAGGAGGCCGTGCTCGCCCTGGTGTGCCGGGGACTGAGCAACGCCCGCATCGGTGAGCGCCTCCATGTCGCCGAGTCGACGGTCAAGTCCCACGTCAAGACGATCCTGGGCAAGACCGGCTGCCGCAACCGGGTCGAGCTGGTCATCTACGCCCTGACCACCGGGCTCGTCCAGCCGCAGTAGCTCTCCTCCCCAGGGGGGAGACGCGGCGGCGGTGGCGGGTGCGGTCTGTATCCCTGGTGGGGATCCGCCGCAGTGCCGTCGCGCACGAGCATGGGGTCATGACATCCACGACATCCATGACACCTGCTACGACAGCAGTACCTCGCCCCTCCCCCGCCCATGCCACCGGTGTCACCCCCGGGCTGAGGCTGGCCGGGATATCGAAGTCCTTCGGTCGTCAGAAAGTGCTCACGGGCCTTGACCTGTCGGCCTACTCCGGCCGCGTCTACGGTCTGCTCGGCCTCAACGGCGCGGGTAAGTCGACCGCCTTCAACATCGCCCTGGGGCTGCTCAGGCCCGACGCCGGTCGTGTGGAGATCCAGGGCGCCCCCTTCACCCGGCGCAGCCTGGCCCGGGTCGGTGCCTCCATCAACGGGCCCGCCCTCTTCCCCCAGCTGTCCGCACGACGCAACCTGCTCGTCCACTGCCGCCTGACCGGCACCTCCCCGCAGACCATTGCGCCGCTCCTGGAGCGCGTGGGCCTGGCGAGCGCCGGCAGGAAGCGCGCCGGCTCCTTCTCCACCGGCATGAAGGTGCGGCTGTCCCTGGCCATGGCGCTCCTGGCCGACCCGGAGGTCCTCATCCTCGACGAGCCCCAGAACGGCCTGGACCCTCAGGGCATCATCGAGCTGCGCGACCTCGTACGGGACCTGGCGGACGAGGGCCGTACCGTCGTCGTCTCCAGCCACCAGCTCGGGGAGATCGCCCGCATGAGCGACGACATCGGGGTCCTGGCCACAGGCCGACTCGTCTATGAGGGGCCGCTGGTCGACTTCGCCGACGCCGACGACGAGCGGGCCATGGAGAAGGCCTTCCTGGCGGCCGTCGCCGCAAGCGGGCACGGCATTGAGACGGAGACCCGCGCATGAGCGCCCTCACGCCGGTCAGGGTACGGGCCGCGATGAACGTGCGCCTGTGGGACCTGGTACGCGCCGAGATCACCCGTAGCCGGCGCACCTTCACCTGGGGCGTCATCGGGGCGACCCTCGTCTTCACGGTCCACACCATCATCCTGGCCAACGCCTCGGTCTCCTCGGGCGTGGTCGAGGAGCTTCAGTGGAACGGCAACGCGCTGGCGTGGATGCACATGTACGCCGGAGCCTTCGCGGTTCCTCTGGGGCTGCTGACCGGGGCGATGGCCCAGTGGCGCGAGCAGAGGTGGCGCCAGGGCGGAACGGCCTGGCGCGCCGTCGATCCGCGCCGGGTGGTGGTCGCCCGTCTGGTGGTGCTGAGCCTGTCGGCCCTGGCCTGCCAGGTGGCGCTCGTCGCCCCCGTGGTGGGGCACGCCCTCATCGTCGGCAGCGGGTGGGGACCCTGGGACAGGTACCTCCTGTTCGCCCTCTACATGTGGATCGTCGTCACCGGCGCCTGCGCCTGGGGCATGGCGGCCTTCCTGGTGGCGCGGGCCGTCGCCGTCGGAGTCGCGCCGGTCCTCGGTTTCGTCTGGTCCGTGGCGGGGGCGGTCCAGGCGGAGCGGGACGACTGGTGGATGTTCCCGTGGGCCTGGACGGCCAGGGCGGCGCTGCCCCTGCTGGGTGTGCACGGCAACAGCGTGCTGCTCGAGGAGGACTCGCCGGTGTGGAGCTACCCGCTTGCGCCCGGGTTCCTGCTGACGAGCGCCCTGACGCTGATCGGTACTGCCCTGGCCGTCCTCGCGGGTCCTCCCGGGGGCGTAGAGCTCTCCGCCCCTTCCTTCTCCCGGTTCAGCCGGCTGCTTCCCGGCAGGAGGGCTGGCGACGACGCCCCCTCGGAGGCCGCCTTCCAGATGGCTCCTACGTCGGTGTCGCAGGCCGCCCGGGAGCATCGGTCCACGCCCGCCACCCGCGTGGCCCGTGTCCCTGGGCCTCGCAGTGCTGTTCTGGCGATGACCGGGGTCCTGCCCTGGGCGGTGTGGGCGGTCCTGGCGGCCTTGCTGCTGGTCCTCCTGGGAGTTCTTCACACCGCCTACCCGCCCGGGTACGGGCAGAGCGTCCTCGAGCTCATGGGGGCTCCGGTCGCCTCAGCCGTCGTCGGCATCACGGTCTGGGGGCGGCTCCAGCCGGCCTGGCGGGTACTCATCACCCGCCGGGGAGCCGGCAGTATCCTGACCTCGACCGCGATCCTGGGCGCTCTCTTCCTCCTCCCGGTCCTCGTCGCCTCCTGGACCGTGACAGTCCTGGGCGACACTCTCACCCGGACCGCACCGGACCTGCCGGCGCTGACCGGCCCCGTGTACGGGTTCATGGTGATGCCGGCGGTGGCCTTCATGATCGCGGCCGTCAGCCTGGCGGTGGCGCTGAGCACCCGGATCGTCGTGGCGATCGTCCTCAACGTCATCCTGGTGGTCATGGGGCTGCTCATCGGCGGCAATGACGTCCTGGCGGAGACCTGGCTGTGGCGGATCGCTCCCTGGGGCTGGATCAGCGTCGCCCACCAGTTCCCGGGACGCTGGCTGACGATCGTCGGGCTCAGCCTGCTCATCGGTTCGGTGGCGATGGGGCTCGCAACCCTGGCCTCCCGGCGTGCGGCCGTCCGGGACTGAGACGCCCTGGGGCTGATCCGGGGATGAGGCGGCCCCTCACCGCGGGTGGGTGCTGTTCACTCAGGGAGGGCACCCACCCGCGGTGAGAGGGCAGTCGAGGAGGAGGACGTGCTCAGGGATCGGTCGGTCGGTGGCCCACCGACTTTCCGATAACCTAGGGCCATGAAGACCTTCGAGGACCTTTTCAACGAGCTGCAGCACAAGGCGGCCACCCGCCCCGAGGGCTCCGGGACGGTGGAGGAGCTGGACCGCGGGGTCCACTTCATCGGCAAGAAGCTCGTCGAGGAGGCCGCCGAGGCCTGGATGGCCTGCGAGCACGAGTCCGACGAGGCCGCCTGCGAGGAGATCAGCCAGCTGCTCTACCACGCCCAGGTCATGATGGTCGCCAAGGGCTACAGCCTTCAGGACGTGTACCGCTACCTGTAGACCTCGATCCCCTCCTCATCGACAACCTCACCACAGATCAGGAACCGCCGTGCTGCGTATCGCCGTCCCGAACAAGGGCTCCCTGTCCGAGCCCGCCATCACCATGCTCTCCGAGGCGGGCTACCGCACCCGCCGCACGGGCCGTGAGCTCGTGCTCGTCGACGAGACCAATGACGTCGAGCTGTTCTTCCTGCGTCCGCGGGACATCGCCGTGTACGTCGGCCAGGGTACCGTGCACGCCGGCATCACCGGACGCGACCTGCTCCTGGACTCCGGGGTCGACGCCGTCGAGCACCTGCCCCTGGGCTTCGCCCGCTCCACCTTCCGCTTCGCCGCCCCCAAGGGGACCATGACCTCCCTGTCCGACGTCGCCGGGCGGCGCGTGGCCACCTCCTACGACGTCCTGGTGCGCAGCTATCTGGCCTCCCGGGGGGTGGAGGCCCAGACCGTCCACCTCGACGGCGCCGTGGAGTCCTCCGTCCAGCTGGGCGTGGCCGACCTCATCGCCGACGTCGTTGAGACCGGCACGACGCTGCGGGCCGCTGGCCTGGAGACCTTCGGGGACCCGATCCTCATCAGCGAGGCCGTGCTCATCACCACCGAGCAGTTCCGCGGTGAGCCCGGGCTGGCCACGCTCGTGCGGCGCCTGGAGGGGGTGCTGCGCGCCCGTGCCTACGTGCTTGTGGACTATGACGTCCCCATGAACAAGCTGCACCTGGCGGCGGCCCTCACCCCGGGCATCGAGTCCCCCACCGTCTCCCCGCTGCAGAACCCCGACTGGGTGGCGGTGCGGGCCATGGTGCCGCGGGTGGACATGAACCGGGTCATGGATGAGCTCTACGAGGTCGGGGCCCGCGCCATCCTCGTCTCCTCACTGCTGGCCTGCCGGTTGTAGGGCGATCTCTACGAGGCCGGGGACCGGCTCACGGGCTCCGCGCACCTACTGTCCCAAGGGCACGCAGACCTCGGACGCCTGGGGGGTCTTCTTGCCCCCCAGGAGCTTGTGGGAGGACAGGAACTCGATCATCGAGGCGACGTCGTCGACCCTGACCGAGCCGATGGGCTGGGAGCCGTCGCCGCTGACCAGCTTGCCGGTGGCCACGGCGACCTCCCGCGCGCGATCCGCCTGGGTCTGATCCACCTTGAGGTCGGCCACCTGGTCCTTCGTGGCCTCGACCGCCGCGTCGGGGTCCTTGGCGAAGGCGGTCATACCCTCGATCGAGGCCTTCACCGCGGCCTCGAGGTCCTGGCGACGCGAGTCCAGCAGGGAGCGGGTCGTCACCAGCGAGGCGCCCACAAGGGGGATCTGGTCGGCCACCTGGATGGTGCGCACCGGGGTGCCGGCCTGGCTCATCTGGATCGCGTCGTTGTTGGAGAAGCCGACAACGGCGTCGACCTTGCCGCCGACGATGGCGGCCTGCTGGGTGTAGCCGATCTCCTGGATCGTCAGGTCCGACTCGGTCAGGGAGCCCGCGTCCATGGCCAGCTGGAGGGCGTACCAGGTCTCCCCCTCCTTGCCCGGAGTGCCCACGGTCTTGCCCCTGAGGTCCGCGGGGGCGTTGATCGAGGAGCTCTCCGGCACGATGAGGCAGGCCGGGTAGGACTGGTAGTAGCCACCCACGACGACGAGGTCGCTCCCGTTGGAGGTGGCCACCACCGCCTCATCGGCACCGGCGATGACGAGGTGCTCCTCCCCGCTCTGGAGGGCGTCGAAGAGAGCGTCCTGCGACCCGTGGTGGCGCAGCGTCACGTTCGCGGGGTACTTTCCGTCCTTCTTGGCCATGTAGAAGGGGGCGAACTGGATGTTCGGCGTGTAGGTCAGGCCGATGGTCAGCGCGCCTCCGGCGGCTGAGGCGGAGGCCGCCCGGCTGGCGGTCCCCGAGGAGCAGGCGGAGAGCATGCCGGCTCCGGCCAGGGACAGACCGCCTGCCAGCAGGTGGCGGCGTGAGAGGGATGCTTGAGAGACGAGGCGGCGAGAGATGGTCATGGCGAGAGGTTTCCTTGCTGTCGGAGGATCGGAAGGGGGCTGCTGCAAAGGGCTCAGGTGGCGCGCCGGCCCCGCAGGGCGTCCACGGTGCGGCTGCGTCGCTCGAGCTCGTGGAGCACCCAGTGGATGGAGGTGGCCAGGACGCACAGGAGGGTGATCGTGGCGAACACGCCGGTGGTGTCGCCCCGGCTCTGCTGGGTGGAGAGCACGGTGCCCAGACCCTCGCCGCCCATGATGAGCTCGCCGACGACCGCGCCGGTGACCGACAGGGTGAAGCCGGTGCGCAGCCCGGTGTAGATCGCGGGCAGCGACATGGGCAGCTCCATGTGGATGAGCAGGCTCAGACCGTGGGCGCCGTCGAGCCGGGCCGCGTCCATGACGTCGCTGTCCAGGCTGCGCAGCCCCAGGAGCACCGTGATCGTGATGGGGAAGAAGACCATGAAGGCGCACAGGACCACGATCGGAAGAGTCCCGTAACCGATCCACAGCACCAGCAGGGGGGCGACGGCAACGCCGGGAACCGCCTGGCTGGCAGCCACGTATGGCAGGACGGCGCGTGAGAACAGCCGCCAGCGGTACAGCCCCCAGGCCAGGGGTAGGGCGAGGACGGCGGCCAGAAGGCAGCCGAGGAGGGCCTCGCGCAGCGTGATCCAGGCCCTCCAGCCCAACTCGGCCTGCGTCAGGCTCAGCCACAGGCGCTCGACGACGGCCAGCGGGCTGGGCAGGAAGATCTCAGGGACGGCGCCTGATCCGGTGGTGAGCTGCCAGATGACGAGCAGGGCGGCACCCAGGCCGATGGCCGGCCAGAGCCCGTTGCTCTCTGCAGCGCGGATGCGACGCCGGCGGCGAGCCGGCGGCCTGGGCGATGAGCCTGTCGAGCTCGATGGCTCGGAATGGTCGCTGGGGGGTACGGCGCGGGGCGCCTGAGCCTGCGCCGCCTTGCCGATAGGGCTGGGGCTGTACACGGCGATCTCCTCCCGGGTCCTTCCGGGAGCGAGTGCCCCCGGGTTGCACCGGGGTCCGCCTGTGCGCCGTCTGCCGGCGCACACACGTGCTGGGCGCCCACCCCGCTTGATATCCGGCGGCCCCACGAGAACCGTGGGATCCCGGAGATCGCCCTGAGCTGCGGGTCTCCCCGCGGGGCGCCACGCGCATCCTCCCATCCGGACTCTCACCGTCGGTGCCGGAGTTCCACCGGCTCAACCGCTGGTCCCCGGCTGCCTGAGGCAGTCCTGGCACGAGCGGGTCGCGGACTGTTACCGCCGGTTCGGACTTTCACCGACCCCGGAGCACGTTGCTGCCGGTAAGACTACAACGTGGATCGCTCCACGGCGATACCCGAAACTTCTCAATCCGCGTGGGCGCGCTCACTTCATGGAGCGGCACGGGATACGTTCGGCCATCCGATCCAGCGCTCCCCACGGCGGGCGGACTCTAGAAATCGATCGTCCTGGGCCGCTGCTCGGGGTCGTGGTTGGCGATCAGGTGCTTCACCCGAGGGTCCTTGGCCGCAGCCCGCACCCAGTTCAGTGATCGCTGGGCCAGGTCGGCATCAACCACGACAGAGGGACGCAGGCCCTGCTCGAAGGACGGCCGCCCGTAACCGACGTCGCTGGTGAGGATGACGACGTCTCGCGGATCGTCTCCCAGCAGGTTGGTCGCCCCGTTGGACGACTCCGGAGCCGCTTCGCCAGAGGCCTCGCCCCGCAGGATCGTGGCGCACAGGCCCCAGGCGTGACCGGGGGCGGAGACCATGAGGATGCTGCCGTCGCCGAAGACGTCCCAGGCTCGTTGGACCGGCCCGAAACGGGTGTCCCAGCTGAAGGTCTGCAGGTCCACCCCGTTCCATTCGTGCGGGAGGTAACGGGCCCGGTCCTTCTCCGCGGCCCGCAGCTCAGTGGCGGCCACCATGATCCTGGGCGCCTGCCGAACCAGACGCAGTCCGTCGGCGTGATCGCAGTGCAGAGGAGAACCAGGTCGAGGTCCCGAGGCCGGATCCCCCTGGCTTCGAGCTGCTCGTGGATCGCCTGCCCCTGGGGCAGGCGCGCCTTGTTCACCGCGTACTGGTGACGTAGGTTGCGCAGCTGCCCCAGGCGGGTGCGGTTGCTGGTGTGCCAGCCGGTGTCGATCAGGACCAGGCCCGACGGCGCCTCGACGAGGTAGCAGGAGACCGGAGCCTCGGTCAGATGGCGTCGTCCCCGCCCGAGGTGGGTCCATGACAGCGGGCGGTCCGTGGGCCGGTGGTAGGGAAGAGTCTCGTCAATGACAACGGCTCCCGTGTGCAGAATCTCCAATTTCATCCGGTCAGACTAAACTCCCTGGGTAGGATCGCAGGGCTGGTCTCACTGCCGCAGAGCATGCGCGACTGCCCGGCGCAGATGATCCGGGCCCCGTCTCAGAGACGTCTCCAACGGCTCTGAGGGGTCGGAGATCTGGACAATATCCCGGGCTCCCAGGTCGGCCAGACGACGGCGGGCCTGCACGCCCATGCTGACCCGTCCGGCGAAGACGATTGAGGGGACACGGCACTCGTGGGCCAGGCGGAGCACGCCGCTGACCGCCTTGCCGTCCAGGGACTGCCCGTCCAGCGCTCCCTCCCCCGTCAGCAGCAGGTCAGCGCCATTCAGCTGCTCGCGCAGCCCCACCACGCGGGTCAGGTGGTCGATACCGGTGGCGAGCTGCGCCCCGAGCACGGCGGCCAGAGCGAAGGCGGTACCACCGGCCGCCCCGGTACCCGGGCGGGAGACCCACTGGCTCAGGCCGAGGACGTCGGCCAAGCGCGCCATCTCGCCGTCGACCCGCGTGATGGCGGGCTCGGTCAGTCCCTTCTGCGGCCCGAAGACGGCGGCCGCACCGTGGGGACCCGTCAGTGGGTTCGTCACGTCACCGGCCACTGTGATACTGATGCCCTCAAGCCGACGGCGAGCGGGCTCAGCGTCGATGCTCCTGATGCGAGAGAGCTCGGCAGGAACGGGTTCCACTTCGCCTCCCTCGCCATCCAGGCACCGCGCGCCCAGCGCCACGAGCATCCCCAGGCCCATGTCGTTGGAGGCCGAGCCGCCCAGTCCGATGAGCAGTGAACGGGCGCGGGCGTCGACCGCGGCGGCGATCACCCGGCCCAGTCCGAGAGTCGAGGAGCGCATGACGTCCCGCTCCCCCGGTGCGACATGCTCCAGTCCCACGCTGGAGGCCAGGTCGACGACGGCGCGCTCGCCGTCGAGGCCGAATCCGGCTATCCGGGGTCGCCCCAGCGCGTCGACGGTTGTCACCTCTCGCCACGAGGCGCCCCAGGCGGCGGTGACGGCCTCGGCGAAGCCCTCACCTCCGTCGGAGACCGGGACCCGGGCAACCGCGCACGAGGGCAGGACGTCCCGGATGCCGGCGGCCATGGCCCGAGCCGCCTGCACTGCGGTCATGGACTCCTTGAAGGAGTCGGGGGCGACGACGATCCTCATGCTCAGGTCCTCATGATCACGGCTCTGTTCCGACCCGACCGGTCTGCCCCGGCTACGCCCGCGAGGCGGCGACGGCGGCGTCGAACTCCTGGGAGATCTCCTCCGAGGGGCGGTTCTTGCGGGACACGGCCCAGGCCACGACCAGGTTGCCCAGGAACCCGGGGACGATCTCGTAGAGGTCGAGGATGCCTCCGGGACCGCCGGAGACGTTCCCCCAGATCATGACGATGACGGCGCCGGTGATCATCCCGGCGAAGGCTCCCATGGCGCTCAGACGCCTCCAGTACAGGGACAGCAGAACAGTCGGCCCGAAGGAGGCCCCGAACCCGGCCCAGGCGAAGGCCACGAGGTCGAGGATCGTCTTGCTGGGGTTCCAGGCCATGACGGCCGCGACCAGGGCGATCGCGAAGACCGCCATGCGCGAGTAGAGCACCATCCGGTTGCTGCTGATGTTGTTGCCACGGGTGCGGTTCATCGATCCGTAGAGGTCCTCGATGAGCGCCGAGGAGGTGACGAGCAGCTGGGAGGAGACCGTCGACATGATGGCGGCAAGGATGGCGGCAAGCATGAACCCGGCGACCAGCGGGTGGAAGAGCAGCTGGCCCAGGGTGATGAAGACGGTCTCCGGGTCGGCCAGCCTGCTCTTGTCGTGCTGGTAGACGGCCACGCCGACGATGGCGGTGCCGGCCGCACCGAGCACGGCGAAGAGCATCCAGCCGATCCCGATGGTGCCCCCGGCCACGGCCTCCTTGGGGCTGCGGATGGCCATGAAACGAACGATGATGTGCGGCTGACCGAAGTAGCCCAGGCCCCAGGCCAGGGCCGAGATCACGCCGATCAGCGTCGTCGTCGACCCCCAGACGGCCCAGTAGTGGGGATCGACCTCGGAGACGGCCTTGACCAGGTTGGACACTCCACCCACGTGCATGACTCCGGCGATCGGCACCATGACCAGGGCGGCCACCATCATGAGCCCCTGGATGAAGTCGGTGTAGGACACGGCCAGGAACCCGCCGATGAGCGTGTAGACCACCGTGATGGCGGCGACGATGACCATGCCGAGGTGATAGTCCATCCCGAAGGAGGACTCGAAGAACCTCCCGCCGGCGACCATGCCGGAGGAGACGTAGAAGGTGAAGTAGACCAGGATGATGAGACCACTGGACCAGCGCAGCAGCCGGCGTTCGTCGTGGAGCCGGTTGTCCAGAAAGCTCGGGACCGTGATGGAGTTGTTGGCGACCTCGGTGTAGGCGCGCAGGCGGGGCGCGACCAGCAGCCAGTTCGCCAGGGCTCCGATCGTCAGCCCGACGGCGATCCAGCCCTCGACCAGGCCGCTGGCGTACAGGGCGCCCGGCAGTCCCATGAGCAGCCATCCCGACATGTCCGAGGCTCCGGCGGAAAGCGCCGCCACCCAGGGATTGAGGTCGCGGTCGGCGAGCATGTAGTCGTCGAAGTTGTCCGTCCGCAGGTAGGCCCAGCCTCCGATGGCGAGCATGGCCACGAAATAGACGATCATCGCAATGGCTTGATAAGTGGTATCAGTCATTCTTATGTCCTCATGTCAGTCAGCGGTGAGACGTGTCGCGGCCGATTGCGCGCGACAGAATCGATGACTCCGCTTTTTGTCTTGTGCCGGCGTGGCCTCACCGTGAATGCAGGACGATTGCGACTGCATAGTCGCCGTCATGGCTCAGAGAAACCGGCCAGCACCCTGGGGTCGATACCTCCTGTCCGAGGCTGTGCTCAACAGCGTGGGCAATAGCGCCGCTCAGGCGCAAGGATGGCCGTCCCCACCGATCAGTGACAAGCTCAACCTCGCGCCAGTCGACGTCCTCGCTCAGGATAACCGGGGAGGCGCTATTTCCGCGACCGTTGGCGTATTGTGCGTGCGCCTGGCTCCAGGCCTTGATGAAAGCCTCCTTGGCCGCCCACCTGGCCGCCAGGTGCTGCGCAGGGCGCGATCCCTTTTCCTGTGCACGACGATGAGCCTCGCGAAGCTCGCGTGCAGTGAAGGCCCGCTGCGCAAAAACAGTTCCGGGCTGATTGAGCTGGGCCTCGAAGTCCGGAATGCGCACCAGGTCCGTGCCCACCGTCAGGACCGTCGTGCCCGGGAACGTCTGCGGTATTTCAGGAATCTGCGGCTCAGCCATCGTGAACTCCTCGCAATGGGACGCTCGGGAACAATTTATACAGAATAGCGATAACGGTGAGAAGCGCTATGGATCATGCGCAAGATCAAGATGTCCTCCTCCGGGCAGGAGGACGCTTAAGCGGTGAAGAGGATATGACGAGGAGCCGGCCCGGCGAGCTGTGGATGATCTCCGTGCTCACCAGGCCGGCCCCGTCGTCTCCTTGCTCTCGCAGCGCCTGCCTCAGCGGTGGGCTGTGATCCTGAGAGGGATCAGGTCACTCCCCCGTGTGGTAGACGCCGTCGGCACCCAGCCGGGCGTCGGGATCCAGGAGCATGGCGGCCTCGACCTCGTGCGGATCGCGCTGCTTGGACTCCTCACCCAGGCGGCGGCCCTGGACCTGCTCGAACAGCGGGGCCCGACCGATCATTCCGGCGCGGCGGCGCCGGGTGCCGGCGGCAAGACGGGCATTGGCCGAGGCCAGCCACGCATCGACCGCCTCCTGGCCCGCGGCCTGGCGCAGCGCGGCCTCGAAGGCACCGGGGTGGACGATCGCGATAAGACCCGAGACGTGCCCGAACCCCAGTGAGGTCAGCAGGCCCGCACGCACCGGGCCGGCGCCCGGAACGCGCCCGCCCTCACCGCCGCGGCCGGACAGGCGGATGGGCCTGCGTGGCCAGACCCAGAAGGCGTCCTTGGCCAGCGGGGCGTCGACGACGTCCAGGGAGGCGTTACCGGGAGCCACGCCGGAGGCGAGGATCTCGGTGAGGCCGGCGACCTGGAAGACCGCGGCGCCGCCCTTGGCGTGACCGGTGATGGTCTTCTGCGAGACCGCCACCAGCGAGTTGCCCTCGGAGCGGCCCAGGGCCCGCGCCAGACGCGTGTGCAGCTCGGACTCGTTGGGGTCGTTGGCACCGGTGGAGGTGTCGTGCTTGGAGACCAGCGCGATGTCGTCGGCCTCCACACCCAGGGCCGCCAGGGCCTTGGCCAGGCGCGAGCCGCGTCCGCCGCGGCCGGCGCCCAGGGCCCCCAGTCCGGGAGCCGGGATCGAGGTGTGGGCGCCATCGGCGTAGGAGGAGACGAAGCCGACCACACCGGCGACCGGCAGGCCCAGCCGGGCCGCGACCGAGCCACGGGCCAGGATCACGGTGCCGCCGCCCTCGGCCTCGACGAAGCCGCCGCGTCGACGGTCGTTGGCGCGCGAGAAGTGACGGTCGGAGATGCCCTTGGCGCGCATGGCCGCGGCCTCCGCGGTGGCGTTCATGTTGCCGAAGCCGACGACCGACTCGATGGAGATGTCGTCGATGGCTCCGGCCACGACGACGTCGGCCTTGCCCAGGGCGATCTTGTCCCAGCCCTCTTCGATGGAGACGGCCGCGGTGGCGCAGGCGCTCACCGGCTGGACCATGGCGCCGTAGCCGCCGATGTAGGACTGCATGACGTGGGCGGCCACGACGTTGGGCAGCGCCTCCTGGAGAATGTCGCTGGGACGCTCCTCCCCCAGGAACCGGCCGACGAACATCTTGCGCATCGACTCCATGCCGCCGAACCCGGTGCCCTGCGTGGAGGCCACGTCGGAGGGGTGGACGGCCTTGAGCAGCTCGGCCGGGGTGAAGCCGGCTGACAGGAAGGCGTCGACGGCGGTGACCAGGTTCCACGAGGCGATCGGGTCCATGCCCTGGGTCATCGAGGCGGGGATGCCCCAGCGCTCCGGGTCGAAGTCGCGCGGGAACTGACCGCCCACCGTGCGCGACAGCGCCGCGCGGCGCGGCACCCGGGCCAGCGAGCCGGCCAGGCGGGTGACGGTCCACTCGCCGGTCTCGGCGTCGGGCACCACGAGGGTGTGCTCGGGATCGGAGGCCTCGATGGTGCGGGCCGTGGCCTCGTCGGGAACCGACAGGGTGATGTCGTGGTCGAGGTAGACGGTGACCTCCTCGTCGGCGATGGGGGCGATGACTCCGTCGTCGACGAACTCGCGGATGCCGCAGCGGGCCACGACCTCGTCACGGTAGCGGTCCAGGATGTCGGACTCCTCGACCATCTCGCCGTCGGTGTCGTACCAGCCGGCCTTGGGGCTGTCCTGCCAGGTGAGTAGGCCCATGCCCCAGGCGAGCTCGAGGACGCCGGCGGCGGTCAGGTCGACGTCCTCCCCGCCGCTCATGCCGAGCTCGGCCTCGCGGCGCGTGCGCCCCGAGCCCCAGGTGGAGACCTCTCCGGTGGAGATGATGACGACGAGGTCGTCGAGGTCGGCGCTCACCTCACCCCACTGGGGGGCGGTGGGCTGGGTCGGGACGACCGGGGTGGGCAGGGCCTTGATGACGGCCGGGGCCTCGGTCTCCTCGGTGGGGGCGGCCGCCTGGGCGGCCGCGTTCTCACGCAGGGCCACGAAGTCGATGTCGTCGCCCAGGCCGCCGGTCAGATCGGCGTCCACGGGGGCCTGAGCCGCCCGGGTGCGCACCTCGGTGGTGCACAGGTCGGTCAGCTCGGAGGCGATCTCCTCGGTGGTCCAGGTGCGGACCCCGGCGGCCTCGACCGCGGCGACCAGCGGGTCGTTGCCGCCCATGAGGCCGGTGCCCCTCACCCAGCCGATGCGCGGGTGGGCCAGCGTCACGCGCTGGGCCCAGGCCCGCTCGGACGACCAGCGGTTGGCGATCGCGTCCAGGGCGGACTTGACCTCGCCGTAGGCCCCGTCGCCCCCGAAGGTGCCCCGGTTCGGGGACCCGGGCAGGACCACGTGGAGCCGGTGGTCGACGTGGGTGTCGGTGCCGATCGCGCTCAGGGCCGCGATGGTGCGCTCCACCGACCACAGCAGCAGACGGGTCTGGGCCTCCGCGGCCGGGCCGGCGTCGGCCAGCGTGCCGGAGACGCGCGGTGCGGCGAAGGGGAACAGGAGGGTGGGGACCAGCGCCTCCTTGACGACCTTGGTGGAGCCACCGGAGGTAACCACCTGGTCGTTGCCGATCCACTCCGCCAGGGCGTCGACGTCGCGGTAGGAGGACAGGTTCGCGGGAACCATCCACAGCTTGGCGCCGGCCGCGGCGTGCTCACGGTAGAGAGTGGTGGCGAAATCAAGGCGCTCGTGGGTCAGGCGCGAGCTGGTGGCCACCACGGTGGCGCCGCCGGACAGGAGATCCCCGGCGACGGCCGCCGCGATCGAGCCGGGGGCCACGCCGGTGACGACGGCGACGTCCTCGGACCAGCGGACCGTGGGGCCACCGGCCTGGGGGGCCTGCGGCGCGGCCTGGGCGATCTCGGACAGGATGGCGGCACGCTCGGCGGCGTCGGCCAGCTGGGAGCCCTTGACCTGCCCTGCCCACCAGGTGGCGTGGTCGGCCACCGCCTGCCCCAGACCCACGAAGCGCTCGGGGTCCAGGAGGTGGCGGGAGGCGTCCAGATCGGTCTCTCCGGAGCCCAGGCGGGCGACGTCCTCGCGGGCAGTGGCCCAGCGGTCGTCGATGAGGACGGCGCGTTCGGGGGTGAAGGCCGGGGTGACGGACTTGACCCATCCGGCGCCGAGCTCGGCGTCCAGGGCCGTCAGGGCGGCCCGGGTGCGGGCGGCCTCGTCATCGGCGTCGGCCGGGACGGTGGCCTTCTCGGCCAGGCCGAGGGCGTCCAGGAGGGTGCGGGCCGTGGTGGCCAGCACGCCCTCACCACCGGTGACGCTCTGGGCGAAGGCGTCCAGGGCGGCGGAGTCGACGACCGCTCCACCGGCGCCGCCGGCGCTCGGCTTGGAGACGGACACCCCGTGGTCGGCGGCGACGGCCTGGACTGCGGCGTCGATGAGGGTGTCGACGGCTCCGGCACTGGTCAGCGGGGCCGAGGAGCCCAGGGAGGCCAGGTCCTCCCCGCGCATCGAGGCGCCCTCCCGGGTGCCCAGGAACAGGGCGGCGGTCACGTGGGAGACCCAGCCCTGACCCAGGCCCCAGGTGCCTGTGACGCGGTCGGCGATCCGGGAGGCGCGCACACCGGAGGGGCCCAGGAGACGGCCCAGACCCACGCGGATGGCCTCGGTGAGAACCGGGCCGAAGGCCTTGTAGCCGGGAGCGCCCTTGGCCACCGTGGCGGCCAGCGCCGTCATGTCGGCGTCGGCGGCGCCGTCGATGGAGGCGAGCTCGAGCTCGGTGCCCAGGTCCATGAGGAGCTGGTTGCGGCGCGAGGAGACCCCGTTGGTGAGTGTCTCGGTGGTGTCGGTGGCACCGATCTGCTCGGGACGGATCCGCGAGGCGTGGGCCAGCAGCGCCGTCAGGGCATCGGTCGCGCCGAAGGGCAGGTCATCCACCGGCCCGCCCGCAGCCGGTGCCGCAGCGGGTGCGGGTTCGGCCGCAGAAGCCGGGGCCTGCTCGGCAGCGGCCTCAGCAGGAGCACTGGCCTCGGCGGCGGGCTCCTCGGTGGTCGGGACGTCGAACTCCGGCTCGGTGAGCTCCACGGCCGGGTCGGTGTCGGTGGCCAGGACACGGGCCTCGTCGCGGCGCGCGTTGTGCACGGTGACGTGGCGCCCGGCGTGCTGGGGTAGGCGCAGGGTGTTGGTGGCCAGGTTCGCCAGCGTGGGCGAGCCCGCCAGGCCCACCTCGACGATGTGCTCGATGCCCAGGCCGCCCTCGCTCGGGGAGGACAGCAGGACCTCCTGGGTCTCGATCCAGCGCACCGGGGAGGCGAACTGCCAGGCCAGGAGCTCGACGAGCAGGACTCGGGCCAGCTCGGTGGGGCGCTTCACCCAGGAGTCCCAGTCGGCCAGGATCTCCTCGATCGGCTCGGAGGGGACGACCTCGAGGATCGAGCGGGCGAAGTCCTGGGTCAGCGCGAAGGGACGGGCCACGAGGTTGGGCACGTAGTGGCCCACCAGGCGCTCGACGTCCAGGTCGTCGGGAACGAGCTCGAGCAGGCGGCCACGGAACTCCGGGACTCCGGGGCGCAGCACCTCGGAGTGGAAGGGCACGTCGATGCCGGGCACGAACATGAAGGGGTTCTTGCCGCCGCGGGCTTTGGCCTTGGCGCGGGCGTCCGCGGCCAGGGCGTCCAGTCCCTTGATCGTGCCGGCCACGGCGTACTGGACGCCGGCCAGGTTGTGGTTGACGATCTGGAGGAACTCACCGGTCTCCTGGGAGATCGACGTCACGTAGGCCTCGACCTCGTCGGCCTTGATCCCGGCCTGGTTGGGACGCAGGGCGCCCATGCGGTAGTTCGAGGCGCCGTCGGCGTCGCGGGGCACCAGCGAGTGCATGGTGGAGCCGCGCTGGAAGACGATCGAGATCGTCGTCTCTACCGGCATGACGCGCCCGTAGGCGCTCAGGGCCGTGTACTCGCCCAGGGAGTGGCCGGCGAAGGCGGCGTTCTCCACCAGGGCGCCGGCCTCGGCCAGGCGCGCGGTGGTCGCCATGGCCACGGTGGCCAGGGCCACCTGGGTGAACTGGGTGAGGTTGAGCAGACCCTCGGGGTGGCGGTAGGTGACGCCGCGGGCGGTCATCTCGGTGGGGTTGTCGCGCACCAGGTTGATGACGGAGAAGCCCAGCTCGGCGCGGGTGTGGGCGTCGGCGCGCTCCCAGACCTCGCGGGCGGCCCTGGAGGAGCTCATCTCGTCCAGGCCCATGCCGGGGGCCTGAATGCCCTGACCGGGGTAGATGTAGGCGGTGGGTTCGGGCGTCGTCACGGCGGTGCCCCGGGAGACGACCTCGCCGTTGATGCGGCAGACGACCTCCAGGACGTAGCCGCCTCCGACCACCAGGCCGGTGCGCTCCACGGTGATCTCGACGTCGTCGCCCAGCTCCACCGGACCGGTCATGACGTAGGTCCAGCCCGCCAGGACGTGGCGCGAGCCGTCGGCGGCGGCGGAGGCCGCCACCTGCTGGGCGGTGGCCGACAGCCACATGCCGTGGACGAGCGGGGCGTCCATGCCGGCCACGTGAGCGGCGTTGTAGGAGGTGTGGATCGGGTTGAAGTCACCGGTGACCCGGGCGAAGGCCGTCATGTCCGCGGGCGCGGTGACGGTGGTGCGGCGCAAAATGCGACGGGCGGCCGGAGCGGTCTCGCGTCCGGTGCCGCCGGCCAGCTCGGGCGCGCTGGGCACGGCATTGCCGGAGGCGCGGCCGCGGATGGCGAAGCGCTCGCGCAAGAGCGCCACGATGGTGCCGTCACTGGCATCGGTCAGCTCCAGACGCACGTCGACGACGCGCCCGGCGCTGGACTCCTCCAGGGCCGCCACCCAGCCGGTGACGTTGATCGTGGGGCTGGTGGTGGCCGCGGCGGCCTGCAGCTGGTGGAGGGTGAGGTGCAGGTCGATGGTGTGGTCCAGGTGGACCGCACCGAGCAGGCCCTCGATGAGCGGCATGCCGTCCTCGACGACGCTGCCCAGGGCCGCGTAGACCACCGGCCAGCAGGGGCCGAGCAGGGCGTCGGGAACGAAGGGGGCGGCCGAGAGGTCCACGGGCAGCGCGTCGGCCGTCACCGAGGCGTGGTCGTGGCCCAGGGTGCTCGCCAGCGTGAAGGATCCGTGGATGGTGCCGAAGGGCTGGGTGGCGGGGCGGCCCAGGGCGTCCGTGGCGCCGGACTGCGCGGGGCGGACCTCGGGCAGGTGGTCGACGTCGTCGCCGGTGATGGACACGGCGCCCACACCGGCGGTGGCGCGCAGCAGGTCGTTCATGGTCTCGCTGATGCGCTCGGGGTCGACCAGCGGGGCGGCGCCGTCCCAGGCGCGGGCCAGTCGCAGCGGGACCACGAGGCGGCGCACGGCGTGGATCCTCTCGCCTCCGGGAGTTCCGTCCCAGTGGGTGTCGAGGTGGATGTCGAGGTCGTAGGCGTCCTCGGCGACGTCCGGGCGCGCGACGACGTTGTAGGCGTCATCGCTCAGGACGGTGGCGGGGTTGACCGTCAGGTGGCCGTTCCACAGGACGTGAGGGGCGACCTGGACGAGCTCCTTGGCGTCGGCAACGGGGGCGGCCAGGGCCCCGTCGGCCAGGGCGGGATCGGCGCCCAGGCGGCCGGCGGCCTCCTGCTCACCGGTGCCGGCGTCCTGGAGGGCCTCGACGGCGGCGGTCTCGAAGCGGCCCAGCAGCTCGCCGACGGGCTCGTTGATGGTCGTGATGCCGGCGACGGCCACGGGACCGGGGATGATGCGCACCTGGTCGGCGGTGTAGCGCGGGTCCTGTGACTGCCACAGGGAGTCGGTTCCCCACCAGCGCAGGATGTCGGCGTCGACCACGGGAACGAAGGGCACGGGCTTGGGGTGCTTGCGGCACAGGTCGACGAACCAGGCGGCGTCGACGGGCTCCACGAGGGTGGAGGCGGACGACGGGTAGCGCTCGGCCAGGGCGGCCAGGGCGGCGTCGGAGTCGATGACGGCGTCGTAGTCGGCGAAGAGCGTGGGGATCTCGCCGTGGTCAGCCCGACTCAGGCGGGCCTCGATGCGGTGCAGCAGGTCGAGGAAGCGGTCGTACCAGCCCTCGTCGGCCCAGTCGGCTCGGGTGGCGGGGCGGCCCTCGTGCGGGGCGACGCACAGCTCGGCGTAGCGGGTGGCCCACTGAAGGTAGGTCATCTCCTCGACGTCGCCGAAGTAGGGCTTGGCGGTCTTGGCCAGGGCGTCGATCATCTCCTGACGGCGAGCGGCCATGGCGGCCTCGTCACCGGCGAGCTCCTGGATGAGGCGCGAGGCCCGGGCCGAGGAGTTGTCGATCTCGTAGAGGTCGGCGCGCAGGTGGGACAGGCCCGAGGTCATGCCGCCGATGGACTCCCCGGAGGCGACCCAGCCGCCCTCGACCCCGGAGTCCTCGGGGATCCCGGGGGTGTCGACGAGCAGCTGCTTGACGTCGTCGTTGGTCTTGGCCTCCAGGCAGGTCATGGCGGCGGTGCCGATCATGACACCGTCGACGGGGGCCGCGGCCGTTCCGTAGGCCTCGGCCCAGCGACCGGTGAGGTAGTCGGCGGCGCGGGTGGGCGTACCGATACCGCCTCCGACGACGAGCACGACGTTGTTCACGGCGCGGATGGCGTCGTAGGTGGCCAGGAGCATGGTGTCCAGGTCCTCCCACGAGTGGTGGCCACCGGCGTGCCCGTCCTCGATCTGGATGATGACGGGGCTGTTGGGCACGGCGCGCGCGATGGCCAGCACCTGGCGGATCTGGTCCACGGTGCCGGGCTTGAAGGCGATGTAGGGGAAGCCCTCGGCGTGGAGGCGCTCGAGCAGCGCGGTGGCCTCGTCGAGCTCGGGGATGCCCGCGGAGATGGTGATGCCGTCGATGGGGGCGCCGCCGGCGCGGGCCTTGGACAGCAGACGCTGGGTACCCAGGTGCAGGTTCCACAGGTAGCGGTCCATGAACATGGCGTTGAAGGCCGCGGTGCGGCCGGGCTCGAGCGCCTCCTCCAGGCCCTCGAGGTTCTCCGTCAGGACGGCGGGGGTGGTCTGCCCGCCGCCGGCGAGCTCGGCCCAGTAGCCGGCGTTGGCGGCGGCCGCCACGATGGCGGGATCCACCGTGGTGGGGGTCATTCCGGCCAGGAGGACGGCGCTGCGGCCCGTCAGGCGGGTGAAGGCCGTGTCCAGGGTGAGGCGGCCGTCGGGCAGGCGGGTGATGCGCGGCGCGAAGCGGGAGCGGTCGACGCTGGGCCTGGGGGCGGCGCCGGTGCGGTCGAGGTCGTCGATGGCCTGGGCGGTCCCTGCGGGCACGACGGTCGTGCCGGTGCCGGCCACGATGCCCTCGGTGAGACGGACCAGGACGTTGCCCGGCCCCAGGTCCAAAACGGTGCGCACCGGGTCGGCCGAGCCGGTCCCCAGGGCGCCCGTGACCAGGCCGGGCCAGTCGACCGGGTCGATGAGCACGGCGGTGGCCAGGTCGCGGGCCAGCTTCTCGTCCAGGCCGCAGGCGGCCGCCCAGGTGGCGACGTCGTCGACGGCGCCGGCCAGCAGCGGGGTGTGGAAGGGCACCGAGGTGGTGAGGAACTCGGTGACCGGGTTCAGGACCGCGCCTCCGCGGCGGCGGTCCTTGCGGGCCTTGGCGCTGCGGGCGGCGGCGGCCTCCAGAGCGGTGACGACGCGCTCGAGGTCGGCGGGGCTCCCGGAGAGGATGTGGGCCTGGAGCCCGTTGGTGACGCCCACGGAGATCCTCTCGGAGCCGGGTACCCGGGCCAGGACGGCGTCGAGCACCGAGCGGGTCACGCCGCGCACTGAGAGCATCGGGGTGGACTCCCCCACCGTGCCCAGGTCGAGGCGGCGGGTGGTCCGGGTGGCGGCGGCACCGATGAGGCGGGCGATGGCGTGGACCTGGACGACGCTTTCGCGGTCCCCGGCCCGTACGGCCTCAAGGAGACTGACGCCCAGGACGCCCTGGGAGTGGCCGATGGCAGCCATCGGGGCGTGGGCCGTGGGGTCGATGCCGGCTGCCGGCAGCGAGGCAAGGGCGGCGTGCTGGGCCATGAGGATGCCGGGCACGGAGACGTCGGCGCCGTCGGCGGTGGTGCGGTGCTGGGGCACCACCGGAGCGGCCGCGTCGTCCAGGAGCCGTGAGCCGCGCGGGGTCACGGTGAGCAGGTCGGTGGCCACGGGGGCCAGGCGCTCGGACACGGCCCGGTCGACCGCCACGGCGTCATCGGCCAGGGCCTGGTCCAGGGCGACCAGGTCGGCGAGCGTCTGGCGCCAGGGGGTGGCCTGGCCTCCGAAGGTGATGATGTAGGGCTCGCCTCCGCTCAGGCGCTCAGCGATGGTGGTCGCGGGGCTGGGGGCTTGCGAGGTCGTATGCACGGTAGTGGTGTCCTTCGGTGTTGCGACGGCGTGGTCGGAGGTCTCGGAACGGTTACCAGAACTGGGATCGGATGAGGACGGAGGAGCTGACTGCGAGTGGGAGTCGGCCTGGGATCTAGAGGGGGATGTTGTCATGCTTCTTGGGCGAGTCGGGGCGGGCGTCGTTCTTGGCGCGCAGCGCGGCCAGCGAGTCGACGATGACGCTGCGGGTGTCCTCGGGGGCGATGACGGCGTCGATCTCACCGATGGCCACGGCCTTGTCCGGGTTGATGACGGCGTCGGTGTACTCGGCCACGAGCCGCTCGTGCTCGGCGGTGGCGGCCTCCTCACCCTGCTCGTCGCGGACCTTGGCCAGGTCCCGGCGGTGGATGATGCCGACGGCTCCGGCAGCGCCCAGGACGGCGATCTCGGCCCCCGGCCAGCAGAAGTTGAGGTCGGCGCCGATGGCCTTGGAGCCCATGACGATGTAGGCACCACCGTAGGCCTTGCGCAGGACGATCGTCACCAGCGGCACGGTGGCGGTGGCGTAGGCGTTGATGACCTTGGCGCCGCGGCGGATGATGCCGGCGTGCTCCTGCTCGGCGCCGGGGCGGTAGCCGGGCACGTCGACGAAGGTGACCACCGGCAGACCGAAGGCGTCGCAGAAGCGCACGAACCGGGCGAGCTTCTCGGAGGCGTCGACGTCCAGGGTTCCGGCGTCCACCAGCGGCTGGTTGGCGACGATTCCCACCGGGTGGCCCTCGAAGCAGGCGAAGCCGACCACGACGTTGGCGGCGAACTCCTCCTGGACCTGGACGAGCTCACCGTGGTCGACGACCGCCGAGACCACCTCGACGACGTCGTAGGCCTGGCGGGTGGAGGCAGGGACGATCTCGCCGACGCCGCGGGCGGCCTCGGCATCGGCCTGGGCGTCGGAGTCGTCGTAGGCGTACAGGGGGGCGTCGACCTCGGCCGACGAGGGCAGGTAGGCCAGGAAGCTGCGGACCTGTCCCAGCGCGTCCTCCTCGTCCTCGGCCACGTAGTGGACGACGCCGGAGACCGAGCCGTGGATCTTCGCGCCGCCGAGGTCCTCGGCGCTGATCTGCTCACCGGTGACGGCGCGTACGACGTCGGGGCCGGTGACGAACATGTGGGAGGCCTGGCGGGTGGCGATGACGAAGTCGGTCAGGGCCGGGCTGTAGACGGCGCCGCCGGCGCAGGGGCCGAGGATGACGCTGATCTGCGGGACCAGGCCGGAGGCGGCGCAGGTACGGTTGAAGATGCGCCCGTACTGGCGCAGGGCGCCCACGCCCTCCTGGATCTTGGCGCCGCCGGAGTCGATGAGCCCGATGACGGGAATGCGCAGTCGCAGGGCGTCGTCCAGGAGACGGACGATCTTGTCGCCCTCGATGGTGCCCAGGGCGCCGCCGGAGACGGAGAAGTCCTGGGAGTAGACGGCCACCTGGCGGCCGTCGATCTGGCCGAAGCCGGTGACGACGCCTGAGGGGCGGGCCTTCTCCCCCGCGCCGGAGCCGGTGTATCGGCCGATCTCCAGGAAGGTGGAGTCGTCGAGCAGGTCGTTGATGCGCTCCCGGGCGGTGCGCTTGCCCTTGGCGTGCTGGCGGGCGGCGGCGCGCTCCTCGGCCTCCCGGTCGACGCGGGCGATGCGCTGGCGGAAGGCCGAGGTGGAGGGCGAGTCCGCCATCGTGGTTCCCTGTGCCGGCGTGCTGGAGCCGGGGCTGGCGTCGGTGCTCACGGTTCAGTCCTCCTCTGAGCTGTTCTCGGGGGTGTGCATGCGCACCAGGACGTCACCGGCGGAGACGGTGCGCCCGGCGCTGACGGGGATCTCCGAGATGGTTCCGTCATTCAGAGCGTGGACGTAGTTCTCCATCTTCATCGACTCCAGGACCACGAGCAGATCGCCCTGGAGGACCTGCTGGCCCGGCTCGACGCAGATACGGGTGACGATGGCCTGCATCGGGGCGGCGATGACGCCGGGCTCGGAGCCGGCGGCCTCGGTTCCACCGGAGCCGCCGCGGGTCGAGCGCGTGGCCCCGCCGGGGCGGCCGCGCAGAGGCTGGGCCCGGTTGCCGCGCGGGCTGAAGCTGCGCGCCGGGTTGGATGGGGCGAGGATCCCGTCGGGAAGCGTCAGCTGCATCCGCCGGCCGTTGAGCTCGATGATGTAGCTGGACCGGGTGCGCGGACTGGTGACCGTATCCGCTGCGCTCGGGGACCCATCGGTGCCCGACGACGCCGCGTCGTCGGCGAGGTCCGGCAGTACCTCGTGCTCGATCCACCGCGTGGTCACGGTCAGGCGCCCTGCCTCATCGGGCGTGGTGAAGGCGGGGCGCCCCAGGACCTCTGCGTGCAGAGCCGTGCACACGGTGACGCCCTCGACAACCGTCTCACGCAGGGCGCGCCGGGCGCGGGCGATGGCCTGCTCCCGGCTGGCGCCGGTGACGACGATCTTGGCCAGCATCGGGTCGAACATGGGGGTGACGACGTCGCCCTCGGTGACGCCGGACTCGATGCGGATGCCGGGGCCGGCCGGCCAGCGCAGGCGGGTGATGGCTCCGGTGGAGGGAGCCAGGCCTCGGGCCGGGTCCTCACAGGTGATGCGCAGCTCGAGGCTGTGACCGCGGGGCTCATTGAGCTCGCCGAGACGGCCTCCCTCGGCGATGCGCAGCTGGACCTCGACCAGGTCGGTACCGGTGACCTCCTCGGAGACGCAGTGCTCCACCTGGAGCCGGGGGTTGACCTCGAGGAACCACAGGTCGCCCTCGGGGGTCAGGAGGAACTCGCAGGTGGCCACCCCGACGTAGTCGACCGTCTCCAGGAGGCGACGGGAGGCCTCGACGAGACGGTCGTGAACGCCCTCGGGCAGGAAGGGGGCCGGGGCCTCCTCGAGGAGCTTCTGGTTGCGTCGCTGCAGGGAGCAGTCGCGGGTGGAGACGACGGCGAAGCCGCCGTGGGAGTCCCGGGCGCACTGGGTCTCGATGTGGCGGGCGGCGGTGACGAAGCGCTCCAGGATGAGCGTGCCCCCGCCCAGCGCCGCGGACTCGAAGGCGGGGGTGGACCTGACCTCGTCGTCGTTGTGCAGGACGGTGATGCCGCGCCCGCCGCCGCCGTCGGTGCGCTTGAGGGCGACCGGGTAGCCGTGGGTGGCGGCGAAGCGGATGACCGTGTCGGCGTCGGTGACCGAGTCGGTGATGCCGGGCACCGGGGCGACCTCGGCCCGCTCGGCGGTGGCCCGGGCACTCATCTTGTCTCCGAGGGCGTCCATGGCCTCCGGCGAGGGACCGACCCAGGTGATGCCGGCCTTGATGATCGAACGGGCGAAGTCGGCGTCCTCAGCCAGGAAGCCGTAGCCGGGGTGAACGGCGTCGGCGCCGGTGGTGCGGGCCATCTCGAGGATTGCCGTCGCGTCGGTGTAGGACGAGCCTTCGGGCAGCGCGTAGGCCTCGTCGGCGAGCTCGGCCGCCGGGCTCATGAGGTCCTCGGGAGTGTACGGAAGGATTGATGTCGCCCCGAGATCACGGGCGGTTCGCACGATACGCAGTGCGATCTCACCGCGGTTGGCGATGAGGATGCGGGAGAGGGTCACCAAGAGTCTCCTTGCCTGGACAGTGCCGGGTTGGCGGCGGGGCCCTCCTTGGGCCGGGGTGGTGGATCCGTGTCTTCCCTACAAGCGCAGGTTGACAGATCCGCTGGACGACGACGTTACGTGGTCAGGGCACCACAATCCATTTGTGGAAACCTCACAAAGACCGAGAGTTGCGTTGGTGTAACAACCGAGACACCAGTAATGGTGCGGCATAACGGGCGCCTCACAAAGGCCTCTTTCACTCCCTGAAGGCCTTTGAGGTTTCCCACAAGGTTTGTGGGTGGGGGTGACCAAAGGCACCACCTGTCACATCCATCTCATGAGTATCTCCTTTCTCGAGGTGGGGGCGCGGCCGCGCAGACAGTCGGCAACCGCTCTCAGTGGCCGTCAATGGCAGTAATCAAGGGTGATCATTGGTGATCATGCCGGTGGGAGGATGCCGCATCGCGCAGCTCGGAGATGGCGGCCAGGGCGTCGTCGGCCCGGTAGACGGCCGAGCCGGCGACGAAGACGTCGGCCCCGGCCTCGGCCGCCCGCTCGATCGTCTGCGAGGTGATGCCGCCGTCGACCTGGATGCGCAGGTCGAGCCCCCTGGCTCCCACGAGCTCGCGGGCACGGCGGATCTTGGGCAGCATCGACTCGATGAAGGACTGGCCCCCGAATCCCGGCTCCACGGTCATGAGCAGGAGGAGGTCGAACTCCCCCAGCACGTCGGCGACGGCCTCGAGCGGCGTGGCGGGCCTCAGGGCGATCCCCGCTCCGGCGCCGAGCCGGTGGAGCTCGCGCGCCAGCCGCACCGGGGCCGTTGTGGCTTCGGCATGAGGAGTGACGATCTGGCAGCCGACCTCGGCGTAGGCAGGGGCCCAGCGGTCGGCGTTGCGGATCATGAGATGGGCGTCCACGGGCAGCGAGGTGTGGGCGAGCACCGCCTCGACCACAGGCAGCCCCCAGGACAGGTTGGGCACGAAGTGGTTGTCCATGACGTCGACATGGATCCCGTCCGCACCGTCACCCCCTGTGACGCCCTCGGTTCCGCCGTCGCCCGTGATCCGGTCGAGCTCGTCGGCCAGATGGGCGATGTCGCAGTTGAGGATCGAGGGGTGGATGGCCGTCATCGGGGTGCTCCTCTTGATGGGCGGGGTCGTCGTGGGTCAGCTGGTGCGGCGCAGCAGGGCGCAGAACATGGCGTCGGTACCGTCGAGGTGGGGCCAGAGCTGAAGCATCTCGCGGTCGGCGCCGGCCGGTGGCTGAGGTGCCAGCCGGGTGGCGAGGTCCCCGGCGTGCAGGATCTCGGTGCTCAGACCCTCGCGCTCCAGGAGCCGGGTGACGTCGCGCACCACGAGACTGGTCTCCAGCGCATGCGGTGAGCAGGTCACGTACGTCACCACTCCCCCGCGTCGCACGGCGCGCAGCGCGCTGGCCAGGAGCTCGCGCTGGAGCTCGGCCAGGACGGTGACGTCCCCGGGGCTCCGACGCCACCGGGCCTCCGGCCGACGGCGCAGCGAACCGAGCCCCGTGCAGGGCGCGTCGACCAGGACCCGGTCGTAGGCGCCCGGTTCATCGCGGCCGAGGTCCCGCCCGTCCCCGCAGCGCACCCGGGCCACGTCCCGCGGCACCGCGCGCAGGGCGGAGCGCACCAGCTCCGCCCGGTGGGCACTGACCTCGTTGGCGAGCAGGTGAGCGCCCTTCTGGTCTGCCCTCGCCGCCAGCAGCGCAGCCTTGCCGCCGGGACCGGCGCACAGGTCGAGCCAGCGCTCGTCGCGCCCCTCGATGGGGGCCTCGGCGGCGATGAGAGCCACCAGCTGGCTGCCCTCGTCCTCGACCCCGGCCCGGGAGTCCCGGACCGCCTCGATCCTTCCGGGGTCTCCCCCGACCAGGACGACGGCGAGCGGGCTGATCCGCCCCAGGCGGGGCTCAGCGTCGTGGACCCGGTCGGCCTTGCGGGCCGCCTTGGCCAGGGCCTCAGGCGCGATGAGGCCGGGCCGGGCGCACAGGGCCACCTCGGGGTCCGTGTTGTCGGCGGCCAGGAGCGCCTCCAGCTCCTCGGCACTGCGGCCGTGGGTGACCAGTGCCTGACGCAGCGCCTTGACGATCCACTCCGGATGGGACTGGGTGCGAGCCAGGGCGGCTGTCTCATCGGGCGCGTCCTGTTCCAGGAGCGCCAGCCAGGCCTCCGGCCCTTGGCTGCTCAGGCGGCGCATGATGGCGTTGACGAAGGTGGCGGCGCCGCGCCCGCAGGAGTCGGCCGCCAGGTCCACGGTGGTACTCACAGCGGCGTGCTGGGCCACTCTCATGCCCATGAGCTGGTGGGCGCCCAGGCGCAGGACGTCGAGCACCGCCGGGTCGATCCTCTCCAGGGGCCGGTCCGTGCAGGTGGCGATCATGGCGTCGTAGCGTCCCTGCAGGCGCAGGGTCCCGTAGGTCAGTGCGGTGGCGAACCCGGCATCACGCCGGTCCAGGTCGGCGGAGTCCAGAAGCTCGGGCAGGAGGAGGTTGGCGAAGGCGTCGTCACGACGCACCCGGGTGAGGACCTCCAGCGCCACCCGGCGCGCCGGGTCCGAGCGCCGCTGAGACGGCTGAGGTGAGCGTCTGGCCCCTGCGGTCCCGGTCGGTCTGCCGGAACGCCGCCTTCGATCATGTCGAGACACTCGACCGCCTCGGCCGGTCCGGTCACTGTGGTTGCCGCGTTCAGAGTGGTTGCCGTGCCGTCGTCCGGCCCGGTCGCGGCGGTGGTCACCGGAATTACTGGAACTACCGGGATTATCGTGATTATCCGGCGCACCCCGGCGCGCCGGTCGCTCCCCCATCAGCGTGCCCCTTCGCCGTCGTCGCTCGTGGGAGCCGGAGCCCCCAGGACGGTGCCCACCTCTGGACGGGCCCCGCGGGCCCAGGCGTCGGCGGGCATCCAGCTACGCCCTGCGGGCGCGACCTGCCCCAGGCGGACGGCGCAGCCACCGGTTCCCACGAGGACCTCACGCTTGGAGGCGCGCACCTGGCCGGGCAGGAGATCGGTGACCTCCGGTACCGGAACGACCGGTCCCAGGCGGAACCTGGCCCCGAGGTAGGTGGTGTGAGCGCCCGGAGCCGGGCTCACGCCTCGGATCCGGCGATCAATGGTCAGTGCGGGATCATCCCAGCGGACCTCGCCGTCGGCGGTGGAGAGCAATGGTGCCAGGGTGGCCAGCGCGTCGTCCTGCGGCTCGGGGCGCACGCCGCCCTCCTCCACCGAGTGCAGGACGTCGAGGACCAGAGGGGCTCCCGCACGCGCCAGCCGCTCCAGGAGGTCGCCGCTGGTGTCCCTGGTGCCGATCGCCTCGGTGATGCGGCCGTAGACGGGGCCGGTGTCGAGCCCCTCCTCGAGGCGGAACACGCACGCGCCGGTGACCTCCTCCCCGGCGATGATCGCCCGTTGGACGGGGGCGGCTCCGCGCCAGGCCGGCAGCAGGGAGAAGTGGAGATTCAGCCACCCGTGCCCGGGCGCATCCAGCAGGTCGGCCGGCACCAGGCGCCCGTAGGCGACCACGACGGCGACGTCGGCCTCGAGGCCGCGCACCCAGGCGCGCACGTCCTGGGCTCCCTCACCCTTGAGCGTGGTCGGAGTGCGCACGTCGAGTCCGGCCTCACGGGCCACGGCGGCCACCGGCGAGGGATGCAGCGTGCGGCCGCGGCCCTTGCGGGCGTCCGCACGGGTGAGGACCCCGACGACGTCGTGCTCACTGGCGATGAGGGCCTCCAAGGTGGGCAGAGCCACCTCGGGCGTTCCGGCGAAAAGCACACGCATAAGGCCGAGTCTACGGCTCCACCCCGCCGAATGCGGCTTCAGCGTTGGCCCGGCGTGGGAAGCAGTCCCACAGCGATGAGCTCGGCACGCAGGCGCCCCGCGCCGGTGAAGTGGTGGGTGCGCAGCCCCAGCCGGTCGGCGGCCCGAATGTTGACCGACGAGTCATCGACGAACAGCGTGCCGGCGGCCTGCAGGCCGTAACGCTCCAGGAGAAGCGTGAAGATGGCGGCGTCGGGCTTCGCCAGGTGCTCGCGTCCGGAGACCACGATGCCGGCGAACCGCTCGAGCTGGGGCACCAGGAGCCGGGCCCGCTCGAAGGGGGCGGCGTCGAAGTTGGTCAGGCCGTACAGTGCCACGTCCGCCTCCAGGAGATCCTCGAGCACGGCGGCCATACCGGGCACGGGACCGGTCAGTGAGGCGGCGAAGCGCTGGCGGTACAGGGAGAGGATCTCCACCCAGTCGGGGCGGTCCGGATGGGCGCGGGCGCAGTCGGCGAGCACTCGCTCGAAGGGCTCCCCCAGGTCCAGCCTCTCATTCCAGGCGAGGAAGTCGCCGTCGGCCACGAACTCCTCCCAGGCCTCCACCGAGACGTAACCGGCCACAGCCGCCATCGGCTCCCAGGTGTACAGGACGTTGCCGTAGTCAAGGACGACGGCGCGCACGGGCCCGGAGGGGGAGACGGTCTCGGTGGAGCTCAGTGCGGTCATGCCCGGCAGCCTCCCACGTCCTCCGGATGCGGCGGAGGCGTCGCAGCCGTCCACCCGGAGTGAGATGGGTGAAGCGATTTGTATGGCATCTATGAACATGCCCGGCAGCCACCTGTCTGGCACGTCACGTCTGACGAGACCGTCAGCAGCATCGGCGCCAGGTGAAACGAATATCACGTACAGGTGACTGTTGCTCGATCAACTTACCTGGAACTCAGTCGTACCAGGGGGTTTCCAATCCACGTCGATCCTGGTACGCTCGTACCAATCCGGTACAGGCGTACCACTTCAATCGTCATAGCGCGTGATGCGCATCATGATCCACATCAACGACACAGCGTTGTGTCAGAGAGGGAGTCATGGATCTTTCCGTAGATTCCGAAATCGGCAGGCTCCGGCAGGTCATCCTGCACAGGCCTGGCAGTGAGATGCTCCGACTCACTCCGCAGAACAAGGAGCACCTCCTCTTCGACGACGTCCTGTGGCTCGAGCGGGCCCAGGAGGAGCACGACCAGTTCGCGCGGGTGCTGACCGACCGCGACATCGAGGTGCTCTACCTCGGCGACCTTCTGGCCGAGACTCTGGAGGTGGCCGAGGCCAGGGACTACGTCCTGGACCGCGTCGTCAACGAGAACACCAACGGCCCCAGCGCCGCCGAGCCGCTGCGGACCCTGGCGCAGGGACTGTCCGGCGCAGACCTGGCCGAGGTGCTCATCGCCGGCATCACCAAGGCCGAGCTGCTCGAGCGGACCTCCTGCCCCGACTCGCTGGTTCTGGCGTCCATGGATGACGACGACCTGCTCCTGGCGCCGCTTCCCAACCACCTCTTCACCCGCGACACGTCCTGCTGGATCTACAACGGCGTGTCCATCAACTCGATGATGATGCCGGCCAGGCAGCGCGAGACCATCAACTACGAGGCGATCTACCGCTGGCACCCCCGGTTCGCGAGTGCGGACTTCCCCGTGTGGTCCGAGGGCACCCAGGCCGGTCCCGCCACCGTCGAGGGCGGCGACGTCCAGATCATCGGCAACGGCTCCGTCCTGGTCGGGGTCTCGGAGCGCACCACCGCCCAGGGCATCGAGAGGCTCGCCAGTCGGCTCTTCGCCGGTGGGAGGGTCGACCGGGTGGTCGCCGTCGAGATGAACCGGACGCGCGCGCAGATGCACCTGGACACCGTCATGACCATGGTCGACGTCGGCACCTTCACCACCTACGGAGGCCTGGGGATGCTGCCGACGCTCACCCTGCGCCCGGGCGAGGGCGGGCAGATCAACGTCACCCGCAACGACCCCGAGGACATGTACCGCGTCATCGCCCAGGCGTTGGGCATCGACGACCTCACCATCCTCATCACTCCCCAGGACTCCATGGCCGCGGCTCGTGAGCAGTGGGACGACGGCTCCAACTCGCTGGCCATCGCCCCCGGTGTCATCGTCACCTACGAGCGCAACGTCAACACCAACGAGTACCTCACCTCTCGCGGCATCGAGGTCCTGACCATCCCCGGCTCGGAGGTCGGCCGCGGCCGCGGCGGCCCGCACTGCATGAGCTGTCCGACCCTGCGGGACCCGGTCGCCTGAACCGGCCCCGCCCATCAAGCGCCTTCGGCGTCAATGAAGTAAGTACACCCCATCACCCACACTGGACGAAGGAGTCCTCATGACCCATCCCCTGCACAACCGCAGCTTCCTCAAGGAGCTCGACTTCACCGCCAAGGAGTGGAGCATCCTGCTCCAGCTGGCGGCCCAGCTCAAGGAGGACAAGAAGGCCGGCCGCGAGGTCAAGCGGCTGACCGGCAAGAACATCGCCCTCATCTTCGAGAAGACCTCCACGCGTACCCGCTGCTCCTTCGAGGTCGCCGCCTACGACCAGGGCGCGCAGGTCACCTACCTGGACCCCTCGGGCTCCCAGATGGGTCACAAGGAGTCCGTGGCGGACACCGCCCGGGTCCTGGGTCGTTTCTACGACGGCATCGAGTTCCGCGGCAAGAAGCAGGAGCACGTCGAGGCACTGGCCGAGCTCTCCGGCGTGCCGGTGTGGAACGGGCTGACCGATGAGTGGCACCCCACCCAGATGCTCGCCGACCAGCTGACCATGCTGGAGCACGCGGGCAAGCCGATCGAGGAGATCTCCTTCGCCTACCTCGGAGACGCCCGCAACAACGTCGCCAACTCGTTGCTCATCTCGGCGGCCCTCATGGGGATGGACGTGCGGATGGTGGCTCCCAAGGAGCTGCAGACGCCTCCCGAGGTCGTGGCCCAGGCCGAGAAGCTGGCCCAGGACAGCGGAGCCCGCATCCTCGTCACCGACGACGTCGCCGAGGGCGTCAAGGGCGTCGACTTCCTCTACACGGATGTGTGGGTCTCGATGGGTGAGCCCAAGGAGGTCTGGGATCAGCGCATCGCCCTGCTGCGTCCTTACCAGGTCAATGCCGAGATGGTGGAGGCCACCGGCAACCCCGATGTGAAGTTCCTCCACTGCCTGCCCGCCTTCCACGACCGCCACACCACCGTGGGCGAGGATATCTTCGCCAAGACCGGCATGGACGGGCTGGAGGTGACCGACGACGTCTTCGAGACCGAGCGCAACGTCGCCTTCGACCAGGCCGAGAACCGCATGCACACCATCAAGGCCGTCATGGTCGCAACCCTCGGAGAGTGGGACTGAGTCGTGAGAATCGTTGTTGCCCTCGGCGGAAACGCTCTTCTGCGCAGGGGCGAGAAGCCCGACGCCAGCACCCAGATTCACAACGTCGAGGTTGCGGCGCGTGAGCTGGCGAAGCTGGCGGAGAAGCACGAGCTGGTCCTCACCCACGGAAACGGCCCTCAGGTGGGCGTCCTGGCGCTGGAGTCCGCCAACGACGAGCGGCTCTCGGAGCCCTACCCCTTCGACACCCTCGGCGCACAGACCCAGGGCATGATCGGCTACTGGCTGCTGCAGGCCATGCAGAACGCCCTGCCGGGTCGCCATGTGGCCGCGATGGTCAACCAGACCCTGGTTCTGGCCGGCGACCCCGCCTTCTCCAACCCGACCAAGTTCGTCGGCGAGGTCTACACCAAGGAGGAGGCGGAGAAGCTGGCCGAGGAACGCGACTGGGTGGTCAAGCCCGACGGCGAGCACTACCGCCGCGTCGTCGGCTCCCCCAAGCCGCAGAGGGTGATCGAGACCCGGCTGGTGCGAACGCTTCTGGAGGCCGGAGCCATCGTCATCTGCTCCGGCGGAGGCGGGGTCCCCGTCATCCGCAGCGCCGAAGGCAAGCTCAAGGGCATCGAGGCCGTCATTGACAAGGACCTGACCGCATCGGTCCTGGCCGAGGCACTGGAGGCCGATGCGCTCCTCATCCTCACCGACGTCGACGGCGTCTATGAGGACTTCGGGACCGAGAACCAGAAACAGGTTCCACGAGCCACGCCGGCGGCGCTGCGAGCCATGGGTCTTCCCAGTGGATCCATGGGACCAAAGGTCGAGGCGGTGTGCCGATTTGTCGAGCTGACCGGAGACATGGCGGCAATCGGTCGTCTTGAGGACGCCGTTTCCATCATTGACGGACAGGCAGGGACTATCGTGACCCCTGGGGGCAACTACGGTGGCCCCGACGATATCCATCCCCCGATTCCCGAGCAAATTGACACTCGCATTCGCAGGGCCTGACCGACATGACGGCATCGGTCCTGCAAGGAGGTGGTGAGAGCCGTCAACCACATATGACCATGCCATGGTTCAGCCGTCATTCTTTTACACAGATACTCCTGCGGTTACTTTTGAAGTTCCTTCAGGATAGAATGAGAGCGTTGAATCGTAGACATATCCATCTGTCTCAATTCATCACACACCACACAACGAGCACAAAGGAGTGACTCACTCATGACGAAGATCGTCAACTCTTGGAACGACTTCGACCCGCTCAAGCACGTCATCGTCGGGCGCGCAGACTTCTCGGTTATTCCTCCCGAGGAGCCCGCCACCTCCGAGAAGGTGCCGATCGACTCCGAGATGCGCGGTATGTGGGGCCCCCGCCCCACCGCCACCGTCGAGGCCGCCAACGAGCAGCTCGACAACTACGTCAAGATCCTCGAGGGACTGGGCGTCAAGGTGGACCGCCCCACGCCGCTGCAGTGGAACCAGGCCATCCAGACGCCTGACTTCCGCACGGAGTCGGGCTTCACCCAGATGCCCCCGCGCGACATCCTGCTCACCATCGGTGATGAGATCATGTCGTCGGCCAACTCGTTCCGGTGCCGGTACTTCGAGTACCTCGCCTACTGGCCCCTCATGAACGAGTACTTCGAGGAGGACCCGGAGTTCAAGTGGACCCAGGCTCCTCGCCCGCGGCTGACGGACAAGTCCTACAAGCACAACTACTACGACGAGCGGATCTCCCTGGAGGAGCGCCTTGAGCGCACTGCCGCCAAGGACTTCGTGACCACTGAGGTCGAGCCGATGTGGGACGCCGCCGACGTCATGCGCGTGGGCAAGGACCTGTTCATCCAGCACGGTCTGACCACCAACCGCAAGGCGATGGAGTGGTTCAAGCGCTACTACCCCGACCTGCGGGTGCACGCGGTGAACTTCCCCGGCGACCCCTACCCGATCCACATCGACGCCACCTTCGTGCCGCTGCGGCCCGGGCTGATCATCAACAACCCGCACCGCCGCCTGCCCGAGGAGCAGCGCAAGATCTTCGAGGCCAATGACTGGCAGATCGTCGACGCCGCTCCCCCGGCTCACGAGGTTCCGCCGCCGCTGTGCTACTCCTCCGTCTGGCTGTCCATGAACTGCCTCGTCATCGACCACAAGACCGTGTGCGTCGAGGCCAGTGAGGTCCACCAGATGGAGCAGATGGACAAGCTGGGCATGAACGTCATCCCGGTTCCCTTCCGCGACGCCTACGCCTTCGGCGGTGGTCTGCACTGCGCGACGGCGGACGTGTACCGCGAGGGTGGCTGTGAGGACTACTTCCCGAACCAGGTCGCTGACCCGACTCTGGTCTGATTCCAAGCGGGTGCGGGGCGGCGGCTCATGGATCGGGCTGCCGCCCCGCACCGTTCCCGGCTCGGGTACTCGCAGCGCGGCTGCCGGACTCCCCGTGGAGGCGGAGAGAACCGGCCCGGCTGCACGAGGCCCAGCAATGATGCTGCGCCCGCCGGGAGAGAACTCAGGAGACACAACTGCCATGTCACAGACTTCGTCTACCGAATCCTCTGTCACAGAGTACGTGATGAACAAGAAGCTCGGCGCCGTTGCCATGCTTCTATCCGCCACCGGGATGGGGCTCGTCGGTACCATCAGCCGTGGTACGACCGCTGGTCTCGCTGATGCCGACAAGGCCGTCATCGGATCGTTCCTGGCCTTCGGGCGTATGACCGTTGGACTGCTCGGCTTCATCCTCATTCTTGTCCTCACCGGAAAGACCGGACTCTTCCGGCGCACCCGCCTGAGCACCACCGTGATCCTGGGAGGGGTCAGTATCGGCCTGTCACTGGGCTGCTACATCTCCTCGACACTGATGACGTCGATCGCCAACGCCGTCTTCCTCATCTACACCGGCCCTCTGTTCTGTGCGCTGCTCGCACGCATCTTCCGTAAGGAGAAGATCAGCGTGCTTTCGGGGATCTTCCTGTCTCTTGTGTTCGTCGGCATGCTGCTGACCATCGGCATCATCGACTTCAAGAATGGAAGTCTGACCTTCGGGCTGGACCTGTCGGCCTCGTCCCCCGAGTTCCCGCGCAAGAGCCTGGGAGATCTTCTTGGCCTGCTGTCAGGTGTCTTCTACGGCCTGGCGATGTTTTTCTACGGCTACCGCAAGGATGTTGACTCAGTTGTACGCGGCGTTTGGAACTTTTTCTGGGCGGCGTCTGCTACTCTGGTGATGTCAATCATCCTGCGCCCATGGCATGGCGTTTCGTCCTTCACCTCCACCAACTGGATGTGGGCGGTGGCCCTCTTCCTCATCTGCGGCCTCTTCGCCCTGGGGTTCCTGGTTGTGGCGGGACGCAACCTCCCTGCCGTGGAGTACTCGACGATCTCCTACTGGGAGTGTCCGGTTGCCATTCTGTGTGGTCTCCTTGTTTGGGGAGAGCAACTCACTCCCGTGGGAATGGTCGGGGGTCTGCTCATTGTCGGAGGCGGGCTGGCACCCATTGTCCTGGATGCCGTCACCCGGAGGGCCCGCGTCTCCGAGGCCTGAGCACCATGCCTTCCTGTCTGCCTGCGATGTATGCGCAGCTGAGTCGCAGGCAGACAGGAATCGGCGTAATCATCCACGCATTATCACGAGTCCATACATAACATCGTCGACATCGACCGAGCCGGAGCCGTAGGCTATGAATACCGTCCACCTAGGAAGCACGACCGACCATCACCTGGATCCTGAGCGAGGTCTCGCACTGAGGCGTGCAGCAAAAGCAAGCTTCATCGGAAACTTCATCGAGTGGTTCGACTACGCCTCGTACGGTTATCTGGCCACCGTCATCGGCTTCGCTTTCTTCCCTGAGTCGGACAAGTCCGTCCAGCTGCTGTCGACGTACGCCGTATTCGCCATGTCCTTCATCCTGCGACCGATCGGGGCCGTCGTGTGGGGGGCCTGGGGTGATCGGTGGGGACGTCGCTGGGCTTTATCCTGGTCTATTCTCATTATGTCGGGGTCTACCTTCTTCATTGGGCTTCTTCCCACGTACTCTACTATCGGTATGTTAAGTGCCATCGGCCTGCTACTGCTGCGCATGGTCCAAGGCTTCTCGGCATCGGGCGAGTATGCAGGTGCTGGAACCTTCCTGGCTGAGTACGCACCCCCCTCGCGTCGAGGCATCTATACGTCCCTGGTTCCCGCATCCACCGCCTGCGGCTTACTTGCCGGCTCTCTCATGGTGACGGGGATGTTCACGGTACTGAGTGACAGTGCCATGAACACCTGGGGGTGGCGCATTCCCTTCCTTCTGGCCGGCCCCCTAGGGCTAGTTGGCCGTTACATCCGGGTGCATTTGGAGGACTCGCCGGCTTACCAGGAGATGCGTGCCGAACTGCCCCAGGAGCCGAAGTCGTCAAGTTGGTCGGAACCATTACGCCTTCTTTTGCGGGATCACCTGCATGAGACACTCATCACCTTCGGTGTTTCTTGTCTCAATGCCGTTGCCTTCTACATGCTGTTGACCTACATGCCGACCTACGTTCACGAGGAACTTGGTTTCTCTCAGGATACTGCCACGCTGGCCACCTCGGTGATGCTTGTGGTTTATATTGCATCGATTTTCCTTATGGGGCATCTGTCTGATTCCTTCGGGCGTCGCCGGATGCTCATCGCAGCCTGTGTTGCATTTATTGTGCTGACGATACCGTTGTTCCTAGTGATGACCAGGGCCCATGGAATGCTTCTGGTTGTGATCGCGTGTCAAATCGTTTTCGCGATCGCTCTCACGGCCAATGATGGAACGCTGGCAACCTTTCTGGCGGAATCGTTTCCGACCAACGTGCGATACTCAGGGTTTGCATTGTCCTTCAATGGAGCAAATGCACTCCTTGGGGGTACCACACCGTTCATAGTGACCTGGCTCATTAAGGTGACTGGCTCTACCTTGGCTCCTGCGGTTTATCTCACTGTGATCGCGTTGATCGCGATGGTGGCGATCTTCCAGTCCCGTACGATTCACGGGTCTGAGTTGACCGAGGAGCAGACTCAGCTGCCAACCTGAGCAGACCCATCAAGAGCAGTTGTCAACAAGTCGAACACAGTTTGCCTCTACGAGAGGTCATTATCACCGTCTTGTTACGGACAAGGCTGTCCAACCGTCGTAGGATGATGGGCATGGATGGTACAGATGCAGACGCGGTAAGCAACGACGCTGCTGCACATGCACGTTCTCGAACTGAATCTCGGGTCACACCACGAGGTGAGGACCGGCGCCAGGCCATTATCGACGCAGCAGCGGCCATCATCCGTGAATCGGGGCCGTCAGCGGTCAGTCACCGCAGCGTCGCCAAGCGTGCGGGGTGCTCCCTGTCTGCGACGACCTACTACTTCGACGGGTTGGAGGATCTTCTCCACCAGGCCGGTCTGGTCAACATCGGACTGTGGGCCTCCCGTGCGGAGAGGGTGGCCGACCGGGTGGAGGCCTTCAAAGGAGTTCCGGACCTGTCCCAACGCGTCCGCTTCATCCTTCAGGCCACTTTACCGGCTCATGGAGGCTACTTCGGGCACTATCTCCAGCTGATCTCCGCCAGTCAGTCGGCTCCCGTCAAACAGGCCTATCGGCAAGGGCGCCAACGCCTCAATGTCGCGTTACGTCGTGTCCTCCGTCAGCTCGACAGCCCGCTTGAGCCGGAGATGGTGATCGCCGTCGTCGACGGTGCGGCCGTCACCGCGCTCAGTGAAGGATGGAACGTCAAGTCGACCGCGGCGGGGCTGCTGACAGACCTCATCACCCTGGCGCACGGCATGCCGTCCTTCCAGGTTCCCGGCGGATCAGCGCCCTCCTCCGAGTTGAAGGCGAAGGTGCCTGCGGCAGCGGATTCGAGCAGCAGCGCCCACTGAGCTCTCCGTCTCACTGGCGTCGGCGGTTCACCACAAACGGGTGGGGTCCATCTCGACACGGACCTGCTCCTCCCGCCGCGCCGAACGGTCGCGCAGTCTCATCGCAAGCATCTCGGACAGCTCCTTACCGCGTGAGCGAGGAGCGCGAACCAGTGCTCTCGCCATGCCCGGGGCGACCTGACCGTTGACCGGCGGTGGTGTCACCGGTCCCAGGATCTCGAAACCATCGGCGTCGGCCTGAGCCAGCATGGTCTCCACGCCGCGTACCGGACCGTCCAGGCGAGCCACTCGCCACGCCGGTGGTAGATGCAGCTCGGCCCGTTCCATGAGGTCTCTGCGGGCGAATCCCGTCTGATCCCACCTCACCAGTGCCTGCGCCGCCACCGGATCCGGCCCGCCCAGCAAGATGACGCGAGCCGACGGTGCTGCCAGCACCACCGCATTCGTCCACTGCCGTAGCGCTTCACCGGCGGCCCCCAGATCAGGGCGCGAGGACAGGGCACCGCCGTCAAGCAGCAGCACGGCCCGGTAGCCGCCCTCGGCCACCGGCTCGGCCCCGGGCGTGGCCACGACGAGGCGCGGTGACCCGTCAACCTCGCCGACCACCCCATGAGCCTCCCGCGCGCCTGAGACCACCACCGGTATGCCGGGAAAGGCCCGTCCCAGCTCCTCACCCGTACGCACTGATCCGACCGCCACCATCCTCAAGGCGTGGCCGCCGCACTCGTGACAGCTCCACTGCACCAGTGTCCGAGCGCACCACCGGCAGGAGGTGCGTCCCTCGCGGTCCATCGCCACCGGGCCGCCGCAGACAGCACAGTGGGCGGCGGTGCGGCACCGGGCGCAGGCCACCAACGGGGCATAGCCGGCGCGCGGCACCTGGATGAGAGCCGGGCCGTCCTGCAGGGCGCTGCGCAGTGCCCGGTGCGCCAGGGACGGGATCCGAGCCGCCCCGGAGGCGCCCTCCCGGTCCAGCTCGGCCGGGCCGGGCGCCTCGGTGCGAGGCACCACGCTGCGCACTATGCGCCGAGGCGCCGTCAGGTTCCTGCACCAGCCCTGCTCAACCAACGACTGCGCCTCAACGGAGCGGCTGAAACCACCGATGAGCAGCCCGGCGCCCTCGAAGGTGGATCGCAGAGCCAGCACCGTGCGCGTATGAACGTAAGGCGCGTGAGGCTCAGCCAGTCGATTGTCACCGTCATCCCAGATGGCTGCCAGACCCAGCCGACGCACCGGAGCGAAGGCCGCCGCCCTGGTCCCCACCACGACCCGCGCACGCCCCAGCAGCAGAGCCAGGAACGCCCGGTAGCGCCGGGCCGGGCCGTGCTCGGCCGAGAGCACCACCACCGGCTCCTCCCCCAACTCCTGGCGAAGTTTGCCGGCCAGGTCCTCGGCCTGCTCAGTGGACGCCACGATGATGACTGCACCTCGGGATCCCGCCAGGCAGGCCTGTACCGCGCGGGCGAGGCACACCTGCCAGGGCCTGGTCGCGGCCCCCGGGTCTCCCCCGCCGGCCGACGCCGAGGCCGCTTCGTTCGGGCCGTCTTCCGCCTGCGCCGGTAGTGCGCACCAGGCCACCCGAGGCGCCTCACCGTCGGCCAGCCGTCCGAGAAGCTCCTCACCCCCGTCGTAGTGCTGCCAGCCGCACCCCGTGGGGGGCCGCTTCCAGGTGGGCAGATCGCGCGGGGCCTTGTCCCGCTCGGCCTTCTCAGTGGTGGCGTGCCTGGCAGGCAGAGCAAGCCGGACGACGTCGGAGCGCGTCCCGGCGCTGCGGGTGGCCACGGCCTCGATGAGACGGCGCGTGCTCTCCGGAAGCACCGGCAGGTCGGAGACCACACGACGCAAAGGGGCAAGCCGGCCGATGTGCGTCGTCGAGGCCGCCCGCTGCCAGATCCAGCCCCGCATCTCCTGCTCACCGAAACGGACCACCACCCGGGTCCCGGGCAGGGCCTGCTGGTCCATCGCCGCCGGAACTGAGTAGTCGAAGGTGCGGTCCAGATGCGGTACCGGGGAGTCCAGAAGAACCCTGGCAACCGGGTCCGCCACACCGGGCACCGTCACCGTGCGCTCACCGGGCTCGGGCAGGTCCAGCAGCTCTCCCTGTCGACTCAGCCCGTTGCGACGTGCACGGGCCCCCGACTCATCAAGGGTGGGAGCGTCGTCGTACCCGGATGACATGCGGCCTCTGGAACGGTTCCGCCGGCTGGTGACGAGCCTCAGACGGCCTGGCGCAGCGCCTCGGCGCGGTCGGTGGCCTCCCAGGTGAAACCGGGACGTCCGAAGTGCCCGTACGCGCTGGTGGCGCGGTAGATGGGGCGCAGCAGATCGAGGTCCCGCACGATCGCCGCCGGGCGCAGGTCGAAGACCTCGTTGACGGCGGCCATGATGCGCTCCTCGGGAACGGTCGCCGTCCCGAAGGTCTCCACATAGACGCCCACCGGGTGGGCCGAGCCGATGGCGTAGGCCACCTGGATCTCGCAGCGCTTCGCCAGTCCCGCAGCGACGACGTTCTTGGCGACCCAGCGCATGGCGTAGCTGGCGGAGCGGTCCACCTTCGAGGGATCCTTGCCGGAGAAGGCGCCCCCGCCGTGGCGAGCCATGCCGCCATAGGTGTCCACGATGATCTTGCGACCCGTCAGCCCGGCGTCTCCGGCCGGGCCGCCGATCACGAACTGACCCGAGGGGTTGATGAGGATCTCGGCGCCGGCGGTGGCGAGTTCGGTGCCGGCCTCGGCCTCGGCCGCCAGCACCGGCGCGATGACCTCGGTCTGGAGGGCGTCGGTGAGCCAGGCGCGGGTGCGGTCCTCGTCATGCTGGGTGGAGATGACCAGGTTCTCCAGGCTCACCGGGCGCTGTCCCTCATAGCCGATGGTCACCTGGGTCTTGCCGTCGGGACGAAGGCCCGGGACGATCCCCTGCTTGCGTACCAGTGCCAGACGCTCCGCCAGACGGTGCGCCAGGTGGATGGGCAGCGGCATGAGAGCCGCGGTGTCGTCACAGGCGTAGCCGAACATGAGTCCCTGGTCGCCGGCGCCCTGCAGGTCGAGGGGATCGATGTCTCCAACGTCCTGGCGGGCCTCGAGGGACTTGTCGACCCCGGCGGCGATGTCCGGGGACTGTTGGCCGATCGAGACCGAGACCCCGCAGGAGCGGGCGTCGAAGCAGACCTCCGAGGAGGTGTAGCCGATGGCCGAGATCTCCTGGCGAACGATCTCGGGGATCTCGACGTAGGCCCGCTCGGTGGTCACCTCGCCGGCCACATGCACCAGTCCGGTCGTCACCATCGTCTCGACCGCAACGCGTGCGGTGGGGTCCTGCTCAAGGATGGCGTCGAGGATCGCGTCGGAGACGCGGTCGCAGACCTTGTCCGGGTGTCCTTCGGTGACCGACTCGGAGGTGAACAGACGCAAGGAGGAACTCACCCGCCCATCGTAGTCACCACCGGTAGTGATCCGTGGTGGCGTTACCCACGAAAGTGCACCGCGGGCTTTCAGGAACCGTTCACCAGGCCCGCAGTGAGGGAGATGAGAAGCCGGGCGATCTCCTTCTTGCTGCCCTGCCTGCGAGCCACTTCCGATCCCTGGGCGTCAAGGACCACGACCGCGTTGGGGACGTCGCCGAAGCCGAGGTCCTCCCCCACCGCGTTGACCGCCAGCAGGTGCGCCCCCTTGCGACGGGCCTTGGCCCGTCCATGGAAGAGCACGTCGCCGTCGTCGTCCCCGGTCTCGGCGGCGAATCCGACGACGATCTGGCCCGCTCGAGGCGGATCGCTCACCAAGCCGGCCAGGATGTCCGGGTTGGCGGTGAGCTCAATGGACATCATCGGGCCGCTTGCGCGCCCAGCCCCGGCCGGCGCCTGCTTCTTGATCTTGGTGGCCGGCACACTGACGGGCCGGTAGTCGGCGACGGCCGCGGCCATCATGACGGCGTCGGCATCACGGGCGGCCTCTCGCACCGCGTGAAGCATGTCGTGGGCGGTGCCGGCGGCGATGACGGAGACACTCGGTGGCAGGGCGTCGAGCAGCTCCGAGGCGACGTGCGCCTGTATCAGCGTGACGCGGGCGCCCTGCTCAGCGGCGGCGGCCGCCAGCGCGCACCCCTGGCGACCGGAGGACCGGTTGCCGAGGTAGCGCACCGGGTCGATCGGCTCACGCGTGCCGCCGGCGGAGACGACGACGTGCCGTCCGTTGAGGAGGCCGCCACGCCCCTCTTCGACGGCGTCGCCCCTCCTGTGCTCCTGCTGCAGGACGGCGAGGGCCTGGGAGACGATCCGCTCGGGCTCGGGCAGGCGACCGGGCCCGGAGTCCTCGCCGGTCAGGCGGCCGGAGTCGGGCTCGATGACTCTCAGCCCTCGTTCACGCAGCACGGCGACGTTCTCCCGGGTAGCGGGATTGAGCCACATCTGGGTGTGCATGGCCGGGGCCAGGACGACGGGGGCCTGACTAGTCAGGATCGTTGCGGTGAGCAGGTCATCGGCCCGTCCCGCGCGTACCCGCGCCAGCAGGTCAGCCGACGCCGGAGCGACCAGGACGAGATCGGCCCACTCGGCCACCGCCACGTGCTCGACCGCGGCCGGATCGTCGAAGACACCGGTGGACACGGTCTGGCCGCTGACCGCCGCCAGCGCCGGAGCCCCGATGAACCGCAGCGCCGACTCGGTGGCCACCACCTTGACCTGGTGCCCGGCCTGGCGCAGCAGACGAATGACGAAGGGGGCCTTGTAGGCGGCGATGGATCCGGCCACGCCGACGACGACGCGCCGCGGCCCCGGGGCGGCGGTCGCGGCGCGTTCACTCACAGCGGTCTGCAGCTCGTTCATACGAGCATGGCTCAGAACTGGATGTCGTCGAGGCTGGTGGGAGTCTCCCCCTCCTCGAGGGAGACCGGAGCGTCCAGGGAGATGTCGCTGAACATGTCGGCCTCGGCGGCACGGCGGGCCTCCTCGGCCTCGGCGCGGCGGGCGCGGGCAACGTCCCCGGGAATGACCTCGAGCTTGTCCTCGGCGATCTCGCGCAGGGCGATGCCGAGCGACTTCTCACCGACCTCGGAGTCGACCAGCGGCCCGAAGAACTCGAACTGGTTGTCCTCGAGCTGCTGGGTGTAGGTGTTGATCTGGCGGGCGCGCTTGGCGGCCTCCACCACGAGCCCGTACTTGGAGTCGACCTTTTCCAGAAGGTCGTCGATCGGCGGGTTGGTGATGCCCTCGGGCTGGGGAGAGGTTCCGAGCATGTGCATGCCTCCGGTTCAATCTCGATAGTTCAGAGCCACGATATTCTAACTGCCAAGTCCCATGAGTCTCTCGAGCTCGGCGGTGGCGCTCGCCACGGTGTCATTGATGACGACGTGATCGAACTCGTCGGCCGCATCCATCTCGGTACGCGCCGTGGCCAGGCGCCGCTCCTGCTCCTGAGGGTCCTCCGTGCCGCGCCCCGTGAGCCTGCGGACGAGCTCGTCCCAGCTCGGCGGCGCGAGGAAGACGAGTCGCGCCTGCGGCATGACCTGGCGAACCTGACGAGCGCCGGCCAGGTCGATCTCCAGAAGCGCGGGACGTCCGGCGTCGAGCTGGTCCTGGACGGGTCCACGGGGGGTGCCGTAACGGTGCGCCCCGTGGACCATGGCCCACTCCAGCATCTGACCGGTCGCCACGAGCGAGTCGAACTCCTCGATGGTGACGAAGTAGTAGTGCACGCCATCGACCTCACCGGGGCGGGGCTTGCGGGTAGTGGCGGAGATCGAGACGAAGAGGTCGGGATGACGTCTGCGCAGCTCGGTGACGACGGTTCCCTTGCCCACCGCCGTGGGTCCCGCCAGAACGGTGAGGCGGGCAGGGGCGGGGGCGGACGAGTCGGTGGCAACGGCGTCGGTCATGGTCACATCATGACCCACCTGGCGTTGCCGGCACGACCCGGCGTCTCACCAGGCGTCTTGTCGCGGGTCTCAGCCGAAGCGCTCCACCAGTGCGGCCCGCTGGTTCGCCCCCAGGCCGCGCACCCGCCGGGACTCGGCGATGTGCACGTCGGAGAGAATGGCGTCGGCCGTAGTGGTCCCTACGCGTGGGAGGGAGACGAGCAGCGCCCTGACCTTCATCTTGCCCAGGACCTCGTCGGTCTCCGAGGCCACGAAGAACTCGGAGAGCTTGAGCTCTCCGCTCTTGAGCTCGGACTTGATGCGAGCGCGCTGCGAGCGCGCAGCGGCGGCCTTCTCCAGTGCCTGAGCCCGTTGCTCAGGTGTCAGTGTAGGAAGCGTCATGATGGTCTCCTCCCCGGTCCAACTCCAGTGACCCGCACCACAAGCATAAGTCGGGTTGGGTGCACTCGCATTCGCAGGGGACGGTATTCCGGCACCGACTTCGTGTTCCCGAACACACGCCCAGGCGGCGGTGGGTCCACGTCCGGAGAGCCTCAGCGAAGAGCCGTCACAGCCTCGTGCGTCGCCGTGAGCGCCGCTGCCCGCAACGCCTCGATGGAGGGCCCCGCCTGGAGAACCCCGCGTGAGGTGGAGGCCAGGACATGACGGCGAGCCGGCCCGAAGACGGACTCCAACTCGGCGGGACCCGCACCCTGCGCGCCGACGCCCGGTGCCAGCAAGGGGCCGTTGGCGCGCAGCAGGTCGATTCCCAGTCGGGAGATGGCCTCACCGATCGTGGCGCCGACGACCAGTCCGATGCTGCCGAGTCTGCCCTCACCGCTGGCCGTTGCGTTGGACGCGGTCACGCCCTCGACGACGCCGGCGGCCACGGCCCGCTCGCCGCTGACGGCGTGCTGGACGGTGGCCCCCTCGGGGTTGGAGGTCAGGGCGAGGACGAAGACGCCACGGCCGCCGGCCTCCGCCAGGTCCAGCGCCGGGGTCAGCGAGCCGTAGCCCAGGTAGGGAGAGACCGTGATGGCATCAGCGGCCAGGGGCGCGCCGTCGGACAGGTAGGCCTGGGCGTAGCCGGCCATCGTGGAGCCGATGTCGCCGCGCTTGACGTCGAGGACGGACAGCGTGCCGACGTCGCGCAGGGCCGCCAGGGTCTCCTCGAGGACCGCGATGCCGGCGCTGCCGTGGCGCTCGAAGAAGGCGGACTGCGGCTTGACGGCGGCCACGCGCCCACCGACCGCGTCGACGGTCCGCAGAGCGAAGTCCCGCAGTCCGGTGGCCGAGTCGCTCAGGCCCCACTCCTCAAGCAGGTTCGGGTGGGGGTCGATCCCGACGCACAGGGGTCCCCGGTCGTCCATGGCATCGGCCAGGCGGGCTCCGAAAGGGCTCCTGGGCCGACCGGGTTGGTGAGATGCGGCGGGGCTCATCGAGTCTCCTTGTCGGCAACGGTACGAGGAACGGTATGAGGTTCAGACACCGCGTTCTGCCGTGACCGGCGGGAGGCGATGTGCTCCTGGAGGCTGCGAACCTGGAAAGGACCGCGCAGCTGGGCCTCAAGGGCCTGCACCGCCGCCTGGAGCTGCTGGACGGTGGTGATGATGGGCCGGTCGGCGCTGGTGGTGGCCGCCCTGATGGAGTACCCGTCGGCGCGGGCGCCCTGTCCCTTGGGGGTGTTGACGACCATGTCGATGGCGCCGGACTCGATGAGACCGGCGATCGTCTGCTCACCGTGGACGCCGACGCCCTGGCTGATCTTGCGCACGGCCATGGCGTCGATCCCGTTGCGGCGCAGTACCTGGGCCGTCCCGGTGGTGGCCAGGACCGTGAAGCCGAGCTCGGCGAGCCGGGCCACGGGAAGGATGATGGCGCGCTTGTCACGGTCCGCCACAGAGACGAACAGCGTGCCCTCACCGGGCAGGCCCCCGTAGGCGCCGGCCTGGGACTTGGCGAAGGCCCGGGGGAAGTCGACGTCGTAGCCCATGACCTCGCCGGTGGAGCGCATCTCCGGTCCAAGGATCGTGTCGACGACGCGCCCCTCGGTGGTGCGGAACCGCTTGAAGGGCAGGACCGCCTCCTTGACTGCGATCGGGTCGTCCGGGTCGGTGACGCCGGCGTCGGACTCCGGCAGACGACCGGAGCGGCGCAGCGAGGCGATCGTCTCCCCGGTCATGATGAGGGCCGCCGCCTTGGCGAGCTGCACGCCGGAGGCCTTCGAGACGAAGGGGACCGTGCGCGAGGCCCTCGGGTTGGCCTCGATGACGTAGAGGACGTCGGAGACCAGGGCGAACTGGATGTTAAGCAGCCCGCGCACACCCACCCCGGCGGCAATCGCCTCGGTGGAGCGTCGGATGCGGGCGATCTCCGTGTCGGACAGTGTCATCGGGGGCATGACGCAGGCCGAGTCGCCGGAGTGGATCCCCGCCTCCTCGATATGCTCCATGACCCCGCCGAGGAACAGCTCGGTGCCGTCGTAGAGGGCGTCGACGTCGATCTCGATGGCGTCGTCGAGGAAGCGGTCGATGAGCAGCGGCCCGGTCCCGTAGACGCCTCCGGGCTCGTGACCCGCGCGCTGGAGGTAGTCGTCGAGCCCCTGGGCGTCGTAGACGATCTCCATGCCGCGCCCGCCGAGCACGTAGCTCGGGCGCACCAGGACCGGGTAGCCGATGCCCTGGGCCACCGAACGGGCCTGCTCGTCGCTCAGGGCGGTGCCGTGCGCCGGCGAGGGCAGCCCGGCGCGGGCGAGGACGACACCGAAGGCCTCGCGGTCCTCAGCGGCGTCGATCGCCTCGGGACTCGTCCCCAGGATCGGCACCCCGGCCTCGGCCAGTCTGGCCGCCAGGGACAGCGGTGTCTGCCCGCCGAGCTGCACGATGACGCCGGCCACCGGGCCGGCCGCCAGCTCGGCCTCGTAGACCTCGATGACGTCCTCGAAGGTCAGGGGCTCGAAGTAGAGCCGGTCGGAGACGTCGTAGTCGGTCGAGACGGTCTCGGGGTTGCAGTTGACCATGACGGTCTCGTAGCGCTCGGACAGCGCCATGGCGGCGTGGACGCAGGAGTAGTCGAACTCGATGCCCTGGCCGATGCGGTTGGGGCCCGAGCCCAGGATGATGACGGCCTCACGCTCGCGGGGCGCCACCTCGGTCTCCAGGTCGTAGCTGGAGTAGAGGTAGGGGGTGCGTGAGGCGAACTCGGCGGCGCAGGTGTCCACGGTCTTGTAGACGGGCCGCAGACCGTAGGCATGGCGGACCTCGCGCACCGTGTCCTCACTGATGCCGCGCAGGGCGGCGAGCTGGACGTCGGAGAACCCGTGGCGCTTGGCCAGGGCCAGGACCTCGGGGGTGAGAGCCTGCGCGGCCTTGACCTCCTGGGCCACCTCCTGCAGAAGCAGCATCTGGTCCAGGAACCAGGGGTCGATGCGAGTGGCCGCGTGAAGCTGCTCGATCGTGGCGCCGCCGCGCACTGCCTGCTGGAGGTCGACCAGCCGGTGCTCACTGGGGGTGGCGATGGACTCCAGCAGATCGGCGGTCTGCTGCGCGGTGGGGGCCGGTCCGTCCCAGTGGAAGACGGTGCCCTTCTTGTCCAGGGAGCGCATGGCCTTCTGGAGGGCCTCGGTGTAGGACCGACCGATGGCCATCGCCTCCCCCACCGACTTCATGGTGGTGGTGAGCCGGGGGTCGGCGCCCCGGAACTTCTCGAAGGCGAAGCGCGGGACCTTGACGACGACGTAGTCCAGGGTCGGTTCGAAGGAGGCCGGCGTGGAGGAGGTGATGTCGTTGGGGATCTCGTCGAGCGTGTAGCCCACGGCGAGGCGGGCGGCGATCTTGGCGATCGGGAAGCCGGTGGCCTTGGAGGCCAGGGCGGAGGACCGGGAGACTCGGGGGTTCATCTCGATGACGATGATCCGCCCGGTGGCCGGGTCGACGGCGAACTGGATGTTGCAGCCGCCGGTGTCGACCCCGACCTCGCGGATGACGGCGATGCCGATGTCCCGCAGCCGCTGGAGCTCACGGTCGGTGAGGGTCAGGGCCGGGGCCACCGTGACCGAGTCTCCGGTGTGCACGCCCACGGGGTCGACGTTCTCGATGGAGCAGACGACCACCACGTTGTCGGCGGTGTCGCGCATGAGCTCGAGCTCGTACTCCTTCCATCCCAGGATCGACTCCTCCAGGAGGACCTCGGTGGTGCGGGAGGCGGCCAGGCCGGCGCCGGCGATGCGACGCAGGTCCGCGTCGTCGAAGGCGACGCCGCTGCCCAGGCCGCCCATGGTGAACGAGGGGCGCACGACGACGGGGTAGCCGCCCAGGGCATCGACCCCGGCGCGGCACTCGTCCATGGTGTGGGCGATGACGCTGCGGGCGACCTCGGCGCCGCAGCGCTCGACGACGTCCTTGAACTCGTCCCGGTCCTCCCCGGCGTTGATGGCCGCGGCGGAGGCGCCGATGAGCTCGACGCCGTACTCCTCGAGCACGCCGCGCTCGACCAGGCTCATGGCGGCGTTGAGAGCCGTCTGCCCGCCCAGGGTGGGCAGGAGGGCGTCGGGCCGCTCCTTGGCGATGATGGTGGTCAGCACCTCGGGGGTGATCGGCTCGATGTAGGTGGCGTCGGCGACGTCGGGGTCGGTCATGATCGTGGCCGGGTTGGAGTTGACCAGGATGACACGGATGCCCTCGCTGCGCAGGACGCGGCAGGCCTGGGTCCCGGAGTAGTCGAACTCGCAGGCCTGCCCGATGACGATGGGGCCCGATCCGATGACCAGGACGGAGGTGATATCAGGGCGAGCAGGCATGTCAGTTCGTGTCCTCGCGGTCCTGGCCCTGGCGGTGCTCCCGCATGAGGCGGATGAATCGGTCGAAGAGGTGCTCGGCGTCGTGGGGGCCGGCGGCCGCCTCGGGGTGGTACTGCACGGAGAAGGCCGGTAGGTCCAGTGCCCGCAGTCCTTCGACGACGCCGTCGTTGAGTCCCAGGTGGGAGACCTCCACCCGCCCGTAGCGGCCGTTGTCGAAGGGAGCGACGGAAGGGGCGTCGACCGGTGCGTCGACGGCGAAGCCGTGGTTGTGGGCGGTGATCTCCACCTTGCCGGTGGCGCGGTCCAGGACGGGCTGGTTGACGCCTCGGTGCCCGTAGGCGAGCTTGTAGGTGCCGTATCCCAGTGCCCGTCCCAGGAGCTGGTTGCCCAGGCAGATGCCGAAGAAGGGGATACCCGCGTCGAGCACGCCCCGGAGAAGCCCGATCTCGGCGTCGGCGGTTCCCGGGTCACCGGGGCCGTTGGAGAACAGGACCCCGTCGGGCCTGAGGGCGAGGATCTCGGAGAGAGTCGTGGACTGGGGCAGGACGTGGACGCGCACGCCGCGCTCGGCGAGCTGCCACGGGGTGCGCGACTTGATGCCCAGGTCGATGGCGGCCAGTACCGCGACCGGCTCGCTCCCCTCGGTCGGCCCGCTGGGCTCGACGACGTAGCCCGAGGGGGTTGTCACCTCGGAGGCCAGGGCGCGGCCGGTCATGGGCGGCTCGCTGCGCACGGCCTCCAGGCAGATGTCGATGCAGGCCCGGCTGGGACCACCGGGATCGGTGGCGCCGGCCGGCAGGGCCTCTCCGGAGAAGATGCCGCCGCGCATGGCGCCGGCCTCGCGCAGGTGCCGGGTCAGGGCCCGGGTGTCGACCTCGCAGAGCCCGACGATGCCGGCGCCGCGCAGGTCGTCCTCCAGCTCTCGACGGGACCGCCAGCTGGAGGCTCGCCGGGCCGGCTCGCGCACGACGTATCCGGCCACCCAGATGCGGTCGGACTCGGCGTCCTCGTCATTGACTCCGGTGTTGCCGATGTGCGGCGCGGTCTGCACCACGATCTGGCGGTGGTAGGAGGGGTCGGTGAGGGTCTCCTGGTACCCGGTCATCCCGGTGGAGAAGACGATCTCCCCGATGGTGCGTCCTTGAGCCCCGTAGCTACGGCCCCGCAGGGCCCAGCCGTCCTCCAGGACGAGGAGGGCGGCTGGGCGGTGGGTTGACTCAGGCATGGGCCGAGCCGGCAGGGGCCTCGACGGGGGCCCCGTCCAGGACGGTGGGGCGGCCGTGGAGGAAGGTGGCCATGACCTGTCCCGGCAGCTCCATGCCCGCGTAGGGGGTATTGGTGGAGCTGGTCCACTGGGTGGCGCCGTCGACGGTGCGACGTACCTGGGGGTCCACCACAGTGACGTTGGCCGGGGCACCGATCTCGAGTTCACGCCCCTGGTCGCTCAAGCGACCGATGCGGGCCGGTGCCGAGGACATGGCCCTGGCGATGTCGCGCCAGGTCATGCGACCGGTGCTCACCATCGTCTCGATCAGGATGCTCAGCGCGGTCTCCAGCCCCGTCATGCCGAAGGCGCCGGCCTGCCACTCGCAGTCCTTGTCCTCCAGCGGGTGGGGGGCGTGGTCGGTGCCGACCACGTCGATGGTGCCGTCGGCCAGGGCCTGGCGGACGGCCTCGACGTCCTCGGCCGTGCGCAGCGGCGGGTTGACCTTGTACAGGGGCGAGTAGGTGCGGGCCATCTCATCGGTCAGCAGGAGGTGGTGCGGGGTCACCTCGGCCGTGACGTTGATGCCGCGGGCCTTGGCCCAGCGGATGATGTCGACGCTGCCGGCGGTGGACAGGTGGCATACGTGCAGGCGCGAGCCGACGTGCTCGGCCAGCAGGACGTCGCGGGCGATGATCGACTCCTCGGCAACGGCCGGCCATCCGCGCAGGCCCAGCTCGGCGGAGACGACGCCCTCGTGCATCTGGGAGCCCTCGGTGAGGCGGGGGTCCTGGGCGTGCTGGGCGATGACGCCGTCGAAGGACTTGACGTACTCCAGTGCCCGGCGCATGAGGACGGGGTCGGAGACGCACTTGCCGTCGTCGGAGAAGACGCGCACCCGGGCGGCGGAGGCGGCCATGGCGCCCATGTCGGACAGGTGCTCGCCGGCCAGACCGGCGGAGACGGCGCCGACCGGCTGGACGTCAACCCAGCCGGCCTCTCGTCCCAGCCGCAGGACCTGCTCGACGACGCCGGCGCTGTCCTGGACGGGGGTGGTGTTGGCCATCGCGAAGACGGCGGTGTAGCCGCCGGCGGCTGCGGCCCGGGTACCGGTGTAGACGGTCTCGGCCGACTCCCCGCCCGGCTCACGCAGGTGGGTGTGGATGTCGACGAGCCCGGGCAGGGCGATGAGCCCGTTCAGGTCGTGGCGCACGGCGTCGGCGGGGGCCTTCGCCACGGCGTCGGGGCCGATGGCGGTGATGGTGCCGTCGGTGATGAGGATGTCGGTGGGGTCCTCACCGTAGGGGCGGACACCGGTCAGGAGGTGGGAGGTCACAGCTGGTTCCCTTCGTCAGCGAGGAGGAGGTAGAGGGCGGCCATGCGCACGGAGACGCCGTTGCCGACCTGCTCGATGATGCGCGAGCGGGGGTCGTCGGCGGCCTCGGCGGTGATCTCGAGGCCGCGGTTCATGGGGCCGGGGTGCATGACGATGGCGTGCTCCGGCATGGCCCGTCGACGGGCGGAGTTGAGGCCGTAGACGCTGGAGTACTCGGCGGGGCTGGGGAAGAAGCCGCCGCCGGCGGCGCTCATGCGCTCACGCTGGACGCGCAGCATCATGACGGCGTCGGGCCGGACCCGCTCGATCGCCTCGTCGAGGTTGTAGGAGACCTCGCAGGGCCAGTTCTCCATGCCGATGGGAAGCAGCGTCGGAGGTGCCACGAGGGTGACCTCGGCACCGAGCGCCGTCATGAGGTCCACGTTGGAGCGGGCCACCCGGGAGTGCAGGACGTCTCCGACGATGATGACGCGCGCTCCTTCCAGGTCGCGCCCCTGCGGGGCGGGGCTGCCGTCCGCGGTGTCGGGGGCACCGGGGACGTACCAGCGGCGCAGGGTCATGGCGTCCAGAAGCGCCTGGGTGGGGTGCTGGTGGGTGCCGTCACCGGCGTTGAGCACGGGCACGTTGATCCAGCCGGCGTGGGCCAGCAGGTGGGCGGCGCCGCAGGCCGAGTGGCGTACGACGACGGCGTCCGCTCCCATGGCCATGATCGTCTGGGCGGTGTCCTTGAGGGACTCCCCCTTTGAAAGCGAGGAGCCCTTGGCGGAGAAGTTGATGACGTCGGCGCTCAGGCGCTTGGCGGCCGCCTCGAAGGACAGGCGGGTGCGGGTGGAGTCCTCGAAGAAGAGGTTGACCACGGTCTTACCGCGCAGAGTGGGAAGCTTCTTGACCGCGCGGCTCTGGGTGGCGGCCATGGCCTCGGCGGTGTCCAGGACCATGACCGCCTCGTCGTGGGTCAGGTCCTTGGCGGAGAGCAGGTGCTTCATCGGGTGGCCTCCTGGTCGGTGCGCTCACTCGAACGCTCAGTGGGGACGTCTGCAGGAACGATGGTGACGGCGTCGGTGGAGGCGCCGAGCTCGGTCAGGGAGACCACGACCTTCTCAGCACGGGACGTCGGCAGGTTCTTGCCCACGTAGTCGGCCCGGATGGGCAGCTCCCGGTGACCACGGTCGACGAGGGTGGCCAGCTGCACGGCCCGGGGACGTCCGATAGCGCCCAGGGCGTCGAGGGCGGCCCGGATCGTGCGCCCGGAGTAGAGGACGTCGTCAACGAGGATGACGACCTTGCCGTCGATACCCCCTTGGGGGATCTCCGTGGGACGAGGCACGCGGATGGGGTGACGTCCCAGATCGTCTCGGTACATGGTGATGTCCAGGGTGCCGACCGGAACCCCTGCACCGGTCACCTTCGACTGCCCCGCCGGCTCGCTCTGCCGGGTCCCCTCCTTCGAGGCGACGGCGAGCGCCTCGACGAGTCTGAGCGCAAGAGGTACTCCCCCGCTGGGGATCCCCAGGACGACGACGTCCTGGGATCCGTGATTGCGTTCCAGGATCTCGTGCGCAATACGGAACAGGGATCGGGCTATCTCGGGAGGTCCGAGGATCTCCTTGCCCGAGGATGGTGCGCTGGTAGCGCCTGACAAACGTTCGGCCATTTCAGGCCTCCTTCCCCGCCTCTCCGGACGGACTTAAAGGATGTCGGTCGACCGTAAGTTTACGTCGCCGCGATGGGCTCCGCGCGACAGAACCGAAGGACTCTCCGAGACGAAGATCACGCCGGCGCAGGGTGAATCGGTCCGGTGCCTGGTGCGGATCGCAAGAGGGAGTGATCCCCATCTACAGAAGCTCCGTGAAAATGTCATACTCTTGCTCCAATGCCGCAGCGTCGTCAGACGTTGGACAGCGAGATCGTCACAATATGTCGAGAGCTTGAGAAGTGAGTGCCGGATCCGTCTGAGCCCGATTGAGAGCTGAACGATGTCGCGAGGCAGGTAAGGACCCGGGTCGCTGCCGCGTCAGCGACTTCTTCTCAAGCAAGGAATGATATGACTCTCCCTACTCGACGTTCAGTCATCGCAGGTCTTGGCGCCGGGACCGGCTTGGCCGCTGCCGGCCTGCTCTCCCACCCGCCCGCCGTCGGAGCCGAACCGGCGCACAGCTTCGGCTCCGTCATCTTCGATGAGCAGTTCTCTCAAGGACCCGATTTCTCCTCGTCCCGATGGCGGGACAACCGCTTGGAGCCCGAGTCCTGCACGAGCTACGACTGGGGGGTGTTCACGCATGACACCCACAGCGTCAGTGATGGCGTCGGGCACCTCCTGTGGCGCAAGCGCGCCACTGCGCTCAAGGGTTTCCAGAATCGCTTCGACAAGGAGGAGACCGTTCGCTACGTCGACCAGACCTTCGTCACCACGCAGGGGCTTTTCTCCTTCGTCTACGGCTCGCTGGAGACCAGGGCGCGCTTCCCTCAGTCGGATGAGGGGCTGTTCGCCGGGATCTGGTTGAGAGCGGACGACGAGAGGAACGGAGGTGAGATCGATGTGGTCGAGACCTACGGCGGCGGTAGCGCCACCGGCATCGCCGAGTCGACCGTCCACTTCGGACAGGCGGGAGGCACGGGAAGCAACCTGGGGGTCTCACCGCGGCCCGATCTCACCCAGTGGCACACCTACGGGATGGAGAGGACTCCTGAGAGGATCCTCTTCCTCTTCGACGGTCAGCCGTACCACGAGGTGCCGCGTTCGGCCTCGCAGCAGGAGTTCGATGCCTGCTTCGGTCCCGCTTCCTCGTACCACCTCTGCATGACCACGCACACCGGAAGCATTCATCGAGGACGGCTCAATCACGAGGGCTTCACTCAGGCCCAGGTGGACATCGACTACATCGTTGTCCGTGCGATGGACGGGTAGCCGGATCGATGTCCCTGGCCTCCGCCCCTGGTCGGCTCCCTACGGGCGGGGTTGGCTGAGCAGGTCGCGCAGGCTGAGGGGGTGTCTGCCGGTCAGCCGCTCGACGGCGTCCGAGACGACGTCGAGCTCACCGGTGGCGATGGCGGTGTAGGTACTCACCCACGCGTCCTTCTCCCAGTCGGGAACGTCGTAGTGGGCACGGGAGGCGTAGGCCTCCTCGACGGTCTCCTCGTGGTAGACCGTCCTCCTCCCAGTGACCTCGGTCATGATCTGCGCCGCCTCCTCCATGGTGAAGGCCTGCGGGCCGGTGAGGTCGTAGGTGGCGCCGTCATGGCGCCGATCACCGGTAGCAAGATCCTTGAGGATCGCGGCTGCGGCTGCGGCGACGTCGGCTCTCGCCACCGCCCCTACTCTCCCGCCGCCGGCGGGTCCGGTGATGGAGCCCTCGGCCCCGATCTCGATGAAGAAGTCGGTGTAGAAGGAGTCACGCAGGAAGGTGTAGCCCATCCCGGAGTCTCGCAGAGCCTCCTCGGTGTACCAGTGGGTGCGGGCGAGGGTGAAGGTTGCCTGCGGGGAGGCCCCTAGGAAAGACGTGTACACCACGTGCTTGACCCCGGCCCGCGCCGCGGCGGCGATGAAGATGCGGTGCTGCTCCAGGCGGTCCTCGGACTCGGCCGCCGAGACCATGAAGAGGAGGTCGACACCGGAGAGGGCCTGGACGGCGTCCTGCTCGTTCCCGTAGTCGGCCACGGACACGTCGCCCGCCCACGCGGGAGCCCGGGAGACGTCCCTGACCAGGAGCCGTGGGGCAAGACCGGCATCGCGCAGCTGCTCGGCTACCGCACCGCCGATCTTCCCGGTGGCGCCTGTGACGGCGATCAGAGGTGTGCTCATTGCGGTTCTCCTTCCGACGTCGAGCGTGGACTCACACTGGCGTCCAGTGCTGTGATCCTCCTGAGAAGATAGATGTACCCCACTGTCAGCAGGACCTGGACCACGGCCCAGAAGACGGTCATCGGTCCAAGAGTGCCGTTGATCAGCCGATCACTGTCGCTCTCCGCAGCCTCGATCAGGGTCGCGTACATGATCACGGTGGGGATGCCGAGCACGATGCTGGCGGCCAGCAGCGCCGATGTCGGCATCTTGGCCTCGGTCCAGCCGTCGGGCTGAGTCCTGTCGGTCTGGGAGTGCGCTTGTATGCAGGCGATGAGGGAGACGACGAAGCTGCTGATCCACCCGACGCCGACGACGATCGGGCCGAAGAAGAGGATCAGCATGGCCAGCACGATCAGACCGATGTCGTCAGGTCCCAGGTACTCGGAGGCAACGAAGAAGGTTGCGGTGACAATGAGCTGAATGATCGTGGTGATGAGCCCAACGATGCTGCCCGATACCGCGACCCGGCGGTTCGTGGTGCGTTTGCGTTCTGCGATGAGGGCCGGATCATTCCAGTTTCCCCCTGGGACCGGAACCAGCACCGGTGGCGGGTAGGGAACGTACGGGACAGGGCCGGGAACGCCCCACGGATAGCCGCCAGGTCCTGCCGGAGGCGGCTGGTTGCCTCCCAGGGGCGGTGGTCCACCGGGATAGCCCGCTCCCGGCCCTTGGGCCGGGCGGTCGACGTTGAGAGGACCGGAGCTCGGCCGTACGGGGTCCTGCGGAATATGCGCCCCGTCTGAGGACGCCGAATCCCCTTTGATGTAGGGGTAGTCACTGGGGTCATGGGGAGGTAGCTGGGTCACAGGAGGCTCCGGCATCGGCGGATGGACGTGGTCCAGGCTAGGTTACGCCGGTCGGTCGCGCCCGGATCACGGCATAGGGAGTACGCCCCATGTCGTGAGCAAGGCATCCAGGAGCTCAACGCAACGTGTCCGCGAGGTCGCCGATGCGCCCCAGGAGTCCCCCGAGGTACCGGGGGGACTCGTCCGTGGAGAGCATTCGGCTGAGCGTCATGGCCTCATCCACGGCGACGGGGGCGTCGACGTCATCGTTGTAGACGATCTCCCAGGTGGCGACTCGGGCTATGGCCCGATCGACGGCCGGCATGCGTCCCAGCGTCCAGCCCTGGGCATAGGTCTGGATCGTCTCATCGACGTCGGCCAGGTGATCGCACACGCCGTCGAGGATCTCCCGGGTGTAGGCGGGGGCCTCGGTGTGGTTCGCCGAGCTGACGGCGCGCAGCTGCGCAAAGGAGCGCAGCTCCTCGGCGTCGTGGGAGGTCAGCATCCCACGCTGGTCGGCCTCGAAGAGGATCTCGATCGCACGCCGACGCGCCTTGGTACGGGCGGTGACCGGATGACGCGATGCGGGGCTCGAGTGGGCCGAGCCCTCCTCGGGGTTCTCGGCCATCAGTCGGTGACGCGGGAGATGTAGGAGCCGGAGCGGGTGTCCACCTTCACCTTGTCACCGGTGTTGAGGAACAGCGGGACCTGGATCTCGGCACCGGTCTCAACGGTGGCGGGCTTGGTGCCGGCGCTGGAGCGGTCGCCCTGAAGACCCGGCTCGGTGTGGGAGATCGTCAGGACCACGGAGGCCGGCAGCTCGACGAATAGGACGGCGTCCTCGTGGAAGGCCACGATGACGTCCTGGTTCTCGAGCATGAAGGTGGCGGCCTCACCGACAGTGGCCGAAGGGACGTAGGTCTGCTCGTAGGACTTGACGTCCATGAAGACGTAGTCATCCCCGTCCTTGTAGAGGTACTGCATGTCGCGCCGGTCAACGGTTGCCGTCTCGACCTTGAGACCGGCGTTGAAGGTCTTGTCGACGGTCTTGCCGGACAGGACGTTCTTGATCTTGGTGCGCACGAAGGCGGGGCCCTTACCGGGCTTGACGTGCTGGAACTCCACTACCTGCCACAGCTGGCCCTCGAGGTTGAGCACCATGCCGTTCTTCAGGTCGTTCGTCGTTGCCACGAGGGTTTCCTCACTGTTGCGTTGCGTCTAGGACTCGCTGATCCTACCGCGACGTGCTGGGCTCACCCGGCCACGGGTGTGTCACGCCCGTCACGAGTGGCGGGAGAAACCGGATCTCACGGTGCGCATGATCTCGTCGCAGGCCTCCTCGGGCGTGGTCGAGGTCGTGTCGACGACGACGTCGGCCAGCTCCCGGCACCTGGTCCGGCGCTCGTGGAGCATCTGGACGAACTGGTGGTGGACGGTGCCCAGGGCCACGGACCGGGGCGCGTCCAAACCGTTTCGGGTGGCGAGCACCCGGGTGGCGCAGGTCAGCGCCACTACTCGCAGATCCCGGCCTTGGCCGAGCCGCGGGTCCGCGAGGCTCTCGCGTATCCGACGATCCCCCAGGCAGCCCGAGCCCAGGGCCACGACGCCGCCCCCGGCCGCCGCACGCTCCAGGAGCCGGAGCGCGGTATCGGCCTCGACCCGGCGGTACTCGGCCTCCGGCACCGCTACGAGCGCCAGGTCGGGGCTGGTTCCCAGCTCGTCGGCGACGCTGCGACCCAGGTCGAGAACGGGCAGGTTCTCGGCGTTTCCCAGGGCTCGCCCCACGCTGGAGCAGCCCGCTCCCGGAGGACCGATGAGAACCAGGACGCTGGGTGAGCGGGTGCTCAAGCCCCGTTCCTTCCAGCCGAGCCGGTATGAGCTGTGACGGCCTCGTGAGCCTTGAGGAGGACGTCCTCGCTGGGAGCCTGCACCCTTACGGGCCTGGCGACGTCGTCGAGCAGGACGAGACGCAGCCGACCGCCACGAACCTTCTTGTCGCTCAGCATCGCCGCCTTGAGCTCCTCCCACCGGCCGCGGCCCTCGGGGAAGGAGACGGGCAGACCGACCGCCTCGAAACTCTGACGGTGCAGCGCCAGCGCGTCGCTGCTCAGGTTGCCGCTGCGGTGGGCGACCTCGGCGGCGAAGACACAGCCCACGGCGACGGCCTCTCCGTGCCGCCAGGAGTACCCGGTGACCTTCTCGATCGCATGAGCGTAGGTGTGCCCGTAGTTGAGGATCTCCCGCAGCCCCGCCTCGGTGAGGTCCTCCCCCACGACGGCGGCCTTGACCGCGACCGAACGGGCCACCAGGTCGGCCAGGACCGGGGAGTCCCAGGCCAGGCAGTCGGCGGGCTCGGCCAGGACGCGATCGAGGATGACCGGGTCGGCGATGAGCCCGCACTTGACGACCTCGCCGAGCCCTGCCCGCAGCTCGGCGACCGGCAGGGTCGACAGCGTATCCAGGTCGGCGATCACGGCGGCCGGTGGGTGGAAGGCGCCTACCAGGTTCTTACCTGCCGGAGTGTCGATCCCCGTCTTGCCGCCGACGGCGGCGTCCACCATGGCCAGCAGGGTCGTGGGCACCTGCACCACAGGCACTCCACGCAGCCAGGTGGCGGCCGCGAAACCGGCCAGGTCCGTTGCCGCTCCGCCACCGAGACCGATCACGAGTCCGTCACGCCCCAGGCGGAAGGAACCGAGCCGCTCCCACAGGTGCTCCAGGACGCGTGCCCTCTTGGCCGCCTCGCCGTCGGGCACCTCGATCCGAAGCACACGCAATCCCTGGGAGACGAGCTGCGTCTCGATGCCGGCGGCGCGTTCTGCCAGGGCCTTGGCATGGATGAGGGCGACGCCTCCGGCGCCTGCGCCCGGAGCATCCCGGACGACACGGTCCAGGTCGGTCAGAAGCCCGTGGCCGATGAGCACATCGTAGGAGCGGTCACCGGAGACGGTGACACGTCTGGAGCCGCTGCGGGTCTCGGGTGTCCCGGACGGCCGGATGCGGCGGCGCTGGGGTGAGCCGCCGGGGGCCGTCGCCGAGGCCGTCGGACTGTCCGCCATGGGTGCCAGGACTTTGACCGCCTGGGGCGTGTGGACCCCGAGGGCCACGAGAATGAGGGCGGCGACCTGCTGGGGGCTGAGCCCGTCGGTGGGCACGGTCAGGGTCGCCACCTCGGAGTACAGCGCTGAGCGCTGCGCGTGAAGCGCCTCCATCCGTGCCAGGACGCCGTCGTGCTCACCGCGGCTCTCACCAGGGTTCTCGCCGTAGTTCTCATCATGGCTCTCACTGCGCTGCCGGGCGGCGCGCGTCTGGTCGGAGTCGGCGTCCGGTGTCATGAGGGGACGGCCTGCGCCATCGCCCACGTGCCTGGCGGCCGTGCGCGGGGAGGCCGACAGGTGGATGACGGTGTGACCGCGCAGCAGCTCGCGGTTCTCGGGGCGCAGCACTGCTCCCCCGCCCAGGGCGATGACACCCTGGGCGGCCGCCGGTGAGTCCAGGACGGCCCGCATGGCCCGGTGCTCACGGTCGCGGAAGCCCTCCTCCCCCTCTATGGAGAAGATCTCGGGGATCGTCATCCGGGCACGACGGCGGATCTCGGCATCGGTGTCGGTGACCTGGACACCCAGGGCCTGGGCCAGGAGGCGGGCCTGGGTGGTCTTGCCCGCACCGGGCAGTCCCACCAGCACCAGGGGCAGCTGGTCGTCGCGCAAGGCGATGGTCGGAACGTGCTTCCAGGTCATGATCGTGTCTCCCTCACCATTGAGCTCACCGTGGACACCAGTATCGCGCTCACCGCCCGACTCACCACTCGGTTCACCGCCGTGATCACCACTGCGTCCGCTCCGCGATGCGGGCCAGGTAGCTCTCAAGGTTGCGTCGGGCCTCAGCCACCGAGTCGCCACCGGTCTTGTCCAGGAGAAGATCGGCCAGAACCAGGGCGGTCATGGCCTGGGCGATGACGGCACCGGGCACGACGGCGCACACGTCGGAGCGCTGGTGCAGCCCGGTGGCCGCCTCACCGGTGGCCATGTCGACGGTGCGCAGGGCCCGAGGCACCGTGGAGATCGGCTTGAAGGCGGCCCGCACCCGAATCGCGGAGCCGTTCGAGATTCCGCCCTCGATGCCGCCGGCACGGTTCGTGGCCCGCGTGAGCTCCCCGGAGGCGACCGAGACGATCTCGTCGTGAGCGGCCGAGCCGCGCCTGGCCGCCTCAGCGAAGCCATCACCGATCTCGACGCCCTTGACGGCCTGAATACCCATGAGCGCGGCCGCGAGCCGGGCGTCAAGGCGGCGATCGGCCGAGACGTGGCTGCCCAGCCCCACCGGGACACCGGTGGCGACGACCTCGACGACGCCGCCCAGAGTGTCCCCGTCCTTCTTGGTGGCGTCGATCTCGGCGACCATGGCGGCGCTGGTGGCGGGATCCGTGCAGCGCACGGGGTCGTCGTCGAGACGCTCGGTGTCGTCAGCGGTGGGAGGGGGGACATCGTCGGGCAGGGCGACGGCTCCGATGCGCACGACATGGCTGACCAGCCGGATACCGGCGACCTGCTCCAGGACGGCCTCGGCCAGCGCCCCCAGCGCCACCCGGGCGGCGGTCTCACGGGCCGAGGCCCGTTCCAGAACCGGTCGCGCCTCATCCAGGTCGTACTTGAGCATGCCGGGAAGGTCCGCGTGCCCGGGCCGGGGGCGAGTCAGGGGACGGTTGCGAGCGATCTCGCGCTCGTCGCCGGTGCCTGCGTCGATGAGCAGGTCACGCGGGTCCACCGGATCGGCACTCATGACCGTGGACCACTTGGGCCACTCGGAGTTGCCGATCTGCAGCGCGATGGGGCTGCCGATGGTGCTGCCGTGGCGGATTCCGCCCAGTATCCGCAGCTCATCGCGCTCGAAGGCCTGGCGGGCGCCCCGCCCGTGCCCCAGACGACGGCGGGCCAGCGCGGCCCGGATCTCCTCGCTGGAGATCCGCACACCTGCGGGAACGCCCTCCATCACCGCGGTCAGGGCCTCGCCGTGGGACTCCCCGGCCGTCATCCATCGAAGCATGAGACAGATACTCTCACACCCTCACGGTGTCTCCGCTGCGCCGCATCGTAGATCGCCCACCCGGTGGGAGTCAGTCAGTGACGGGGACTGAGGACCCTGTCAGGACTGTCAGGGCTGAGTCGTCAGTGCTGACAGGAGCGCCGTGCGCATGGGCTCGATGTCCGGCTGCTTCCCGGTCATGAGCTGGACCTGGGGCACGGCCTGGTGCAGGAGCATGAGCCACCCCGGGGCGACGGCTCCCCCGCCGCGCGCCCAGACCTCGGCGATCTGCGTGGGCCAGGGGGCGTAGACGACGTCGAGCATGAGAGCTCCAGGCCGGGTTCCGCCCGAGCGGTCCAAGATCTCATCCAGCGGACCGGCCAGAGGGTCCGCCGCCCCTGCGGGCAGGGTGGAGACGACGACGTCGGCCACGGCCAGGCGCCGCGCCACCTCGGTGTGAGAAGCCGGGTCGGTCGGTTTCCAGGTGAGAGCCTCGACGCCCAGCCCCATGCGGTGCGCGGCACTGAGCGCCCGGCCGGGGCCGGCGTGGCGGCGTGCGGCGACGGTGATATGGCCGGCCCCGAGCTCGCCGAGCGCCGCCAGCGCCGAGCAGGCGGTGGCGCCAGACCCGAGGACCACGGCCCGGCCGACACGGGGGAGGCTGTGGGCGGCGCCTGTGATCGTCTGGCCGGCGGTCTCCCGCAGCGCACCGACGATGCCGGCGACGTCGGTGTTGAAGCCCGCCAGGAGCGCCTCCCCTGCGCCGCTGCGCTGGGCGACCACCGTGTTGACCGCTCCTACGGCCTCGGCCAGGGGATCGATGACGTCCAGGTGTGTCAGGAGAGCCTGCTTGTGGGGCATGGTCACGCTCAGGCCCGCCCAGATCGGCCCGGTCTCAGCCGGGGCGGCCAGCTCGTCGAGCAGCCCCGGCAGAGCCTCGGGTTCTGTCTCGCGGTGTTCATAGGACCAGTCGCTCAGGCCGAGCCCGGTGTAGGCGGCCCGGTGCAGAACGGGAGACAGCGAGTGGTTCACCGGCATACCGATGACGGCGGCTCGGCGGCGCAACCCTACGCCCTCCGTGTCATCCACTCTTCTTCTTTCCGCCGTTGCAGATCTCCTCGTTGTTCTTGCAGTACTCGTCGAGCTTCTTGGTGTTGGCGGCCTGCTCCTCGCTTGTGGAGGAGAACAGGGTCTCCCCGGTCTCGAGGTTGACCGTGACGAAGTAGAGCCAGCTTCCGGCCGGCGGGTTGAGAACCGCCTTGATGGCCTCCTCGCTGGGACTGCCGATCGGTCCCGGGGGGAGCCCCTGGTGCACGTAGGTGTTGTACGCGTTGTTCGCGTCCCCCAGCTCGGTGGAGCTGGGGATACCACCGAAGCGCCCCAGACCGTACTGCACCGTCGAGTCCATCTGGAGCTTGCCCTGAGTCTCTCCGTCCACCTGGGCCAGGCGGTTCTCGATGACCCGTGCCACCTGCCCGTAGTACTTGGGGTCGTTGACCTCGCGCTCGACGATGGAGGCCTTGGTCAGGACCGCCTGGTAGTCCTCCTTGGCAACCTTGAGGTCATTGAGCTGGGTCTGGGTGCGGGAGACCATCTGCTTGACCAGGTCCGTGGGGGTCGCGTTCTCGGTGACGTCGTAGGTCCCCGGAGCGAGCCAGCCCTCGACGTTGCCGCCGGCCTCGGCCGGCAGACCGATGGACGCGGTGTCGGCGTATGCCGCCTCGATCTGCTCATCGGTGAAGTTGGATACCTGCTTGAGCCGGTCCTTGACGATCTGCTTGGTGTTGCCCGCAGAGACCGTCAGGGTGTGGTCGCCCTTGGTCTCGGGATCGAGCAGCGCCTGAAGCGCGGCGTTGGCGGACATCCTCTTCTTGAGCTTGTAGGTGCCCGGCTGGATCGTGTTGCCCTTCGGATTGTTCTTCACCGCGTTGGTGAAGGCCTTACCGGAGGCGACGACGCCCTTCTCCTGAAGGATGTCGCCGATATCCAGTCCCGAGGCCCCGTCGGGGATCGTCACTGTGACCTCGCCCTCGCCGTTGCCCTGGTAGTCCTCGGCGCGGGTGGACTGAGCGGAGGCGTCTCGCATGATTCCGATGGCCTTGTAGCCCAGGACGCCGACGGCCGCGAGGATGATGACGATGACCAGGCTCGTCAGCCAGTGCCGGCGCCGCTTGCGCTGACGGCGCTCGACCTTCTCCATGCGTCGTTGCTTACGACTCTTGGGCTTCTCTGTGGCGTCACCAGCATCTTCATCGCGCTGGATGCCGAGCTCGGCGAAGAAATCGTCGTGGCTCACGCTCTGCCTCTCTTGATCGGGGGGACTCGCTCACCGGCCGGAACCCCGGACATCCGCTCGGTTGTGATGGCCTGTTCAAGGATGACGACCGCTGCCGCTTGGTCGACGATACCGCGAAAGCTCCTCTCCTTCAGACCGGCCGCGTGCAGATCCCGGTGAGCAGTGACGGTGGTGAGCCGCTCGTCGACCATCCTCACGCACACCTGCCGCGGAAGGAGACTCGCCAGGTCACCGGCCCATCTGCGGGCGTCCCTGGTCGAGCTCGAGCTGCCGCCGCCCATGTGCTTGGGCAGACCGACGATCACCTCGAAGGCACCGTGCTCCTCGACGAGGTCAACGGCCTCATCGAGATCAGCACCATAACGGTCCCGCCTGAGAGTTGCCACAGGAAACGACAGGATCGCGTCCTGATCGCAACGAGCGACACCGATACGTGCCTTTCCGACGTCGAAGGCGAGTCGCACCCCGGGACGGAACCCCGTGGGAGCCGGATTCGCTGATGACTCAGTCACGTGATCCGCTTGGGAGCAGGGGCTCACCGGATCAGGCCGTGACCTGGTCGGCGACGGCGCGCAGAGCCTCGTCCATGGCCTCGGGGTTCTGTCCGCCGCCCTGGGCCAGGTCGTCCTTGCCGCCGCCTCCGCCGCCCAGCGCCTGAGCCGCGGCGCGCACGAGTGCGCCGGCACGAATGCCCTGGTCACGAGCGCCGGCATTGGTGGCGACCACCACGACCGGGCGTGAGTTGACAACACCACCGACGGCGACCACGGCGGGCTCGGAGTCACCGAGCCGGCTGCGGACGTCGAGGGCGAGGGAGCGCACGGCGTCAGCGGATCCGATACTGCCGAGGTCGGCCGAGGCGAGCCTGACCCCGCCGACGCGCGCGGCGTCGGAGACGATACCTGCTGCACGTGCGGAAAGGGCGGCATGCTCGGCCGCGGCCAGGCGCTTCTCGGCCTCCTTGAGTCGTGTCATGAGCCCCTCGACGCGCTCGGGCAGGTCCTCGGGGCGTCCCCCGACCAAGGTGGAGAGCTGAGAGACCAGGGCGTGCTCCTTGGCCTGGTAGCCGTAGGCGCCGTCACCGACGAGAGCGTCGATACGACGCACGCCCGAGCCGATCGAGGACTCGCCCACCACCGCGATGCGGCCGATGTGCCCGGTGGTGGGTACGTGAGTCCCGGCGCACAGCTCCTTGGACCAGTCGCCGCCGATGGAGACGACCCGCACCTCCTTGCCGTACTTCTCCCCGAACAGCGCCATGGCACCCGCAGCACGGGCGGCGTCGATGTCCATGACCTCATCGGTCACGGAGAGGTCCTCGGAGAGCTTGGCGTTGACCAGCTCCTCGATGCCGGCGACCTGGTCCCCGGCCAGGGCCGAGCCGTGGCGGAAGTCGAAGCGCATGCGGGAGGGGGAGTTCTCGCTGCCGGCCTGGGTGGCGTTGTCGGAGACGATCTCGTGGAGCGCCTTGTGCACCATGTGGGTGGAGGTGTGGGCGCGCGCGATCGCCAGGCGACGGGCCGCGTCAATCTGGGCGAAGACCTTCTCCCCCACCGCGATCGTGCCCTCGGTCAGGGTGCCGCGGTGGACGTGCAGACCCTTGACGGGGGCCTGGACGTCATTGACCTCGACGGTACCTCCGTCGGCCAGGCGAATGGTGCCCTGGTCGGCGAGCTGACCGCCCATCTCGGCGTAGAAGGGGGTCCGGTCGAGGATGACCTCGACGTCGGCCGGGGCGGTGACGACGCTCTGCGGGACGCCATCGACGATGAGTCCGGTGACCGTTCCCTCGGCGGAGGAGTCGGTGTAGCCCAGGAAGGCCGAACCGCCGCCCATCTCCTTCTCCAGCTCACGGAAGACACGGATGTCGGCGTGCCCGGTCTTCTTGGCGCGTGCGTCGGCCCGGGCGCGCTCCTTCTGCTCGTTCATGAGGCTGCGGAAGGCGCTCTCATCGACGTCGACCCCCTGCTCGGCCGCCATCTCCAGGGTGAGGTCGATGGGGAAGCCGTAGGTGTCGTGCAGCTCGAAGGCGCTCCTGCCGGACACCAGCGGGCGCCCGGTTTTTCCTGCGTCCTTCTTGGCCGAGGCCACCGCGGTGTCCAGGATCGTGGTGCCGGCGGCCAGGGTGCGCCTGAAGGCGTCCTCCTCGCCGTAGGCGACCTCCGAGATGGTGCTCCAGCCGGACTCGAGCTCGGGGTAGGAGGCCTTCATCGCGTCCTTGGAGGCGGTCAGCAGGGTGGGCATGGTCGCCTCGTCGACGCCGAGCAGGCGCATGGAGCGGACAGCCCGTCGGATGAGCCGGCGCAGGACGTAACCGCGCCCGTCGTTGCCGGGTCGTACACCGTCGGAGATGAGCATGAGGGCCGAGCGCACGTGGTCGGCCACGATCCTCATGCGCACGTCGTCGTGATAGGCGTCCCCGGCCTGGGGACCGGCGGTGCCTCGGCCGTAGCTCTTGCCGGAGAGCTCCTCGGCGACCTTGATGACGGGGAAGACCTCATCGATCTCATACATGTTGGGCTTGTCCTGCATGATGAAGGCGAGGCGCTCCAGGCCGGCACCGGTGTCGATGGCCGTCTGGTCGAGCTTGCCCAGGAGCTCGAAGTCGTGTCCCTTGCCCTCTCCACGAAGGAACTCGTCGAAGACCAGGTTCCAGATCTCCAGGAAGCGGTCGCCCTGGGTGTCGACGGCGGGGCCGCCGTCGGGACCGTAGGCGTGGCCGCGGTCGTAGTGGATCTCGCAGCAGGAGCCGGCCGGTCCGGGCTGGCCGGTCGACCAGGAGATGTCCTTGAAGGGGAGCAGCTGGATGCGTTCGGCGGGGACACCGATCTCCCGGGTCCAGTAGTCGAAGGAGACCTTGTCCTCCTCCCAGATCGTCATCCACAGCCGGTCCCCGTCCAGACCGTAGCCGCCCTGATCGCGGTTGCCGGTCAGCAGGCCCCAGGCGTAGGAGATGGCCCCCTCCTTGAAGTAGTCGCCGAAGGAGAAGTTGCCGTTCATCTGGAAGAAGGTGCCGTGGCGCGTGGTGACGCCGACGTTGTCGATGTCATTGGTACGGATGCACTTCTGCACCGAGGCCGCCCGGGGCCAGGGGGCCTCCTCCGTACCCAGGATGTAGGGGATGAAGGGCACCATGCCCGCCACGGTGAACAGGATGGAGGGCTCGGGCGACACCAGGGAGACCGAGGGCCGGATCTCGTGCTCGTTCGCGGCGAAGTAGTCCAGCCAGCGGCTGCGGATCTCGGATGTGCGCATGGGGTCCTCATCCTGTTCGAGGTGAGTCCGGGCACTCGGCGCTCGGGCCGTGTGCCGGGACGTGTGGACGGTGTGGTGTGGTTGACCGGCCCGCCTGGTGGCCGGCGGATCCAGGTGGCCGTGGGCCGGAGCCGATCGGGTTGCTCCCTGGTGAGCGTACTCCCACGCCGGGGCGCCCCGAACCTCTCATGGGTCCGGGGCGCCCCGGCGTCAGGTAAGCGTGGGCGTCAGCGCGAGTAGTACTCGACGACCATCTGGACGTCACAGGTCACGGGGACCTCGTCGCGCTTGGGGCGGCGCACCAGCGTGGCTGAGAGCTTCTCGAGGTCCACGTTGAGGTAGTCCGGGACGGGGGGAAGCACGTCGCGGTGGGCGCCGGCGGCGGCGACCTGGAAGGGGACCATCACCTGGGAGCGGGGACGCACCTGGATGGTCTGGCCCGGCTTGACGCGGTAGGAGGGGCGGTCCACGACCTTGCCGTCGACGAGGATGTGGCGGTGGACCACGTCCTGGCGGGCCTGGGCGATGGTGCGGGCGATCCCGGAGCGCAGGACGAGGGCGTCCAGGCGCATCTCGAGCAGCTCGACGAGGGACTCACCGGTCAGGCCCTGGCCGCGACGGGCCTCCTCGAAGACGCGCTGAAGCTGGGCCTCGCGGATGCCGTACTGGGCGCGCAGGCGCTGCTTCTCCTTGAGGCGCACGGCGTAGTCGGACTCGGTGCGGCGGCGGGCGCGGCCGTGCTCACCGGGGCCGTAGGGACGGCGCTCGAAGTAGCGCACGGCCTTGGGGGTCAGCGGAATGCCGAGGGCGCGAGACAGACGCACCTGACGGCGGGAGCGCGAAGAGCTCATGTGTTTCTTTCCTGTCGGATTGGTGGTCGCACGCCGTGGGCTGGTGCCGACGGCGCGGGGTCAGCCGCGGTTCGGGCCGGGACCCCAGGAGGTCCGCATCGGCGTGGAGCGGTGGCACCAGCAGGCGGCGCCGATCGTCTCCGATGTGGACAACTCGAGAACTCTAGCGTGCTCACCGGTCAAAACCCATGCCGGAACCGCCCGGTGTGAGACGGTCCTCAGTGGTGGCTCGGTTGGAGATCTCCGAGGGCATCCGGGCCTACCTCCGCCTACCTCTCGTCGAGGATGCGCCGGACCGCCTCGAGGCGGGAGACCAGCTGCCTCTCGAAGCCGTTGCCGTTGGGACGGTAGTACCGACTGCCCTCAAGCCCCTCGGGCAGGTACTGCTGACCGACGACGGCATGGGGGAAGTCGTGCGGGTAGCGGTAGCCCTTGCCGTGCCCGAGCCCCTCGGCCCCGGCGTAGTGGGAGTCGCGCAGGTGAACGGGCACGGCCGAGGCCTTGCCCGCGCTCACGTCCGCCAGGGACTCGTTGAGCGCCACGGTGACCGCGTTGGACTTGGGCGCGGTAGCCACGGCGAGCGCCGCCTGGGCCAGGACGAGTCCCGACTCCGGCATCCCGATCATGGCGACCGCCTGCTGCGCGGCCACGGCCGTGGACAGCACTGCGGGGTCGGCCAGCCCGACGTCCTCAGCGGCGTGGATGACGATGCGGCGGGCTATGTACCGGGGGTCCTCTCCGGCCGCGATCATGCGCGCCAGGTAGTGCATGGTGGCGTCGGGGTCGGAGCCGCGCATGGACTTGATGAAGGCACTGATGACGTCGTAGTGCTGGTCGCCGGCGCGGTCGTAGCGCACCGCAGCCACGTCGGCGGCCTGCTCGACGTCGGCCATCTCGATGAGGGGACGCGAGCCGGGATCCGTCTGCCTCGCCAGGACCGTTCCCGCGGCGGCCTCCAGCACGGTGAGGGCCTTGCGGGCGTCGGAACCGGCCATGCGCACGATCTGCTCGCGGGCCTCCTCACCGATTCGCACGGCCCCGGCCAGGCCGCGCTCGTCGCTCAGGGCTCGATCGACCAGGCGCCCGACGTCATCGGCACCCAGGGGGTGCAGGGTCAGAAGCAGGGAACGCGACAGGAGCGGTGAGACGACGCTGAAGGACGGGTTCTCCGTGGTGGCCGCGATGAGCGTGACCCAGCGGTTCTCCACGCTGGGCAGCAGGGCGTCCTGCTGGGAACGGGAGAAGCGGTGCACCTCGTCGATGAACAGCACCGTCTCCTCCCCCGCCGCCAGGCGTCGTCGGGCATCGGTGACGACCGCGCGCACGTCCTTGACCCCCGCCGTCACTGCGGACAGCTCTACGAAGCGTCGCCCACTGCCACGTGCCACCAGGTAGGCCAGTGTTGTCTTCCCGGTTCCGGGCGGTCCCCACAGGATGACTGAGGACAGGGACGCTCCGGGGCGTCGTGCCGTCGTGCCGCGTTGCGTGCCTTCGGGTTCGCACTCCGGCGCCTCTGAGGGCTCCACGAGTCGTCGTAGCGGGGAACCGGGGGTGAGCAGATGCGCCTGCCCCTCGAGCTCATCGAGCGTGCGGGGGCGCATCCGCACGGCCAGAGGCGCGTGGGAGTCCGCAGGAAGCCCGGTGTCATCCGTGCCGGCCGACTCGAACAGGTCCATGGCAGGACCCTATCTCCCCCGCCGTCGGCCCCGTGGGCGCGCCCGGGCATATGCGGCAATGCCGAATCCGAGTAGTTTTCGACTATGAGCTCTATCACCCGCCCTCCGCCCGTCCTGACGCCGGTCGCCGCGCCGGTGCAGCCGTGGGCCGCGGCCGCGTGCTGGGCGGCGTTCTTGTGCCCGCTGCCCTCGGTCGCCTGGCGGGTGGCGATGCTGGCCGGGGCGGACGTGGGCTTCGGGCGGGCGGAGCTCTTCCGCACCAGCGCGAGCGGGATCGCCTACGTCGTGGTCCTGGAGCTGATCCAGGTCGGCGCCGCCCTGGCCTGCCTGGGACTGTGCCGGCCGTGGGGCGAGAGACTCCCGCCATGGGTGCCGGGCGCGGGCGGGCGGTCGGTCCCCCGCCGACTGCCCGTCATCGTGGGCGGTGCGGGCAACCTCCTGCTCTACCTCATCATCTACGACGTCGCCCTCTCCTTCACCCTGGCCCTCCTGCGCGACCCGCCGTCCTGGACGCCGGTCGAGGGCATGAGCCCCGCCCAGCTCGTCGTCTTCTCCCTGTGCTACGGGCCCATGCTGGCCTGGCCCGTGGCCCTGACGGTCGGCCTGGTCGGCCACTGGCGCAGGCACCGGCGGCGTCGGTAGCGCGATCCGAGCGATGTCACGCCGGGGCCGCGCCGTCGAGAGTGACGCTGGAGGCCTCGATCGTCCGCATGCTGCCGATCCCGGCCACCATGATGCTTCTGGGCGAGTGGAACTGGTGGTTGCGCAGAGTGTTCGCCGGGCCCGCCATGCGGACCCGGCGAACACGGTGGGAAACGCCGAGGAAACGCTGTGGGAGAACCGGTCGCTACAGCAGGCTGATATCGCCCGCGCCCTCACGCAGGACTTCGGGGACGTCGTCGGTCAGGTCGACGACGGTGGTCGGCTCCCCGTGCCCCACCGGTCCCTCGATGACGACGTCGATAAGGTGCCCCAGGGACTCCTCGACCTCCCACCCGTTGGTCTCCGGCTCGTCCTGGCCGGGGCGGATGAAGGTGGATGACAGGATGGGGGCGCCGAACTCGGCGACGAGGGACTGGGTGATGGCATGGTCGGGGATGCGCACGCCCAGCGTGTGCTTCTTGGGGTTGAGCGTCATCCGGGGTACGTCCTTGGTGCCCTTGAGAATGAAGGTCCACGGCCCCGGGGTGAGGCGCTTGATGAGCCTGAAGGCGTTGTTGCCCACGATGGCCAGGGGCCCCACCTGGGCGAAGTCGGCGCACACGAAGGTGAAGTTGTGCTTGCCGTCGAGCTGGCGAATGGTGCGGATGCGGTCCAGACCCTCCTTGTTCCCCGGCGCGCAGGCCAGTGCGTATCCGGAGTCGGTGGGATAGGCGACCAGGCCGCCGTCGCGCAGCGTGTCGACGACCTTCTCAACCAGACGGGTCTGCGGGTTGACGGGGTGGAGCTCGATGTAGCGTGACATGCTCTCACCCTACCCCTGGTGACTGCGCTCACACAGCATTCCGGGCCATGTACCGCGGATGCACCGTGCATGCGCTGTGCATTCACTGCGTCGGACTACGGCCGCCGGCGCCCGACAACAGTCAGGGCGAAGGCGCAGGCGGCCCCCGCCAGCGCCACGCTGAGAGTGATGAGGAAGATGATCTGGTAGCCGGCATAGGCGTCGTGGCGGTGGGACTCCACGATCCCGGCGGTCATCGAGTTGCCCCAGATGATGGAGGCGTAGGCGAGGAACGAGGCGACCGCCATGGCGGAGCCGTTGATCTCCTCGGGCAGGTCGAGCTCGGCGATCGGGGCCAGGATGACGGACTTGCCCATGAAGACCCCTACCGCCATGACGATGAGGAGGATGATCGCCGGCCACATCATCGTCTTCGAGGACGGCAGCATGTACACCGCTGCGGCACTGATCGCGATGACGGTCAGCGCCGCCGTCATCATGGCGGTTGAGGACTTGAAGACGTAGTCGGCGACGAACCCCGCAGGAATGCAGATGAGGGCGCCGACGAGGCTGGTGGCGGTGGCTCCGAACAGTCCCGCCACGCCGTCGGAGACGTTGTAGACGAGCTTGAGGTAAGGGGCTGAGGAGTAGATGAGATTGACGTAGGTCCAGTACAGGCACATGGCCGCCAGCCCGGCCAGCCAGATGCGGGGGCGCGCGATCACCTTCAGCAGCCCGATGAGGGCTGCAGTATTCGCTGAGGCGCTGTCCTGGTGGGCGATCGCGCTCCTCGGTACGAAGCGGAGCAGGCAGACGATGAGGGGGACGAGCAGCAGGGAGTAGCCGACCGCGAATCCGGTGACGATCGGTTTCCAGTGCTGAGGGAGGGCCCAGACGCAGGCGACGACGACCATGGCCAGGATGAACTCCACGCTGCGCCTGATCGCCTCGAAGAAGCCCATGACCATGCCCCTGCCACGGCGACGATCATCGCGGGAGATGAAGGTGAGGCCATTGACCACCGCCGGCCACCCGATGGCGTCCCAGACCGCCCAGGTGAAGGCGATGACGAGCATCATGGTGAACGACACCCCTGGAACCAGGTAGAGGACCAGGAGCGTGCCGAGCCTCCAGGCGCACCACGTCACGAGGATCGAGCGGATGGTGAAGCGGTTGTTGATCCATCCGGCCGGGACGTACATGTACATGGCGAGACCGATGACGCTCATCATGGCGCCGAAGCCGTCGATCCCGATCCCCAGGACGTCGGAGACCTGCAGCATGAGGGAGCCCTTGAGCGCCTCGAAGGCGGCGTACACGAGCTGGCCGGACAGTGCGATGCTGAGGAATGCGCCGACGCGGTCGCGGCGAAGGAATATCGGGCGCCGTCGGAGTGGGGAGCGATGGTGCTCCGCGGCATGAGGACCGGGCACCGATTCCGATATGACTCCGGGCAGTGGTGAGTCGGAGTCGGATCCGGTGATGGACGCTGTCATGGGGCCAGGCCCGTCCTTTCAAGGGATGCTGATCAAGGGATGTCGTCAGGGATGTGTGCTGAGCAGAGGGTCGTCAGCGACGAGGGATGTGGTGGGCGATGTCTGAGAAGACGCCGGTGACGCCCCAGTTGAAGAGCTCATTAGCCCGGCTGAGCGAGTTGACGGTCCAGACATTGACGCCGTAGCCCTCGGCTCGAAAGGCCTGAACCTGTTCCCGGGTCAGGCTCGAGTCCTCGGGGTGAATGTAATCGGCTCCCACGATCTCCAGCGTGCTCCTCCAGTCGCCTGAGAGCGTGTGTTTCTCGTAGAGGCATCCCACGGGCACCTTCGGAGCGCGTTGCTTGAACAGGTGGAGCAGGACATGGCTGAAGGAGGAGACAATGACCTCCACTCCTGGGCGCAGTCTCTCGAGCTGCGCGACCACGCCGTCGATGAGACGCAGCGTCGCCTCTCGCCCGGTCTCGTTGGGCTTGATCTCGATGTTGGCGTTGAGGCCGGTCTCGTTCATGAGGTCAATGAGACGTGCCAGGGTCGGGAGCGGCTCACCGTTGAAGCGGGGGGAGAACCAGCTTCCGGCGTCAATGCCCGACAGGTCGGCGACGGTCAGGGCGTCATACCGGCCCGTCCGGTCGGTGGTCCGATCCAGGGTCGAGTCGTGGCAGATGATGACGGTTCCGTCAGCGATGACGTCGACGTCGGCCTCCACCCACGCCAGGTGATGATCCACCGCAGCGCGGAACGCGGCCATCGTGTTCTCCGGGGCGAGTGAGCTCAGGCCTCGGTGCCCGATGATCATGCGCTCGCCGTCGAACGAGAACCTGGCAGTGTCTGAGGTCGCCGATGACATGGCCGGAATGCTACACGAGGCGACGAACGTAGCCTTGACATCAAAACGGTTTGATATAAACTTTCTTGCATGCGAGAGGTCGCGACACCACCGGAGGCCCCCTTGGGGGACGACTCCGCCGTGGTGCAGCTGTTCAAGGCGCTCGCTCACCCTATGCGGGCGAGCATTGTCTACCGCCTCATCAGCTCGCCGGCCGACGTCACCGAGCTGGTGACGTTCCTCGGCGTCTCGCAGCCTCTGGTCTCCCACCACCTGCGGGTCCTGCGCAACGCCCACCTGGTCGAGTCGGTCCGCGACGGCAGGCGCCAGAGCTACTCCCTTATCGACGACCACGTCGCATCGATCTTCATCGACACCCTTGAACATACGAAGGAGCATGACCATGACTGCCACCACTGAGCACCGCCCCGCCGAGGCCCACCACCACACCCACGGCCCGAACTGCGGCCACCTCGCCGTCATCCACGGGGACCACGTGGACTACATTCACAACGGTCACGCCCACCACGAGGACAACGGCCACTACGACGAGTGCGACACCTGTTCCTGTGAGCACTGCTCGGACTCCTGCGCCGTGTGCGAGTGCGAGGACTGCACCTGCCCGACCTGCAACCACAACACCTGCTCGTGCGAGCACTGCTCGGACTCCTGCTCCTCGTGCGCCTGCGAGGACTGCTCCTGCCCCACCTGCACCCACGCCGCCTGAGACGCCGCTCAGGCCCGAGCGGGGATCACTGCCTGCGTGCGGCCCGAATCCTTAGACAGTGATTCGGGCCGCACGCAGGCAGTACCCGTTGTCTCCGTATCTCAAGGCGGAGTCGTCAACCGGTCGTCAACCGGTCGTCAAGCTGTCATCAAGCGCCGCCTGCGACACCCTGCGATAACTCGACGGCGTCGTTCCGGTCTCGTCGCGAAAACGCCGGTTGAAGTTCGCCAGGTTGGTGTACCCGCTCAGGTCGGCGACACGGGCAACGGGCAGGTCGGTACGTCGCAGCAGGTGGCAGGCGCGCGCGATCCTTCGACGACGCACAAGGGCGGAGAAGGTGATGCCGGCTGTCGAGTGGAAGAAACGCGAGAAGGCCGAGGGACTCATGGCCAGCCGGGAGGCCGCCGTCTGCATCGACAGCGTTCCCTCAAGATTGTCCTCGATGTACGTGAGCACCTCATTGATGCGGCCGGCGGTGACGTCATCGAGACTGGGGACGTACCCTCGCGTAGCGATGTGCCGCCACTCGTTGCCCGGGGCACTGAGAAAGACCTCGACCAAGGCCAGAAGCGTGCCGAGACGCCCCATGCCTTGCTGACGCCCCATCACGGTGAGCAGCTCGGCGGCGGCAGCGGCGCTCGCCCCGCCCAGGACGATTCCGCGCCGAGATCTCTCAACAAGCGCCTCGAAGCCCGAGAGCTCCGGTAGAGCATGTGCCGCGGCGGCAACCCGCTGCGGTAGCACCTGGCACAGAACATCGCGCTCCTTGAGGCACTCCCCCGGCCCCAGATCCGAGAGCCAGTTGTGCGGAAGATCGGGCCCCATCAGCGTGACCTGCCCCGGGGCGAAGTCCAGCGTCCGGTCCCCCGCCATCATCTGCCCGTGCGAGGCGACGATGAGATGGAACTCGATCTCGGGATGGTGGTGCCAGCGCGCCAGCGGCGTCGGGTACCCGTGCTGGAACCATCGCACCGTCGAGCCCAGATCAGGGAGCACCACCTCGAGGTCGCCGATTCCGGTGCCGTCATCACCGGTAGTCGACGTCAGCGAGGTCGCGGGCCGGAACTGCGCCACGGCGACACCTGCACCGCCACGTTGGGGCATAGAGGATGCCGACGCTGAGGTGGTGTCCATGATGGCCTCCCACGCCTCCCCATGAGACTCTCGCTGGATTCAGCCGACCGTGATCTGGATCTTGACGTCGCCTGGTCGTCCCTCGGCAACCCGCTCGAAGGCGTCGACGGCATGGTCCATATCGTAGGTCGCCGTGATGAAGGGACTCAGATCAATCCTTCCCGCGGCGACGAGATCGATGGCTCGCTGATAGACGTTGGCATAGCGGAAGACGTTCTCAATGCGTGTCTCACGGGCCTGTACCTCGGTGATATCGATCGATACCGGGTCAACGGGGATGCCGACGAGAACGGTCCGGTTGCCGGGGGCGCCTATCTTCCACAGGTCCTCATAAGCGCTGGGGTGACCGGAGCACTCGAAGACGACGTCAGCGCCCCAGCCCGCGGTCTGCTCGCCGACGACGTCGAGCAGCCGCTGCTCGCGCCCGTCAACCACGTGGGCTCCAGGGATGCGGGAGGCGATGCCGAGCTTGACCGGAGAGATGTCGGAGATGATGACCTTCGAGGCGCCGCCGGCCAGTGCTGATGCCGCAGTGAGCAGTCCGATCGTTCCCGCGCCTGAGACGGCCACGACATCACCGGGGGTGATACGAGCCTTGGTGGCTGCGTGCATACCGACGGCAAGAGGCTCCATCAGAGCGCCTTCGGCGAACGAGACCTTGTCGGGAAGGTGGTAGGTGAAGGCAGCGGGATGGATGACCTCCTCGACGAGGCACCCGTCGACCGGCGGAGTGGCCCAGAAGGACACGGCCGGGTCGACGTTGTACATGCCCGCACGCGACGCGCGTGAGCCGGTATCGGGCACACCGGGCTCCATGGCAACGCGGTCGCCGACGGCGAAGCCCTCGACACTGTGGCCCACCTCGGTCACGACTCCGGACGCCTCGTGACCGAGAATCATGGGCGCCTCCACCACGTACCGGCCGATGCGTCCGTGCGTGTAGTAATGGACGTCCGAGCCGCAGATACCGACGGTGTGCGGTGCGATGCGAAGCTCTCCGGGGCCGCAGGTGAGGTCTTCGGGCACCTCGCGGACCCTGATCTCGTGCTGCTTCTCAAGAACGACGGCCTTCATGATTCTTCTCCTCAATGGGTGTGAGAACGAGTGGGTGCAGGGGTGGTGGTCAGTTGGTGGTCAGCTGGTGGTTAAGGGCATCGCCGCTGTCATCAGGCAACGGCCTCTGCCAGTACGGGAGCGGTGGGGTCGGTGCGCGGCTCGCGGCCGGTCGCTGTCGTGAGACGGCGACCGCGATCGTCGAATCCGGGCTGAGGCGGACGGATCCAGATGGTGATGAGGGAGCCGGAGAGGTAGAGCGCGGCATAGGTCCAGCACACTCCTCCGATGCCGATGAACGGCATGAGCAGTGTGACCAGCCCCGGTCCGGCGAAGGTGGTCAGCCCGGAGGCGAGGTTGTTGATGGAGATGGCGGCTCCCTGCTCCTTCGGCGCGAGTGCGGGGAAAACAGCACCCATCGGCACGAAGGCCGTGACTCCCATGCCGAGTAGGACGGCGGCTGCGGCCAGGGCGATGATGCTGCCGCCCAGCACCCGGGGCACGTAGTAGAAGCCGAGCGTGGCGACCGCACAGAACCAGCAGCCGTACCAGCGCATCTGTCGCATCCAGCCGAAGCGGTCCCCGATCCATCCCCAGAACAGGTTGCCGAATACGGTGACGGCGAACTGGATGCCCCAGATCGTCATCCACTGGCTCATGGTGAACCATCCGTCGCCGTAGTGCTTGTCGGTGAGGTAGAGCGGCATGATGACGGGGAATCCGTAGAGACTGAGATTGCAGATGACGCGAACGACGGCGGTCAGGACGACCTGGCGGTTGCGCCCGAGGATGCTCACGCCCGCGGAGAGCTCGACGAGTGTGTCACGCAGCCCTTTCGCGCTTCTCCGGGGCTCGCCCCTGGCCACCAGCAGCAGGCAGATGATGGCACCGGGAACGGTCCAGGCCAGGGACAGCCACAGGGTGAGGTATTCACCGATGATGGGCACGGTACGTGCGGGGATCCAGGAGCCCAGGCAACCAATCCCTACGGAGTAGGCCGTCCAGAACCACCCCATTGCTGAAGCCCGGGTGCTGGCGGGGATCTTCTGCGTGATGTAGACGACGAAGGAGTAGATGAACAGCGGGTAGGCCAGACCGCGTACCCCGTAGGTGATGAGGATGAGTGCGTAGGAGCCGCTCGGAACGGCAACGATGAGAAGAAGCAGGTGGACCGAGATCCACAGCCCCGCTCCGACGAGCATGATGCGGCGGACCCCGAAGGTCTCGGCGAGCACGCCGGAGGCCCAGCCCGCCAGCGCGGCCATCAGACCGTAAGCGGTGATGATACTCGAGGCCTGTGCTGCCGCCAGTCCTTGAGAGACGAGGTACTTGGACAGGAAGGTCAGCTCGAAGCCGTCGCCGGTCATGAAGATCGCGATAGCGATGAGTCCCGGGATCAGGATCCGGGGTGGTGAGAGGTTCTTCATCAGTCACTCCATCGTGTGTGCGCCACGGCCCGTTCCGCAGCATCTCAATGACGGTTCCAGAGTGCCGCCGGCTCCTGAGTCGCACGATGGGTGCGTGTGCCCGGTTCTGATACTTTCTTGACCGGTCGGTTCGATCCGGCAGTGAGCGGGTGGAGGCGTGAGGGTCGGGTCTGATCGGGTTTGCGCCGATGTGCGCTCGCAGCGATCATGAGCCCATGAGTAGTCCCTTCCCTGTTCCCGACGCCTTTGCGCACGTCGCAGCGACTGTGCCCGGTGTACGTCTGGGAGAGCCGCTGGGGCAGGGAGGCTTCGCCACCGTCTACGCCGGGGAGCAGATCTCGTTGCAGCGTCCGGTGGCGGTCAAGATCGACTCCAGGCCGTTGCACGACGAGCGCAACCGTAGACGCTTCATGCGGGAGATGGCGGCCGCCAGCCGGATCAGCGGCCACCCGAACGCGGTCTCACTGATCGACTCCGGGGTACTGCCCGACGGGCGTCCCTACCTGGTCATGGAGCGCTGCGACGGAGGCTCCCTGGCCCAGGTCCTGGAGCGAGGGGAGCTCGGCGCGGCCCAGGCCGTCAGCATCGTCACGGCTGTCTCCTCCGCTCTGGGGGCCGCTCACGAGGCCGGGGTCCTGCACCGCGACATCAAGCCCGGAAACATCCTTATCGACGCCTACGGAAGCCCGCGCCTGAGCGACTTCGGACTCGCAGCCATCCAGCGCGAGGGCATCCAGTCCTCCGTCACCCTGGATACGATGACGCCGGACTTCGCTCCACCGGAGGCCTTCACTCTGGCGGACCCCACACCCAGCGGTGACGTGTGGTCGATGGGGGCTGTCCTGTTCACGCTCCTGACCGGCCGCGGCCCTCGTCGCGCCGCCGACGGCGGGGCGCTGAGCCTCCCGGAGATCATCAACGGCCTTTCCGTCCCCGTGGACACCTCGGACCCGCGTATACCGGAGGCACTGCGCCCCCTCCTCGACCGTGCGCTGCACCCCGACCCCGCACAGCGCTACCGAGACGGCCACGAGCTCACCGAGGCGCTGCACCGAGCCGGTGACGTCTCAAGCCCGGCAATCGGCGCCCCTCGCCCGGCGGCTCACTCAGCGATTAGCCCAGCGATGGGGACGCCATATCCCGTTTCCGCCCCGGTCCCGGCCGGTGCATCCGGCGGAAGATCCTCAGGCAGGGTCTTCGCTCTTGTGGCACTCGGCCTGACAGCCGGCGTCGTCATTGCCGCCGTCGTGCTCGCAAGCATCCTGACTCCGTCAATCTCCTCGGCGAACCGGGCCGCTCAGCGGGCCTCGGCGTCGCCCGTTTCGCGCGCCAACGCCCTGACGGGTCAGGGCGCCAGCAGTGCCCCCACGGCGACGGCTCGGGCAACGGCTCTCAGCTCTGAGAAGGCCTCGCCGTCTCCCACGCCCGCCCCGACTCCCGCGCAGGTCAATGCTCAGGGCATTCCCTACTCCGACGAGATGCCATGGCCTCTGGGGACCTGCCTGAGCCGGACTACCTCGGTCGTAGGCGGCACGAGCGTCAGCCAGGTGGACTGCTCCCGGGCCGACTGGATCGTCTTCGCCGGCGGAACCTTCGACCCGGCCACGACGGCTTCCAGCGCCTCCGAGGCCATGACGGATGATCCCCAGGTCAATGCCGCCTGCACCAGCGAGTACGCGGAGCGCTACGGTACTCGACCTGTCCACCAGCTACTCGATCAACACGCTTGGCCCCAATGATGAGGAGTGGGCCGCGGGCAATCGCGGCTTCGCCTGCGTCCTGGGCCGGTTATAGGACTGCGGCCGGCCAACGGGTGTGCGACAGAGCGATCACTCTGTCGCACACCCGTTGACCGACTATCGGTGCGCCGTTGAAGGCCGGATCTCAGGCCCTGTTCGCGCCGGCGGGCCTGTCGGCCTTGTCCGGCTCGGCGTCGACTCCGGCCTCCTTGCGCTGCTCGGGCGTGATCGGGGCGGGAGCCTCGGTCAGTGGGTCGAAACCGCCACCGGACTTGGGGAAGGCGATGACGTCGCGGATGGACTCGGCCCTGGTCAGCAGGGAGACGATCCGGTCCCACCCGAAGGCGATGCCGCCGTGCGGCGGGGCCCCGAACTTGAAGGCGTCCAGCAGGAAGCCGAACTTCTCCTGGGCCTCCTGCTCGCCGATCCCCATGACGTTGAAGACGCGCTCCTGGACGTCGCTGCGGTGGATACGGATGGAACCGCCGCCGATCTCGTTGCCGTTGCACACGATGTCGTAGGCGTAGGCCAGGGCGCCTCCCGGGTCGGTGTCGAAGGTGTCCAGGCACTCCGGCTTGGGCGAGGTGAAGGCGTGGTGGACCGCGGTCCAGGCGGACTTGCCCAGGGCCACGTCGCCGTCGGCCCGGGCCTCGGCGGAGGGCTTGAACAGGGGGGCGTCCACCACCCAGACGAAGGACCACTGGTCATCGTCGATGAGGCCGCAGCGCTTGCCGATCTCCAGGCGGGCGGCGCCCAGCAGGGCCCGCGAGGAGTCCACGGGGCCTGCGGCGAAGAAGATGCAGTCGCCGGGCTCGGCACCGGCCGCGCCGGCCAGACCGGCCCGCTCGGCGTCGGTGATGTTCTTGGCGACGGGGCCGCCGAGGCTCCCGTCCTCGGCGACGGTGACGTAGGCCAGGCCCTTGGCTCCGCGCTGCTTGGCCCACTCCTGCCAGGCGTCGAAGGTGCGCCGTGACTGGGAGGCCCCTCCGGGCATGACGACGGCGCCCACGTAGGGGTTCTGGAAGACGCGGAAGGTGGTGTCCCTGAAGTAGTCGGTCAGGTCCACCAGCTCGCAGCCGAAGCGCAGGTCGGGCTTGTCCGAGCCGTACTTCTCCATCGCGTCGCGGTAGGTCATGCGCGGGATCGGAGTGGGCAGGTCGTAGCCGATCAGCGCCCACACCTCGCGCAGTACGTCCTCGGCGACGGCGATGACGTCGTCCTGCTCGACGAAGCTCATCTCCACGTCGAGCTGGGTGAACTCCGGCTGGCGGTCGGCGCGGAAGTCCTCGTCGCGGTAGCAGCGGGCGATCTGGTAGTAGCGCTCCATGCCGGCGACCATGAGGAGCTGCTTGAACAGCTGGGGGCTCTGCGGCAGGGCGTACCAGGATCCCGGCGCCAGGCGGGCGGGGACGAGGAAGTCGCGGGCCCCTTCCGGGGTGGAGCGGGTCAGGGTGGGGGTCTCGATCTCCACGAAGTCGTGGGAGTCCAGGACCCTGCGGGCCGCCTGGCTGGCCTTGGCGCGCAGGCGGATGGCGTGCTGCATGGCGCTGCGCCGCAGATCGAGGTAGCGGTAGCGCAGACGCGCCTCCTCGCCGACCTGCCCGGCGTCCTCAGCATGGTCGGAGACCTGGAAGGGCAACGGCGCGGAGGGGTTGAGGATCTCGACGTCGGAGACGACGACCTCGATCTCGCCGGTGGGCAGGTTCGGGTTGGCGTTGCCCTCGGGTCGGGCGCTCACCTCGCCGGTGACGGCCAGGACGTACTCGGCGCGCAGGTCGTGAGCGACCTCCTCGCGGATGACGACCTGGGCGATGCCCGAAGCGTCCCGCAGGTCGATGAAGGCCACGCCGCCGTGGTCACGGCGTCGATCCACCCATCCGGTGAGGGTGACGACCTGGCCGATGTCTGAGGCGCGCAGGGAGCCTGCGGTACGAGTTCGCAGCACGGTGCTGGGTTCCTTCCGTGTGGGGCACTGAACCGGTGCCCGTCGGGGCGCACCACGAGACGGGCGGGCGCCGGCGGCAGTTTACAAGGAGCCCGGCATCAGGCCGAGCCGCCGCGCAGCGGCACAGGCAGTGGCCCGCCCCGGCTCAGATCGTAGCCCGACGGCGCTGGTAGTCCGCCATTCTGCGCCGGTTGACCGCCACGAGCACCGACAGCACGACCAGGATCATGCTGAGCACGAGAATGGAGGTACCGATGATCGGGAAACCGGCCGGCTCCGCACTCGGGCCGGCGGCCTGAATGCCTGATGCTCCGGAACCGCTCGATCCGCCCGTCGCGGCGACCTGGTGGGGTGGCGGCGTCGGTGCCGGTGGAACGGTGGGAGGAGCGGCTCCCCCGATGACTGTGACACCTGAGACGGTGAAGTAGGGGCTCTTGTTGGTGTAGTCCGCCGCGTTTCCCTCCTGAGCGGTCACCCCCTGGGCCCCGGAGACCCGGAATCGCAGCCAGTGGCTTCCCTGCTCGACGTACTCGGGCAGCTCGAAGGAGCCGGAGGCCGTGCCGTCCTGCTTGATCGTGATCGTCGTGACCACCTCGGACTCGGAGGGGCGGGAGGCCACCAGTGCGCCGTCGTCGATGAGCACCTGAACCGTCACGCCACCGGGAAACCCTGAGACCGTGTACATGATCGTTCCTCCAACGGCGACCGTCGAAGGACTGACGGTCGAGGCGGTCCCTGTGGTGGAGGGGTCGGTCTTGGTGTCGGCCCTGGCAGCAGGGCTCGTGGATACCAGCGCCACCAGGGAGGCGAGCAGAACGGAGCAGACGATGACGAGCACGCGCGGTATCTCGAGGTGCCGGGTGCGGATCCGGCGTCGGGCCTGCGGCGCATGCCAAGCGCACCGGGTGATGAGTTGAGTCAACCGGGTCACTTGTTTCTCACCTCCTCTGAGTGGCTGCCTGTTCTGCCTCTTTGACGATGACATTGACGATCTCCTGGTGCGGCCCCTTCAGTGCCTGCGCGGCATTCGCAGTCGTCGGGGAACGCGCGGCGCGCGAAGCGGCAGTCCTGAGCGGGCGGCAACCAGCAGGCTGCCGGCGCCGATAGTCAGCAGTCCTCCGGCGCCCCCAAGGAGTACGTCGTTGGCGCTGAGCCCCATGGAGGCGGGGGCGTCCTTGTCCGGGAAGGTCAGAAGCTGAGCCTGTGCCGGGCTCCGAGGATCGAAGGATGCCGAGGTGATCTCCAGCTTCGCCCACCCCAGAAGGCTGTTGTCACGATCGGCCACCGCCAGCTCGTAGGAGCCGGACTCGAGTGTCGAGATATCGATGGAGACGCTGTTGGCCTCATCGACCTGCACCCAGCCCTTGGTCGTGGCTCCGGGGAAGACGAAGACCGACACCCACTCCCCCGCCGAGACCTTGGCCTTGGGAAGCACGAGGTTGACGATGTTGCCCTGGCGCGACCCGGACAGGGAACCGGCGTTGTCCGCACTCAGTTGTGCCGAGCTGGTCACCGGAGGCACTGGGCTACGGTCGGGACGGACAGTCCGGTCCTCAGAGGGACTCGCCTCGGCAGAGGCCTGCGCCGAGGACTCAGAGTCCTGGGAATCGTTAGGGGCGGAGTCATCGCCACGGCCACTGCTCCGAGTCCGAGTCCGATCGCCTTCGGACTGGGCCGGGACACCCGCGGGCGAGGAACCCGTCTCAGACGTTCCTGTACCTGAGGCGTTCCGGGCCCCGCCTCCACCAGAGCTGTTTCCACCTGCATTACCGGCGTCCGGCTGAGTGTTGGGGGTGCCGGGGTCCGCCCCGTCCGGTGAGGATGTTGCGGGGTCCGAGGTCGGTGCCGGACGGGCCGGTTGCGTGGACTGAGCGGAGGGGGAGATCGAGGGCTCGGCGGGCGGAGCAGAAGACGCCGACGGCTCGGGCCCCGGCTCGGTGGAGGGACTCGGAGAGGGGACAGGAGCCGGGTCGGCCGACTGGGTGGGCGACGGCGAGGCGGGCGCGGGGGCTGAGGGCTCCGCTGTCGGCTTCTGAGTCGGGGTTGGTGTGGGGGCGGCCGTCGGAGTCGGGGTCGGCTCAGGTGTCGTCGGCGCCTCGTAGCTGAAGATGTTGGTGACGCCGCTCTGTGCGGAACCGATCGGCGAGATCTGGAGGTAGTAGCGGTTCGTCGCAAGATCCGTCCCGGCGTACAGGGAGGACAGGGCGAGCTGGGCACTGAAGGCCCCGTTGCTGAAGGTGACGGGCACCGAGGCCGTTCGTGGAATGACGTAGCCGCTGTAGACGACCAGCTTGACCTCGATCGCCCTGTCGCCGTCGATCGCTGCTCCGTTCTCGCACCAGCCGCTGCCGGAGACTCTGATGCTGTGCTCGGGCTGGTACGCGGGGTCACTGTTCCTGGGATCCGAGCCGTCGGGGTTGAGGACCGTGACGGTCGGCTTCGGCAGACAGGTCTCGTTCGTCGGAGTCGGCGTCGGGCCTGCTGATGGAGTCGGTGCGGGATCCGGTCTGGCGGACTCGGTGGGTGCGGCGGTCGCCGTCGGCTCAGGCGACGGCGACGGCGTTGGAGACGGCTCCTCAGTCGGCTCCTGCGACGGTTCGGCGGTGGGGTCGCTGGTTGGTTCGGCCGTGGGGTCCCTGGTCGGTTCTGCGGATGGCTCCTGCGTCGGGCCGGTCGTCGGCTCCGAGGTGGGCTCGGGTGTCGGCTCCGGGGACGAGGGATTGACGACGTCGGGGTCCTGCTTGACGAAGGAGAACATGCCCGTCGTGGCGCTGACCGTTCCGCTGGTGTAGGTGAGGCTGAAGAGCCTGGAGCCGACCTCCCAAGCAGCATCACCCGTTGCATCCCGTACGGCCTTGACGAGAAGCTCCGTAGGGACGAACGCGCTCTGCTCTCCTCCCCCAATCTCTGGATCGAGCTCGACCTTGAATCGGGGAATGAGGTAGGAGGACACCGTGCCCCCGTCAATGACGTTGACGGTGACCGTAGGGTCCGACAGCATTCTCCCGCCGTCGTGGCACCAGCCGGTCAGGACGGCGTCGATGCCGACTCCGAAACCCGTCTCGTAGACGGGGACCACGTACTCGGGCTTGGACTGTCCCTCGGGGTAGTTCAGGGAGGCGGCGGGATGGCAGTCGGTTGTCGCTCCTGCATCGCTGACGACCTCATTCCCAGTGAGAAGAGGCATGGCAGCAACACCCGCGGTACTCATCAGAACACCGCAGGCGGTCAGAACGCCAAGAATCGCGCGTGCGCCGAGCCTGGTGGAGGGGCGGGAAGCAAGCAGCCGCTGAGCGTAGTGCATCAAGTGGTCTCGTTCATGGGCAGGGACAGGTGGACTTACTCATGTGGTCCACAGCCGTTCACTGAGGACCATGAGGAAAGGAACGCACCGATCAACGGATACGGCCGCCTTTCGCAAACGATGATAGACGGACTACTCCCCTCTAAGAATCCTCTATCTCCAGAAAACATCGCCTGCGACGTCGATTCCTGATCAAGTATACACAGTGGTAACCCGACAATCGGTCGGACTGAGATCATTCATTTCCGAAATCACTGCGGAAACTCTTGAGTTGGTAACGATAAATCGGGGCGCGTGACCATGCTGTTGCTTAGGTTTCAGTTCCATCACGGTTTTATTGTGGGAAAGGCAGGGGCCGTTCAACGCGTGATCCGCGTTGAACGGCCCCTGAGCCGAAGTGATCGGCTTGTTCCTCTCGTTCAAACCTGCTGTCTAAGGCAGGCAGCCGATCAGGCGCGACGGCGTGCGCGCACCAGTAGGACCCCGCCGCCCAGGAGGACTGCCGCCAGGACTGCACCCGCCACTGAGGCCCCTGTGCTTGCCAGGCCGGGACCGCTTCCGTCTCCGTCGGAGACCGAGCCCGCGGCCACGGCCACGTCTGCACCACTACCATCCCGGCCCCCGGCACTGCCGGCAGCCTGGAAGGTCACCGACGGGCTCGCGCCGAGGCTGCTCGCCCCGGTCGGAGAAGGCGTGCCGGAGCCGGTCGGTGCGGGCTCGGCTGTGGCCGTCGGCGCGGGAGCCGCGATGACGGAGAAGCGCTGAACGTAGTCGTTCTTCGTGCTTCCATCGCGGCTACCGCCCTTGTTGACGGCATAGACGTTTCCTCGCCCGTCGTACTCGACGTGGTTGGGGTAGCGGCCGGCGTCGATCGTCTGCCTGATCGTTCCGTCAAGATCGTGAACGGTGATGGTCCCGGCGTTGCGGTTGGTGACGTAGACCAGCGAATGGACCGGGTCCAGCGCCACATTGAGCGCGCCCGAGGTGATGTCCTTGCCGTCGGCGTCCTTCAGGCCGGTAGCGGTGACGACCTGATTGACAACCGTTCCGTCCTTCTCGACGACGACCAGATCGCCCGACCCCTGGCTGGCCACGTAGATCCGTCCGGTCGCCGGGTCGTAGGCAACACCTGAGGCGCGTGAGACGCTGGCGGGCAGGGCCACCTCCGTGACGTTGCCGGAGGCGACGTCGATGAGTGCCGCCTTGGCGCTGGAGGACGACACAGTGACCAGGGTTCCCGAGGTCTCGTCGAGGGCCAGTGACATGGGGCTGAAGTCGTCTGCGTCCTGACCCACGGTGATGTCGGCCAGCTGGGTGTTGGTGGACGTGTCGAACACGGCGATCTTGTTGGAGCGTGCACTGCTGACGTAGGCACGGTCTCGTGCGGCGTCGATGATGACGTCACGGCTGTGGGACACGATGTCCTTGTCGAACTGCTTGACGAGCGTGAGCGTGTCGGCGTCGTAGACGGCGACGGTGCTCTGGCGGGTGTTGGTGACCCAGACGGTGCCGTGCTCGTCGTCGACGGCCACCCCGTAGACGGCGTAGCGGGCTCCCTCCAGCGGCTTGCCGTCTCGGCCGGTCGCCGTCGGGTCCACCTCTGGAACGATGTGCGTCTGGTAGGCCAGCGTGTCGGCGTCGAGCTTGATCAACGACGACTGGGTCACGGGTGGACGCCCCACGGCCGAGGTGACGTACAGGGAGTTGCGGCTCGGCGAGTAGGCGGTCTGATAGAGGCCGGGGGCGACGGAGGACTCGACTCCCGCGACGCTTCCGGGCTCGCCGGAGGTGCCGGGCACCGGGGTGACCGCAGCGTTCTTGTCGACTCCGGAGGTGTCGGCCTGGGCGTCCTCGGCAGCAGCCGGTGTCGGTGACGTCTCGTTTGTCGCAGCGTTTGTTGCAGGGACTGTCCCGGTGGCCGGCGCACCGGGCGTCGAAGCGGCGTCGGCGCTCGCCGCAGGAGTAGGCGCCTCGTCGGCCGCGTAGGCCGTGGTCCCCACGGCTCCTGCCAGACCCAGTGCGACGGCGGACGCGAGCGCCCCGGCTCTCACCAGGGAGGAACGGAGCGCAGGTTGGGAGACGGACGGACGTATGAGACCGGATGGAGGGCAGTGATGGTGACGACGGTTCATGGAGTAACTCCGTGAGGATGGCCCGGCGCTACGTCCGGGACGGTCGGGGACGAGCAGGCTGCGCTGCTCCCGATCACCGGCCACCAAGCAAGGGCGACCTAAGCGATATTAATGACGCTATCATTTTCTTATTCACCTTCGGTGCGATGACAATCACCTTGACACTGTCGGATCATGCTCAGAGACAAGATCTCGCTCATGAGCATCGAGCCCCCAGGACACCCCGTGGCGCCACCAGGCGTAGTCGTGCCCGCCGCGCACCTCGCGGTACTCGAGCAGAGCCCCCTCAGCCGCAAGAAGCTCCGCAAACGCGTGCGCACCCTGCCGCAGAACGCCCTCATGCACCCCGCACTGAACCACCAGCCGAGCCGACAACGGCTCCGAGCGCTCCTGCCCGGCCCGACGGCGCAACCACGCCAGAAGCGCCCCCTCACCCTCGCCTCGCAGCCCCGACCCCAGCCAGAAGGACGCCGACTGGGCAATGGCCCGGCCGGCGATATCGGGCCGGTGAATGACAAGATCCGCCGCGGCCACGCCGCCCAGCGACTGACCGGCCACCACCACCCGCTGCGGGCTCCATCGAGGCCGGCCGTCCTGCGCCGCCTCGAGACACCGGATCAGCAGCTCCCTACTGCGATGCGGATCCCCCAGGTCACGCGCGCGCATGGCCGGGTCCCCGGAGTCAATGACCAGCAGGTCCCACGTGGCGGCCCTGGCGCCGAGCCGGCGCACGACGTCGTTACGGCGCCAGGTCTCACCGTCGAGAAGTACCAGCAGCCCCCGCTGCGTGCCCGCCCCCTCCTTCCGCTCGGTCCCATGGCGCTCACCGATGCGATCCTGCTGCCAGAGGGTGACGCGTCGTACATGGTCGCCAGGGGCGTCGAAGTCAGCGACAGCCGCGCCGCCGAGCTCAACGCCATGTCCGTAACCGCTGCCTCCTCCCCCGGGATCGACGCTGAGCGCCGCAGCGACACCATCGGCCGACGCCGTCGACCACTCCGGGTGGGTGACGGCACCGGGCCCCTCCCACAGGGAGGAGACGAAGCCGAATCCGTCGTGCAGGTGCTCAGGACTGAAGACATCCGGGCGTCCGTGAGCGTGAACCCACTTCCAGCGCTCCCGGCGGGCCCCGGCGTCGTCGGGCAGCCGATCGCGGGTCACCACGATCCGGTAACCCACGAGCCCGTCCTCCGGAAGCAGGACATGAAGCGCCCACCAGCTGGTTCCAGGCACCCGGTCGGCGAGCGCCGGAGTGATGTGAGTGCGATGGTTGTCCGTCAGCGTGTTGAGATGGATGAGAACGCTGGGGCTGGGGCCGTGCTGCCGGTCATCTCGCCACAGGAAGGTCGCCTCTCGCATCGTGACTCCGTCAATGACACGGGCGTCTCCCAGAACCGGGGTGCCGTGAGCCGCTGCGGCCGCCAGGGCCTCGTCATCCGGATGCTGCGGCCACCAGGCCGGAGTCACGCGAAGCGGACCGCCCTCTAAGGCCAGAGGGGTAGGCGTCAGCTCTCGCCACCGGGCCCCTCGCACGGGAGCATTCTCAGGACCTGTACCGCTCACACCGGCGACCCTATCGGACCTCATCCGCCTCCATCGCAGCACCACCAGCAGGAGACGAACCACCGGTAAGAAGCGATGAACTTGCATTCTTCCGGGCGGTGTGGCGTAGGGTGTCACCCATGACGCACATCGCTCTGACAACCACCACCGCCCCCGGCGCACAGGCGCTCGCGGCCATGTGTGGTACGCGAATGTGCTGTTGCTGTCGGCCCTGTTGATTTTCCGCCCGGCGTGCCATCGGCACCCGGAATCGCGATGACGCCTCGATAGAGGTCGACAACGCGGACGCTCCCATGAGGTAGAACCGGGTGCCCGCCATCCCGGGTTCGCGCCCGGGAGCATCCCGAGGATCCTTCACGACCATTCCTCGGTCCCGTGCGCCCGAATGATCGAGATGCTCTGATAAGAGGCACATCACCCGCGTTCGGCGACTTCAACCGACTATTGCGTCACCGGCAGCCTTCCCGGGTTCTTCAATGACGCTGCTTTCCATACCTACTCGGTTCCATTCCCTCCGTAGGAGACACCATGTCGAAAACCGTTTCCTCCCCCTCCTCCGCCTCATCCGCACCGGATCCCGATATCCCCGAGAAGGACGAGGTCACCGCCGAGAACGCGGCGCAGATTCTCGCCGCGGACGATGACGATCCGGGTACCACCGATGCTGAGGGACCTCGCCGCCGCCGACCCTCCAGACGCACACTGCTGACGGTCGGCGGCCTGGCCGCCGCTGCCGTGGTCGGTACCGGTGCGTACCTGACGATCCGGCGCACCAACCAGGGGGTGGTCGGGGCCCATGAGGCGCTACCGCTGGTGATCGGCGGCGACATCTGCGCCGCACCGCTGTACGCCGCCTACCACCAGGGCTTCTTCGACGACGCGGGCCTCAAGGTGACGCTCGCGCGCACCCAGCAGACCGAGGACACCAAGGACGGCGTCGGCGCGGGCAAGTACATCGGTGCGCCGGGAATCTTCTTCTCCTGGCTGGAGCCGATCTACAACGGGCTCAACGCCAAGCTCACCGCGGGCCTTCACGCCGGCTGCCTGCGCCTGGTGGTGAACAACGACGCCCCCTATCAGAGTCTGGCCGACCTCAAGGGCACCACGATCGGGGTTCCGTCACTGTCGTCGTCGGCCTTCGCCTACTTCGCGATCGGACTGTCCGAGGCCGGAATCAACGTCAACCCGGACGGGGGCGACATCACCTGGCGCACGGTGGATGCGGACTCCTTGGGGACCGCCCTGGCCGACGGACAGGTCGACGCCATCATGGGATCTGATCCCGGGCCACTGCTCCCCGTCTTCAACGGCACGGCTCGAGAGCTGGCCAACAACGACGCCGAGGAGTTCTGCTGCTCCGTGGCTCTCAACGGCGATTTCGTCAAGAAACAGCCCAAGGAGGCCAAGGCCCTGACGGAGGCCTGGATGAAGGGCTCGGCCTATGTGCCGGACCACATCGACGAGATCGCCAAGCTCGAGGTCGACAACGACTACGTCGCCGCGGACCAGGATGTCGTCGTCCGGGTGCTCAAGACGTACGGGTTCAAGGCCTCGGCCTCCAGGTTCCGGGCCGCGATCGAGCCCGGTATCGAGAAGTTCAAGGGAACCGGCTTCATCAAGGCGGACATTTCCGCCCAGAGGCTGACCGACGCAGTCATCGCCGATCTCGGCATCAAGGACTGATCGAGAATGCCCACCGATGTCAAGGCCGACTCAACCGAGCGCACCGACGACGGGCGTCAGGGAGCAAGCTCGGCCGCAATCGAGCACAAGGCTTCAGAACGTCGTCGCACCTCCCCGGCCGCGCTCCAGAGCGCGACGGCACTGTCGCTGTGGCTGGCCTATCCGATCATCGTCGTCGTCCTTCCGGACGCGGACCTGCTCCGGCGGGCATCAACCACACCGGTACTCGTCCTCGCCAGCACCTGGCTGATCACGCTGCTGGGGTGGGTGCTGATTGCCCGGACCCGGCCGGCGTCGTCGTCGGCCAGGTCGTTGGCGCACTTCCTGCCCTGGATCAACGCGGCCGGCGCGTGGTTCATCGTCTGGCAGCTGACGACCTCCAAGCTCGGGCTGCTCACGCCCCCGTACTTCGCCGCCCCGGAGGTACTCATCGCCTCCTTCGTCGGCGACTGGAGGCTGCTGCTCAGCTGTCTGGGAGCCTCCGCGCTGCTCTTCGTCATCGGCTACTCGGTGGGCTCACTGCTGGGATTCTTCACCGGCCTGCTCATGGGCTGGTCGAGGCGCGCCGACTACTGGCTCCATCCGCTCCTGCAGACCATCGGCCCCGTTCCGGCGGCCTCGCTCCTACCGCTGGCGCTGTTGCTGCTTCCGACGACGTACGCCTCCGCGGCCTTCATCGTCGGTTTCGGCGCGTGGTTCCCGATGGCCACCATGACCCGCGCGGGCGTGCGCTCGGTGCGCCGCGACTACATAGACATGGCCCGCACGCTGGGAGCCGATGAGCTCTTCCTCATCAGGCGGGTGGCCGTGCCCTCGGCCCTGCCGGACATGCTCACCGGCCTGTTCACCGGGCTGGGAACCTCGCTGGCCGCCCTCATGACGGCCGAGCTGACCGGGGTCGACAAGGGCCTGGCCTGGTACATCAACTGGGTCAAGGGCTGGGCCGACTACCCCAGGATGTACGTGGGACTCATCATCCTGGTGGCCTTCTGCCGCACGCTCATGGTGCTGCTGTTCAAGATCCGCTCCTCGCTGCTGGCATGGCAGCAGAACCTTGTGAGGTGGTGACCGATGTCTTCCGGTTCCACGACGGCTGCTGCCGTGACGCAGGCCGCGGCACAGGCGACGTCCTCCTCCGCAACGCGCGGCGCGCAGGTCGACCTCAGGGGCGTCACCCACCGCTATCCCCTGTCCCGCGACCTGGACCACGGCTGGCTCCACTTCCTGCTTCGACGCGTGTCTCCCGCAGCAAGAGCGCGCTACGAGGCCGAGGCGGCCAAGCCGGACCAGCTCCCCGTGCTCGACGACATCGACCTGACGGTGTCCCCCGGCGAGTTCGTCTCCCTGGTCGGCCCCTCCGGCTGCGGCAAGTCAACGATCCTGCGACTGCTGGCCGGGCTGGAGCAGCCGGTCGAGGGCAGTGTCGAGGTCGACGCCAAACCTGTGACCGGTCCATCACCGCTGCGCGCCCTGGCCTTCCAGGACGCCACGCTCCTTCCCTGGAGGACGGTGCGCGACAACGTCGCCCTGGGCCCCGAGGCGAGGGACCGACTGGGACGCGACCAGCGCCGAGTGGAGGCGGCCCTGCAGGTCGTGGGCCTGCGGGACTTCGCCGAGGCCTATCCCGCCACGCTCTCGGGCGGCATGGCCCAGCGGGCCTCGCTGGCTCGGGCCCTGGTCAACCGCCCCCGGCTCTTCCTCCTGGACGAGCCCCTGGTGTCAAGCCCCGGGTTTTGTGGAGGCTGGTTTAGCTGGATGTGGTGGTGGCTGGTTGTAGTTGTTCCTGGCGGTGGGTGTCGGGGGCCCAGGCGGCTTCGTGCTCGGCGGGGGTGCGCATGCCGATG
>NZ_JAAIJY010000063.1 GCF_011752065.1 Actinomyces sp. ZJ308
CATCGGCATGCGCACCCCCGCCGAGCACGAAGCCGCCTGGGCCCCCGACACCCACCGCCAGGAACAACTACAACCAGCCACCACCACATCCAGCTAAACCAGCCTCCACAAAACCCGGGGCTTGACATGTCGCAGGCGATGCCGTCCTTGTCGCGGTCCAGGTCCGGCCGGTAGCCGGGGTCACCCTGGTACATCGGAGCCGCCCCGGCAGCCCTCGCCTCCTTGCAGTTGGCGTAGTACTCCTTCTGAGGCTTGGGCTCCGGGTCCGACTTGCTGTCACTCTGAGACTCCTTGTCGGAGTCAGCGCCAGAGTCGCCGCCGAACCAGCCGCTCCAGCCCGAGGAGTCCTCCGTCGGGTCTGCTTCGGGTTCCGCAGCGGGCTCTTCAGCGGGCGCCTCCTCAGAACCTGCGGAGTCACCACCGCCGGAATCCTGCTGAGACTCTGCCGGCGCCTCAACCGGCGCAGCCGGGGACGATGCATCACTGCTGGCACTGGAGGCGTCGTCACAGCCGGCCAGCCCGGCCCCCACAACCAGGGCGAGCACCACGGGGGCGGACTTCCTCAGCAGACCCCGACGCATCGACATCGGCGATGATGCGGGCAAGCGAGAAGAATGGGAGAATACGGGATAAATAGGGGACAAAAAGGGCGTGTTCACAGAAAGCCTCGGGCGATGAGAAGGGATGGTGGGTGGCTAGCCAAGAGAATTGAAGCACTCCGCGCCCGGTAATAACTCATAGAAACATAAAATGCAACCACATTGAAACACAGTGCTCTCACTGCCATCGCAGGCGAAAAACACACCGTGCCGCTTTCTTATTGTCCCCTATTTTTAGGGTTGCGCCGACGGGAACCCTCGCCGACGTCGGGCAATGCCGCCGGTGGGCGACGTACCGGTCGGCGACGGCGTCGACGGCCGTCATGGGGCGCGAGGGAGCAGGGGCGTCAGCGCGAGTCACTCACCGAGCGCATGGGACCGAGAGGGCGAGGCGCGGCGATCCGCTCGCACGTCCCGCGAACAGGATCCGGATCTGCACGTGACGCCGAACAGGCACCTCACCGGTTCTCATCGAGAAATCCCCAAAAATGCCAGAAGGAGTCGTTCAAGCTCACGAAGGTCACTGTCTCTGAGACACCCGACCTTCTCACCGACATTGCTGCGGCGGACAGTCGTCAGCTTATCGATCATCGCATCACTGTCGTGAGCCAGCCCCGACTCGGCGTCCGCCGGGATAGGCAACCGCAGAAAAGAAGCGTCGACCTGGCTCGTTGTCAGCGGAACCACGGTAACGGACGAGGTGAGGTTGAAGATGTCATCTTGGACGATCACCGCCGGACGAGGTTTTGACGCATAGACACCGCCCGCGACCATCCAGATTTCTCCGCGCCTCACTCCTCGCCCCAGTCAACCGACACGGCCTCAATGAATTCCTGGTCATCACTGCTCCGGTCCGCCTGCGCCACCCGCAGGGCCTGCCGCTGCGCCTCGCGCTCAACATCCGCTCTGCGCAGGTCCGGGAGCCACACCTGGACCGGGCGGTACCCTCGCGCCCGCATACGACTGCGGTAGGCACTGACACGTTGGTTGACCGACATATCTCCATTGTTACATGTCACGAGTGCAGGAGAAAGAGACCCGTGCGGAGACAATCGGACCTGGGTCTGATGGACCAGGGTCCGAGGGACGCTCCGCAGCTCGGCCGCCGGGGCGATGCGGCTCGCGGGCCGGCCGCCGCACACTTCCGGCCATGAGCACCTCCCTGCCCCCGAAGACTCCGGTCGCCTCTGCCGCACCGGCCCCGGCGCCGTCGGAATCCGCACCGGGCTCGCCGCAGAGCACGAGCAGCCGACCCGACCGGTTGTCCACCGTCGCACTGGTCGTCTTCACCGGCCTCTATGTTGCCTTCTTCCCCCTCAACCTCGGCCGCTACCTCATTCCGGCAAGCGCCGCCCCCGCGACCACCATCTGGCTCTATATCGCGCTCTTCGCCGTCGGCTGCGTCGCCTTGCGCCACCCGCTCACCCGAGCCGCCAGGCAGATCGCAGCCCGCAAGCGGCGGGCCGTCCTCACGCTGATCGTGGGCGGTATCGCCGCCCTGGCCATTGAGATCGTCGGCGCCCTGGCATCCTCGGCGCTGCTCGACCTCACCGGACTGTCCGGAGCGACCCTGCAGAACGACTCCAACGTCGGCAGTGCCATGCAGATGTTCCCGCCGATCGTCATCGTCGTCGTGCTCGGCATCCTCGGTCCCGTCGTGGAGGAGATGGTCTTCCGGCAGCTGCTCATCGGACTCATCGGCCGTTTCGCGCCGACCTGGGTGGCCGTCGTCGTCTCCAGCATCCTGTTCGGTGCCCTGCACATGAACTCGCCGGCGCTCTCCGAGGTCCTGGGCGTCCTCCCCCACGCCTTCTTCGGGCTGGGAATGGGCCTGCTCTACGTGAGGACCGACCGCAATCTGCTGTACCCGGCGAGCATCCACAGCCTCAACAACCTCAGCGCCTTCCTGCCCCTCCTCCTGCGCTGACCGCGCCCCCACCTCGCCTTCCGCTCCTGGCCGTCCCCGTTCGTTCAACGTGCGGGCCGACGGCGCCCGGAGTACTATTTCGTTATGTCGCGAAATACCGAATCAGGGGTCTTCACCGCCCTGGGACACCCCACACGGCGGGCCGTCCTGGCCTTCCTGCGCAACCGTGACTACGTGAAGGTCGGGGAGATCGCCGACGCCGTCGGCGTCTCCGGATCGACCCTGTCCGGTCACCTGCGCACCCTTCGCGAGGCCGAGCTGGTCGACACCCGGCGCCGCGGCACCGAGATTCAATACCGCGTCAACCTCACCCTCATTGACGAGGCCATGCTGCTGCTCGCCTCCCTGGGCGGCACCCTCAAAGCACCGGCCTCCGTTGACCCCATCGCTCACGAAAGGAGAGAACCATGACACCCACAAGCCGCTCGGCCCGCCTCCCCATCGGGGTCGTCGTCGTGGCGGCGAGCGCGCTGGCCTTCATGATCGCCTGGAGCGCCGTGCACTGGTCGCAGATGGTGCCCACAATCGTCACACGAGAGGCCGGAGGCAACCACGGCGCAAGCATCATCTCCCGTGGTTTCAGTGCAGCAGCTATGCCGGTGACCCTCGTACTCTGTCAAGCCCCGGGTTTTGTGGAGGCTGGTTTAGCTGGATGTGGTGGTGGCTGGTTGTAGTTGTTCCTGGCGGTGGGTGTCGGGGGCCCAGGCGGCTTCGTGCTCGGCGGGGGTGCGCATGCCGAT
>NZ_JAAIJY010000064.1 GCF_011752065.1 Actinomyces sp. ZJ308
CCGCGCCGGGTCGGCCAGTGCCTCCAAGGTCATCCTCGTGGCTCGCTCGCGCAGCTCATCGGGGTACTTCTTCTGTCCCATGACAGTGATCCTTCCGTGTCATCACTGCCTCCATCAAACCCGGGGCGATTCAACCGCTTGTTTGAGGCGCCCCCTGGGTGGGTGCCACCTATCGGCACGAATCCTGGTCTGCGGGTGTCGTATGACCCTGCGGAGGGCTTTGGGTTCTGGGCGGACGAGCGCCTTGAGTGTGCCTGGTGCGTGTCGGACTGGATGGTTGACGACGGCTACGAGTTGAGGTCCGTGGATCGCAGCGTGTTTGAGGGAGTGATCCAGCGGCACGGGCACCGTTTAGGGAAAGACGACTGGCTTGAGTCGGTTGCCTTCTGCCTGCTTCCGGTTCAGGAAACCAGTAGTCAGGAAGCCGGGGGTGAGTCCTTCTTCCACGGCTCGATGCGTTTCAAGCCTGGTGAGGGCTTCATGAGAGCTGCTGACGACGTGTTGCGTCCGGAATCTCAGTGAAGGGAGGAGTTCTATCGTGACTACTTTGGATTCCTTGGTGGTTCCTGGGGATGGTGCGCCGGCGACGGGGCCGGAGCTGGAGATCCTGGCGGGTGCTGCTGCGGAGGGGTGGTCGTACTCGCTGGAGGGGCTGCGGGTTAATCGTCGTCGGGCGCTGGCCGGCTTGGAGGCGCTTGAGGGTTTTCGTCAGGAGCGTGCTGGCGCCCGGCCTGCGCCACCGGTGTTGTCCGGGTCGGCTGACCCGAGTCGGCCGCGGCGGGGGCTGGTGGAGTTTGAGCGGCTGCTGCTGGTGGATCTTCAGGACGATGCGGAGCTCGGTTGGCGGCCGGTGGTTGACGAGGTCACAGGGATCTCGTTTAGCGGGTTGTCGTTCTTCGTGCGGTTTGACCGGGTGTTTGAGTGGGTCTCGGGTGCGGAGCCGGCAGGGGCGAGTGATCTGAACGGGCTGCTGCGGGTGTCTTTTGACCATGCTCATGGGCTGCGGTTCTGGCCGGATGAGTGCTTGGACTGCGGCTGGGAGGTGTCGGGCTGGCTGGTCCAGGAGCCAACGGGCTACTGCGTCAGTGCGGCTCGGCCAGTGGAGCGCAGTGTGTTTGAGGGCCTGCTTGAGCGTCATTGGGACCTGCTCATGGAGGACAGGTGTCTTCAGTCGACGGCTTGGGGCTTTACGGATCTGGAAGGCGGTAGCGCCGCCGTGTCGGTGGTGCTGGACGGTACTGGAGGTGATCGGCTGTGACGTCTTGGGTTGAGGACGTGGATGTGTCGACGTCGGCGGGTCTGGCGTCGGCGTTGGATGCTGTGGAGGCGTCGCCGGGGGTGTGGGATTCGCCTTTGGGGCGTCAGGTAGCGAGTGAGATCGTGCGGCTGGTTCCGCTGAAGGTGGGACCGGGGAGAGTCGCGGAGCTGGTGGACTCCGGTACGGCCTCATGGGGTGAGGTGGTGGCGGATTTGGCTGCTTCGGTGGTGGAGATGCTGCTGATGCGTCGGGACCTGCGTGCGGCTGGTAGTGACCTGTGGGCGGTGCTGGTGACTCGTGCGGTGTGGATGGTGCAGGGGCACCAGGAGAGGAATCGCCAGCACGGGCTGAGCGGTGATTCTGCGCATCCTCATCGGATGCGTGAGCGAGTCAGCTGTGTGGGTTTGGACCTTGCTGACCTTGCGGCTGGGACGGGGTTTACGTCTCCTGGCTCGGTGGAGGTCGAACGGCGGCGGGTCTGGGTGAGGGACGAGGATCTTGGGCCCTGCCTGGAGGGGGTGGCTGATGCTCTGGTGTGGGCGTCAGTGCCTGCCTGCGTTGCTCGGGCTGGGACGTGTCGGGTGGCGGAGCTGGCGGCGTCGACGTATGCGCGTGAGCGCCACCGGTCGGCGCGCGAGGACGCTGGTGAGGGGGTTCTGGCGGCTCTGGGGGTCTCGCCGGGTGCTGCGGGGGCGTGGATGAGTCTGGTCGCCGGTAGTCGGCGCGGGGGGCTGGAGTCTGCGCTGGTGTGGTTGCTGCGGGAGCGGATCACTGAGGGCCTGGCCGTCGCTGGCTTGGCCTGGGGTGAGGTGTTGAGTGCTTCTCAGATGCGGTGGCTGCGGACGGTGGTGGCGGGGGTCGTGGTTCAGGCCCCGTCTGCTGCGCCGGCCCCGGCGCGTAGGGCGTCGTCGCACCGCATGATCGGGACCGGTGAGCAGCTGGCGCTGTTCCCGGTGGAGGGGGTGAGTGCCGGGGCGGCCGCGTAGAGAGGGGTTCATGAGACTCGCCCCCGACCGGCGGACCGGGCGAGGGCGAGAACCAAAAAACAACAGCACCCGACCACAAATTTTCGAACCCTTTGGTCGGGGGCCTGGATGGAGTACGCCGAAACGCGCTCCAGATGATGGTTAGAGAGTAGTTGATGGACGCAACTTCCGCAAGGGTAGAACTGGAATCTAAGGTTTCTAATCCAATTAATGCTTTAGATGGTGGGCGGGTTTCCGTTGGCTTCGTGCCGAATTCGTCGGTTCGTAAGTGGCGTCGCCCGTCGACGATGATGGAGCGGTCGCGTCTGCTGGTGGCTGCGAGCGTGCCGGAGGGGTGCGTGCTGGCTCCCAGGGTGTCGGTGTGGTTGGAGGCTGTGCGTGAGGTGGCTGAGGCGCGGGGTCTGCGGGATGCGCAGGTGGAGACCCTGGTGCGTGTGGCTCGGGGCCTGTGTGACTGGGTTGACGGGGCCTCGCGCACGACGCGGGTAGTGAACGCTAGGATCGCGGAGCTAGCGGGCTGTTGCGTGCGGACGGTGCAGCGGTGGCTGAGGCGCTTGGAGCAGTGGGGCCTGCTGGGCCTGGTGGCCGGTGGCCGGTCGGCCAGGTGGGCGCCGCTGGCGCGCTCCCAGGACGCCGACGGGAAGGTGGTGCTGGAGCGCCGCAACGAGGCGGCGGTACGCAGCCTGGTGGTGCCCCAGGAGCTGGCGGCGGACACGCCAGCGCCCGCCTCGACGGGGGCCTCCCAGGCCGCGGTGGGGCGGGGTCCTGTGGACAGTGAGGTGAATCGCCCCGGGTTTGATGGAGGCAGTGATGACACGGAAGGATCACTGTCATGGGACAGAAGAAGTACCCCGATGAGCTGCGCGAGCGAGCCACGAGGATGACCTTGGAGGCACTGGCCGACCCGGCGCGG
>NZ_JAAIJY010000065.1 GCF_011752065.1 Actinomyces sp. ZJ308
TACAATCATGTGCGCCTTCACTCAGCCCTGGGATACCGCACACCTAACGAGGTCGAGCAAGAATTCCTGGGCCTAACCAAGGCAGCCTGAAACACCAAACAAGCAGTGTCCGAAAAACACCCAGCAGTCCAACCTTAGTGCCCTGGGGACTGTAGGGATTTGAGGATGCTAGCTGCGGTTGGGGTGATTTGGGGTTGGGCAGTGATCTTATGACCGTTGAGGTTGATGGTGACGTCCTGGAGAGGCTTGAGGGCGCGGATGATGCGTTTGATGCTGATCCCGGTGGTCTCCTGGAGGTGCCGGGCGACGGCCAGGGCAGCCATGACCACGGTCAGGTGAGCCTCAATAGCATCGCGCTGGTGGTGGAAGACCGGCCGGGCTCTCAGGTCATGCTTGCTCATCCGGAAAGACTGCTCGACGTGCCACAGCTCGTGATACGAGGAGACCACCTCACCGGCGTCCATCAAGCGTGACGGGATGTTGGTGACATACCCCTTGAGCCCCACCAGGGAACGGGCCCGGGCCAGGGACGCCTCATCCAGAGTGGCGTCACCGGCGTGGGTGGTGACGAACCTGGTGCCCTTGGGACGCTTCTCGCCGGCGATGACGGCCCGGGCCCGGTTCTCCTGAGCGGTCAGGGTCCGAGTGTCCCGGGCCACGCGCTTCTTGGAGTAGGCCCACACCGCCCGCCACGACCCCGGATGAGTGTCCGGATCCCACACCGGCTCAGCCCGGAGGCTCCTATCCCGCTCCTTGGGGCCGCTGCCTCTCTTGGGGGTGACGGTGTCAATCAGCTGCCCATCGGTGAAGGCATCCCCGGCCCAGTGGAAGTGGGCCTCGAGGTCCCCTGGGGCCCGGACCTGACGGGCCCCGACAATGAACCGCAACCGGGCGTCATCCAGAGACTTGAGGTTGGCTGCTGAGAGCATGCCGGCGTCAGCGACGATGACGAGCTCCTCGATACCGTGAGCGGCCTGGAAGGCCTCCACGATGGGGATGATCGTGGTGGTCTCGGCCTTGTTCCCTTCCCAGCACCCGACCTGGAGGGGGAAACCAGCCTGGTCGACCAGCAGGCCGACGATGACCTGGGGGTCGACTCTCCTCTCCTTGGAGTAACCGACCTTGCGTAGGTCGTCCTCCTTCTCGGCCTCGAAGTACAGGGTGGTCACGTCGTACAGGCACAGGGCCAGGCCCCCGCCGGTGTTGGTGACGTGCTCGAACAAGGCCCCAGACAGGCTCTCGCGATAGCCCCGCTCAACGCAGCGCCCCAAAGAGCGGAACAAGGTCCGCACGGTGACCGGCTCCAGGCCCAGGTCACCCAGCACACCGGGGACCTGAGCCTTGGACGTCGGCTCGATCAGACGCGCCAGAACCATCTGCTCAAAGGCCCGATCACCCCCGACCGCCTCACCCAGGCCCAGACGCTGGTAGGCGCCGTGCAGAACCTCCCACAACAACCTCGAGTGCTTGGACTCCACCGTTGTCCTGGCCAGATTGGAGCGTCCCGGTGCCGGCTCCAAGGACTCCAGGTCCAGCAGCCCCTGGCCCTGCCAGGCGGCGATCTTCTGCCGCCCGACCTCCAGCAGGGCCTCCAGCTCCGTCTCGTCGTGGGCTGAACCCAGATGCTCCACGATCCGGCGCACACCACCGGACTTGGACACGATCTGCACGGCCGTGGCCCCTGAGGCTGTCTTGACCTTGCGCACAAACGGGCTCACACCAGCGCACCATACGGGCTTTTAGTGCCCCACCACCAGACCCCCAACACCGCAATACCAACGAAAACCAGCGCCGAACCACCGAAAACCCACCAAGGTGTCACGAGTCAGGTCAAAAGGACCCAGAACTGTTCCCACCCACTTTCGACGCGCGGGAAAACCAACTTTCCAACCCAGAAACTCGGTCCACCCCACTAGACCAAAGCACGAGGTCATCCAACAAAAGTATGAGGGCAGCTCTTGAGTCGACAGAACGCAGCACTCCACTTCCGCCTACAAATTCTCAATGAAACGAGCAGCTTTAATTAAATTGAGACATTACGTAGGACCAATGACTTCCTTGACGAAGTATCCCTGCCGTAAAGTTTTTAGGCACCCACCCCGACGCGTGAGCTCGACGAGGACTCCGCACCGGCTGCCAGTGGTGGATGCGCTCTTCACACGAATGAGGCTATGCCCTCGAGGAGGCAATGATGAAACCTTCCTGTCGATCCCTGATCGGCACACTCGCAGCTATGACGCTCATGGGACTTACCAGTCCCACGGCCCTGGCCGATGAGCCCACACCCGGCCCCACCGGCGACGTCGTCGCCGAGCAGCCGGCAGACCTACCGGCTGCAACCCCGGAAGCCTCGGCCGCACCGACCGAGGCCCCCGCGGCCGATCCTTCCGCTTCACCGGATGCGGACCCGAGCGCCGCACCAGCTGAGGCTGCCGAACCGGGTGCGGACCCGAGCGCCGCGCCGACTGAGGCTGCCGAACCCACCGCAGCAGCTGACCCCTCAGCCGCCCCCGAGCCGTCTGCCTCTCCTTCGGACAATCCGTCGGCCCCGACCGCCGATCCCAAGAGGACATGGCGGGAGGAGAACGGCAAGCTGTACTTCTACGAGAACGGCGTCAAGCAGACCAACACCTGGATTACGTGGGACAACCTCAAGTACTACTTCGGTGCTGACGGCGTCCTGCAGACCGACACCTGGCTGCACCAGGGCGACAAGTGGTACTACGTCGACCACTACGGCGCCGCCGTCACAGGCAGGCGACAGGTCGACGACAGCGGCGTCGAGTACTTCTTCGACAGCAACGGCGTCATGCAGACCGATCGCTGGATCGACCAGGACGGGGTCAGCTTCTACGTCCAGAGCTCCGGCGCCATCGCCACCAACGCATGGCTCAAGTTTGACAACAAGTGGTTCTACGTGGACGCCAACGGCATCAGAGCCGTCGGCCTGGTAAAGGTCGGTACGGAGTGGTACCACTTCAGCGATGACGGGGTCATGACCTGAGTTGCACAGGTTGGGGTGGTTTGTGTTTCAGAGTGGGGTTTTTCGTTGGGATTCTGGGGGTGGGGTGGTCGTTTCGGGGCACTAAGACGGCGGTAGAATCTGCTGGGTGAGTCCGTACCTG
>NZ_JAAIJY010000066.1 GCF_011752065.1 Actinomyces sp. ZJ308
CACGCAGCCAGGACTCAAGCACCTCCAGGTCACCCTCACGCACAACCAGTCCAGGAGCAGGTCTATTCGCCATACCCCCATCATCCTAAGCACCAACCACAAAACAACTAACGACACGCGACACTAGCGTGATGACTGCGACTGGGATGTGAGAACCGGTGCCAGATTGCTCTGTGGACTGACGGTGCCCATGCCCGTCTGTGGACACCGGCGTGCCGCCGCGCTGCGCCGTGCTTCCCAGCTGCGTCGAGCCGGGCACTTTTCGCTAACCCCTACAGAAATTCTGTTGGGCCACGCGAGAAAAGCCCGGCTCGGCGTGAGGAGGGACTAGCCGACGACGGCGAAGGTGACTCCGGTGAAATCCGGAATCCGAGGCACCTGCGGGTCTGCATCAGGAACGCCGTCGCCCACGAGGAGAACCTGGGCACCGGCCCGCTGGGCCGCGGTGTAGCCGGAGGCGGCGTCCTCCAGCACCAGGCAGGAGCCGATCGGCACCCCCAGGAGCTCGGCGGCCTTGAGATAGGCGTCGGGGTCGGGCTTGCCACGGGCGACGTCGTCGGCCGAGACGACGACGGCGGGAATGGGGACCCCGGCCTCCTCCATACGCACTCGCATGAGCTCGATCGGAGCCGAGGTGACCAGGGCCAGCGGGACTCCGGCGTCGATCAGCGCGGTCACCAGGGCGGCGGCGCCGGGGATCTCGGCCATTCGCCCGGCCGTGCGCACGATCTCCTCTCGGGCGAAGCGCTCGTGGATGGCATCGTGCTCCTCCGAGGCCAGGTCCGGCAGGAACCGGCGGATCGTGTCGATGCCGGTGCGGCCGGGGGAGTAGGCCATGATCTCATCGAAACGCTCACTCATGCCGTGGTCGCGGGCGAAGGAGCTCCACATCGACTCCACGACCGCCGAGGAGTCCACGAGCGTGCCGTCCATGTCGCACAGGACCGCCTCGGCCCGGGCCAGGAATGCTGGTTCCCCGTTGGAGCCATTCGACGATGACAGAAGCTGAACGGACACGGTGCCTCCTGGAGTGCTCTAGCCGAATGGCGGTGGTGCGTCTCAGTCTACTCTGAGCGCGTTCGGCAGAAGCAGGGGGAACCTACGACAGTTTCTTCGCGGCCTCATAGATGTCTCGAGTTCTTCCAGTGAAGTATTCGCTGTCGGTTTCGATGGCACCGTTCTTCTTGGTGTAGACGATGCAGTCGTCCATCGAAGTGCTTCTCTTGGATGATGACGCACACAGTTTTATCTTTGATATCTCCGGTTGCTTCATCGTGGAGGCCAGTACTGCTGCGGCGGCGTCGGTGTCCGGGCCGACGAGTGGGGATCCTCCCAGGCCTCCGACCGTGATTTCAGATTCAGGGTCATCTCCTTCAGCTCCTCCGAGCTGAAAAAAGATCAAGAGCTTGGAGCGGTCGGTCGGGCCAGGTGTTTGACTGATGCTCGTGATCACATCCTTGGCTGCGGAGTCTGGTGCGGTGGTGGTCGACGATGCGGTCGTAGTGACGCTCCAGTCATTGAGCGTGAAATGGTCCCAGGATTCTGTTCTAGATTTCTTGTCCGGGCTGGGGGATCGGGTGAATAGATTATCGGGAACTTTGTCGACGTCGCCGCGGTAGATTTCCAGCCTCCGTGAAGAGGTGCTGATCTCGTCCACATCTTCTCCGGCGTACTCGGCTGCGGTGTTCAGCATCTCACATTCTTGTGAAGGGTCTTTGTTCGTGCTGGCCGTGTTCGCGATGGGGGTTTCGTGGCTCTCAAGCGTCATTTTCGTTCCGCGATACTGCCATGTGAGGGTAAGGCTGGCGTGGTGGCTGCCGATGCGCTTCTTCTTGGGGAGCTCTTCATCTGCTTTCTGTGTCAGGGAGCATACGGCGTCTGGGCTCGTGTTCGAGGAAAGATTGATTGTGACGTCAGTGCTGCATTTATCCTTCCCGTCAAGAAAAGTGCAGTTCGAATGAGTCACATCGACCTTCTCAACACCGTCCTGCTTCAGGAGCCACGAGCGGATGATGCTGCCTCCGCCGTCGGAGCATGCGGAGAGCGGTAGCGCCGCCAGGGTGACGGCAATGACGGCAATGAGATGTGTTGCCGGCTGTTTTCCTTCTCGTGCGCGCGAGCTGCGCCTCAAGCGACCAAGGTAGCGGACGGGGGAGAGCTGCCTGAGCCTGTTCATGACAGGAGCGTACGGAGGCGCCCGGGTGAGAGGTATGGGTGTTGATCCCCGTCGTCGGCTCGGCGAGGCTGCGCCGCGGCAAAGGGCGTCCCCGCCCCCGCGCCGGCACCCTCCCGTCGCAACGCCATCTAGATGAGTAAGTCCAAGGGGTGGGTTAGTGGTCGTAGGGGGTCAGGGAGCGTAGGACAGGCGCGCTGGTGAGGCTGTTGTGCCAGATGGCGGCTGTCAGGGCCAGGATTCGTTGGGTGATGCGTG
>NZ_JAAIJY010000067.1 GCF_011752065.1 Actinomyces sp. ZJ308
TATCTGGCGGCGCGGGCGGCGATGAGCATGGGCCGTGACCTGCGCGGGGAGGTCTTCGGGCGGGTCAGTGGTTTCTGTGAGCGGGAGATCACTGAGTTCGGGGCGGGCTCGCTCATCACCCGCAACACCAACGACGTCCAGCAGGTGCAGATGCTGGTGATGATGGGGTGCACGATGTTGGTGACCGCGCCGGTCATGGCGGTCGGTGGGGTGATGATGGCGGTGTCGCGCGCGCCGGGTCTGTCGTGGCTGATCGCGGTGGCGGTGCCGGTGCTGCTCGCGGCGGTGGGCCTCATCGTGAGCCGGATGCTGCCCCTGTTCCGCTCCTACCAGGACAGGCTTGATGCCATCAACCGGGTGATGCGTGAGCAGCTCACGGGTATCCGGGTAATCCGCGCCTTCGTGCGTGAGGACGCCGAGAGGCAGCGCTTCGAGGGTGCCAACACCGACATCGCCAGGGTCGGCGATCGCGTGGGTCAGCTCTTCGTGCTCCTGTTCCCGCTGGTGATGCTCGTGCTGGACGTCACGATCGTCGGCGTCATCTGGTTCGGCGGGCACCAGGTCGGTGACGGCGACGTGGAGGTCGGTACCCTCATCGCCTTCATGTCCTACCTCATGCAGATCCTCATGGGGATCGTCATGGCGAGCTTCATGACGATCATGATCCCGCGGGCGGCGGTGTGCGCCGAGCGTGTCAGTGAGGTGCTGGCCACGGAGGCGAGTATCACCCGTCCGCCGGGCGCCGTCGACACCTTCCCGGCCCCCGGAACGGTTGAGATGCGCGACGTCACCTTCGTCTACCCCGATGCCGACGCCCGGGTGCTGGACGGGGTGAGTTTCACTGTGGAACCGGGCACGACGACGGCGATCGTCGGCTCGACGGCGTCGGGCAAGTCCACGGTGGTGCGGTTGCTGGCCCGGCTTCTCGAGGCGAGCTCGGGACAGGTGCTCATCGGCGGAGTGGATGTGCGTGCCGCTGATCCTGAGGCGTTGTGGGCGCAGCTGGGGCTGGTGCCCCAGGTGCCTTTCCTGTTCGCCGGCAGTGTGGCCTCCAACTTGCGCCTGGGGCGCCAGGAGGCGTCTGATGAGGAGCTGTGGGCGGCTTTGGAGGTCGCTCAGGCCGCCGGTTTTGTCAGTCGGATGGATGGTGGGCTCCAGGCGGTCATTGCTCAGGGGGGTACGAATGTCTCGGGTGGTCAGCGTCAGCGTCTGGCCATTGCCCGGGCCCTGGTGCGTCGTCCCAGCGTCCTGATCTTCGATGACTCCTTCAGTGCGCTGGACGTGTCCACCGACGCGCGCCTGCGTGAGGCCATGGGACCGGCCACGGCCGGTATCACCAAGATCATCGTGGCCCAGCGCATCTCCTCGATCACCACCGCCGACCAGATCCTCGTCCTGGACGGCGGCCACCTGGTCGGCCACGGCACCCACACCGAGCTACTAGCCACCAACAACACCTACCACGAAATCGTCACCTCCCAACTCGGAGCGGAGGCCGCAGCATGAGCACAGGCAACACCGGAGCCGGCACCTCGGCCGACACCGCAGTCGGCACTGACACGGCCGCCGTCAGCCCCGACGAGCTCAGCGAGGACGACGTCAGGCTGGCCGCCGAGGCCCAGGCCTCCTCGGGCGACTGGCACGATGGCCCGCCCCCGGGGAAGGCCGAGGCGTTCTGGCCCTCCTTCAAGCGGATGCTCGGGCTGCTGGGCGCCTACCGGGTGTCCCTGGTGGTCGTGGCCCTGGCTGCGGTCGGCACGGTCGTGCTGGCCGTGGCCGCCCCCAAGGTGCTGGGCCAGGCCACCAACGTCATCTTCGAGGGCGTGGTCTCCACGATGCTGCCGGCCGGCACCACCAAGGCCCAGGCCGTGGAGATGCTGCGCTCCCGTGGCATGGACGACTTCGCCACGATGCTCTCGACGATGGACGTCGTTCCGGGCGCGGGCATCGACTACACCCGGCTGGGCCAGATCCTGACGGTGGTGCTGGTGCTGTATGTGGGTTCGGCGGTGCTCAACTGGTTGCAGGGGTGGCTCATCAACCGGGTCACGGTGCGGGCCCTGTTCGAGTTGCGTGCTCGGGTGGAGGACAAGGTCCACCGCCTGCCGCTGGCCTACTTCGACACCGTGGCGCGCGGTGAGCTGCTCAGCCGGGTGACCAACGACGTCGACAACGTGGCCAACACCCTCCAGCAGTCCCTGTCCAGCGCCCTGACCTCGGTCCTGACGGTGGTGGGGGTGCTGGGGATGATGCTGACCATCTCCTGGCGCCTGGCGCTGGTGGCGCTGCTCATCTTCCCGCTCATGGGTGTGGTCTTCGGGATCATCGGGCCGCGCTCGCAGAAGGCCTTCACCAACCAGTGGGCCCGTACCGGCAGGATCAACACCC
>NZ_JAAIJY010000068.1 GCF_011752065.1 Actinomyces sp. ZJ308
GGTGTACCCCACGAGACAGAAGGCGATCAACGATATTGCCTCGTGGATCGAGCTGAGATACAATCATGTGCGCCTTCACTCAGCCCTGGGATACCGCACACCTAACGAGGTCGAGCAAGAATTCCTGGACCTAACCAAGGCAGCCTGAAACACCAAACAAGCAGTGTCCGAAAAACACCCAGCAGCCCACATGTTCAAGCCAGGTTATGTTGCAAGGCGTAGACCACTGCTCCCACTCTGTCCTGAACCCCAAGCTTGGCGATGATCGCGGAGATATGGGTCTTGATTGTAGCCTCACTGAGCCCCAGCTTGGACGCGATCTGTTTGTTAGTCCTGGCGTCGATGACGAGCGAGAGCACTTCTTTCTCACGCTCTGAGAGCCTGACCTCATAGGGGAAACTGGAAGATTCCTGTTCTGCTGGCGACTTTATGGTGGGTTCAAGGAGAGGGGATCCGCCGACCTTTCCTCGAGCATGATTGATAATAACGGCCGACACCGTCGAAGACAGGATGAGGTTTCCGGCGGCCGCCTGTTGAATGGCGCCGGCCAAGAAGGAGACGCCGTCCTCCTTGGCAATAAATCCGCGCACCCCTAGCGCCATAGCATTATTAACGATCGAGTCGGCGGTGAAGGTAGTCAGAATAAGGATTGCAAGATTCGGATCCTCGTTGAGGAGCGCCTTGGCCAGGGTGAGGCCACCCATTCTGGGCATCTGAACATCTACGAGTGCGACTTGGATCTCGTCAGTCTCTGGGGAACGGAAAAAGTCGAGAGCCTCCCGGCCATCCTTAGCCGTCCATGCTACGGATATATCGCCATTTTTGGAGAGGAGGTCTATTAGCGTGTGGCGCACTAGTGCGTCATCGTCCACGATACCAACATTAATCATCTATGTTCTATCCTGTGTGGTGGGAGCGGAAGGTGTTGAGAGTGAAACAGAAGCAGATGTCAACCAAGGGTCATTATCTAGTGGGGGTAGCTAGAGATTCCCTGATAGTGCAGAATCTCTCCTGCATCCCAAGGATCCCACTCTCAAAGAAGGCGGCGTGTAGCATGAAGAGGAGTAGGCCCCGTTGGTCATCGCGGACTGAACTCAATTTACGCTCTGGGTCAGGGCAATGGGGAACGGCTGGAAGCGGTCTGCGTGCCGTTGAATATGGAGGTCGTCTCCAGAAAATCGGGGGATGATGGCCGACTGAAGGTGGCTGTAGGGGAGATTTCCTCTGCGTCGGTAGGTCACACTGTAGCCGGATGTGATCATATCATCAGCTACAGTTCGCTCGGACTCCTTAAGATCCAGGCCTACGGCTCCCAGTCCGGTGGTTCTCATCTAATCGTAGTTCTTCTCCTTCTCACGTAGGAATCGTACTTGGCTCATGGCACTTCGATGGGTTTCGATAGGTTCGTGCTGGTATTAACTGGTGCTCCAGCATTGGATTCTGGTGGTAGGGTGTTAAGAGGCTGTGTGGCGTTGTGGCATGAGTCTGTTTCGGTGCAAGGTCCGAATCACCGCGGAGCCGCTGCGGGACAGATCGTGCACAAGTTTGGTAGTGTGCGTCGGATCGAGAAGCACCTAGGCTCGGCTCACAATGAGGCGAGGCTGGAAACACTGATGGAGACCGGGCGGTTAAGGAATTCCGCAGAGCAGGGACAGGGCCCTTGGACTTGAAGTCTCTGGAGCCGGTGCCGGGACGTACCGGCCTGGCCGCGTCACGGTGGAGTCTAGGCGCTCGAGGCTGTTGTGAGATGTTCTGCACAGAGCCTACATCCGCCCGGAGCTGCGAGAGCGAGCCATGAGGATGACGTTGGAGGCTCTGGCTGACTCGGCACAGGGCAAGAGTGCGATCCCCAGGGAGTTAGAGGTCCATCATGAGGCTCTGCGCACCTGGGGGCTCCGGGCCTGGGGGTGAATCGGGGCGCTCGGCCCGGCGCTGTCACCGACGAGGCCCAGCGGCTCAAAGAGCGGTCAAGTTGTTTGGTGTGATGTAGATCGTGTTGGGGGTGTGATGTCTCTGGACATGGGTGACAGTTCCGTGTCAGGACAAAGTGTCAAGCCCCGGGTTTTGTGGAGGCTGGTTTAGCTGGATGTGGTGGTGGCTGGTTGTAGTTGTTCCTGGCGGTGGGTGTCGGGGGCCCAGGCGGCTTCGTGCTCGGCGGGGGTGCGCATGCCGATG
>NZ_JAAIJY010000069.1 GCF_011752065.1 Actinomyces sp. ZJ308
CCTGAGTTGCACAGTTTTTAGTGCCCTGTTGGGATGTTCAGGGCGGTGAGGATTTTCTCGGCTTCGGGGGTCAGGGGGTCGGCGGCGGTGAGGTGGTGGCCGTTGAGGTTGATGGTGACGTCCTGGAGGGGCTTGAGGGCGCGGATGATGCGTTTGACGCTGATCCCGGTGGTCTCCTGAAGAGTGCGGGCGACGGCCAGGGCGGCTATGACCACGGTCAGGTGGGCCTCGATGGCATCGCGGGTGTGGTGGAACACGGGCCGGGCTCTCAGGTCGTGCTTGCTCATCCGGAAAGACTGCTCGACGTGCCACAGCTCGTGATACGAGGAGACCACCTCGGCGGCGTCCATCAAGCGTGACGGGATGTTGGTGACATAGCCCTTGAGCCCCACCAGGGAGCGGGCCCGGGCCAGGGACGCCTCATCCAGGGTGGCGTCACCGGCGTGGGTGGTGACGAACCTGGTGCCCTTGGGACGCTTCTCGCCGGCGATGACGGCCCGGGCCCGGTTCTCCTGAGCGGTCAGGGTCCGAGTGTCCCTGGCCGCACGCTTCTTGGAGTAGGCCCACACCGCTCTCCACGACCCCGGATGGGTGTCCGGGTCCCAGATGGGCTCATGACGCTTGCTGACGTCCCGCTCCTTGGGGCTGCTACCTCGTTTGGGGGTGACGGTGTCAATCAGCTGCCCATCAGTGAACGCGTCCCCGGCCCAGTGGAAGTGGGCCTCGAGGTCCCCTGGGGCCCGGACCTGACGGGCCCCGACGATGAACCGCAGGTGCGCCTTGTCCAGGGCACTCAGGTTGGCGGCTGAGAGCATGCCGGCGTCGGCGACGATGACGAGCTCCTCAATGCCGTGGGCGGCTTGGAAGGCCTCCACGATGGGGATGATCGTGGTGGTCTCGGCCCTGTTTCCTTCCCAGCACCCGATTCTCAGGGGGAACCCACGGCGGTCGACCAGCAGGCCGACGATGACCTGGGGGTCGACCCGCCTCTCCTTGGAGTAACCCACCCGCCGCAGGTCGTCCTCCTTCTCAGCCTCGAAATAGAGCGTCGTTACGTCATAGAGGCACAGGGCCAGACCCCCACCAGTGTTGGTGACGTGCTCGAACAAAGCGTTTGAGAGGCTCTCACGGTAACCCCGCTCCTGAGCCCGGGCCAGAGACGCTTGCAGGGTGTTGCGGTGGGCCGGGGCCGGCCAGCCGATCTCGGACAGGACCCTGGGAGTGTCGGCCTTGGAAGTCGGCTCGATCAGACGCGCCAGAACCATCTGCTCAAAGGCCCGGTCACCACCAGTGGCCTCTCCCAGCCCCAAACGCCTGTAGGCCGAACGGAGGGCCTCGATCAACCAGGCCGACCTGCGCGAGGTGATCACCAGCTTGCGCGCCGCACCACCGTCACCGGGTACCTGACCACCCACCTCGTCAGCGTCGTCGTTGAGTGCCGGCCCCAAGTCCAGGACCTGCTGACCAGCCAGGAGCCGCTGGCGCCCCAGGCGCATCAGCGCAGCCAGCTCGGCCTCGTCATGGGCCGACCCCAGGTGCTCCACGATCCGGCGCACACCATGCTCCTTGGCCACGACCTGCACGGCCGTGGCCCCCGAGGCTGTCTTGACCTGACGCAGGTACGGACTCACCCAGCAGATTCTACCGCCGTCTTAGTGCCCCGAAACGACCACCCCACCCCCAGAATCCCAACGAAAAACCCCACTCTGAAACACAAACCACCCCAACCTGTGCAACTCAGGT
>NZ_JAAIJY010000070.1 GCF_011752065.1 Actinomyces sp. ZJ308
AAGCCATCATCCGCACAACGACTTCGAGGGGCCACAACCCTCATCATCTACGCAACACCATCCAGAAGCTACAGAACTACACCCACAGCTCCCTTCCGTTCAGGACACACGAAGGCCGCCGCTTTTTTCAGGAACTCGTTCTCCTGACGCAGCTCCCTGTTTTCCGCTCTCAGCTTCGCGATCTCGGCTGACTCGGAGGCTTTCTTGCGGTCCTGATCGGTAGCATGATCTTTTCTGTACTTTGCGACCCAGTTACCCACCGTCTGGGCCACAAGATCATACGAGGCCGCCACCGAGGCGATCGTGCGGTCCTTCTCAATGACCTCACGCACGACCTGGGCCTTGAACTCCTCTGAGTATTTCGCTGCTGGCATGGTCTCCATCCTATCGACTCACGGGAAGAAAAACTCCCCCTGTCCGAGAAACACCACGCACTCCAGACCGGTGAAGGTAGTCTCAGGCACGTCGAGGTATTTCAGGTGGTGTGTGTAGCAGCTCCCATCATCGGGGGACTTTGACCCCTATCCGCAACAATGATGTACCCACCCACCTATGCACTTCAATAGGTTCCGGTCACTAAACTCTCAGGCACGATGAACCGACTCAGGCGTCGCGTTTGCTGAATAGGATCCATCCAGCGGTTAAGGGTAGCAGAACCCAGGCGCTGAAGACTAAAAGTGCCTGCCACTGCTCGAGAAAGGCGACTGTTCCGGGATACCCCCATGATTGACGGATGGCGAAGGGGTCTTGGATGGCCAGAATAGTGATGGTGGGTTCCAGCCCCTGGAGTGTGATCGCCCAGTCCCATCTGTCGCTCATGACTGTTAATGGGATGTCGATGACGTATAATAGGGTCATGATTGCGGTGATGGTTCCGGCGGTGGAGCGGAGTATGTAGCCCAGTCCCAGTGCAATGAAAGAGATCCCGGCGTAGGAGAGTCCGACACCCCAGAAATAGCCCAAGTAGTGCCAGTCGTTCAGCGCGATGTGGTGCCCGTTCATGAAAGGGGTGGAGATTGTCCAAGTCAGGAGCATAGAAAGGGCGCCGACGACGAAAGCCCAAGAGGAAATTACCAATGCCTTGGCAGCGAATAACCTTCCGCGGCGTGGGGTAGCGGCTAGGGAGGATCGGATCTGACCGGAGGCGTACTCTCCGGTGATGATGAGGGCTCCCAGGACTGCGACAGCGATCTGCCCGAAGGAGGTGCCTGATGTGATCATATGCGCGGCTTCGGCCTCCTTGCCTGCGGTGTGTGCGTAGCCGACGGCCACTCCGACTCCGAACAGGACGGTGAGGGCGATGGCGATGAAGGAGGTGATCCAGGTTGAGCGCAGGGTCCAGATCTTGATCCACTCCGCGCGTATGGAGCGCAGGACGGTCTGGCGGCCCTGGACGCGTGGGCCGGCTGGGCGCGGTGCGGGGCCTGTGGGGGCGGTCTTGACGGCGGTGCGTACTGATGCGGGGCCTGTGGGGGCGGCAGCGGCGTGTGCTGGGGTGTGGGTACTCATGGCTTGGCTAGGCCTTCTGTGGTGAGACGGATGGGGTGGTTGGTGGCGGGCGCGACGCGCTGGGGTGCGGGTCTCAGGCCCGGGCGGGGGCCTGCGGCACGGGCTGGCGCGTCTGGGTCTGGTGGGCGGGGTCGGTGCGGTACTCCACGGAGTCACTGGTCAGGGTCAGGTAGGCCTCCTCGAGGCTGGCGTGGATGGTGGTGAGCTCGTGCAGGACGATGCCGCCCT
>NZ_JAAIJY010000071.1 GCF_011752065.1 Actinomyces sp. ZJ308
GCTCGGACAGCTCGGTGGCTGCGGGACGGCTGGTGTCCGGCGGCGGCTGAGTCGCCTGGTTTTTCCCGGGGACCAACCGGATGACTCCAGCCTAGGAACGCGCCGTCGTCGGCGAATCGGCCGGGGTAACGAACCCGGGCCTGGCCGGGGCGGGTCCGTCAGGAGGAGGCGGGTCGTCCTGGAGGATGAGAACCGATCGACCGACGCGAGCCACCCCAATTATCTTCTCCTTTCAATCGCGGTGGATGCTTGAATGGTTGGGCGTGTAGAATTAATCAGAATCATCTCTTCTCATGTGAGCATAATTAATTTGCAGCAAAGGAAAACGGTCCCTAGTATTGTGACGTCAGCGGGATTTACGCTCCTTCACGCGAAAAGACATTTATGAGGGTGCCTTTTCGCAAGAGAGGCTATCGATGTGTAATACTCAATGCGCAGCCTCCATTGTAGGGCGTCGGCAACGTGCGGCACGCCAAGACCGAGATTTAAGTAATAGTTTTAAAATGTCCTGGGTGCCATGCTGGTTTGCTGGCTCATTATTGACAGAAGTATCACAATCTGCAGTAATAACTAAATGTAGCATCTCGACGAAACCTGAAAGTCAGCGTCGACTTTCAAACAGCAAAAATCTGGAAAGTCAAATTTCTTGCAATAGTGATAGAAAGCATGGGAATGACGATAAACTAATCGTGACGCTCTAGGTACCTGTGTTAATGTTACGCGACATCATATCGAGCCAACCATTGATGAACATCGGTCATTTGGACTACCAGACCGGATGAACTTGCTCGGTGACTTGATGCAGCGTTCGTGTCCGGTTTTGGGGTGATGATCAGACCGCATCGGTAGGGTTTTCGTGGCACCTGAGGAGGGTGTGCGATGAGTGATAGTGATGCTGGCACGACGAAGGGCGCTGGGCGCCGGGCCAAGGTGTTCCTGTCTCCCTCGAGGAAGTACGACATCTACGTGCAGCTGATGCGTGGGGAGATCACGGTGGGAGCGGCCGCCGCGCAGGCCGGGGTGGGATCGCTTCCACGATTATGCGGTTGCGGCAGGTCGCCAGGCAGGGCGCTCTGGAGGCGCTGGCTGCCTCACGGCCAGGAGTCTCGGGGAAGCCTGCTCGTGACGTCGAGCCCGGCCAGGCCCGGGCCGAGATTGACCGACTCACGCGCACGGTGACCGAGCAGGCGGCCGGGCTGGTGGTGCTGGAGAAAAAAGGGGGCTTGGCCTGATGCCCACCGAGCCGGTTCCCGCCGGTGTGGACGCAGCCACCAAGCAGGGGTTACTCGACCTGGTCGACTACGCCGCAGGCCGGGGCTGGCCCGTATCCAAGACCTGTGAGGTCCTAGTGTCGCGTGTCGTTAGTTGTTTTGTGGTTGGTGCTTAGGATGATGGGGGTATGGCGAATAGACCTGCTCCTGGACTGGTTGTGCGTGAGGGTGACCTGGAGGTGCTTGAGTCCTGGCTGCGTG
>NZ_JAAIJY010000072.1 GCF_011752065.1 Actinomyces sp. ZJ308
CCGCGCCGGGTCGGCCAGTGCCTCCAAGGTCATCCTCGTGGCTCGCTCGCGCAGCTCATCGGGGTACTTCTTCTGTCCCATGACAGTGATCCTTCCGTGTCATCACTGCCTCCATCAAACCCGGGGCGATTCACATCCACGAAAGCACACCCTCGCACCCTCTGAACAACGCTGGGCGCCAGCAACCCAACGGCCAGGCCTCGCCTCACCAAGCCAGTCAACAGCTCAGCGTCGGTCACCTCGAAGCCGACCTCACGCCGAAGGCCGGCTTCTCGGAAGGCCAGATCCGACTGCTCACGTCCCGACGACCCGGCGGGAAAGTCCACGAAGGGATCGTCAACGAGGTCCTCAAGGCGAATACGACGTCGGCCGGCCAGCCGGTGATTCGCAGGCAGGACCGCAACCAGCCGTTCCCGGACGAGCTCCTGCGTCCTGACGCCCTCAGGTGTCACCGCTTCAGCCAGCCCGAGGAAGGCCGCATCGAGCCGTCCAGCGGCGATCCGCTCCAGGAAGTGGTCGCTTCCACCACTACGAACAAGTACCCGAACATCCGGGTACCGGCGGTGAAAGGCGCCCAGGGTTACAGCGACATCCACGGCCGTCACCGTCGGAATCACCCCCACCCTCAGCGTGCCCCTCACCGCGCCCTGCGCGGCAGCGGCGTCCACTGCGGCGCGTTCGGCCGCCGCCAGGCACGCTCGCGCCTGAGCCAGAAACGCCTCCCCGGCGGGAGTCACCTCCACCTTCCGGCTGGTCCGCGCAAACACCGCGACCCCCAGCTCACTCTCCAACGCCTTGATCTGCCGGCTCAGAGCCGACTGCACCACGAAGCACCGCTCAGCCGCACGCGTGAAGCTCCTCTCCTCGGCGATGGCCACGGCATAACGCATCTGCTGAAGCTCCATGATGTCAATGCTACTGCGACATCGCTGTCATCACATCTATGTCATCGACAGATCGCTGTGCGGTGGGCAGCCTGAAGTCATGACAGCGATGCAGGACGTTCAGCCGACCGGACACAGGCCCGAGGGGTAGTGCCCCGTAGTGTGGTGTAGCGCGGTGGTTGGGCTGCTGTTGGTGGCAGCGCGGTCACCGTGTGATCCTTCGAGGAATCTCCTACAACCCACTCGAACGGAGTCATCACGATGACTGGGCTGCTGGGTGTTTTTCGGACACTGCTTGTTTGGTGTTTCAGGCTGCCTTGGTTAGGCTCAGGAATTCTTGCTCGACCTCGTTAGGTGTGCGGTATCCCAGGGCTGAGTGAAGGCGCACATGATTGTATCTCAGCTCGATCCACGAGGCAATATCGTTGATCGCCTTCTGTCTCGTGGGGTACACC
>NZ_JAAIJY010000006.1 GCF_011752065.1 Actinomyces sp. ZJ308
TGGGCCGGGTTCGTCTATCTTGCTACGGTTCTGGACTGCTGCACCAAGAAGGTCGTGGGGTATGCGATGGCCGAGCCATGTGCGCACCTCGCTGGTGTGTGAGGCCATCGATATGGCGGTCAGGCGCTGTCCGGTTGAGAAAGGTGCGACAGTCTTTCACTCCGACCGGGGCAGTCAGTACACGTCTCAGAAGTTTCTGGACCACCTGAAGTCCTATGGTATCCGGCCGTCCGTGGGTCGTACGGGGGTGTGTTGGGACAATGCGTGGGCGGAATCCTTCAATGCCACGCTCAAGAATGAGAGAGTGCATAGAATGGTGTACCCCACGAGACAGAAGGCGATCAACGATATTGCCTCGTGGATCGAGCTGAGATACAATCATGTGCGCCTTCACTCAGCCCTGGGATACCGCACACCTAACGAGGTCGAGCAAGAATTCCTGGGCCTAACCAAGGCAGCCTGAAACACCAAACAAGCAGTGTCCGAAAAACACCCAGCAGCCCACACCGTGGCGGCGATCCGTGACATGACGCCCTCCATGCGGCGCTTCACCTTCGTCGGGGAGGAGCTGGCGCACTTCGCCGACCCGGGCTGGGACCAGCGGATCAAGCTGGTGCTGCCGGCGCCGTCGTCGGGCTACGAGCAGCTGCCCGACGGCGAGGACTGGTACGGCCGGCTGCTGAGACTGCCCGAGGAGCACCGGTGCCCGATCCGCACCTACACGACCCGCTCGGTGCGCTACGACGCCCCGGTTCCCGGCGGCGCGACCGGCACCCGGGCCGAGGTGGATGTGGACATGGTGGTGCACGATCCGCTGGGGCCGGCCTCGCGCTGGATCCACACCGCTAAGCCCGGCACCCCGGCGGTGCTGCTGGGCCCGAACCGCCAGTGGGACGGTGAGTCCGGGGGCGTGGACTTCGTGCCGCCGCGGGTGACCGAGCGCTTCCTCCTGGGCGGGGATGAGACAGCGGCGCCGGCGATCGCCCGGATCCTGGAGGACCTGCCGGCCGGCGCCCAGGGCATCGCCGTCGTCGAGATGCCCGGAAAGGCCGATGCCGCCTACCTGCCCGAGCATCCCGGGATCGAGGTGCGGGTGGCCGGGCGCGGGGGGCGTGCGCACGGGGAGGTGCTCATCGAGGGCGTGCGCCGGGCCGCGGCGGAGCTGTGCCCGGTGGGGGTGCCCCAGGAGGTGGAGGAGATCGACGTCGACCGCGAGCTGCTGTGGGACGTGCCGCGCCACGCCAAGGGCGGGGACGCGCTCAAGCGCACGAGCCTGTACGCCTGGCTCGCCGGGGAGGCGGCCGCGGTACGCACGATGCGCCGCCACCTGGTCAGTGAGCGCGGCATCGACCGGCGCTCGGTGGCCTTCATGGGCTACTGGCGCCAGGGCCGCGCCGAGGGCTGAGTCCGAGGAGTCCGACGTCGACCTGCTCTTCCACATGGACCAGCCTTTCGGACTCATGGATCTGGCCGGGCTGGAGATCGAGCCGGGGACGATCCTCGGCACCGACGTCGACCCGGTGCCCGACACCAATATCCGCCCAACCATGCGAGATCGGATCATCTCCGAGGCGGTCCCGCTATGAGTCCCACCAGCAGAACAAGCGCTGAGATCATCGTGGAAGCCCTTCGAGCCTGGGAAGAGACCGGATCGACCCGCTAGTGCGCCGGCCGGGATCGAGGACGTACTTCTCCCGCCGGGACTGCGTTCTCTCGCAGATGACTGGGGACGGACCTCAGTCATCTGCGGGAGAACGCAGTCCTCGTGGAGGAACGCAGTCGCCGATTCGCCGACGGCGACCGGTGGGTCCTGCGGCGGTCAGTCCTCCTGGGTGCGTCGGTGGCTGCCGGTAGGCGCGGGGCCGTCAGCGTTGCCGGCGTCGTCGGCCTTCTTCGCGGCCTCCTTCTTGGAGTCGCCGGCCTTCTCGGCGCCCTGCTCGACGGCGGGGCGGCCGTGGTCGGGGTCATCCGCTCCGACGCCGTCGCCGTCGAGGTCGAGCTCGTCGAGCACGTCCTCGTCGAGCTCATCGGGGTCGCGTACGGGCGAGTCTCCGGCGGACAGGAAGATGCCCACCCAGCGCGAGCGCGGGTCGGAGTCGATGAGGAGGGCCTTGACGAACAGGGTCAGCGGCACCGCCAGGATCGTCCCCAGCGCCCCGATGACGGTGGACCAGAACAGCAGGCACAGGAACGTCGTCGTCGTGTTGAGCCCCACCGCGTCCCCGGTGAACTTGGGCTGGATGAGGGACTGGATGACGAAGTTGGCCGCCACGTAGGACAGGACCACCCACAGCGCCGTCCAGGGGCCGGAGTCCACCAGCCCCAGGATCGCCGGCGGCACCACGCCCAGGACGAACCCGATGTTCGGGATGTAGTTGGTGATGAAGGAGACCACGCCCCAGGTGACCGCCATCGGCACGTCCAGGTACCACAGGGTCAGGACGTTGATGACGGCCACGATGAGACCGAAGACCGTCGAGACCATCCAGTAGGAGCGCACCGCCTCGCAGAAGGAGACGAGGGCGGTGGCCATCCCCGGCTTGAGGACGTTCAGAGCAGCCGTGCGGATCTCGATCTTGGCGGTGTCGAACATGAGGAAGACGACCACCATCGCCATGACGCCGAGCATCGCGCCGGCCGAGGTCAGCTGCCCCAGGATCGTCTGCGCCACCATGACGAGCCGGGAGGTGTCCAGGACGTCGGTGACCTGCCTGAGCACCGTGGACTGGTCGACGCCCATACTGTTGAGCCGGGCCTCGGCCTGCTGCCAGATCGCCTGGAACTTGGGGGCGTACTGCGGGAGGGTGTCGACGAGCTGGGCGACCGCGACGGCCAGAGCCGCGAACAGTAGGACGACGAAGGCGAAGATGAGCAGGATCGCCGCCGTCGCCGCGAGCACGCGCGGCACGTGACGGCGCGTCATCCAGGACACCAGCGGCCGGACCGTCACCACGAGGGTCAGGGCGAAGAAGGCCGGGGCGAAGAGGTCCTTGATGAGGTAGAGCCCGACCGATCCGATCGTCAGCGCCGCCAGGAGGTAGGCGATGGTCTCCCCCTGCGTGCGCTCCCCGGGGACGGGGACGGAGGCCTTCCGGGCTTTTTCCGACACAGCTGCCATGCCCGCATCCTCCCACGGGCGCGCGGCTGAGCGGCGGCGCGGCCCCTGCGCGCCGCCGGAGTTCTCCGTCTCTCCCGCGGCCGACCACGTGTGCCCCGTCGCGGTCGTACCATAGGTCGCGCGGTCGGAGCGGTAGAGGGTACGACCGCGCGAGCTACCCTACGAACACGCCGATGCCTCATCTGCTCTCGCAGCAGGACCTATGGCCGGCCTACGCTCAGCCCACAGGCAGGACCTCGGTGAGCCAGGCGTCGACGGTGCGGTAGAAGGCCTCCGGGTCGCTGCGGCGCACCTGGTGGCCGGCGTCGGGGACGAGGACCGGGGTGATCCGGGGGTTGCCGGCGGCGGTGGCCAGACCCTCGCGGCCCACGCGCGCGCTGCCGGGCCGGTCGCCGGTCAGGAGCAGCGCGGGGACGTCGAGCGCCGCCATCGCCTCCTCCCAGCGGACCTCGGGGGTGACGACGCCGGCCAGCAGCAGGCCCGGGTCGGTGCGCTGGGAGGCCCACACGCCCGGGAGGGCCTCGACGTCGGGCATGGTCTCCAGGGCACGGCCGACGGCGGCGGGCAGGTCGGCGACCTCGGCGGCGCGGGCCCGTTCCCGGGCGGCGCCGCGGGCCAGGAGCTCGCACGGGCTGCGGGTGCCGAAGCGGGCCGGGTCCTCCAGGACGACGCCGGTGACCAGGTCGGGGCGGCGCCCGGCGGCGACCATGGCGGTGGCCGCGCCCATCGAGTGGCCGATGACGACCGGAGCGGGCGGCGCCGCCAGCCCCAGGGCGGCCCGACCGCGCGAGTCGGTGGCCAGGCCCTCCAGGACGGCGATGAGGTCCTCCACGAGCACCTCCCCGGCCCGTTCGAGCTGGGCCGGCTCCCAGCGCGGGGACAGGCCGTGCCCGCGGGCGTCGACCGCGACCACCCGGTAACCGCCTCCCACCCAGTGGTCGATGGCCTCGGCCAGGGAGACGGCCGAACCTGTGATTCCGTGGAGAAGGACTAGGGTGGGGGCGGCGTCGGCCCCCGCGACGATGCGCGCCAGTGAAGTCATGACCCCATCCTGCCCCGAACCCGCGCCGTAGGCTGGACCCATGAGCGACACGAGTGAGCAGAGCACGCCGAGGATGAACGTCGAGTCCTTCAACCTGGACCACACCAAGGTGGCCGCGCCCTACGTGCGCGTGGCCGACCGCAAGGAGCTGCCCGGCGGGGACGTGCTCGTCAAGTACGACGTGCGTTTCTGCCAGCCCAACCGCGAGCACCTGGAGATGGAGGCCGTGCACTCCATCGAGCACCTGAGCGCCGAGCTCATGCGCAATCACACCGACCGGCTCATCGACTTCTCCCCCATGGGCTGCCAGACCGGCTTCTACGCCCTGATGCTGGGGGTGGAGACCGAGGAGTTCCTGCCGCTGCTGGAGGCCGCCTTCGGCGACATCCTCGAGGCCCAGGAGGTTCCGGCGGCCAACGAGGTCCAGTGCGGCTGGGGGGCGAACCACTCGCTGACCGCCGCCCAGGAGGCGGTGCGGGGGTTCCTGGCCGCGCGCGAGGAGTGGACGCGGGTCATGGCCTGAGCAGGCGGGCTACGTCGGCCGCCCTCCTGGTCGCCGGGGACATTCGACGCCGCCAGGTGCGGTCTACGCGTGCGGGGACAGGAATCCCGTCCCCGCACGCGTGACATGTCCCCGCCTGGCTTCGGTCGACATCCGACACGGCCCTAACGACCCGGCAACCCCGGTACCGGCAAAGTCAGGGACCGGTGCCGACCCCGTCGTCGGACCTCGCCGTCGGGTCCGGTCCGACGCCGACCGTATCCTGAGGCGCACCCGCCTGCATCCACCCGCCGCCCTGCCTAAACCGCGAGGCACCGACCCGTAGAGAGCCCTGAAGTCCGTGGAGAGCATCGAGACCGTCACCATCACCAATCCCGCCAACCCCGTCCTCATCTGGTGGGTCATCGCTCAGCCGCTGCTGCTCCTGCTGGCCTACCTGGTGGGGAGGGTGACGCGCTATCTGCTGCGCGGGCGGGTCTCCGTCTCGGACGCGGCGGCCACTCTCATCGCGCTCATCGGGCTGTGGCTGGGGCTGCTGCTGTCGGGCTGGCTCTTCGAGGAGGACGACCTGTTCTCAGTCAAGATGCTGGTGACCTCCTGCGGCGTGGCAGGCCTTGTGCTCATCGTGACCTCCGCGGCGCTGGCGCGGCTCCAGCATCGCCGCACGCTCCTGCCGATCGCGGAGGTCGCCCAGATGGGCGAGTCCGACCGCCTGGAGTTCAAGTCCTCGGCCCGGTGGAACCTGCGCACGGACAAGCGCGATGAGGCGATGGAGGAGGTGGTGGCCAAGACGGTGGCGGCCTTCATGAACTCCGCGGGCGGCACGCTCCTGCTCGGGGTGGACGACACCGGCTCCCTCATCGGCCTGGGCCCGGACTACTCCACTCTCAAGCAGCCCGACGCCGACCGCTTCGAGCTGTGGCTGCGCGGCATGTAGCGCACGCGCATGGGGACGAACGCGGCGGCGCTGCCGCAGGTGGACTTCGCGCCCACGCCGGACGGGACCGCCGAGGTGTGCCGGGTCACCGCTCCACCGTCCCCACTGCCGGTTTACCTCAAGCCGGTCAAGGGGCGCGACGGGGCGGCGCTGTGGGTGCGGGTCGGCAACTCGACGCGGCGCCTGGAGGTGGACGACGCCGTCGACTACGTGATGCTGCGCTGGCCGCGGATCAACCACGTGGCCTGGCCGATCCGGCTGGGCAACTTCCTGCTGCGCCGCGACCAGTCGCGCCGGGCGCTGCCCATCAATCCGGCCGCGGCCGTCACCGCCGCCACGGCGTCCCGCAAGGACGAGGGCGCCGAGGGCATCGACTGACCGCCTGGCCGACTGGCCACCTCGCGCAGCCGGGGACATTCGACGCCGGCGGGGACCGTTCCGTGCGGGCGGGGACATCTCACGCGTACGGGTGCAGGATTTTCGTCCCCGTCCGCGTGAGATGTCCCCGTCGGAGGTCGGTGGGCACCCGGCCGCGCAGAACGTCCCCGCCAATGAGCACCCGTGCCAACGGGCGGCGCGGGTCAACGCTTTATTACCTTTAGATACCTGGCGCCAGCGGTTGTCAAGGTCGTCCCATTCGGACACTTTCAGGCCTTGGGCGCGCTCTGTAGGCTCGGCGCGTGAGTCGCACCAGTGCTGCACCCGTCATCGTCTCCTGCGCCATGGCCGAGGAGGCCCAGCCCTTCCTGAACGCCCTGCCCGAGCGCGCCGGGGCCAACCCGCCGATCCTCCTCGGCCCCGCGCAGGCATGGTCCCTCCAGCTGCCCGGCGTCGAGCGCGAGCTCATCCTGCTGCGCAGCGGGATCGGTCTGGTGGCGGCCGCCGGCGCCCTGGCTGCGGTCCTGGCTCAGACCCACCCCAGCGCCATCGTCTCGGCGGGAACCACCGGCGGGCTCGGCCGACAGGTCGAGGTCGGGGACGTGTGCGCCTCGGCGAACCTGGCCTACACCGACGCCGACGCCACCGCCTTCGGCTACGTCCGCGGGCAGACCCCGGGCCAGCCGGAGACCTTCTCCGGGGATCCGGACCTTCTGGCGCGCCTGGAGCAGGTGGGCCCGGCGGCCCTGCGCGGCGCCACGGAGTCATCGGGAACGGCCCGACTGCGCGTGGGTCAGATGCTGGCCGGCAACTCCTTCGTCACGGCCGCGAACGTGGCCGACACCCGCGAGGTCTTCCCCGCCGCGCTGAGCACGGACATGGAGTCGACGGCGCTGGCGCAGGTGGCCGCGAGCGCCGGAGTCCCGTTCCTCTCGGTGCGCGGCGTGTCCGACCTGTGCGGCCCCGAGGCGGGCCAGGACTTCCACATCGCCGCCGAGGAGGCCGCCGCCCGCAGCGCCGCGGTCGTCCTGGCGCTCCTGGCCTGAGCCTCTTTCTAGACACCTCGCGCGCCAACCATCTCGACTCGGCCCATTCGCGGGTCAGGGCACCCTGCCTCCGCACGGCTCAGGTCAGCTCAGGCCACCGCAGCTCCCGAAATCAACTCCCAGCGCCGGGGCCACCGGCCATCTCCCCTTTGAGACGGGTCGTTAGCGCACACAGCCCTTGTTGGCTAGGCTCGGCGTATGACTGCCGTGCTGGGCCGCCTTACCGTCGAGGGATTCAGGTCGATTCGTCACGTCGAGCTGGACCTGACCACGGATGTCACCGTGCTCATCGGCGCCAACGGCTCCGGCAAGTCGAATCTGGTCAGCGCACTTGAGCTGGTCTCGCGGATTTGGGACGACTCCTTCCAGGAGTACCTGCGTCGGCACGGAGGCGTGAGCAACCTTTTCTTCCAAGACGATGAGGGAACAGCCGAGCGCATTCTCATCACACTTTTGTCCGAGTTCAACGCCGAGGACAAACGAAATGGCTATCAGGTGGCGCTCACGCCAGACGAGATAAGCGGCTCCGGACAGGCGGAGCTTCATGAACAGCTGCTTTTTCAGGCAGGACGCCAGTGGCAGCGCCCTTACGACGAAGATCTTGGTTTCGGCACTCAAAGCCGGGTACGTCGTATTGTCGAGTCCCAGAACCCAGGAAAACTCAGGAATTTCGCCAGGTACGTGCGCCCTATCCTCGAAGGCTGCCGCGTCTTCCACTTCGACGACGTATCCGACAATGCTCCGGTCAAGGGATGGTCCACGGTCGGAGACGATCTGGCTCTGCGGTCGGACGCCGAGAATATCGCCGCCTACCTTCTCAGGGTTCGTCAGGAGTATCCCGAGAACTACCGGCAGATCGTCTCCGCCGTTCAACGCGCAGCCCCTTTTTTCGACGACTTCGTGCTCAGACCAGATCCATCGGAACGGATCCGGTTACGTTGGAAGCAACGAGGGCTTGACCGCACCTTCCTCGCCCGCGAGGCCAGTGACGGAACGCTGCGCTTCATCTGCCTGGCCACGCTTCTCCTGGGGCCGGACCTGCCCGCCACCGTGGTTCTGGACGAGCCGGAGCTCGGGCTCCACCCGTCGGCCATCGGGCTCCTTGCGGAGATGGCCCGCGTCGCGGGGCGGAACGGGCGCAAGGTCATCCTGGCCACCCAGTCAGTGCCGCTGCTGTCCCACTTCGACCTGGAAGAGATCGTCGTCCTGGACCGGGTCGACGGCTCCACGCAGGCCACCCGCCCCGACCGTGAGGCCCTGGAGGGCTTCCTGGAGGACTACTCCACCGGCTCACTGTGGGAGATGAATCTTCTCGGAGGCCGTCCCGCTCGCGAAGACATCAACCCATGAAACAGGTGGCCGTCCTCGTTGAGGGGCAGACGGAGGAGGTAGTCGTCAACAATGTGCTGTGCGACGCCGCCTCGTCTCGCGGAATCTGTCTGACCCCGGTCGTCGTCACCACCTCATCCACCCCTACCGGCGCGCACCGAGGCGGCGGGCACTGGAAGCACTACGACGCGAGGATCCGCGCCCTGCTCAAGGCATCCCACTGGTACCGCGTCGGCCTGCTGCTCGACTACTACCAGTACCCTCGGGGCGCTCCCGGCAGGAACACCGACCCAGCGAGTCACACCGGCGACTCCAGCTCTGGTCGGCAGCCGGCGCTGATCGATGCCCTTCGAGGCGAGTACCCCGACCCACGGTTCCGTCCGCTCGTCGTCCTCCATGAGATCGAGGCTCTTGTTCTCGCAGCCATCGACGCCGGACAGGGTGATGGCCTGCTTCCACGTCAGGGGCTGACCGACTTACGACAGGCCATCGTCTCCGCCGGCGGACCCGAACAGGTCAACAGCGGTCCCGGCACCGCCCCGTCCAAGCGCCTGGAAGCGGCTGACCCCCGCTACATGAAGACCGTCACCGGCCCTCTCCTCATCGCCGAGGCGGGGCTCGGCGCCATCCTCGCGCGCTGCCCCACCTTCAGCGCCTGGTGGGAGGACCTGCTGGCCTGACCGCCCTGCGCGTCACCGCCCTTCGCCCTCCCGCGGAACGAAGGCCGACGTCGGGCAACTGACGGCCTCGATTCTGCAGATCCCCCACTTCAAGTCCTGCAAACTCCTCACTACAGCACCTGCAAATTCCCTACTAGACTCCCTGCAAGTTCCTCACTTCACCTAGACTGACGTCATGGACACCGCTGAGGTCACGGGAACCAGCTACCTGCCGCGCGCCATCGATCCACTGATGACCCGCGTCCTGGAGTCGACCGGGGCGGCCATCCTCGAAGGCCCTCGCGGCTGCGGCAAGACGATGACGGGGTTGGCGCACGCGTCCTCCTACGCCCTGCTCGACACCCCCGAGGCACAAACGGCTGCCGAGATCGACCCGCGCGTACTACTGGCCGGAGCCAGCCCGCGCCTCCTTGACGAGTGGCAGCTCATTCCCCAGATCTGGAACCTCGCACGCAGAGAGGTCGACTTCTCCGCCGAGCACGGGCGCTTCATCCTCACCGGCTCGGCCGTACCGGCCGCCGACCCCATCCGGCACACCGGTGCGACACGGTTCATCCGAGTCCGTCAGCGCACCATGACCTGGGCGGAGAAGGACAACCGTCTCAACGACGACGGCGTCTCGCTGCACGCGCTGCTCGACGGGGCCCGCCCGTCGTCGTCCATGTCCACGGCTCCGCTCGACGAGATCATCCGCGGCATCCTGCGCCCCGGATTCCCCGGTCTGCTGAACGCTCCATCAGACATCGGGGCACGCAGCATGGAGAGCTACATCAAGGACATCGCAACCACAGACCTCAACCGACTTGCGAACCTGCGCTCCGAGCCCGCAGTCATCGAGCAGCTCATCACGTCACTAGCCCGCTCCACCGCAAGCGACGTCTCCCAGTCGACCCTGCGTCAGGACATATCGCGAACGCTACCCGCACCGTCGGAGGCCACTGTCGCCAAGCTGCTCGAACTGTTGGAGCGCGTCTTCATCCTTGAGACGATCCAGCCCTGGGCGGTCTCCCTGCGCTCCAAGGCCCGCCTGCGTCGTTCACCCAAGTACCACCTGGCCGACCCGGCGCTGGCCGCGGCCGCATTGCATGCCGACGCCGCCCGCCTCGGCGCAGATCTCGAGACGCTCGGTTTTCTGTTCGAGTCCGCGGTCATCCATGACCTGCTGGTCTACACCGAGGCCTTGGGAGGACACCTCTACCACTATCGCGACTCCAACGGACACGAGATCGACGCGGTCATCACCATGCCCAATGGAACCTGGGCCGCCATTGAGGTCAAGATCGGTGGCGGGCAGGTACAGCGCGGAGCCCAGAGCCTGGCCTCAGCCATCGCCCAGATCGACATGGCACCTCCCGCATTCAAGGCAGTGATCACCGGGACAGGTTTCAAGGCGACCCTGCCGGATGGCACGATCACATTCCCACTGCACGAGCTTCGCCCCTGAACCCGACTGGGCCAGCCATCTGAAGAAGGATCAGCCTGCCTTGGCGCCACTCAGTCGGCTCGGTCGACCTGTCGCAGGCGGGCCTCGACGCGCTCGACCTTCGCGGTCATCTGGCCGGTCCAGCCGGGGCGGATGTCGGCCTTGAGGACGAGCGCCACGCGCGGGCTCACCTCGGCGACCGCCTCGCAGGCCCGCTTGACCACGTCCATGCACTCGTCCCACTCGCCCTCGATCGTGGTGAACATCGACGTCGTCTCATGGGGCAGGCCGGAGTCGCGCACCACGCGCACGGCCCGGGCCACCGCCTCGGAGACCGAGCCGTCGGGCGCATCAGTGGTGGTCGGGGACACGGAGAAGGCGAGAAGCATGCGGCCAGGCTAACCCCGCGGCGTCGCCCGGGCCGCCACTTCGGCAGCTCTTGCCTTCGAGCGCGCTCGAAGCCCTACGGTCGACGTCATGACCACCACGAGCCCTCCGAACAGCGAGTCCGACGGCGCCCGGCTCCGCCAGGCGCTCCGGCTCGCCTCCGTCCCGCCCAGCGACGACGTCGGACCGGACCCCTGGCCCGATGCGGCCGGATGGGACATCGCGACCACCGCCGACCGCCTGGGCGTCAGCGCCCACACCCTGCGCTACTACGAGCGGATCGGGCTCGTGCGTGTGGGGCGCTCCACCTCCGGGCACCGTCGCTACGACGCCGCGGCCGTGCGCCGCCTGGCCTTCCTCACCCGGATGCGGACCTCGGGCATGACGATCCACGACCTGCGGCGCTATGTCGACATGGTCGAGGCCGGTCGGGACACGGTGCCCGAGCGCCTGGCCATGCTCACCGAGCACCGCGAGGCGCTGCGCGGCCGAATCGACGAGCTGCGGCTCGCGCTGGAGGCCACCGAGTACAAGATCGCCGGCTACACCCGCCAGCTGGAGGAGCAGGCGGCCGCGAAGGATGCCGACGACGACGCACCCGGCACCCGCCAGGCCCCATGACTCGGCAGGGCTCCGGCAGCCGTCCCGGCGCCGGCGTCGTCAGCGGGCCCCGGCGGCGGGCTCCGTAGACCGGCTCCGCAGCACCTCCGGCAACCAAACCCATCACCACCAACATCATCAACGCTGACACCAGCAAGGAGAACCCATCATGACCACTGCGCCCGTCCACCCCCAGTACGACGTCGACAGCCCCGAGAACCTGACCCGGCGCGAGCGCGGCCTGGAGGTCGCCCGCGCGGTCGACGGCGAGGCGGCCCAGGCCGTCATCGACTCCCTGGCCGACATCAGCCCGGCGCTCGGCCACCACATCGCGGCCTTCGGCTTCGGGGACGTCTACGCCCGCCCCGGCCTGGACCCGCGCAGCCGCCAGCTCGTCACCATCGGCGTGCTCACGGCCCTGGGCGGCTGCGAGCCGCAGCTGCGGATCCACATCGGGGCCGCCCTCAACGTGGGCCTGACCCGTGAGGAGGTCATCGAGGCGATCCTGCACGCCTCGGTCTACGCCGGCTTCCCGCGAGCGCTCAACGCCACCTTCGTGGCTCGTGAGGTCTTCGCCGAGCGCGACGCCGCCGCCTGAGCCCCGCTGTCCCGACGACGTCGGCCTCAACTTCGACAAAAAATTCATACGCGACGCGGAGCCGTGTCGCGTATGAATTTTTTGTTGAAGTTTGTGGCTGGGGACTAGACGGCCACGAGCACTTGGACCATGACGATCTTGACGACGATGGCCAGGGCGAACAGCGTGGCGTAGCCGGCCTCGATGCGCTCGTCGTCGCGCTTGGACAGGGCGAAGGCGAGGATCGCGGGCTGACCGACGAGCCCGGCCAGGCCCCCGGCGGCGCGCTGCGCGGACACCCCGGCCCAGCGTGCCCCGGCCAGCAGGACGATCGCGTTGACCGCCACGATGAGCGCGGCGAGCACCCCCACCTTGAGCCCCGTCGTCGAGAAGGCCGAGGCCGCGAAGTCGGGCCCGGAGGCCAGGCCGATAGCGGCCAGGAAGAACAGCAGCCCCAGCTGGCGGATGGTGGCGTTGGCGGCGTGCGGCAGCCCCCACAGGAAGGGACCGGTGCGCCCCACCCGCCCCAGGACCATGCCGACGACGAGCGGCCCGGCCGCCACCCCGAGCCGCAGGGTGATACCGCCGGGCAGCGGGATCGCGACCAGTCCCACCAGCACGCCCAGTGCCATGCCGACGCCCACGGAGAAGGCGTCGATCTGGGCGATGGAGCGCTCGGAGTCGCCGAACCAGTCGGCGGCCCTCTCCAGCTCGTCGCTGGGCACGACCGCCAGCACCCGGTCACCGAGCTCCAGGACGAGGTCCTCGCGGGCCAGCAGGTCCAGGTCACCGCGCTTGACGCGGGTGATGACGCCCTGGAAGCGCCCGGGCATGTCCACCTCGGCGATGGTGCGTCCGGCCACGCGCATCGAGGAGACGGTCAGGCGCCGGAAGTCGACGACGCTGCGGTCCTGGGCCAGGCACTTGTTGAGCCCGGTGCCCAGGTCGTGCACGGCGGCCTCGACGGCGGCCGGCGCCCCGACGATGACGACCTTGTCCCCGGGCAGCAGCTCCTCGCCGGGGGCGACGACGCGGGTGTGCCCGTCGCGCTCGAGGTAGGAGATGCGGATGCGCCCCTCCTTGAAGGCCTCCATCTCGCCGAGGGCCACGTGCTGGAGCAGGTAGACGCTGGTGGCGGTGATGCCGTCGGCGCTGGCGGGGCGCGGGTCGCGCCGCCCGGGCCAGGACCGGCCCACGACCCCGGCCACGATGAGGATGGCGACGGCGACGCCCACGGGATAGGCCAGGGCGTAGCCGACGGCGGGCTCCTGGGTTCCGGCCGCCTCGATGGCGGCATCGAGCACCGGTGAGGTCAGCGCGCCGGCGTAGGCGCCGGAGTCCATGGCCGGGCTCACGCCGGTCAGGCGGGAGAAGAGGCCGCCGGCCCCGCCGGCCAGGACGAGGGCGAGGACGCACAGGGCCATGAGCGGCAGCTGTCTGCGCAGGTCGCGGAAGAAGGTGTTGCCGGCGGCCAGGCCCACGGTGTAGCAGAACAGCGCCAGGCCCAGGCTGCGCAGCAGGGTGAGGTTCGCGCCCAGGCGGGGGTCGAGGGCCCCGACCGCCAGTCCCACGAAGAGCGCCCCGGCGGCCCCAAAGCGGATCGGCCCGAGCGGGATCTGCCCGACGGCGGTCCCCAGGCCGATGACGAGGAAGACGGTGAGGATCGGCGCCTGCGCGAGGACGTCGAGGACGGGCTGGAGCACGGACACGACGCCAGGGTAGCCGCCTGCCCCACCCGCTAAGCCCGGAGCCAGGTCTGACCCGGACACGGATACGTGTCGCCGGGGCGTGCCATAGTAAAGACGCCTTCCACGGCGGGTCACCCCTGACACCTGCTTGATTCAGCAGGGTGTCGACCCACCGAGAGGAGGTGAAGGGGATGTGCAGAAGGTACCGCCCTCGGCACACAGCACCGAAGGACGCCGGACAGTACAGAGCCCCGACGTGGTGCGAGATGGTTAGCGCCCTCGCAGCCGCCGTCGGAGCTCTTGTCAGCTTGATTCAGCTCCTCAAGGGCTGATGCCCCTTCGGGAGCCATCCGGTCGCCACCGGGTGGCTCCCTCTCATTGTGGCACGTCGCGATCCGTATGGGAACTGCAGGCACCCACCCATATGGATACCAGTGGGACACTCCTCGACACTTGTTAGAGTTTTTACTCTAACAAGGTCTACAGTGACGCCATGACTGACGACGCCCCTCGACCTTCCGCAGCTCCCGACCCCCCGAGGCCCCCGCGATCCCCCCAACGCACCGCCCGACGACGCACCGAGATCCTGGACGCCGCCCGCCACCTGTTCGCCCAGCACGGCATCGATCCGGTCACCACCAACCAGATCGCCGCGAGGGCCGGTATCAGCCCGGGGAACCTGTACTACTGGTTCCGCTCCAAGGCGGAGATCGTCCGCGCCCTGTTCGACGACTGGTCCGAGCGCATGCGTATCCCCGCCGAGCAGGTGGGCGAGCCGGCCGGCGCCCTGCGCACGCTCTGGGACCGCGCCACCCAGACTCAGCAGCCCGATCCGGCCTACGCCTTCTTCCTGCGCGACCTCTTCCCCCTGCTCCACACCGACCCGGCCCTGGCCGAGGCCTACCGCCGCAGCTACACCGCTCGTCGCGACGAGCTCGTCGGCATCGTCGAGCGCATCATCGACGCCGGGCTCCTGCGACCGCCGGCCGCACCGACCACCATTCGCGACCTCGTCAGCATGCTCTGGCTCGTCTCCGAGACCGCCCAGCCCTTCGCCGAGGCCGTCGACGACGCCCGGGTCGACTCCCAGCGCTACGGCCGCGCCATCATCGAGCCGCACCTGACCGAGACCGGTCGCCGCACCCTGCACCTGCCCGCCAATGCCGACGACGGAGACCGAGCATGACTCCACCGACCAACCCCGCCGACCAGGCCGCCCCCAGCACCGACAGCACCCGGCTCGGCGCCTCCGACGCGGTCCCCGAGCACTCCGACCAGCAGCCGCGCGAAGATCGTCGCCTCTCCCGGCGCACAGCGCTCAAGGCCGCCGGCATCGGCGGTGCGGCCCTGGCCACCGGAGCGACCGGAATCGCCGTACGCGGGGCCACCAACGGTGTCTGGAACGCCGGCCGCGGAGCGCCCTATGAGCTCTGGCGGCAGTGGACGCCGGCCAGTCCCGGCCTGCAGGGGATCGTCGCGGCCGCCACACTGGCGGCCAACCCGCACAACATCCAGCCCTGGCTCTTCTCCATCGACAACGCCGACGGCCCCGACGCTTCCACCGGCCGCATCGACCTGCACGCCGATCCCGGCCGCGTCACGCCGCTGTGCGACCCGGACGGCCGCGAGCGCACCGCCGGCTTCGGCTGCGCCCTCTACTCCATCGAGGTCGCCGCCCGCGCCCGGGGCAAACAGGCACAGGTTGAGCCCTGGCCCGGCGGCGGCTCCGAGCAGTCCGACCACGTCGCTCGCATCTCCATCACCGACGCCGGCTCGCCGACCTCTCGGGAGCAGGAGCTGGCCGCGGCGATCCCGCGGCGCCACACGTACCGCGGTCCCTTCACCGCCCGCACCCCGGAGCGGGCCACGCTCGACTCGCTGACCGATGCCGCCCCACTGGGCGCCCGGATCGCCTGGGTGACCGAGGCCTCCGCCGTGGCGGCCCTGGGCGACCTGTACGTGGAGGCCACCCGGGCGATCGCCGACGACGCCGAGATGTCGGCGGACTCCTTCGCCTGGATGCGCAATGACCGCTCGCAGATCGACGCCCACCGCGACGGGCTGACCCTGGACTGCCAGGGCCTGAGCGACGCCATGCTGGCTGCGGCCAAGATCCTGCCCGCCCAGTCGCGCGAGTCCTCCGACTCCTTCTGGGTCAAGAGCACCCGCGAGGTCCACACGGCCACGGCCCGCGCCTACGGGATCATCCGTGTCGACGACGTCTCCGATTCCCGCAGCCGCCTCGATGGCGGCCGTCTGCTCCAGCACGTCCACCTGGCCGCGACGGCCGCCGGGCTCGGGCTGCACCACATGAACCAGGTCTCCGAGCGGATCGCGCGCGACGCCGCGCAGGGCCGGCAGGACCGGTTCTCGCAGCGGTGGGCCGCCATCACGGGCGTCGCAGCGTCCCAGAGCCTGCTCGCCTTCCGCATCGGCTTCCCCGAGCGCACCGCGCGGCCCAGCCCGCGCCGGGCCCTGGGCGACGTCGTGCACAGCGCCAACGGGTAACCGGCGAGTAGCCGGCGGAAGCAATCTCCAATAGGTGGGATAAATAGGATGGATGTCAGGGCGCGGAGCCAGCTTTTCGTCGTCGGGCCCCTTCATTGCTTCCTTTCTGTGACTAGGAGGAATACCCTGGGAGCCGTCACCGGAGACGATGACGCACACCTTTTCTCGACGACGAGAACGGAATCCCGATGCCCCAGAAAGAAGCCTCCCTGCCCACCTACACGGAGCAGGAGGAGAAACGGATCATCCGCAACGCCGACGGCGTCCCGGTCGGCATACGTCCTGACAATCGATGGACACCTGCACGGATCGCCATCTGGGTGGTCATCACCGCCCTGGGCGTCCTGGGCTGGTGGATGCTGGCGATCGTGCGCGGCGAGCACGTCAACACCATCTGGTTCGTGGTCACCGCCGTGTGCACCTACGCGATCGGGTACCGCTTCTACGCCCTCTACATCCAGCGTCGCATCATGCGCCCCGACGACACCAACGCCACCCCGGCCGAGCGCATCAACAACGGGCGCGACTTCGACCCCACCCACCGCGTCGTCCTCTACGGCCACCACTTCGCGGCCATCGCCGGCGCCGGCCCGCTGGTCGGCCCGGTCCTGGCGGCCCAGATGGGCTACCTGCCCGGAACCCTGTGGATCATCATCGGCGTGCTCGTGGCCGGCGCGGTCCAGGACATGCTCGTCCTGTTCTTCTCGATGCGCCGCGGCGGGCGCTCGCTGGGCCAGATGGCCACCGACGAGATCGGCAAGATCGGCGGCATCGTGGCCACCGTCGTCGTCTTCGTCATGCTCATGATCGTCCTGGCCGTCCTGGCCATGGTCTGCGTCAACGCCCTGGCCGCCTCCCCCTGGGGCGTCTTCTCGGTGGGCATGACCATCCCGATCGCCATCGGGATGGGCCTGTGGCTGCGCTTCGTCCAGCCCGGAAAGATCACCCAGGTCTCCTTCGTCGGCTTCGGCCTGCTCATCGCCGTCATCATCGGCGGGCGCTGGGTGGCCGAGTCCTCCTTCGGCCACTACCTGCACCTGTCCCCCACCGCCCTGGTGTGGGCCATGATCATCTACGGCTTCCTGGCCGCCGTCCTGCCCGTGTGGGTCCTGCTCACCCCGCGCGACTACCTGTCGACCTTCATGAAGGTCGGCACCATCACGATCCTGGCCCTGGGCATCATCATCGTGCGCCCCCTGGTGGAGATGTCCGCCGTCACCGAGTTCGCCTTCAACACCGACGGCCCGGTCTTCGCCGGCACCCTCTTCCCCTTCCTGTTCATCACCATCGCCTGCGGCGCCCTGTCCGGGATGCACGCCATGGTCTCCTCGGGCACCAGCCCCAAGATGGTGGAGAAGGAGACCCAGGTCCGCATGATCGGCTACGGCGGCATGCTCATGGAGTCCTTCGTGGCGATCATGGCGCTGGCGGCCGCGGTCTCGCTGAGCCCGGGCATCTACTTCTCCATGAACACCTCGACGGCGACCATGAACAAGATCGCCGGCCCCGAGGTAGCCGCCTCCGCCCCCTGCAACACCGCCAACGACCCCGAGCACCACTGCGAGAGGCTCGCCGAGGCCGCCGTGGCGGGGCTCGGCGTCACCGACGCCCAGGGCCGCAGGCTCAACCCCGAGTGGGACTCCTGGGACGATCAGGGCAACCCCAAGACCTACACCGGCGCCGAGGCCCTGGAGCGCCTGGCCAGCGACGTCGGCGAGCCCAACGTCGTCTCACGCACCGGCGGCGCCCCCACCCTGTCGGTGGGCATCGCCCACATCCTCCACCAGATCGGCGGCGGGCGCGCCATGATGGGCTTCTGGTACCACTTCGCCATCATGTTCGAGGCCCTATTCATCCTCTCGGCGGTCGACGCCGTCACCCGCGTGGCCCGCTTCCAGCTCTCCGACGCACTGGGCAACGCCTTCCCCAGGTTCAAGGACCCGTCCTGGCACGTGGGCGCCTGGGGAACCACGGCCGTCGTCGTCGCCTCCTGGGGAGCCCTGCTCCTCATGGGCGTCACCGACCCGCGCGGCGGCATCCAGACGCTGTACCCGCTGTTCGGCATCGCCAACCAGCTCATCGCAGCCGTCGCCCTGCTGGTGGTCACCGTCATGGTGGTGCGCAAGGGCTACACGAAGTGGGTGTGGATCCCCGCGATCCCGCTGGTGTTCGACACGGCCGTCACCTTCACGGCGTCGTGGCAGAAGATCTTCTCCACCGACCCCCTCGTGGGCTACTTCCAGCAGTACCGCAACGCCAAGGCCCTGCTGCCCACGCTGACCGACCCGGCCAAGATCGAGGAGACCCGGGCGATCGTACGCAACACGATGATCCAGGGGACGCTGTCGATCGTCTTCCTGGTCATGGTCGCCTTCGTCATGGTCTGCGCCCTCATCCGCATCATCCAGACGATCCGCAACCGCGACACGACGACGTCGGAGGACCCCTACCAGGAGTCCAACTTCTACGCGCCCGAGACGATGATCGCCTCCTCGCTCATGAAGAAGGTCTCCCGGGAGTACGAGCAGGTCGGTGACCCGGCCCTCATCCCCCACAGGGCCCACGCGGAGAAGTCATGACGCGGACCTCTCCGACGGCGCAGCCGGCGGGTCAGGAGACGGGACGGGAAGCGGGACCGGAAACGGGACGGCCGGGCACCCGTCGTCGGGTGCGCGAGGCCCTGGCCCGGGCCCGCGGCCTGTGGCGGGACCTGACCGGGGAGTCGGCCTACGACCGCTACCTGGAGCGCTACGCCCGCGAGCACGCCGCCTGCCCGCACCGCCCCGACGACGCCCACGGCTCGAAGCACGATTCAGGGCACGGCTCGGGGCACGGCCCCATGAGCGAGCGCGAGTTCTGGCGCGCCCGGTCCAAGCAGGCCGAGACGGAGATCAACGCCAGCTGCTGCTGAGTCCTGGAGCACACTCCTGTGCTCCGATCGTTACCGCCCGCCTTCCGAAGACCTCGGAGGACGGGCGGTAGCGTCGTGAACGTGCCCACCCAGCAACCCCCCGAGGCCCCGCACAGCACCTCCCACGAGCGGATCGCCCGTGGCGCGGCGGTCATCCTCCTGGTCGTCACCTGCGTGACGGTCGTGTGGCCCTCCGGCCGCGAGGTGGCCGAGCTCAAGGACTCGCTGGGGCCGGCCTTCCTCAGCTCGGAGGGCAAGGACGTCGTCCTCAACCTGGTGATGCTGGCGCCGGCCACCTTCTGCGCCGTCGCGGGCTGGCGGGACATCCCCTGGTGGGCGTGGGCGCTGGTGGGCTGCGTCGTCGGGCTGAGCGCCGAGGTGCTCCAGAGCCTCCTGCCGATGCTGGAGCGGCGGCCCTCGCTGGCCAATGTCGGTCAGAACGCCGTCGGCGCCTGGGCCGGGGCACTGGCCGCCTGGTACCTGCTGCGCCGCCCGCACCCCCGGACCGCCTCGGGCTGAGTCCCCTCCCTCAGCGCAACGGCGCGGTCTCACGGAGGCCGACGGCTCACCCGCATTCACCGCACCGCGGACAGTGAGCGGACAGTGAAAGGCCCGGACCTTACGGCCCGGGCCTTTCCGTTCTGTGCGCGGGGGGGGACTCGAACCCCCATGATCGTAAGATCACACGGACCTGAACCGTGCGCGTCTACCAATTCCGCCACTCGCGCGAGAAGCGAGCATGAGACTAGCCCGTCACCCCGGCCGTCGTCCAATCCTCAGACCCCCATTCAGCCGTGAGACCGCTCACGACACAATTACCTCACACAGAGGCGGCCGTCTTCCCTGCGATGACTTCGCTACCGTTACGATGGGAACGGTATCGGCCTGCATGCAGGTCCGTGCAGGCCCATAGCGAGGCGGGACAGTCCCGCCTCCCGGCTCCATCCCGGGGGCCGCCACACCACATTGGGGGAGGTACTGTCCATGGGATTCCTGGACAAGTTCGAGAAGGGCGTCGAGAACGTCACGAACCGCGCCATGTCCCGCTTCTCGGACGACATCGAGCCCATCGAGATCGCCTCGAAGCTCCGCGAGACCATGGACAAGCGCGCCGCGTCCTTCGCACGCGATCGCTCAGTGGTTCCCAACATCTTCCGCATCCACCTCACCCCGCCGAGCATCGAGCGCATCACGGCCTGGGGCCAGGACGAGATGGTGCGCCAGATGGAGGAGGTCGCCACCTCGCACGCCGCGGACCAGGGCTACTCCTTCGTCGGACCGGTCGAGGTCTCCTTCCTGGTCAACAACAACCCCAACGCCCCGGCCATCGAGATCGAGTCCTCCACACGGCGCGGCGCCGCGGCCCCAGCCGCCTCAGCGACCGCCACCCCGGCGCACCCGATCGTCGACATCAACGGCCAGCGCTACCTGCTCACCGGCCCGGTCACCGTCATCGGGCGCGGCTCGGAGGCGGACATCATCGTCGACGACTCCGGCGTCTCACGCCGCCACCTGGAGATCCGTCTGACGCACGGCAACGCCATCGCCAGCGACCTGGGCTCAACCAACGGCACCTTCGTCGAGGGCCAGCGGGTCGACGCCGTCACGCTCGTGGACGGCAACACCCTCACCATCGGCCGCACCCAGATCCTGTTCTGGGACGGCACCCAGAACAGCGGAGTCAACGGTTGAGCGCACTCGCCTTCACGATCCTGCGGCTGGGCTATCTGGTCCTGCTGTGGTTCTTCCTGTACCTCATCGTGCGCGTCATGCGACGCGACATGGCCGACTCCCCCGCCGCCGCCCCAACGCGTCGGCGCTCCGCGAATGCCTCCGAGCAGCCGGCCGGTCCTCCCCCGCGAGGCCGACGCCGTAGCGCCACCCGCCTGGTCATCACCGAGGGCCCCCTGGCCGGCTCGACCGTACCCCTGAGCCCCTCGTCGATCATCATCGGCCGCTCACCCTCGTGCACCCTGGTCCTGGACGACTCCTACGCCTCGTCGCGCCACGCCCGCGTCTTCCCCAAGGACGGCGCCTGGTGGCTGGAGGACCTCGGCTCCACCAACGGAACCATGATGGACGGCCGCCCCGTGCACGGCGCCGTGGAGCTCCCCATGAACATTCCTGTCAGAATCGGCCAAACGACGCTGGAGCTGCGCTCATGACCATCTCCCTGCGCTTCGCCGCGCGCTCCGACGTCGGCCTGGTCCGCCAGTCCAACCAGGACTCGGGCTACGCCGGCCCCCACCTGTGCCTCCTGTGCGACGGGATGGGCGGGCCCGCGGGCGGAGACATCGCCTCGGCGGTCGCCATCGAGCACCTCATGCCGCTGGACGCCGACTCCCACCAGGCCGGCGAGCTGCTGGGCCTCATGCGCGACGCCGTCCAGGCCGCGCACACCGAGCTCGTCACCCTGTCCTCACAGGACCCCGACCTCGCCGGACTGGGCACCACCTGCATCGGCGTCATGCGCAGCGGCAACAAGCTCGCCATGGTCCACGTGGGCGACTCGCGCGCCTACATGCTGCGAGACGGCACCCTCACCCAGGTCACCACCGACCACACCTTCGTGGAGTACCTCGTGGAGACCGGGCGACTCACCCGCGACCAGGCCCGCCAGCACCCCCAGCGCTCCGTCCTCCTGCGCGTCCTGGGGGACACCGAGGGCGAGGTGCAGCTCGACGAGTCGATCCGCGAGGCCGTTCCCGGCGACCGCTGGCTGCTGTGCTCCGACGGCCTGAGCGGCCCGGTGACCGCCGAGACCATCGGTGAGGTGCTGGCCGGCGTCGCCGACCCCGGTCAGGCCGCCGACCAGCTCGTCGACCTGGCGCTGCGCGCCGGCGGACCGGACAACGTCACCGCCGTCGTCTTCGACGTCGTCAAGGACGACCCCGAGCCGCAGACCGTCCCCCAGGTGGTGGGCAGCGCCGCCACCGAGCGCCTGGCCCAGGAGCGTGCGGCGGCGGCCCACCGCGAGGCCGGTGGGGAGACCGAGGCCAAGGACACCGAGGGCGCCAGCCCCGCCGCCAAGGCCGCGGCCCTCATGGCCACCCTGGAGGAGCAGCCCGGCTCCACGAAGGACTCCTCCGACGTCGACGACGCCATTGCCGCCGAGGCAGCCACCCAGGAGAAGGCCCGACGCCGTCATCGCCGTCGGATCCTCGTGGGAAGCATCGTGCTGCTGGCCACTCTCGTCGGTGCCAGCGCCCTGTTCTACCGCTGGACCCAAACCCGCTATTACGTCTCCACCTATGACGGCCAGGTCGCCATCTACCAGGGGATCCCCCAGTCCATCGGCCCCCTCAAGCTGAGCCACTCGGTCAAGGCCTACGCGGACCTGCCGGTGGAGAGGCTCGACGACAACATCCGCGAGCGCCTGGAGGCCACCGTCACCCAGAGGTCGATGAGCGACGCGCAGACCTACGTCGACAAGACGGTGCGCTCCTACCTCAAGCCGACCGGCTCCCAGCAGGACCCCTCAGGCTCCACGGCCTCGCCCTCCCCCGCCACGACTCCCACGCCCGCTCCCGCGCCGGAGGCACCCGCCGAGCCGGCTCAGCCCGATCAGGCCGGGCAGGAGGGATGAGATGACTGCTGCTCCAGGCCCCATGGGCGCCCCTGCGGGCGTCGCGACGATCCAGCCCGCCGGCACCGCGAGACACTCGGGCCGGTGGGCGGAGGCGGCGCTGCTCGGCGTCGCCCTGGTCCTCGGCCTGGGCGGCTTCGTGCTCACCGCCCTCAACCGCACCGGCTCCTCCCCCGCGCAGACCATCATGCTGGGAGGCTCCTTCCTCGGCCTGACCGTCTTCATGCACCTGTGGGTGCGCTACACCGCCCCGTGGGCCGACCCGGTCCTCCTGCCGGCGGCGGTCGCGCTCAACGGGATCGGCCTGGCCATGATCCAGCGCCTGGACCTGGCCTACGAGGCCAACGAGCAGTGGCAGTTCTACGTCGGTTCCAAGCAGCTGGTCTGGACGCTGCTGGGCGTCATCCTCTTCTGCGCCGTGCTCTTCCTGCTGCGCGACTACCGGCGCCTGCGACGCTGGGACCGCTGGGCCATGTGGTCCGGCCTGGTCTTCCTCGTCCTGCCCTTCCTGCCGTTCATCGGCCAGAGCATCAACGGGGCCCGGATCTGGATCCGGATCGGTCCCATGAGCTTCCAGCCGGCCGAGCTGTCCAAGGTGCTGCTGGCGATCTTCTTCGCCTCCTACCTGGTGGCCAATCGCGACAACCTGGCCCTGGTGGGCCGCAAGGTCCTGTGGATGAGCCTGCCGCGCGCCCGGCACCTGGGACCCCTGTTCATCGTGTGGGGCGTGAGCATCTGCGTGCTGGTCCTTCAGAAGGACCTGGGCTCCTCGGTCCTGCTGTTCGGACTGTTCGTCGTCGTCCTGTACGTGGCCACCGACCGCCCCTCCTGGCTGCTCATCGGCGCGTCCCTGTTCCTTCCCGCGGCGTGGTTCGCCGCCACGCACCTCCACCACGTCCAGCAGCGCATCAACGGCTGGCTCCATGCCACTGACGAGGCGGTGTACAGCGGCGCAGGCGGCTCCTGGCAGCTGCTGACGGGAATGTTCGGCATGTCCACCGGCGGGCTCATGGGGGCCGGCTGGGGCAAGGGCTCACCGACTCTCGTCACCTTCGCCAACTCCGACTTCATCTTCGCCTCCCTGGGTGAGGAGCTGGGGCTGACCGGCACGCTGGCCATCCTCATGCTCTACCTCGTTCTCATCCAGAGGGGGCTGCGCACCGCCGTCTCGCTGCGCGACGGCTTCGGCAAGCTCCTGGCCGTGGGCCTGTCCTTCGCCATCGCCCTGCAGATCTTCGTGGTCATCGGCGGCGTCACCCGGCTCATCCCGCTGACCGGGCTCACCCTGCCCTTCCTGGCCTACGGCGGCTCCTCGCTCATCGCCAACTGGGTCATCCTGGCCATTCTGCTGCGCCTGTCCGACGCCGCCCGGCGCCCGGCCACCCACGCACCGCGGATCATCGACACGGCCGAGCTGCCGGTCTCCCTGCGCCGTCAGGTCCAGGACGCCGGAGCCGAGGACGCGATGATCGAGGAGGCCGACGACGAGTCCCCCGCCGGCCTCCCTCAGGACGGCTATGGCGGCGACTACGGAGCCGCACCGGTCGGTGCCGGGGACTACTCGCCGCCGTCCCCGCCACCGGCCCCCGGCAACCCGGTGGATGACGCCTCTCCCACCGTTACCGTCAGCCCGGAGGCGCCGCCTCCGCCGCGCACCGCACCGGACGGGGAGACACTGCGCTCATCACGCGCCCCGGGTTTCACTCATGACAGCGACAGGAGGCAGCAACCATGAACCGACAGATTCGTCAGGTCGCCTTCCTGGTGCTGGTCATGTTCACCGCGCTGTCCCTGTCCGTCACCAGCGTCCAGGGGCTGGCCCGCCCCGCCATCTGGGAACCGCTGTCCGCCAACGGCGCCCTCAACTCCGATCCGCGTAACCGCCGCACCGTCAACCGGGAGTTCGGCACCGACCGCGGCCCGATCCTGGTCGCCGGCGGCACCACCATCGCCAGCACCGAGAAGTCCGACGACGGCCAGGGCTCCGAGAACTATCAGCGGGTCTACGCCAACGGGCCGCTCTACGCCCCGGTCACCGGCTACTTCTCGCCCGCCTTCGCCTCCATGACCGGTATGGAGCAAGCGGGCAACTCGGTGCTCAACGGGGACGACCCCTCCCTGTTCTCCTCCCGGATCAAGACCCTCATCACCGGTGACTCCCAGAGGGGCGGCGCCGTTGAGCTGACCATCAGGCCCGAGATCCAGCAGGCCGCCTACGACGCCCTGGCCGGACGCGAGGGCGCCGTCGTCGCCATGGACCCCGGCAACGGCGCCATCCTCGCCATGGTCTCCTCGCCCTCCTACGACCCCTCGGCCTTCGCCACCCGCGACGGGAACGCCGCCAACGAGGCCAACACCACCCTCAGCGAGGACTCCTCCCGGCCGCTGGACAACCGGGCCATCGCCGGCAATCTCTACCCGCCGGGTTCCACCTTCAAGATCATCACCACCGCCGCGGCCCTGCGCACCGGCAAGGTCTCGCCGGAGTCCGAGGTCGACGCCCCCGACACCATCACCCTGCCGGGCACCAACCACTCCCTGGAGAACTACGGCGGGGAGTCCTGCGGCGGCGGGCGGACCAGCTTCTCCCACGCCTTCGCCGAGTCCTGCAACACGCCCTTCGCCCAGCTGGCCATGGACGTCGGCGAGGAGGAGCTCTCCAAGGAGGCCGGTAACTGGGGCTTCGGCTCCGATCTCTCCGTCCCGTTGAAGGTGACCCCCTCGGTCTACCCCGACAACGACTCGCAGGCGCAGACGGCGATGGCCGGCATCGGTCAGGCCTCGGTGAAGGCCACCCCCCTCATGATGGCGATGGTGGCCGCCACCGTGGCCAACAACGGCGAGCAGATGACCCCCTACCTGGTCTCACGCACCCTCGACCCCGACCTCAACGAGGTCAGCACCACCTCCAAGAAGGTGGCCCGCACCCCGATCGACTCCGCCACCGCCAAGTCCCTGTCCTCCCTCATGCAGACCGCCGTCGCCGAGGGCACGGGCACCAGCGCCCAGGTCGCCGGGGTCCAGGTGGCCGGCAAGACCGGCACCGCGGAGACCGGTTCCGACACCGGCCCCACCACCTGGTTCGTGGGCTTCGCCGGAACGGACATCAACAAGCCCCAGATCGCGCTCGCCGTCGTGCTCGACGGCAATGCCGAGACCGAGGACAGCGCCACCGGCGGCAAGGTCGCCGGCCCCATTGCCGCCCAGGTCATCGATGCGGCGGTGGACCAGTGAAGCCCGTTGTCGGACTCCAGCTCCAGGGCCGCTACGAGCTGGTGGAGCAGATCGCCCTGGGCGGCATGGGCCAGGTGTGGCGCGCCACCGACCTGCGCTCGGGCCGGGCCGTGGCCGCCAAGATCCTGCGGCCCGAGCTGACCGGGGACGAGATCTTCCTGTCCCGCCTGCGCGCGGAGGCCAAGAACTCCCAGGGCCTGCGCCACCCCAACCTCGCCGTCGTCCTGGACTCCGGGGAGAAGGACGGCACCGGCTGGCTCATCATGGAGCTCGTGCAGGGCCGTGCCCTGTCCGACATCATCACCGAGAAGGGCACCCTGTCGCCGGCCGAGATCCTGCCGATCCTGGCGCAGGTGGCCCGCGCCCTCCAGGTCGTCCACGACTCCGGCGTCGTCCACCGCGACGTCAAGCCCTCCAACATCCTCATCAACCGCGAGGGCCTGGCCAAGCTCACCGACTTCGGCATCTCCACCGGCATCAACCAGCGTCCGCTGACGGCCTCCGGCATGGTCATGGGCACCGCCCAGTACCTCGCCCCCGAGCAGGCCATGGGCAACATGGCCACCCCGGCCGGGGACCTCTACGGGCTGGGCATCATCGCCTACGAGGCCCTGGTGGGACGCCGTCCCTTCAGCGGCGCCACCCAGGTGGACATCGCCTTCGCCCACGTCAACGAGGAGGTGCCCGCACTTCCCGACGCCGTTCCGCCGCAGGTCCAGGCGATCGTCCTCAAGCTGCTCGCCAAGAAGCCGGCCGACCGGCCGCACTCGGCGCGCGAGGTGGCCCGTGCCCTGGACCGGGCGGTCGTGAACCTGCCCACGGACGCCTGGGACCCCCGCGAGGCGCTCAGCTGGGAGTCCACCGGCCGCCGCGGCCCGCGGACCCGCGAGCTGCCGCAGCCGGCCACCGTGCGCCCCGGCCGCCACGCGGCCGAGGTGCCGACGCCGTCGCGCACCGCCCGGCACGCCTCCGGACGTTCCTTCCTCGGCCTCAACCTGATGACCCTGAGAGTCATCATCCCGGTCCTGGCCGCCATCACCCTGCACAGCACGGGTACGCTTGCCCATGCGCATCAGGTCATGCCAGCCTTGATGCTGAGCATCCCTGTCAAGGAGGTACTGTGACCAGTCAGTTCCCCCAGGTCCTCGCGGGCCGTTACGAGATCCGCGACCTCATCGGACGTGGTGGTATGGCAGAGGTGCACCTCGGCTACGACACCCGCCTGTCGCGGGTCGTGGCCATCAAGCTGCTGCGATCGGACATCGCCGGCGACCCCACCTTCCAGGCCCGTTTCCGCCGCGAGGCCCAGTCCGCGGCGGCGCTCAACCATCCCGCCGTCGTCGCCGTCTACGACTCCGGCGAGGAGGAGCTCCTTCAGCCCGGCGGCGCCAGCCGCACCGTCCCCTACATCGTCATGGAGTACGTCGAGGGGCACACCGTGCGCGAGCTCCTCAGTGAGGGCGAGGCCGTCCCCATCCCGGAGGCGGTGGAGATCGTCTCCGGCGTCCTGGACGCCCTGGAGTACTCCCACCGGGTGGGGATCGTCCACCGCGACATCAAGCCCGGAAACATCATGCTGACCTCCACCGGCGCGGTGAAGGTCATGGACTTCGGCATCGCGCGGGCCATTGAGGACTCCGCCTCCACGGTGACCCAGACCCACACGGTGGTGGGCACCGCCCAGTACCTCTCACCGGAGCAGGCCCGCGGCGAGTCCGTGGACGCCCGCTCGGACCTGTACTCCACCGGTTGCCTCCTCTACGAGCTCCTCACCGGCCAGCCCCCCTTCCAGGGCGACTCCGCGGTGGCCATCGCCTACCAGCACGTGCGGGAGATCCCCAAGCGACCGTCCTCGCTGGCCGCCGATGTCCCCGAGTCCCTGGACCGGGTCATCCTGAAGTCCCTGGCCAAGAGCCGTGACGACCGCTACCAGGACGCCGCCCACATGCGCGCCGACCTCCAGGCGGCCGCCCAGGGCATGTCGGTGGCCGCGCCTGCCGCCGACTCCTGGTCCCCGGCCACCTCGGTCATGAACTCACCGGCCGCCGAGCCGGTTCAGCCCACCTCCGCCTTCGCCCAGGTACCCTCCGAGCCCTCGCAGACGCCCGCGGCGAAGGAGAGTGAGGAGCCTGAGAAGAAGTCCAGGAGTCACGCCTGGATCTGGATCCTCGTGTTCCTCCTGTTCGTCGCCCTGGCCGTCGTCGCCGGCCGGTGGGCCTCCGGAGCCTTCGACACTCGGCCGAACCCGACGCCGAGCGCCACCGTCAGCACCATCGACGTCCCCGACGTCAGTGGTCAGGACGAGGACTCGGCGAAGAAGACCATCGAGGACGCCGGCCTGAAGTTCGCCAAGGACGAGGTCGCCAACGACACCGTCAGCGAGGGCCTGGCCGTCTCCTCCGACCCCGAGAAGGGTACGAAGGTCGAGGCTGGCGCCACCGTCACCGTCCACTTCTCCACCGGCTCGGCGATGGTCAAGGTTCCGGACCTGGAGGGCAAGACCCAGGAGGACGCCCGCAAGGCCCTCAAGGACGCCGGACTGGAGGGCGGCAACACCACCCTGGAGGACTCCGCCACGATCCAGAAGGACCGGGTCATCTACACCAGCCCGCTGGCGGGAACCTCCGTCGAGCGCGGAACCACGGTGGACCTGGTGCTCTCCACCGGTAACGCCTCCGTCCCCGACGTCACCGGCCAGGACGAGGCCACGGCGAAGAAGACCATCGAGGACGCCGGCCTGAAGTTCAAGCGCGGCGACGACGTCACCTCCACCGACGTCGAGCAGGGCAGGGCCGTCTCCTCCGACCCGGCCGCAGGATCCAGCACCACCGCAGGAGGCACGGTCACCGTGCACTTCTCCAGCGGGGCGGCGGCCACGCCAACGCCGAGTGCGATGGTCACCGTCCCCTCGAACCTCAATGGGAAGACGGTCGAGGACGCGACGAAGGAGCTGCAGAAGGTCGGCCTGACCGTCGGAACCCAGGTCCAGCAGTCGTCTAACAACGTGGACTCCGGCAAAGTCATCGGTACTGACCCGAGAGCCGGCGCTCAGGTTCCCGCCGGCTCAAGCGTCAACCTCACGGTCTCCACGGGTAAGGACGGTGGAGGTAACAACAACCAGCAGCCCAATCCCGGTGGCGGAGGCAACAACAACAACGACAACAACAACTGAAGCCTTGAGCGTTCCGCGCACGGACTCGTCCTCATCGCTCATGTGGCCGGCCCTTGAGACGTCACACGTCTCAAGGGCCGGCCACATTCCTGTCACCCCAGCAGGCCGGCGCGCTCGGCGAGGACCGCCAGGTGCACCCGGTTGCGCGCGCCCACCCGGTCCTGGGCGCTGTGCAGGTGGGTCTTGACGGTGGAGGCCGAGATGTAGAGCCGACCGGCGATCTCCTCGGTGGTCAGTCCCTCGGCGGCCGCCGCGATGACGTCGAGCTCGCGCCGGCTGAGCCCGGCGGCGGCCTGCCGGGCCTGCGCCACGGCGCGCTGACGCTCCTCGGCGCGGGCGTCATAGGCCGCCATCACCGGCGCCGCGGCCGCCGGCTGGGAGCGCACGTACCGCAGCAGCTCGGCCAGCGCCCCGGGGGACAGGACCGACTCACCGGCCATGACCCGGCGCAACCCGGCGTCGAGCTCCTCGGAGGCCGAGTACTTGAGCAGGTAGCCCACGGCGCCGGCCTCGATGACCCGCACGACGGCGTCGTCGACGTCCCAGGTGGTCAGCGCCACGACGTGGGGGTGGCGCGGCGCCGCACAGATCCGGCGCGTGGCCTCGATCCCGTCCATGACGGGCATGCCCAGGTCCATGAGCACGATATCCGCCTCGACGCGGCCGACGACGTCGATCGCCTGACGGCCGTCACCGGCCTCGGCGACCACCGTGTAGTCCTCACGCGGCCGCAGGAGCGGCTTGATGGCGGCGCGGGTGAGCGGATCGTCGTCGACGAGGATGACGCGAACCGGGGAGCTGGGCTGGGATGTTGAGGGCGCCGGGGCGGCGAAGGGGTCGGGCACGGGCCCAGCCTAGGTGCCTCCACCGACACGATCACCGTCCCAACGGCCCAGGCGCACACCGATTCTTCCGGCCGCCCGCCCAGCACCCTCGCCGATATCTTCCGAGACCATCCTCTAGGACCCGAGCCGGTCAGCGGCCCTCATGGGGCGAGGCGGCGGAGCGCCAGGGCAGGTGCGCGCTCACCACGAACCTGCCGCGGCCGTCGGGGCCGGCATGGAAGGTGCCCCCGCAGATCTCCGCCCGCCGGGCCATGCCTCTCAGGCCCGAGCCGCCCCGGGCATCGCCGGGCGGCAGGTCGGTTCCGGTGCCGGATCCTGCGCCGACGTCGTCGGCCGGGAGTTCCTCGCAGGCCCCGGGGCGCTGAGCGTCCTGCCCGGAAGCCGCCTCCTGCCGGGGGATCCGGTTGGAGCAGGTGATGTCGATGCCGGTGTCCGGCCCGCCCTCGACGCGCAACCGGACACTCATGCCGGGCGAGTGCTTGCGGGCGTTGGTCAGTGACTCCTGGACGATCCGGTAGACGGCGCGGGAGAGCACCTCGTCGGCCTCGGCGGCACGATCGAGGTAGATCGACGAGCTCAGCGGCTGGCTGGCGGCGAGCACTCCGTCCACGACCTCCTTGAGGTCCTCCAGGCGCGGGGCGGGCTCGGCGGCACCCACCGGTTCGCGCAGGACGGCCAGCAGGGAGCGCAGGTCCCGCATGGCGCCCTGGGCCTCCTCCCGCACGCGCTGGGCGGCGGCCCGGGGATCGTCCTCATCCGAGGCCTCCGCGGGGGATGAGGCGCCTGAGGAGTCCGACGTCGACAGCACCCCTTGCTCCAGGGCGGCGGCGTGGAGGGCAAGGAGTGAGAGGCGGTGGCCGAGTCCGTCGTGCACCTCGCGGGCCACCCGCTCGCGCTCGGACTGCAGGCTGACGGTGTCCGCCAGGCGGGTCGAGGTCTGGGCCTGCTCCTCGGCAGCGCGCTCGGCGCGGGCCGAGGCGTCGGCGGCCTCCTGGGCGCGGCGTCGCGCCTCCTTCTCCCCGTCACGCGCGCGCAGCCACAGCCCGACGGCGACCGGCAGGGCCATGGCCACCACGGCGAGGAAGAGCACCAGCTCTGCCGGCACGTGGGTGATGACGTGCGGGTCATGCGAGTCAGAGGATCCTGAGGTGACAACGCCGATCATCGAGTTCCCGGTGGAGCCGTGGCTCGCGTCGCGGGCGAGTGCCACGAGGGTGCCGACGGCGAGCAGCGCCCCCGTGGCCCAGGGCATGGGGTCCCGCAGGGAGCGGGCCCGGCGCACCACGGTGGTGAAGGCGATGAGTCCCACCGTCGTGTCCAGGTAGAGCGCCATACCTGCGAGCGCCGAGGCGACCGTGATCGGCACCGGCCAGCGCCGGCGCAGGAGGACCGCCACGAGGAGCACCAGCCCTATCAGGAACGAAGTGATCTCGATCGGCACGTTGCCCGTCTGCTTGAGAGCCTGCTCGTGGCCGATCTGCGATCCCAGTGACGTGAGCGACCCCAGGAGGCACAGGGCGAACAGGCCCACGGAGCGCAGGACCGCGAGGGCGATCTCAAGGGCTCGGCGTTGCGACGGGGACAGTGCCGGGGCGGGCACAGCAGGCACTGCTGCGGCGACAGGAGCAGCACCGCCAGGGGGCGCTGGCATCGGGGCCTGGTAGTACCGCGGGCCCGAGCCCGCAGCGGGGGCCGGAGGCGGGGGATACGCGGCATACGCGGGAGAGGCAGGAGACGCGACGTACGCGGGGGGTGTGGAGTACGGGGGATACCCGGAGTACCCGGAGTACCCCGTATACCCGGAATACGCGGGATAGGGAGGGTGCCTCTGCGGGATCGACGTCCCGGGGGCGGGCGCGGCCCGACCGGCATCGGGGCCACCGCCGGAACCACCGCCCCAGCCCGGCACGGGCGGGGTGGATGCGGGGGCGGGCGGGTAGCCGGGGACTGACATGTGCTCACTGTAGGGCCGGGCACCGACACGCGAGATCACCCGATAGGACACGATTCCGAACGATCGAGCGCCCGCCGCGTCGTCCTTTTGGACAGGCGCGATCGGTGCCCTTTTGGACAGCCGTCTCGGACTCATCGGTCGATGTGCGCCGGGCCCGACCGGAGCCATCGTTGTTCTCGTCAGCTGATCGCGTCAGCTCAAGTCATCCGGCGCTGCGGCGTCCCGCCCAGTGCCTTCCTCCCATATCTCGAAGGACCCATCATGACCGGCCCCGTCAACCCTGCCAGCCCAGTCCCTCCCTCACCCGCCGGCACTCCCGCTCCGGGGTACCCCATGCCGCCCGCGGGCATGCCCCTTGCCGAGCCGAAGCGCTCCTGGTTCGCCCGCCACAAGATCCTCACCGGTGTCGGTGCCTTCGTCGGCGTGTGCATCGTCGCCTCGGCGCTCAACGGTGGCGGGGGCTCGGGAGCCTCCAGCGCCACCACCACGCCCGCCTCCCAGTCCGTCGCCGGCGCGGTCTCCCAGGAGACCGCGGGGCAGGCTGCCGCCCCCGCGCCGGCCCCGGAGCAGACGGCTCAGGGCGACGACGCGGGCAAGGCGGATTCCGGCAAGACCGAGTCGGCCGAGTCCGGCCTGACCTTCCCCGGGAAGCAGTCGAGCGACGTCGTCGGCAATGCCGGTGACACGATCGACGACGACGGCGTCCAGGTGACCGCCACGCCCGTGGCCGCGGGTGACGCCACCCTGGGCCCGACCGCCTGCTCCACCATCACGATCACCAACACCTCCAAGAACACCCTGGATGTCAACGCCCTGGACTTCACGTTGCAGGACCCGGCCGGGGCGATCAGCAACGCCGGCTTCATGGGCTCGAGCAACCACCTGTCCGCCTCCAAGCTCATCGCGGGGGGCTCAGTCAGCGGCGACGTCTGCTTCAGCACCGACGTGTCGGCCGGGGGCCAGTACGTGCTCCTCTACAAGCCCACGCTCTCGCTGTTCGGACACCGCCGGGCCTGGATCAACAACCTCTGACGCCACGCCGCTCACGGGGGCATCGCGCGCGGGCGGGGACATTCCACCCGGCCGGGTGCGGGCCCACAGCGGGCGGGGACATTCCACGCGTACGGGGACAGAATTCCTGTCCCCGTACGCGTCACATGTCCCCGGCCAGAGCCGCACGCACCCGCCGGCGTCGAACGTCCCCGGCCGTGAGGCAGGGCCGGTCAGATACCGCGGGCGGACAGGACGCCGTCGATCGCGCGCAGCTCGTCGAGGACCTTGGGCTCGATCTCGCCCTCGACGTCGACCAGCGTCACCGCCAGCTCGCCGCGGGACTTGTTGAGCAGGTTGGCGATGTTCTGCCCGTGCTGGGCCACGATCGTGGAGACCTGGCCGACCATGTTGGGCACGTTGCGGTTGACGATGACGAACCGGTGCGTGCCCTCCTGGCGGCTCATGACGGCCTCGGGGAAGTTGACCGAGTTGTGCACCTGGCCGTCCTCGAGGAAGCCGCGCAGCGAGTCGGCGGCCATGATGGCGCAGTTGCGCTCGGCCTCCTTGGTGGAGGCGCCCAGGTGGGGCAGGGAGATGCACTTGGGGTGCTTGTGTACCTGCGTGGAGGGGAAGTCGCACACGTAGCCGCGCAGCGTGCCCTCGTCGAGGGCGGCCACGACGGCGTCGGTGTCGACGATCTCAGCGCGCGCGAAGTTGAGCAGCACCGCGGTCTCCTTCATGAGGGCCAGGCGCTGGGTGCTCACCAGCCCGCGGGTGGCGGGGATGAGGGGCACGTGGACGGTGAGGATGTCGGCGCGGCGGAAGACCTCCTCCATGGAGTCGGCCCGCTCGACCTCGGCGCTCAGGTGCCAGGCGTGCTCCACGGAGATGCCCGGGTCGAAGCCGACGACGTTGAGCCCCAGCCCCAGGGCGGCGTTGGCCACCTGCACGCCGATGGCCCCCAGCCCGACGACGCCGAGCGTGCGGCCGGGCAGCTCGAAGCCGACGAACTGCTTCTTGCCGGCCTCGACGGCCTTGGCGATCTCGGCGTCGTCGCCCTCGAGGGTGTGGGCGAAGCGGGCCGCCGGAATGAGGTTGCGCGAGGCGATGAACAGCCCCGCCATGACCAGCTCCTTGACGGCGTTGGCGTTGGCGCCGGGGGTGTTGAACACGGGCACGCCGCGCTCGGTCAGCCTGTCCACCGGGATGTTGTTGGTGCCGGCACCGGCGCGGGCCACGGCCAGGACGGAGTCATCGATGGGGGTGTCGTGGAGCTTGGCCGAGCGCACCAGGAGGGCGTCGGGGCTCTCAACGCTTCCGCCGACCTCGTAGAGCTCGTCGGGCAGGCGGGACAGGCCAGCCCCGGAGATGGCGTTGAGGGTGCGGATGCGGAACTTGTGGTCAGCGCTGCTGGTGGTCACGGAGGTACTTTCTTCAGGGCGTTCGGGCAGGACGGGGCCGGTTCCGGCTCAGGGGGCCGCGGGCTGAGGGGCGCTCAGGCCCGGGCGGCGAAGTCGGTCATGTAGTCGATGAGGGCGCGCACGCCCTCGATCGGCATGGCGTTGTAGATGGAGGCGCGCATGCCGCCCACGGAGCGGTGGCCCTTGAGGTTGGTCAGGCCCGCGGCCTGGGCGCCGGCCAGGAAGTCGGCGTCGAGGGCGGGGTCGGCCAGGGTGAAGGGCACGTTCATCCAGGACCGCGAGCGCTTCTCGACCGGGTTGGCGTAGAAGTCGGAGGCGTCGATGGCGCCGTAGAGGAGCTCGGCCTTGGCGCGGTTGCGCTCGGCCATCGCCTCCAGGCCGCCGCCGTCCTCGATCCAGTGGCCGATGAGCCCCAGCAGGTAGATCGCGAAGGTGGGGGGCGTGTTGAGCATGGAGTCGGCGTCGGCCATCTTCTGGTAGTCCAGGACGGTGGGGGTCACCGGGCGGGCGCGGCCCAACAGGTCCTCGCGCACGATGACGACGGCCAGGCCCGAGGGGCCCATGTTCTTCTGGGCGCCGGCGTAGATGAGGCCGTAGCGGCTGACGTCGATGGGCCGCGAGAGGATCGTGGAGGAGAAGTCGGCCACGAGCGGGACGTCGCCGGCGCCCGGCACGTAGTCGAACTCGACGCCGCCGATGGTCTCGTTGGGCGTGTAGTGCAGGTAGCGGGCGGCCTCGGGCACGGTGAAGGAGCCGGGCTCGGGCGTGGTCGTGTAGGAGGAGGCCGCCTCGTCGGCGGGCACGACGACGTCGAGCTCGTAGGCGCCGGCCTGCTTGATGGCCTTGGCGGACCACTGGCCGGTGTTGAGGTAGGCGACCGTGTCGCCGGGGGCGGTCAGGTTGAGGGGGATGCCGGCGAACTGGGCGCTGGCCCCGCCCTGGAGGAAGAGGACGCGGTGGCTCTCGGGGATGGACAGGAGCCGGCGCAGGGTGGCCTCGGCGTCGGCCGCGCAGGCCACGAAGTCGGCCCCGCGGTGAGAGACCTCCAGGACGGACATTCCCGATCCGCCCCAGCTGGTGAGCTCGGAGGCGGCCTGCTCGAGGACGGGCAGGGGAAGCTGGGCGGGACCGGCGGAGAAATTGAAGACGCGCACGGAGTCATCATTGCCGCTTATGCGCGCAGCGGCAATCTCATCCCACCTGCCGACGACGGCGCCGCACGACCACCGCACGACCACCGCACGACCACCGCACGACCACCGCACGACCACCGCACGACCACCGCACGACCACCGCACGACCACTGTGCGACTACTGTGCGACCAGCTCGCGACCACCGCACGCACCCGGCCCCGGGGGCCTCTCAACCGCGGTCCACCTGCCAAAACATATGCAGGACTGTGACCCACGACGCTCGGAACGCCGGAGTAGCATATCTCCCGGAAGCCCTGCATCAGGTTGATCGAGTCCAGCGCTCTGCGATGAAGCACAGCGCCCCGGGGCTGTCAACTCTGAACGTTGTCAGCGATAGCACAGAGTCGTCTGCCGACTGACCGGTAGGGTTGCCTTCACGCCCAGGTCCCTACCTACAAGTTCTCATGATCGAATCACAGAACGGCGACAGCCCCTCAGCAACCACCGAAGCCTCCACTCCCCGGGCCGCGCAAGGATCGCGCGCTCCCGGCCGAGGCGAAGCCCGTCCACGCCCCCTGAGCCGTCAGATGCTCGACCGGCTCCGCAAGGGCCGCCGTCCGCGACTGGGCGCCCTCATCGTGGCGCTCATCGCCGTCGTGTCCCTGGCCACCGGGTTCCGGGCCTGCAACTGCAGCCGGGCCTGGACCGAGGTCTCGGCGGGAGCCACACCGGAGGCCAACCCGCTCAAGGGCATGATGCCCTTCGCGCCGTCGGAGGCCTCCTACTCACCGGGGCTGCCCGAGACGGCCCCGCCCTACACGATGGAGTGGCTGACGCTGCCGGTCAGCGACGTCGTCACCGGGCCCGGCTCCTACTCGTGGGACAGGCTCGAGGCCCACCTCAACGCCATCGCCTCGCGCGGGCACCAGGCGGTGCTGCGCTTCTACGTCGACTACCCCGGCCGCACCAGCGGCATGCCGGCCTATCTGCTGAGCTCCCAGGCGGTCCCGACCCACGAGTACACGGTCAACGGCAACGCACCGGGCCAGTCGCTCGCCCCCGACTACAACGACCCCGAGATGATGTCGATGCTCACCGGCTTCATCTCCACCCTGGGCCAGCAGTACGACGGCGATCCGCGCCTGGCCTTCATCACCCACGGCCTTGTGGGCTTCTGGGGCGAGGGGCACACCTTCCCGATGGACGGCAGGGTCTCCGGGGAGAACCCCTCCGGTGAGAACTGGATGCCGTCGTCGGCGAACCAGAACACCCTCATCGACACCTGGGACGGCGCCTTCCAGGTGACGCCGACGATGGCGCGATACCCGTCCGCGGAGACGGTCAAGCGCGGGGTCGGCTACCACGACGACTCCTTCGGCTACGCGACCATGGAGACCGCCGACTGGCACTTCCTGCCGCTGCTGAAGAAGGCGAAGGCGGACCAGGCCTGGCAGCAGTACCCGATCGGCGGCGAGGTCTACCCGGGCATCCAGGAGTGCTCGGTGCGCAACCCGGGCAGCTGCATGGCCTCGGGCTCCAACGGAGGAACGGTGGACATGGCCGCCTCCATCAAGGCCACGCACGCGAGCTGGCTGGTGGACAACTGGGCCTTCACGACGACGCTCAGCGGCGCCGAGCGCGAGCGCGCCGTGCAGACCTCCGCCGAGACCGGCTACGACCTGTCGGTGGCGCGCTGGCGGATGCGCAACGGCAAGGTCGAGGTGCAGATCGCCAACAACGGGGTGGCCCCCTTCTACTACAACTGGAGCGTGGAGGCGGTGGCCATTAACACCTCCAGCGGTGCCGAGGTCGGGCGCACGACGCTCAGCGGCGACCTGCGCAAGATCGAGGTGGGCAAGACCCAGACCTTCTCCGGTCAGCTGCCGGCGGACCCGGCCGGTGAGAACACGATCCTGGTGCGTGTGGTCAACCCGCTGGAGTCGGGCCAGCCGTTGCGCTTCTCCAGCGCCGGCCAGGACCAGACGCTCCCCGGCTACCTCACCCTGGGCCGCACCCCGACCAGGTAGGCGGGCCGGCCGAACCAGTGGCCTCGCGGCGCCTTGGGTGGCGCCTTGGGCACTGCACGAGGTCCGGTGCTACTGGCCGGGATGCGGGTGCACTCCACGGGAGCCGGAACCTCGTGCAGTGCGGTCAGCCCCCGGCCAGGGGTCGCCGACGGCGCTCAACTCGCCGCTGACGCACCATAGGGCCCGGCGACTGCACCCTTGGGGCCCGTCCGCGGGCTCCAAGGTGCGTCCACGGCGCCCGCGACCAAGTTGACCAAACCGATCATGAAAAGACGACCAAACCGATCATGAAACGGCGACCAAACAGTCGCTGAAGCAGCCCACCTGGCTTCAGCCGAGCCCAGCAGACCAGGTCCTGGGCCCGCCTCACAACGGGTAGGCCGACGACGCCCCCTCGATGGCCTCGGTCAGGTCGATCTCGCGCTCGCCCAGCCGGAAGCGGTAGCGGCCCAGGATCTCCAGGGGCTCGTCCTCGGCGGCCAGGTAGGCGCGCACCGCCTCCTTCTCCTCGTCGTCGAGCCAGGTCATCTGGTCCGACAGGCACCGGTAGCGGCTGGCCTCGGCGACGTCGCGCAGCCACTGCATCTGGGTGTCGTCCAGGAGGTTGCGGCGGTGGCGGAAGAAGACGACATCGGGGTCGACCCCGATGACCCGCCCCAGCCAGAGCCGGTTGATGCCGGCGTGCAGGGCGTTGTAGGCCTTGGCGTCGGATAGATCGTCGGAGGCGTAGTTCTCCCACATGGGGGCCACGTCCGGCCCCACCCGCACCGCGTCGAGCAGCCCGATGGAGGGCATGATGAGCGCCCCGGAGCCCAGCAGGAAGGTCTCGTCGCCGGCGGTGTCGCGCACGAGGCGCAGCCCGGTGCGGTAGGCCTCCTCCCGGTCGATCTGCCGGTGGCGGTAGCCGGAGATGGCGGCGGCGTTGATGAAGTCGAGCTTGAGGTAGCTGAAGCCCCATCGGTGGACGATCTTGGCGATGAGCTTGCGCACGTAGGTCTGGGCGGTGGGGTGGGTGGTGTCCAGCGCGTAGTAGTCCCCGCCCCAGTTGGAGCCGGCCACGGCCAGTCCGCCGTCGGCGTTGTGGACGAACATCTCCGGGTAGTCGCGCACCGCCCGCGATCCCGGCAGGGCGATGAAGGGCGCCACCCACAGGCCCGGCTGCATGCCGGCCTCGCGGATCCGGATCGCGGCGGCCTCCATGCCGTCGCCGAAGCTCTCGCCGGCCTCCCAGTCGCCGACGGCGACCTCCCAGCCGTCGTCGATCTGGAGCGTCTTGAAGCCCAGCTCGGCGACCTGCGGGATCTCGCGCTCGAGCGCCTCCTGCGAGATGCCCTCGTAGTAGGAGTACCAGGAGCACCACACGCTCTGCGGCTCGATGGGCCGGCTGCCCAGGCTCTCGCCGAGCTCGCGCGCGTAGCGGGCCATGACGGCGGTGGCCGGGCCGGGCAGGATCACCCAGCGCGCCGGGTCGCCGGACTCGGTGAAGGCCTCCAGGACCGCGGTGTCGGCACGCACCCGCGGCGTGCGCCCGTCCAGGCAGCCCACGAGCAGCGCCCCGGAGGCGTCCTCCAGGACCGCCATCCAGGCCGAGTGGTGGCGGGCCGGGTCGTCCCAGGGGTCGTCGTCGGCGGTCCGACGGCGCTGCTGGTTCGCGATGCGCATCGGCGCCTCGCTCAGGCTGCGCCAGCCCGACGGCGACCAGGAGTTCTGGCCGGTGCGGTAGAACTCGCCGTCGCGCATGTCGTGCAGGAGGGTCAGGTGCGAGGCTTCGACGTAGACCGCGCCGGTGGCGCCGCCGGCCCCGTGCTGGGTGGTCACCGTGCCGTCGCAGGCCAGGGCGATGCTCCGCCCGGTCAGGGTGATGTGGTGAATCATGCGCTCTCCTCGAATCCTGCCTGTCCTGCCTGCGGGCGGGTGCGCGTGCGATCCCGGCCTCGCCCGGATCGCACTGTACGTGATCGTCCCGTGATCCGACCGACCTTCACGATCAACACCTGCTTCTGGACTTTCTCCAGTGACAGCGCCACTTATCCCACCCTGGCACGCCTGCCGTGACGAAGTTGTTATGCGGCTCATGGCGCCTCCCGGGGAGCCCGCGGAGCCGCCCCAGCCCGCTCCCGCCCGCTACTGCGGCTCCCGCTGGCCGCGGTGGAAGTAGGCCGCCAGGTCCGCGTCGAGCTCGGGCACGTCGAAGGGGACCGAGCCCGAGCGCAGGGACCGCGTGGCCAGCACCCCGGCGGCGACGGCCTCGCGCGCGGAGACCGGTGAGGCGTCGGTGACCCCGCCGTCGCGCACGAAGCGCAGGAACTCGTCGATGGCGAGCTGGTCGGCACTGTCGTGCCCGGTGCCCTCCTCGGCGATGACGTACTCCTCGGTGGCGCGCTCGGCGTAGTGCTCCGTGCGCTCGGTCCACACCTTGACGACGTCGCCGGCGCTGTCGCCGAGGTTCTCGGCCCGACCGCGGGTGCCGATGACGGTGTAGCTGCGCCAGTAGTCGGGGGTGAAGTGGCACTGCTGGTAGGAGGTCATCACCCCGTTGCGCATGGTCATCATGAGCATGGAGTGGTCCTCGACGTCGATGACCGGGTTGAGACCGCCGACCTCGTCGGCCGGCCAGTTCTCGAGGCTGAACCAGTCCTGCATGACGGTTCCGGCGCTCGTTCCCGGCTCCCGGCGCCCGGCGTCGCCGTAGACCATGAGCCCGCCCATGCCGACGACGCGGGCCGGCTCGGAGGCGGCCAGCCAGCTCATGACGTCGATGTCGTGGGCGGCCTTCTGCAGCAGCAGGCCGGTGACGTGACGGCGCTCGGCGTGCCAGTCGCGGAAGTAGTAGTCGCCGCCGTTGCCCACGAAGTGGCGGCACCAGATGGCCTTGAGCTCGCCGATCCGCCCGGAGTCGATGATCGAGCGCAGCAGCCGCACCACCTCCATGTGGCGCATGTTGTGGCCCACGTAGAGGCGGGTGCCGGTGCGCCGGGCCTCCTGAAGGATGCGGTCGGCGCCCTCGATGGTGATGGCCAGGGGCTTCTCCAGGTAGACCGGGACGCCGGCCTGAAGGAAGAAGCGGGCCAGTTCCTCGTGCGTGTCGTCGGGGGTGGTCAGGACGACGGCGTCGATCCCGTGCTCCAGCAGCATTCGGTGGTCGGCCACCACGGTCACGCCCTCGGGCAGGAGCCGTTCGGCGCGTGCGGCGGCGTCGGGCGCGGTGTCGGCCGCGGCGACGAGCCGGGCCGACACCGGCGAGGAGTCCGCGAGCGCGGCCAGGTAGCAGCGGGCCCCGATGCCGACGACGCCGACTCTCAGCTCTCTTGACGGTTCAAGCATTTTCTCGGGTCCCCTCCGGGCCGGTCCCGGCCCTTCAGTCGCGTTCCGGGTGCGCGCCGGCGTCATCAGCTCACCGCCCTCAGCTCTTCTGCCGGGCCGCCCACCAGGAGCGCAGTGCCTGGCGGGCCAGGTCCTCGCCGATCGGTCCCTTCTCCATGCGCAGGTCCATGAGGAAACGGTAGGCCTCGCCGACGACCGGCCCGGGGGGCACGCCGAGCTCGGCCATGATCTGGCCGCCGTCGAGGTCGGGGCGGATGGCGGCCAGCTCCTCGGCGGCGCGCAGGGCCTCGATGCGCTCCTCGAGGTCGTCGTAGGCGCGGTCCAGCATGGCGGCCTTGCGGCGGTTGCGGGTGGTGACATCGGCCCGGGTGAGCCGGTGGAGGCGCTCCAGGAGCCGGCCGGCGTCGGTGGCGTAGCGGCGCACGGCCGAGTCCGACCAGGCGGCGTCGGCGTACCCGTGGAAGCGCAGGTGGAGCTCGACCAGCCGCGAGACGTCCTTGATGGTCTGCTTGTCGAAGCGCAGCGCCCGCAGGCGCTTGGCCGTCATCCGGGCGCCGACGTGGTCGTGGCCGTGGAAGGTGACGGTGCCGTCGGGCAGGAAGCGGCGGGTGGCCGGCTTGCCGATGTCGTGGAGGATCGCGGCCAGGCGCAGCACCAGGTCGGGGCCGGGGACGGGGCCGTCGGGCCCGGTCTCCAGGTCGATGGCCTGGTCCAGGACGGTCAGGGTGTGCTCGTAGACGTCCTTGTGGCGCTTGTGCTCGTCGACGGTCTCGCGCAGGGCGCTCAGCTCGGGCAGGACGACGTCGGCCACACCGGTGTGGACCAGCAGCTCCAGCCCGCGCCGGGGCCAGGGGCTGACCAGCAGCCGCTCGAGCTCGGCACGCACGCGCTCGGCGGAGACGATCTCCAGGCGGGGGGCCATGTCCTCCATGGCGGTCATGACGTCCATCTCGACGTCGAAGCCGAGCTGGGCCGTGAAACGGGCGGCCCGCATGATGCGCAGGGGGTCGTCGTCGAAGGACTGCTCGGCGCTGACGGGGGTGCGCAGGACCCCCGCGGTCAGGTCGGCCAGGCCGCCGCAGGGGTCGACGAGCTCGAGGTCGGGCAGGCGCAGCGCCATGGCGTTGACGGTGAAGTCGCGGCGGGTGAGGTCCCCGGTGAGGGTGTCTCCGTAGGTGACCTGGGGCTTGCGCGAGCCGACCTCGTAGGCCTCGGTGCGGTAGGTGGTCACCTCCACGATGGTGCTGCCCTTGCGCGCGCCGATGGTGCCGAAGGCCCGGCCCATGTCCCAGGTGGTCTCTCCCCAGGCGGCCAGGATCCTCTCGGTCTGCTCGGGGCGCGCCGAGGTGGTCAGGTCCAGGTCGTGGGGGGCGACGCCGAGGAAGGCGTCCCGCACGGGCCCGCCGACGAGGGCGATCTCGTGGCCGGCGCGCACGAAGGCGTGCCCCAGGGCGGCCAGGGCGGGGGGCAGTCCCTCAAGGGCCGCTCGGGCCCGCGGCGTCAGGCCGCGGCTCTGAGCGGAGGCGTCCATGGAATCAGTGGGATCGGCGGGAGCGGGATGCGCAGTCATCGGCCCAAGCCTGCCATGAACCCGGGCGAGCGCGCCGCCGCCGTCGACGTCGCCGGTGCTGTCGTGAGGACCGTCTCGCAGTCGTGCCGAAGGCCGCCCACAGGCGCCGCAGTTGTGTGCGACGACGTACTTAGCCAGAGACATCCAGCGGCCCGGACGCCCTAGAGTGTCCCTATGCCCTCGCCACGCACTCGCACGCCCCGCGCCGGAAACCCGGCTCATCGGGCGAGTGCACGCGCTCTGCCGATCGTCAACGAGACCAGTGCCGGCGGCCTGGTCGTTGATGTTCAGAACGGTCAGGCCTTCACCGCGGTCATCGCCCGGCGCAACCGCGGGGGCCGCCTGGAGTGGTGCCTGCCCAAGGGGCACCTCGAGGGCAGCGAGACCCCTGAGCAGGCCGCGGTCCGCGAGATCATGGAGGAGACCGGGATCACCGGCCGGGTTCTTCGGCACCTGGCGACGATCGACTACTGGTTCGCCGGTCACGAGCACCGCGTCCACAAGGTGGTGCACCACTTTCTGCTGGAGGCCGTCAGCGGCACCCTGACCACGGAGAACGACCCGGACCATGAGGCCGAGGACGTCGAGTGGGTCGCCCTCGACGACGTCTCCCACCGCCTGGCCTACCCCAACGAGCGCCGTATCGTGGCCGCGGCCTGGGACATCCTGGTGGGGGATGGATGACCGGCGCCACCGACCTGTGCGCGAAGGTGGTCACCACGCTGGGCTCCCGGCTGCGGGGCAGGGCGATGGTGACCATTGCCGCCCTGCTGGGCGTGGTGGGCCTGGTGGCCCTGCCGCTGAGCGCCCTGCCGGCGGCCCGGGCGGACCAGGCCCCCGACAGGATCCTGACCGCACGAGCCAACGGGGTCTCGGCCAACATCTCACCCGTGGCCTCGACGAAGCCGTCCGCGACGACGGCGCCCTCCGCGTCTGCCTCACCATCGGCCTCGGCGACGCAGACCGGGAGGACGGGCTCCTCTGGGCAGGGCGAGGAGGACTCACGGACGCCGAGCACCGAGGCGGCCGCCAACCAGGTGACGATGAGCATCGACGCCCTGGCCCCCGAGGTGCTGCACAGCGACCAGGACCTGGTCCTGACCGGAACCATCACCAACGCGACCAGCCAGGTCGTCTCCGGGGCGGACCTGGTGACCAGGGTCCAGCGATCCACCGAGGTCACGAGCCAGAGCCTGGGGAGGTGGCTGTCCGGAACCGACGAGTCGGGACTGTCGGACCCGTTCACGGTCCCGCTGGGCCGTGACCTCCAGCCCGGCGAGGTCACCCAGTTCTCCATCACCGTCCCGGCCGACGAGCTGCCGCTGACCAGCGCCGACCAGTGGGGGCCGCGCGGCATCACCGTCAGGCTGGAGTCGCAGGGCGGCTCCCTGGCCCAGGACCGCAGCATCCTGGTGTGGGACAGCGGCGCCTCCGTCGCGCCGGTCCGCCTGACCACCTTCATCCCGGTCACCGCCTCCGCCCAGGAGATGGCGGTTCTCGCCGGTCCGCGCACCCAGGAGCGCGAGGAGGCCCTCACCCGCGTCCACAGCCGGGTCGTCGGTCTGCTGGGTATGGCCGGCGACGGCGTCGTCGTTGCGGTCGACCCCGCACTGGTCGAGGCCCTGGGCGTCACGCAGGCCGGTCTGGAGGAGGCCGCCCGTAACAGCGGATCCCAACCCTCGTCACCGGACGGATCCTCGCCGGCGCCTCAGGGTGCGGATTCCTCCGCGGCATCCACGGCGGGGCCCTCGGCAGCCGCGGGCCCGTCGTCGTCCTCATCGGCGTCGCCCTCATCCTCCGCCTCTCCCGCGCCGTCCTCGACGTTCTCGGCGTCCTCGCCGTCCTCGCCGTCACCGGCGTCAACGGCATCACCGTCGGCGAGCGCGACGCCGTCACCGGGTACCTCCCGCACGTCCGACGACGTCACTCAGCTCTCCGCCGCCCTCGTGCGGGCCATCGGCACCGGCAGCCTGGTGGCCCTGCCGTGGGGCGACTCCGATACCGCGGCGCTGGCGCACCTGCAGCAGACGGGTCTCATCGAGACCGCCGCCCAGCGCACCCAGGAGTCGGCCATCGTCAAGGCCGGGGCACCGACGTCGCTGGCCTGGTTGGCCTCCAGCGTCATGGACTCGGCCACCATCGATGCGCTGCCGGCCTCGGCGTCCACCGTCATCGCCTCACCCGGCTCCTTGCCGGTGGCCGACGAGCTCACCTACACCCCCTCCGGACTCGGTGCTCTGGGGGACCGTGCGGTCCTGCTGCCCGAGCAGTCCCTGTCGGAGACGCTCGCCGGTGACAAGACCTCCCAGGCCGGTGCCCCCGACCAGGACGCCCCAACCTCCCAGACCACTCAGACCACTCGGGCCGCAGAGCTCGACACCCGCCAGCTGCTGCGCAGTGACAGTGCGATCCTGAGCCGTCAGGCCCCGGCGCTGGAGCGTGACATCGTCGTGGCGATGCCCCGCCAGGCCGCCTCCACCGCGGATCCCTCCGCCCTGCAGGAGCGCGTGAGCGCCCTGCGCTCGACCTCCTGGACCCAGTCCCAAACCCTCAGCGCCCTGCAGGATCGCGCCCGGGCCGAGGTCGAGGCCGTCGATGAGGGGAGCTCGCAGGTTGATCGCTCCGAGCCGCCGGACAGGGTGATCGACGACGACGAGCTGCCCACCGCGACCCTCGCCGCCGCCGCCGGCACGGCCAGCACCCTTGAGTCGGTCTCCTCGGTGCTCTCCGAGCCGGCTGCACTGCTGGGCGACTACACGGACCTGGAGTCCGTCGTCTCCTCAGCGTCCTGGCGGGCCGACCCCGCGACCCGTAGTGCTCAGGTTCCGGCTGCCGAGGCGGCCGGGGCGGGCGTCACCTCCTCGCTGGCCGCGGTGCCGTCGTCGACCATCAACCTCATCAGCTCTGAGGCTCAGCTGCCGGTGAGGATCACCTCCTCCCTGGACCAGGACGTCACGGTCCAGGTCTACCTGGTCTCGGACAACAAGCGCCTCCGGGTCCCCCACACCACCACCGTGACCGTGCCGGCCCACCAGCAGGCCAAGGTCACGGTGCCGATCCAGGCCGTCGGCTCGGGCGACGTCGGCCTGACGGTCCAGGTGCTCGCCGCGGACGGCACCACCGTGGGCACGCCCACCACCGTCCACATGAGGGTCCGCGCCGACTGGGAGAGCCGGGGCACCGGAATCATCGTCGGCGTCCTGGTCACCATCGTGGTGATCGGTACCGTGAGGACAGTACGACGAGGCCGCCGCACCGCGGTGGTCCCGGCTGCACAGGAGACGGCATGAGCATGATCAAGCACGCACGAGCCAGGCGTTCGACCTCCCAGGGGCGCAGTCAGGCGTCCTTGGCGCGGTCCTCGGCCATCATGGCCTCGGGGACGCTGGTCTCCCGAGTCCTGGGCATGGTGCGCAACGCCCTCATCGTCATGGCCCTCGGCGCCACCGGCTCGGGAGCCGCCGACGCCTTCAACACGGCCAACAACCTGCCCACGCACCTGTACAACATGATGATCGGCGGCATCCTCAACGCCATTCTGGTGCCGCAGATCGTCCAGGCGCTGCGACGGCGCAACGGCGAGGAGATCGTCAACCGCCTGCTGACCGCTGCGGCCACGCTCATGCTGGTGGTCACCTGCATCGCGACCGCGGCCGCACCCCTCATCTTCACCATCAACGCCAACTCCCTGGCTCAGGGGCAGTGGCGAACACTGTCCTTCGCCTTCGCGTTCTGGTTCATGCCGCAGGTTTTCTTCTACGGCCTGTACGCGCTGTGGGGACAGGTGCTCAACGCGCGCTCGAGCTTCGGGCCCTACATGTGGTCCCCGGTGCTCAACAACATCATCTCGATCACCTCGATCCTGGCCTACCTCCATATCTACGGTCGTCACACGGCGGGCCAGGGACCTGAGGTCTGGGACATTCCCCGGATCACGCTCATCGGGGCGACGACGACCCTGGGCATCGCGGTCCAGGCACTGATTCTCTACATACCCCTGGTGCGCACCGGCTTCCGGCCGCGCATCATCTTCGGGGTGCGGGGCCTGGGGCTGGGCAAGACGGTCAAGGTCGCCCTGTGGGCCCTGGCCGGTGTCGGCGTGGCCAGCATGAGCAACTGGATCACCTCCAACCTGGGCTCCTACGCGGTGACGGCCTCGGAGCAGCCCGAGTACGCGAACGTCATCGTGCCCTCGACGACCATGTGGCTCAACGGCTACCTCATCTATATGCTGCCGCAGTCGCTGGTGGTCACCTCCATCATCACCGCCCTGTTCACCCGCATGAGTGAGAAGGCCGCCGCCGGGGACGCCGTCGGCGTGCGCGAGGACCTCTCCCTGGGACTGCGCTCGGCGGGCGTGTTCACGGTGCTGGCCACCGCGGGCATCTGCGTGCTGGCCGTCCCGGCCCTCCAGCTGTTCACCCCCTCGATCACCCTGCCCGAGGCCCAGGCCAGCGCCCCCATGCTCATCACCCTGGCGCTGGGCATCGTCCCGCAGGGCATCTGGTTCGGGACCCAGCGGGTCATGCTGGCCTACTCGGACACCAAGCGGCTGCTCCTGGCCGATGTCGTCGTCGGCGTCGTCCCGGTCGTCCTGTGCGTCATGGCCTACTTCATGGCCCCGGCCAACCACTGGATGGCCTGGGCCGGCGCGGCCAATACGCTCAGCCAGATCGGGGGCTGCCTGGTCGTCATCCCCATGCTGCGCTCCCACCTGCCCGGTCTCGACGGCCGCAGGATCATCACCACCCACCTGCGCCTGGTCATCGCCGTGGCGCCCGCCGTCGTCGCCGGGATCGTCCTCAACCTGGTCATGGGCAATGTCGACGCCGACTCCTCCCTGGCCAAGATGCTCGCGGCCTTCGGGCACATCTGCATCGTCGCGGCCGTCATGTCGCTGGTCTACCTGCTCATGGGGCGCGTCGTCGGGATCGAGGAGATCGCCGTCGCCTTCCGTCCCTTCTCACGGATCCTGTCGACGATCGGTCGTCGCCTGCCCGGCGCGCCCGGGAGAGCGGTCCTGGCGGCCGCGACCTGGTTGTCGCCTCCGGAGCCGACGACGCACACGACCGCTCAGATGCCCGCCGTCCAGACCCCGGCACCGCCCCCACCCCCGCCGGCTCAGCCGGCTCAGCCGGCCTCCGACCCGTCGGGTTTTTCGCCGGGCCCGGCCGCACAGGGTGCTGTTGGCTACACCTCCGGCGATACCCAGGCGGCACCATCCGCACCGCCGCCGCCCCCGCAGGTGCGGACCCACCCCTGGGGACAGCCGGGTCAAATGGGGCACCAGCCCACCGGTGACCGGTCCTCCCAGGCCCCCGCGGGCTACACCCGGGACGGGCAGCCGGTCTACCCGCTGGCGCCTCCACCACCGGCGCCCCCGCAGGCGGCAGCACCGCCGCCGCCCACGAGCGCCGACTATGCGGCTGACGCCTCCCAGCGCTCTCAGGCCCCGGGTCACATCCCGGCCAACACACCCGGGAGTATCCCGCCCTCGCTGCCCGCCAGTATTCCCCCTTCCCGGGTGTCCACAGGGCAGTCCTCCCCCTACCCGTCCCACGCCTCTGCCCACACGAGCCACATCACCCCGGTTTGGAGCCCTCAGACAGTTACGATGGGGTCAACTGGTTCAGATGGACAACCATCTCAAGGAAGGAGACGCATGTCGGAGGCGACGCCGATCGGCAGTGGTCGCTACGGACTCCTGGGAACGCTGTCCACCACGCTGCCCCGCATTGTCAGGCATCGTGGCGTTGACACGATCCTGGATCGAGACGTGACGATCCTGGTCCTCACCGATGCGACGCTTCACCGTGACAACGTCCTGGAGTCCGCCAGCAGGGCGGTACTGGTCGAGGACCAGCGTCTTCAGCAGGTCTACGACGTCGAGCGCGCCGAGCCCTCCGTCATCGTCACCGAGCCGCTGACCGGACGTACCTTCTCCTCCCTGGTCTCCCGGGGCATGCTCCCGGCGCAGGCGCGCGCGATCATCGGTGAGACCGCGCAGGCGCTGGACGCCGGTGCCCGCAGGGGCCTGCACCATCTCAACCTGTCTCCCGAGTCCATCCGCGTTCTTCCCGACGGTAGGGTCAAGGTCAGCGGCCTGGGGATCGAGGCCGCCGCCCTGGACCTGGAGAGCCGGGTGGCCGGCCACGACCCGTCGGCCGCCGACCGTACCGATGCCCGAGCGCTGGTGGAGATCCTCTACTACGGCCTGACCGGGCGGTGGCCGGGCAAGCGTCCCGGCATCCCCTCAGCACCGCGTCTGGGCGGTGTCCCGGTCAAGCCCTCCACGCTCGTTGCGGGAATCGACCCGATCCTGGACGAGCTGTGCGAACGCACCTGGAGCAGCCAGCCCCCGATCTCCGCCGCGGAGGTCGCGCGGTCACTGGGTACCTGGGACCCGGTTGCCGGCTACCACGAGTCCGGCTCGACGCCGATTCCGCCGCCTCGGCGCGAGTCGTCGGCCGCCGGCGCCACCGGCGGAGGTTCCGTCGACGCTAACGCGGGCACGGCGGCCGCCGTCAGCGCCGCCGGGGCCGGTGTGGCCAGTGCGGCTCGCGGGGTCCTGGACCGGCTGCGGCGCAGTGGCGCAGGCAAGGGCGCCACGGTCGCCCCCTCCACGGGCCAGTCGGCGCCCGCGCAGCCCGGCCAGGCGCCGTCACTGCCGGCCGCCGGTGGGCCTGCGGAACAGACCTCCGTCATGGAGACGCCCGCCGTCTCCGCAGAGGCACCGGCCTTCGACCCGCACGGCTCTCCGGCTGTGCAGGACCCGACGGTTAACGACACCTATGTCCAGGTCACCGGGCCGACCAACCCGATCCCGAACGTCCTGTCGACCGCCTCCGAGACGGTCCCGGGGCCCGCGCCGGTTCCGGCCGAGCCCTTCACCGGCAGCTTCCCGGCATTCGAGGACGACGAGGAGGAGGTCGACCCCGAGGTCGCTCGCCAGGAGCGGCGCACCACCAACAGCATCCTGGTCACACTCGTCCTCATCGTCATCGTCTCCCTGGCGGCGGCCAGCTACATCGTGTACCAGACGATCGGCATCCCCTTCGCGGACAAGGACCGCGCGGCCGCGGACACCGTTCCCTCCGCCAGCGCCCAGGAGGCCGGCAACGGGGGTGGACAGCAGCAGCAACCGACTCCCACCACCGAGGCACCTGCGGCCACACCCGAGATCGCCAGTGTCACCGTGGTCAACAACCCGAGCTCGCAGGCGGCCAACAACCAGAGGTACCTCAATGACGGAGACACGAGCCGTCCCTGGTTCTCACACAACACCAGCAGTGCGGACCTGACCCAGCCGATCGATATCGAGATCAAGCTCAAGACCCCTGCCAAGGTCTCGGAGATCGACCTCCAGGGGACCAATGAGGGCGGGCAGGTCGAGGTCCGTGCCACCAACGTCGATAACGCCGGTGGCGGCACGGCGCTCGCCCAGGGCGCCTTCACCGCGGGAAGCACTGCCTTCAAGATCGACAAGCCCCAGGAGGTCGACACCATCGTCCTGAGGGTGACCCAGCTTCCTAGGAACAACGAGCCCGGCGAGTTCCCCTACAAGGCGACTGCGACGGAGGTCACAGTCAAATAAGAGCCTCCCTGGGAACAGGCTATATTGATTACTAGTTGCACTAGGCGACCGCCCACCGCGGTCACCGCCCGTTCATCAGGAGAGTCATGATTCACGACGTCGTCATTGTGGGCTCCGGCCCCGCCGGCTACACGGCAGCGATCTACGCGGCCCGCGCCCAGCTCAACCCGGTCATCCTGGCCGGCTCGGTGACCGCCGGTGGCGCCCTGATGAACACGACCGAGGTGGAGAACTACCCCGGCTTCATCGAGGGAATCATGGGCCCCGAGCTCATGAACCAGATGCAGGAGCAGGCCGAGCGCTTCGGCGCAGAGATCCGCTACGAGGACGTCACCGCCCTCGACCTGGAGGGCGACGTCAAGCGCATCATCACCTCCGAGGCCACCTACGAGGCCCGCACGGTCATCATCTCCACCGGCTCGGAGTACCGGCACCTGGGCATCGACGGGGAGGAGCGCCTCTCCGGTCACGGTGTGTCCTACTGCGCCACCTGCGACGGGTTCTTCTTCAAGGACCAGGACATCGTCGTCGTCGGCGGTGGGGACTCCGCCATGGAGGAGGCCACCTTCCTGACCCGCTTCGCCCGCTCCGTCACGGTGGTGCACCGCCGCGACGAGCTGCGCGCCTCGGCCGTCATGGCCAAGCGCGCCCAGGAGGACCCGAAGATCTCCTTCGCCTGGAACTCCCGCGTCGTCGAGCTTCACGGCGAGGACTCGCTGAGCGGTGTCACCCTGGAGGACACCGTCACCGGGGAGCGCCGTCGACTTGAGGCCACGGGCCTGTTCGTCGCCATCGGCCAGGTACCGCGCAGCGAGCTCGTCGCCGACGCCCTCGAGCTCGACGAGGCCGGCTACATCAAGGTCGAGGTCCCCTCGCAGCGCACCCGCATCCCCGGGGTCTTCGCCTGCGGTGACGTCGCCGACCCCACCTACCAGCAGGCGATCACAGCGGCCGGCTCCGGCTGCCGGGCCGCCCTGGACGCCGAGCACTACCTCACCACTGCGCAGGCCTGACCCGCCGCGCCCCCTCAACCCAGCGCAGAGCGGGCGGGCTCCGGCGTCGTCGGAGAACCTGCTGCTGTGTGCCGATCCTGACTCACCCATCCACAACGTTCGAGGAGAAGAACCATGTCCGAGGCACTCGCCGTCACCGACGCCACCTTCGAGGAGGAGGTCCTCAAGTCCGACGTCCCCGTCGTCATCGACTTCTGGGCCGAGTGGTGCGGCCCCTGCCGCCAGATGGCGCCGATCGTGGACGAGGTCGCCGCCGACCTCGGTGACAAGGTCAAGTTCGTCAAGGTGGACGTGGACGCCAACCCGGCCACGGCCCGCTCCTACGGCGTGCGCTCCATCCCCACCTTCGCGGTCGTGCGCGACGGCGAGGTCTTCCACCAGTTCAGCGGCTCTCGCCCGAAGGCCTCCTTCAAGGCCGAGGTGGAGAAGGTCCTGGCCTGAGGCCGCACGGCCGCCGGCCGTCACCAGCTACCGCGACGCCGGTCTCGTCCCCATCCCTCGCGGGGTGGCGGAGGGACCGGCGTCGCGGCGAGTTGTCTGATGTCCTCTCGCGCCCAGTCGGGCTCGTCTGTCACCTGAGGCCGCGGCCCCGTAGAATCACTCCGGAATCGCAGTGGCACCACGGCATGCGACACGGCAAGAAGGCAGTACATGCAGCACACCCAGTACATCTCCACCCGCGGCCAGATGGAGCCCGCCGGGTTCACGGACGTTCTTCTGGCGGGTCTGGCGCCCGACGGCGGCCTGGCGGTACCGGATCGTCTGCCGTCCCTCAGCCCGGAGCAGCTGGAGGCCTGGAGGTCCCTGAACTACGCCGAGCTGGCCACCGAGGTCATCGGCCTGTTCGCCACCGACATTCCCCGGGAGGACCTGGCCGCACTGACCCGGGCCGCCTACGGGCAGGCGCGGTTCCCGCAGCCGGTCGTCCCGGTGATCGGGCTCGACGACGTCGCCGACGGACTGGTCCTCGTGGGCCTGTCCGAGGGGCCGACAATGGCCTTCAAGGACCTGGCGATGCAGTTCCTGGGGCAGGCGATTCCCTACGTGCTGGCCAGGCAGGGCCGGGTCCTCAACATCCTGGGCGCCACCTCCGGTGACACCGGATCGGCCGCCGAGCACGCCTTCCGGGGGCAGGAGGGCGTCAGCGTCTTCATGCTCTCGCCAGCCGGACGGATGAGCCCGGTGCAGCGGGCCCAGATGTACACCCTCCAGGACGCCAATATCCACAACATCGCAGTGCGGGGCGTCTTCGACGACTGCCAGGGACTGGTCAAGGCCCTGAGCAACGACGCGGACTTCAAGGCGGCCCACCACCTGGGTGCCGTCAACTCCATCAACATCGGCCGGATCGCCGCGCAGGCCGTCTACTACGTCTGGTCCTGGCTGCGGGTGACCGACGCGGTGGAGGAGGGAGCCCGCGCGGGTCACCGGATCGACGTGTGCGTACCCTCGGGCAACTTCGGCAACATCTACGCCGGCTTCCTGGCCCGGTCCATGGGAGTTCCGATTCGCCGACTCATCCTGGCCACCAACGAGAACAACGTACTCGAGGAGTTCTTCACCACCGGTGTCTACCGGCCGCGCTCGGCCGCGGACACACTGGCCACATCGAGCCCGTCCATGGACATCTCGAAGGCCTCGAACCTGGAACGCTTCATCTGGGCCCTGCTGGGGCCGGAGGCCTTCGTGCAGCGCTGGGCCGAGCTGGAGTCCACCGGCACCCTTGACCTGCGCGACCAGCTCACGCGCCTGGGAGAGGAGTTCGGCTTCGTGGCGGGAACCTCGTCGCACGCCGACCGTCTGGAAGCCATCCGCACCGTCAAGGACCGCACCGGTCGTCTCATCGACCCGCATACGGCCGACGGCGTCACGGTGGCTCTGCGCACCATGGAACCGGGCTTCCCCACGCTCGTCATGGAGACGGCCAAGGCCGCGAAGTTCCCGCAGACCGTGGCCGAGGCACTCGGCACCGAACCGGAGACCCCCGACGTCGTCGCCGATCTGCTCGCCCGACCACAGAAGGTGGAGACGATCGACAACGAGGAGGCTCCTTTGCGCGCCCTCATCGAGAAGCACGCCTTGAGCTCCTGAACGTGCCCCAGCACATCGCCGTGCCGCGCATCGTGCCCGCGATGCGCGGCACGTTCTGTTGTACCCCGGTCGCATCCGTGAGAGCCCAGCCCGGAGAGTTCGTGTTTCACGTGAAACACCGCGGATTCCTCCTGGCCTGGCCGCGTCCTGCGCACCGCTGCGGCGTGGCAGACTTGGATCCACGGACGCAGCAGTGGCGACCACGGAAGGACCGCAGGTGAGTGAGGACAACAACCAAGTGAAGGGCAACCGACTCGATCCGTGGCTGGACAGCTATGCCGCCAGGGCTCATGGTCTGCGCGCCTCGGAGACGCGCTCGCTGTTCGCCGTCGCCTCGCGTCCGGAGGTGGTCTCGCTCGCCGGTGGGATGCCGAACCTCAAAGACCTCCCGCTGGAGCGGCTGGCCGAGGCCACGGCGCAGATGATCCGCAAGAACGGCGGCAAGGCGCTGCAGTACGGGAACGGTCAGGGGCTTCCTCGGCTGCGGGAGCAGATCACCGAGGTCATGGCCCTGGAGGGTATCGAGGCCGATCCGGAGGACGTCATCGTCACCACCGGGTCCCAGCAGGCCGTCGACATCATCACCGAGCTCTTCGTCGACCCCGGCGACGTCGTCCTGACCGAGGCGCCCACGTACGTCGGATCCCTGTCGATCTTCGCGACGTACCAGGCCGATGTGCAGCAGGTCCCCATCGACGCCGACGGCGTCATCCCTGAGGCGCTGGAGGAGATGATCGTCCGCCTCGAGCGCGAGGGGCGTCGTATCAAGTTCTTCTACTGCCTGCCCAACTTCCACAACCCCGCCGGGGTGACGCTCACGGAGGAGCGCCGTCCGCGGGTCATCGAGATCTGCCGGCGCCACCACGTCCTCATCGTGGAGGACAATCCCTACGGGCTGCTGGGCTTCGAGGGTCAGACCTACACGGCTCTCAAGACCCTCGCGCCCGACGACGTCGTCTACCTCGGTTCCTTCTCCAAGATCTTCGCCCCCGGGTACCGCGTGGGGTGGGCGGTGGCGCCGCCGGCGGTGCGGGAGAAGATGAAGCTGGCCTCCGAGGCCGCCATCCTGTGCCCGTCCTCAGTGGGTCAGTTCTCGATCTCCATGTACCTCGACCAGTTCGACTGGAAGCAGCAGATCGTGGACTTCCGCGCCATGTACCGGGGACGCCGCGATGCCATGGTGGCGGCGCTGGAGGAGTTCCTGCCGATGTGCCGGTGGAACGTCCCCGAGGGTGGTTTCTACGTGTGGGTGCGGCTCCCAGAGGGACTTGACGCCAAGGACATGCTGCCGCGCGCGGTCACCAACCTGGTCGCCTACGTCTCCGGGACCGCCTTCTACGCCGGTAGCCGGGCCGGACAGGACCACCTGCGTCTGTCCTTCTGCTACCCCGAGCCTGTCGAGATCCGCGAGGGGGTACGGCGACTGTCCGGCGTCGTCACCCGCGATCTCGAGCTGCTGAATCTGTTCGGTCCCACTCACAGTCCCCGTCCGTCCGAAGGCGTCCACGCGCCCGCACCTGACCAGATCTGAGGTTGACGATGAACCAGTCTCCACTCCGTATCGCCGTCCTTGCCGGTGGCCTGAGCCACGAGCGTGACATCTCGCTGCGTTCCGGACACCGCGTCGCCCAGGTCCTCAAGCACCTCGGGCACACCGTCCTCGTTCTGGACATCGACGCACGCAGCATCGGATCGCTCAAGACCTTCGGTCCCGACGTCGTTTGGCCCCTGGTCCACGGCGGTCCTGGGGAGGACGGGGGGCTGCAGAACGTGCTCATCGCGCTGGGTCTGCCGTACGTCGGCACGCACTCCGACGGCTGCCAGCGGGCCTCCTTTAAACCGACCGCTAAGGCGAGCGTCCGAACCGGAGGCGTGATTACTCCTGATTCATTGACGCTTCCACATTCCTACTTCAGTCAGCTCGGTGCGCAGGAGGTACTGACCGTCGTCGCGAGTCATCTGGGCCTTCCTGTTGTGGTGAAACCTCACCAGGGAGGTTCCGGACTCGGAGTCTCCTATGCGGCGACGGCGGATGAGCTGCGCTCCGCCATGGTGGCCTGCTTCGCCTACGACGAGCGCGCTCTCATTGAGCGTTATGTTCCCGGAACAGAGCTCGCCGTATCCGTCGTCGATACGGGCGAGGGGCCACGTGCACTCCCGCCCGTGGAGGTGGTCACCGAAGGGCAGTATGACTTCGATGCACGTTACAATCCGGGACGCTCGGAGTACTTCGTTCCCGCACGGTTGGAGGAATCGGTCATCGAGATGGTCAAGAACACGGCCGTCACCGTCCACACAACGCTGGGGTTGGGAAATCTGTCCCGAACCGACCTGATTCTCGATGACGAGGGAACGCCATGGTTCATCGACGTCAATGTCGTTCCGGGCATGACAGAGACCTCCCTGCTTCCCATTGCCGCTCAGGCGGAGGGTGAGCTGGAGCAGCTGTATGACTCACTGGTGCGACACCCGCTTGTACATCCATAGACTCTGGTTTCACGTGAAACGGTGGCTCCACCTCTTCCGGGTGGAGCCACCGTCATACGTGAGGGTAAGGAGTCTGCGCCACTCTTGTGAGTAACCCTCGTTCCACTCCCCAGGGGAGGGGATGTCGAGGACAGCATTGCGATGACCGGGCGTCCGAATCCGGTGAACGTCCAGAACTGAGTTACTCCATGTGCTCGATAGCCGGGATTGCTGCATCACATGGCACTTCTCCTGTTTCACGTGAAACACCGTCGAGAGATAAAACGCCGATGGGCCATGCGACAACGCCCCCAACAGCTACTGGACTGACTTAGCTCCTGAGTCGCGTTCATCGTCGTGATCCCAACCTTCCAGCCTCTGCTGTCCCGGACATGCCTCGACCAGGCGTTTCGGAACATGCCCCACGTTGCACTACCCGGCAGACCCGCTTCAGACGTGGAGCTCATAGTTGAGGGACAGAAGGACACCGTGGCATCGAGCAAGCGCAGCGCTGCCGAGGCGAATGCTTGACGAGTGCTGATGAGGGCCAGTTCTGAGACTCTAGTCGGCACCTCCTCACAGCAGACCTACTCCGTTTCACGTGAAACCAATCCTGCATGGCCACGCCGCGATCAATCACCGAATCTCCCCAGAACCCGTCGCAGGTATATCCAGCTAGGCACCCTCGAAAGCAGTTCGACAACCACTCACGTACCTGCGGCCACTCGCGCCGTTTCGTATGAGCCCTCTCGATGAGAGACTGAGCTGCGATCCCCCAGGTTCAACCGAGATGACGAAACGAGAGACATCGTCGCCCCGTTCTCGTTCAGGCCGTGCTTGCGCAGCGACGGCATGACTCGTCCGGCATTCCATGCAGAGTTCGGCGTAGGGTCCGGTACACATCGTCATGCTCAAGCACGGCTCCGGACGTCTGCGTACCGATAACGACACCAATGAGGCATCCGCGGTCCTCCTCAACCACCACTCACCAAGAGGAAGGGGACACGGGGGCGGGAGCTCGACCTACGAGCCTTCGGGAGTGCACCACTACCGGATCCGACTGGAACAAGAACGCCCATGTTTCACGTGAAACCGACGTTGAGCACGCCAGTGTCCTGATCTCGTCTTTGCACTTCCCTGGGCAGACCGTAGTTCGGCACCTTTCATGCCCCGCTACCCCCGGCCGTCCAACGGTGTGAGTGCCTCGGGTTACTCCAGAGACGAGGTGTCTCGCAGAACCACCTCCACGTCAACCACCGAACACGAAATACAGGGTGACAGGGGTAGGGGCCGTCTCGTAGCTTCCCAGCAACGGCACTGCCATGGAGGCAACGCGTTTTCGGAGCCATCACTCTCAAGCACGGAAGCACCGATGATGTGCCAATCATCCTCGTCACCGTCGATTAAATAGGCCGTCTGACGTTCCACGTGAAACGACACCCCGCAGTCGTTTCTTCGATAGTGGTAGGCCGAGATGGCCTTCGAGTACGGCCTACAACGAGCTAACGGGAAAGGGCAGCCGAGCTGCTGGAGGAGACGTCAGTATCGGCACAGCTAAGAAGCCGCAGCCCTGGAACTCCTCCTCCGCACCAACCGTTTACCGGACCGGGGCATGAGGTGCCGGGCGTGGAAGATCCAGCAACGCCGATGGCCAAGCGCACGGGGCTCCATTGCTCGCTTGATACAAAGCGTGGTGACCCAGGTCGCCACAGCACTCCGGTGTTTCACGTGAAACCAGTACAGCGAGACGTGAGGGTTGGTCGACCTGATTCCGTTGTCTGTTCGGAGACGGTGGGGCTTTGTCATCCACGCCGTCAACGAGCACGGCACGGGTTCAGTTCAGACAGGCATGCTCATGAGCGGTTTCAGAATCTGTCTGCGGCACCTACATGGAGCATTCGTTACCCTCCTTTGCTACTACCAGTCGATGAGATGGAGGCAAGGGGTAGGGGCCGGCCAGGGGCCCAGCCCGGTAGCGCTTCGGGAGCACGCCACTGCCCACGTCAATCGATGTATGGTGCGCTTCCATGAGAGCCCACGAGACATGAACCGCCCTCGTCATAGGTCAGCACTCCACTACGTTCTGTTCGAAACCAGTATCACCGACATTGAAGAGCCGGGGTAACGGGACCTCAGCACGACGAGCTTGACTTGAACAAGCTGCAGGAGTCAGCCGGCGCCGCTCAGGTTTCACGTGAAACCTTGAACCTAGAGTGAATCGTGTATGACATGGTGCCTTGCTAAGGTCCGGTATCGATTGAGCGACCACGACCGTACGTTCGCTCACTCAAAAGGTTCTCTCACTCGAACCGGCACTCAAGCCTCTCCCTGACTCCTCCGGCAAGCTAGAGAGGTGGGCGATTCACGATGTCGTAGTCGCGACCGTACTACGCACCCGCGAGAGGCATCTTGGGTCGAATGAGTGCCCATCCTCCCTTCGCCGGCTATACGCGTTTCACGTGAAACCGACGTTGAGTACATCAGCGTTCTCGTCAGAGTCTTGTCCTTGCGCCTCTCTGGTACACCTGGTTCTGTATCCTTCGCTCTCATCTACCCCAAGACCTCAGGCTCCGTCGGCACCTCGCTAAGACATCCTGTCTCCTGGCCCTCCTCCACATCGAGCAAACATGACGGCACGCCACTTGAGGAGGAGGAGGTAGGACCCGTCTCGTACACTCCCAGCACCGCGCCACTATGAGAACAAGACGGGCCGATATACCTCAGAGGAAGTAAACAATCGTATGGTCCTTGTTCTCGTCACTGTTGATGACGCGGACCCCTTAAGGTTTCACGTGAAACCACGGCCCACGGTCATTCCCCTTGATGGAGGCGAGGACGGGAGATGCGGGGGCCATCTTCATGGAAGCACGTTCGTGTTCAGCTGGCGAGCACAGCGAGTTGCTGGACCGGGAAACAGGTGCTCTCGACCTACTACAACTGCTGTTCAGATCTCCTCCTTCAAGCCAACCAGCCACAGCACTGAGCCGCACCGCTCCTGGGGTAGGGGTCGTGCATTGCGCTCCATCTCCTGCTTGACTCGACGCACCGGTTGACATCCCAGATACGTACGCCGCCCCGTGTTTCACGTGAAACCTGGGTCTCTTCTCGACGACGGCCTTCCGAGAACCTTGACCCGTAGATACAGCGCCGGTCTGCTATCAGTAGTGCAATCGGAGTTCCCGAGTTCAACGCTCACGTAATCCACGCAGCGTCGCTTCGGTCCCTCCTCCTCCCTGCACTCACAACTCCTCGGCGAAGGTTCCTGTCTCAGACATTCGAGCGCGAGCTCGATGCTGGTTTCACGTGAAACGACGCTCCTGACAGCATCTCAAGTACTCCGATACCCATATCCACATCCTCGTACCAGTCGTACGCAAATCATGGGTCAGAAGCGCCGACGGTCGACTCAGCAATCCAGCCGAGTCGGAGACAGGACGGGGAGACATAGGAAGAGATGCTGCGGACCGAGTCGCGCGACCCACGCACCCTCAACCGCCACCTACTGTGAAAGGAAGGCAGCTCACCCCTACCCCGAGAGACCGGCTCACCCTCACCAAGGAGGCTTCGCTTAAACCACCATACACACGGCAGGGAGGTCTCACGTGATACGTGTGCAGCCTCTCCGTCCTACACACTCGACGACAACATGTAGGTACAGCTACTGGCTTCCTCTGAAACCAAGGATGCTCCGCACACCGTGAGGGCATCACGTGGCGTCGCCACAGATCACCGCTCCGGTTTGGCAGAGACGGCCTTCGACGTTCGGCCGTATCATCCACTAGACAGTCATTCTCACTTCATCGGGTCAGCACTGCATACGGAGTCATGCTCCATCTGGCCGTCAACAATCTCTTGAACGCTCGTGAGCCGCAGACTATCTTGCCCACGCACGACGCCGTTTCACGTGAAACATGCCCTTACTCCGGACGACGTCTACGGCATGTTCCAAGGGAACGAGAACAACGAAGGCCGGCGTCTCATGACAACAAGAAGTGGGGCCGAGACAGTATCTGTCTCGGCCCCATCACCGTTCTCACGATCGACGTCGACTACTCCTCGTCGAGTGACGTCCCCGGCGCCAGCGCGCCGACAATACGGGCGAGGTCCTCATCTCCGGCGAACTCAATGGTGATTCGCCCCTTCTTCGCTCCACGTGTCACCTTGACGCGGGTATCGAAGGCATCGGACAGCCGTGTTGAGAGCGCCGGGAGAGGGGTACTGCGTGCCCGTAGTACCTTCGGTTGATCCGATCCCGGCTCAGGTTCCTCGTGAAGAGCAACGAGCTCCTCCGTCGCCCGTACCGAAAGACCTTCGGCCACCACGCGCTGCGCAAGCCGCTCCATTTCTGCGGCATTGGGGAGCCCCAGCAGTGCACGAGCATGGCCGGCGGAGATGACATTCGCTGCGAGTCTGCGCTGCACCAGCGGTGGAAGCTTCATGAGACGCAAGGTGTTCGAGATCTGTGAGCGAGACCGGGCGATCCTCTCAGAGAGCTCCGCATGGGTGCACTGGAAGTCCTCGAGTAGCTGTTGATAGGCAGCAGCCTCTTCAAGCGGATTGAGCTGAACGCGGTGCAGGTTCTCCAGAAGTGCATCACGCAGCAGGTCGACGTCGTCGGTATCCCGGACGACCGCTGGAATCGTCTCCAGGCCGGCCTCCTTGGAAGCGCGCAGACGACGCTCACCCATAATGAGCTCATAACGCGCTTCCTCATCCGGAGGGGTGGGAACCTGCCGCACTACGATCGGCTGCAGCAAGCCGACTTCCGCAATCGAGGCCGCCAGCTCTGAGATGTCCTCCTCATCGAACACCTGACGAGGCTGACGAGGATTCGGGTGGATCAGTCCAACCGGGATCTCAGCGAAACGGGCACCTGGAACAGGAACCAGATCCGCAGCATCGGCATCACCCGCATCCTCTTCGCCATCGGTCTCAGTATCTGCATCAGAGGCGATCGACGTATCAGCAGGATGCTCAGCCTCAGACTGCGAGGGCTGATCATCCACAGCCTCGGAGTGCTCCTCCTCTGTTTCACGTGAAACCACCGAATCCTCCGAGGACGGCACCGTCTCCGAAATGGGCTCGACAGCAACCTTGTCGACCGCAGGTGCATCTTCATGCGTCGATTCCCGAGCTGCAGCAGACACCGTCTCCACAGTCTCCGAATGCAGCGACTGCTCGTCCACCTTCGTTTCCTCAACCGCGGTGGAGCTCTTCGCTGCAGTCTTCGTCGTCTTCCTCGCCGAAGGCCTCTGAGTCCGCCGAGAAGCCGATCGAGTGCTCTTCGTCGAGGTAGCCGACGACGACCCCTTGGCATCCTTCTTCTCGGTCGTCTTCGTTGTGGAAGGCGACTCCGAGGCGGTTTCACGTGAAACGGAGGTGCTCTGTTTGTTCTTGTCCGTCGTCTTAGATGACGTCGAACGCGTGGTGGAACGACTCTTCGATCCCCGCTTCCGTTGGGAGGGTGCTAAGAGACTGGCGGTCAGATCACGAGTGCTTCGAGCCTCCGCAGCCGGTTCGGGCTCTGAGACGGCATGCTCGGCCTGCGGAACCGTACCGTCCTGCTCCTGACCATCCGCCTTCCGTGAGTCGGGAAAGAACACATCGGAAGGGCGGGACGCAGACACCTTCTCCTTCTGCGCCTCTGGAATCAGCGCCTGCAGACCCCTACCGAGTCCGCGCCGTTTCTGAGCCATTAGGCTTCCTCGCCTTCAATTCGGGGGACGCCCCTCAGAGCGACCTCACGAGCCATTTTCTTGTACGCAATTGCGCCGGTGGACCGGGGATCCCAGAACACCACCGGAGCGCCGAAGGAGGGGGCCTCGGCAACACGGATTGAACGCGGCACCTTGGTGTCCAGCGTTGCTTCAGGGAAGTAGGAACGAACCTCGGACTCCACCTCACGAGCCAGGGTGGTGCGTCCGTCAAACATGGTGAGCACAATCATCGAGACACCCAGTCCCGGGTTGTGAATGCGGGCGATCCGATCGATGGAACGCGTCAGCAGCGCCAGCCCTTCAAGGGCGTAGTACTCGGCCTGCATCGGAATGAGGACCTCGTCGGCCGCGACGAAGGCGTTGATAGTCATGATGCCCAGACTCGGAGGGCAGTCGATAATGACGTAGTCGAGAGGCGGTTGCCCATCGGTTTCACGTGAAACCAGGTAATCCACCAGTGCCCGCCTCAGACGCGACTCCCGCTCGGCGGTGGAGATGAGCTCGATCTCGACGGCGGCCACGTCAATCGTCGCCGGCACACACCACAGGGTCTCGCAGAAGCGAGTCTTGGCCACGACCTCCTTGATGGGCAGTCCGTCGACAAGGACGTCGTAGATGGAGGCGTTGTCATCACCGTGCTCCACCCCCAGCGCCGTCGAGGCATTGCCCTGAGAGTCGGCGTCGATGAGGAGCACGTGCAGTCCGCCCTCGGCCAGGGCCGCGGCGAGATTCACTGCGGTCGACGTCTTTCCAACGCCGCCCTTCTGGTTGGCGACCGCGACGACGCGGGTCCGCTCGGGATGTGGGAACTCTCCACCCGCTACCTCGTCTAAGGCGAGGTGCTCGGCCTGGAGCTGATCGAAGATAGACGATCCGGACAAACCTGCTTCTCCTCGGACGACGATCCAACGGCCCGAGCCAGTCGGGCAGTTACGAGTCTACGCGAGCAGGTCGATCCTTACGCGTTACACCGAACGCGCGCCGTATCTCACCGGTTCTTCGGCCGGCGAATCTCAACCACAGCAGTAGTTTCATCGCCGGGAGTAACAACCTCATGAACTACGGCGACTGATAATTTTGCCTTCTTAATGACGTACTTGGCGTCGTCGACCTCATCGTGCGCCCGCATCCCCTTGAGGGCGAGCAGTGCACCCCCTGGCCGCAGCAACGGTGCCGTCAGCCTCACGAGCTTGGACAGGTTCGCCACCGCGCGAGCCGTGACCACGTCATAGCGGTCCTTGACCTCCTCGGCCCGTGCCCGCCGAACAGTCACGTTGTCCAGGTCCAGCTCCTCGACGACGTCTAAGAGCCACTGCGTGCGGCGCTCCATCGTCTCAATGAGCGTCACATCGAGATCGGGTCGCAGCAGCGCGACCACCACACCGGGAAAACCGGCCCCGGAGCCGATGTCGGCCACACTTCCCCGAGCCGGCAGGAAGGGGACCACGGCGGCCGAGTTGACGATGTGCCGGCTCCACAGGCGAGGAAGCTCGCGCGGTCCCACGAGACCGCGCAGCTCACCCTCCTCAGCGAGCATCTGTGCGAAGTGCTCCGCCGCGGAGAAGGAGACCCCGAAGATCTCCCGCATCTCCGGCGTCGGCTCCTCCACCTGGGCCCGCTGCTCCTCGCTCATGCTCAGGCCTGCTCCACAACCGGCTCGACGTCGACCTCGTCGACGTCATCAACGTCCTCGTCCTCCACCTCGTCGGCCGGCAGGACCACGACGTAGCGGTGCGGCTCGGCGCCCTCGGACTCGGAGACCAGACCGGCGGAGGCGACGACGTCGTGGCACACCTTGCGCTCGAAGGGGTTCATCGGCTCCAGGCTGACGGACTCCCCGGTGGTGAGCACCTTGGTGACGGCCTCCTGGGCGACCTTGGTGAGCTCGGTGCGGCGATCGGCGCGGTAGCCGTTGATATCGAGCATGAGCCGCGATCGGTTGCCGGTGCGCGCCTGGACCGCGAGACGGGTCAGCTCCTGGACCGCCTCAAGAACCTCTCCGTCACGTCCGACAAGATCGGCGAGCTCTCGCTCGTCGCCCTCCTCGGAGGCGACCACGGCGATCGAGGCGCGCCCGTGGTCGATATCGATGTCGATGTCGCCGCCCAGGTCGGCGATGTCGAGAAGCTCCTCGAGGTAGTCGGCGCCGATCTCGCCCTCCTCCTCGAGGCGCGAGACGGTGTTGCTCACAGGCTTGCCTGCGGACTGCTGGGAGGAGTCATTACTGTGCTGCTCACTCATGATGTCATCCGTATCTGTGATGGGAACCGGGTTGTCTCACCGCTGAGCACGTCTCAGCGGTTGCGCTTCTTCTTGGCCTGGGCCTTGCGTCGGGCCGCCGCCTCGCGACGCTGACGGGCTCGGCGCTCGTAACGACGTCGGGCGATCTCCTCATCGCTGAGGCCACCGCTCTTGGATGCCGAGCTCTTGGAGCCGCCGCCCTTGGAGTCGCTCGCGTCCTCGCCGGGCTCGACGTCGGAGTCGCCGACGCCGTCAGCACGCGCCTCGTCACGAGACTCGCCCTGGCCACCGGACCTCTTCTGCCGGTTCTTCCGTACCGGCTGCACCCGCTGACCGCCGGTACGCCCCTCGGCCTCGGCCTTGGCGACCGCCTCGGCCCGCTCCTCCTCCTCCAGGGAGGGCAGGCCCTTGCGCGCCCGCTTGGCGTTGACCCGGGCCCGGTACTTCTTCTCGGCCTCACTGCCGGGCGCGGGCATGTTGCGGATGGTGAAGAACTGCTGGCCCATGGTCCACAGGTTGGAGACGACCCAGTAGACGAGCACGCCGATCTGGAAGTTGACGCCGGAGACGGCGAAGATCACCGGCATCACGTACATCATCATCCGCTGGGACCGGATCATGGGGTTGTCGGAGTTCATGGACTCCGCTGACATGTTCTTCATCGTCAGCTGCGCCATGGTGTACCACTGCGTCACCGACATGATGATGATCATGGCGACCGTGACGACCTTGACCTGCGTGTTGTCGCCACTGCTCATGAAGGACGAGGACAGGCTGGCGCCGAAGACGCTGGAGTGCTGGACCTGTTCGGCCAGCTCCTGGGTGAGCGGACCGATGGAGGAGCGTCCGTAGGTGCCGCCCGCAACGGCACCCAGTGAGGCCAGCACGCGGAAGAGGGCGAAGAAGATGGGCATCTGCACCAGGATCGGCAGGCAGGAGGCCATGGGGTTGGTCCCGTGCTTGCGGTAGAGCGCCATCATCTCTTCGTTCATGCGCTGGCGCGACTCGGGATCCTTCTTGCCCTTGTACTTGGCCTGGAGCGCCTGCATCTCCGGCTGGAGGAGCTGCATCCCCCGCGAGGCCCGGATCTGCTTGACGAACAGCGGCATGATGAGCAGCCGCACCACGATCGTCAGACCAATGATGGACAGCACCCAGGCGATACCCGGCCCATCGGGGAACCCGATGAGGACCAGGCCCTTGTGGATCGTGACCATGACCCAGGCCACGGCCACTTTGAGGGGCCACAGCAATGTGTCCATCCGTACTCCTTGTGTGGGGTTGTCGTGGGAGAGCAGTTCAGCGCGAGCTCAGGGTGCGAGCCCGCATGTCAATCGGTTCGTCGAGACTGATCAGAGCTTGTCGATCGTGAGGCAACCATGAACCGGGGAACATCGCGGGGATGGTCGTAGCGCCAGCGCCCCTTGTCCGGAACATGATCGACCCCACCGGGGGTCAACGGGTTGCATCGCAGCAGGCGCCAGGCGGCCAGCAGCGCGCCCTTGATCGGACCGTGCACCTCCAGCGCCGTGACGGCGTAGGCCGAGCAGGTCGGGTAGTAACGGCAGGAGGCCGGCAGCAGCGGGGAGATGAAGCGCTGGTAGAGACGTACCGGAGCCAGAAGAACTCGCGTCAGCCATCGACTCATCGTTTCATCGCTCACTCGTGTCCGGTCGGCTCACCGCTGCCGCCCCTGGGGCTGAGGCTCAGCGTGACGCTCACGGCACCGATTCAGAAGCCGGTCCAGGTCCCTCCCCAGGGTGGTGCTGTCCGCACCGTCGGCACCGGCCAGTCCGCGCACGACGACGCGGGCTCCCGGTTCGAGTGCATCGACCCGCTGAGCCATGAGGGCTCTCACGCGACGCTTGACGCGGTTGCGACGGGTCGCCAACGGGATCTGCTTCTTGGGCACGACGACGCCGACGAGAGCCGGGGAGTCATCCCCTCTCCCGCCGGCGTGGTAGTGCACGACCAGCCTGCGGTTCCCGCAACGCGTACCCCGACGAATCGCGGTAGTGAAGTCCTCACCCCGCGCCAACCGGTGCGCCGCGCCGAGCACCTCAGGCCGCGAGGCGAGCGCGACCCTTGCGGCGTCGCGAAGCGAGGACAGCGCGACCTGCGCGGGTGGACATGCGCTTGCGGAAGCCGTGCACCTTGGCACGACGACGGTTGTTCGGCTGATAGGTCCGCTTGCTCACGGGCTTAACTCCTGCTTGAGGTGATCGGAACAGTGCATCGCGAGGCTCGCGGCACTGTCGCTCGTGCGGCTGCCCCATGGATCGGGACCTGACTCCGCGCGAACGTCTGCAACAGCCTACGTTTGGCCCTCTTGCCGGTCAAACGGATGCGGCCGACTGTGACCACTGTGACCGATGACGTTATCCACACCCCGTCCACACCTCATCCACAACGGGGTCCGTCCGTGTCCACCCCTGTGGGAAGCCACCCGTCCACAACCATGCGGATATGTGGATAACTCACTGATCTGTGTGCACCTTCTCAGTCACGCGGAGAATGGCTACGCAACGGCTACACATCTGTCATTCCCCGGGCTCGTGCCACATGATCGAGGACGACAAAACCTGGTAGTACCAGAGTTTTTTCTGAATACTGCCTGTGAGTCATTGCTCGACTTGTCCCCAGATGTGGACAAGTCTGTGGAGAGACAGCATGATGGGACGCCCGGCCAAGACCGTCCGGTTCGCCAGGTCCACACATCCCTGTCATCATCGACGCAGCGCCCTGGCCGACGCCGGTCGGGTTGCCGTCACCGGGTTCACCAACCATGCCGATCAGGAGTCCGTCGTGCCCGACGCCGCCAACACCAAATGGCTCTCCGCCCTCGAGGTGCTCTCCAGCTCCGGAGAGCTGGGCCAGGGCAAGATGTCCATGATTCGCATGACCCACCTCATCGACGTCGACGGCACCCTCGTCCTCGTCGTCGGCTCGGCCTTCGCCAAGGACATCGTCGAGCAGGCGCGCGGTCCCATCAGCGCCGCCATCACCCAGGTCTGGGGACGTCCCATGCCCATCGAGGTCACGGTCGACACCTCCTCGGAGGTGTCGCGAGCGCCGCTGCCGCCAGTGGCCCCCGAGCCCGTCAACCTGGCCACCGTCTCACCCGCGCCGTCATCCTCACCGGCACCCTCACCGTCGTCCTCACCAGTCATCTCGGGACCGTCCCCCCTCTCGGCCCCACCCGCAGCGGCCGGCGCCGTCTCCGTTCCCTCTCCGACCGCCTCCCCAACCGTGCCCGCTTACGGCGAGCAGCTCGGGGACCGGCCGAGCTATCCGGCATCCGCCTCCTCACCGGTACCCCACTCCCAGGCATCCGCGGCATCGGCCCCCTCGCCGACGTCGGGCTCCGCTCCATCCATGTCGGCCTTCCCCGGCGCCTACGGTCCCCAGAGCTCCACCGGGCTGCTCACCCCGACGGCGGCCCATGACGTCTCCCAGCTCAATCCGCGCTACACCTTCGACACCTACGTCACCGGTTCGTCCAACCGGTTCGCCCACGCCACGGCCCTGGCCGTCGCCGAGGCTCCGGCCCGCGCCTACAACCCCCTGTTCATCTACGGCGGCTCCGGCCTGGGCAAGACCCACCTGCTGCACGCCATCGGTCACTACTCCCAGACGCTCAATCCGGGGATTCGCGTCAAGTACGTCAACTCCGAGGTCTTCGTCTCCGACTTCATCGCCTGCGTGCGCGACGGCAACCAGGACGACGGACGCATGGAGGGCTTCAAGCGCCGCTACCGAGAGGTCGACATTCTCCTGGTGGACGACATCCAGTTCCTCCAGGGAAAGGAGTCGACTCTCGAGGAGTTCTTCCATACCTTCAACTCCCTGCACTCCTCGGGCAAGCAGGTCGTCCTCACCTCCGACCAGCCCCCCAAGGCCCTGGGCGGGCTCGACGAGCGCCTTCGCTCCCGCTTCGAGTGGGGCTTGCTGGCCGACGTCCAGCCGCCGGACCTGGAGACCCGCATCGCGATCCTCTCCCGCAAGGGCACCGCCGAGGGCCTCGACCTGCCCTTCGACGTCCTGGAGTACATCGCCTCGCGCATCACCACCAACATCCGCGAGCTCGAGGGCGCACTCATCCGCGTGACGGCCTTCGCATCCCTCAACAAGCAACCCGTCGACCAGACCCTGGCCGAGATGGTCCTCAAGGACATCATCTCCGACCCCGAGGGCCAGGAGATCACCATCTCCCTCATCATGGCGCAGACCGCCGACTACTTCGGCATCACCATCGATGACCTGTGCTCGGCCAACCGCTCGCGCACCATGGTCTCGGCCCGCCATATCGCCATGTACCTGTGCCGTGAGCTCACCGACCTCTCCCTGCCCAAGATCGGTCGGGAGTTCGGCGGGCGCGACCACACCACCGTCATGAGCGCCGACAAGAAGATCCGCACCCTCATGGCCGAGCGGCGCTCCACCTTCAACCAGGTCACCGAGCTGACCAGCCGCATCAAGCAGGCCGCCCAGTCACCCGCCTGACCCCCGTCCGACCCCCGTCCAACCACCGGCCCGTCCCCGGCGTTCCACGTCGCGACGGTGATGGAGGCGGGTGTGGACGGTGCTGAGGACGGCACGTGGAGGAGTGAGCGTGTCGTTGTGGAGGCCCGCCGCCCTCACTGTGGAATGACAGGGATGTCATTTGCTCCCTCCACCGGGACCCCCTCTGACTCACCAGAACCACCCACCTGTGCTTCCCCAACGGGATCGGCGTCCTGACGAGGAAAGATCCTGTTATCCCCAGCATCCACACGTGCTACTACACCTACAAAACAAGATGACAGGAATCGCGAAGCACGATCGGCCAACAAGGCCGGCCCGGACCCCGAGGAGCTTGTCATTCAGGGAGGCTCATGGGATGAGGATGGGTGATCGCTGGTGACGGAAGCGATTGGTACGGTCTACCGTCTACACTCTCGACCCAGGACTGTGCACCCAGCGGCGCGGTTCCTGTCACGACTACCTGCCGGCGACCTGCCGGCACGCATGTTCCGCATGTTCCTTATTCGGCTCAGCGGTGCCACGACGCCCGCTGACCGACCTACCACGATTGACGGAGGCACCTACCGTGAAGCTCAGGGTTGACCGAGACATCCTCGCCGAAGCCGTCACCTGGACTGCACGGTCCGTGCCCGCCCGCCCACCGGTGCCGGTGCTCGCCGGGGTGAGGCTGGAGGCCAAGGGCTCCAGCCTGGTCCTGGCCTCCTTCGACTACGAGGTCTCGGCGCACTGCGAGGTGGCCGCCGACGTCGAGGAGGACGGCGTCGTCCTCGTCTCCGGAAGACTTCTGGCCGATATCGCCAAGGCACTGCCGAACAAGCCCGTCGATCTGGAGGTCGAGGGCAACAAGGTGGCCGTCTCCTGCGGATCGGCCCGTTTCTCCCTGGCGGCCATGGCGGCCGACGACTATCCGGCGCTGCCGGTCATGCCCGCCGTCGCCGGAACGATCGACGCCCACGACCTGGCCCGCGCCGTCGCCCAGGTCTCCATCGCGGCCTCCCGCGATGACACCCTGCCCCTGCTCACCAGCGTGCAGATGGAGGTCGAGGGCAGCTCCCTGGTGCTCATGGCCACCGACCGCTACCGCCTGGCCATGCGGGAGCTGACCTGGTCCCCGGCCAACACGGAACTGTCCACCACGGCGCTGCTCAAGGCCCGCACCCTGTCCGACGTCGCCAAGTCCCTGACCTCCTCGGGCGACGTGACCGTGGCCCTGAGCAGCGAGTCGGCGGCCTCCAGCCTCATCGGCTTCGAGGCCGGTGGCAGGCGCACCACCTCCCTGCTCACCGACGGCGACTACCCGCCGGTGCGCCGCCTCTTCCCGGAGTCGACCTCGATCCACGCCACCGTGGGCACCGACGAGCTCATGGCGGCGGTGCGCCGCGTCAGCCTCGTCGCCGACCGCTCCACCCCCATCCACATGTCCTTCACCCAGGGCAACCTGGAACTCGACGCCGGACAGGGCGACGACGCCCAGGCCACCGAGCAGCTCGTCGCCCACCTCGAGGGCGACGACATCTCCACCGCCTTCAACCCCGGCTACCTCCTCGACGGCCTGGGCGCACTCAACCAGCCCTACGTCCGTCTCGACTTCACCCACGCCTCCAAGCCGGCGGTGCTCACGGGCATGGACTCCATCGGCGGAACCGAGGACTCCACCTTCCGCTACCTGCTCATGCCGATCCGCTTCGGAGCCTGAGACCTCACGGTGCATGTACGTCTCTGACCTCTCCCTGGACGACTTCCGCTCCTACCACAACCTGATCCTGTCCCTGGAGCCCGGCCCCAGCGCCTTCGTGGGCTCCAACGGGCAGGGCAAGACCAACCTGGTCGAGGCCGTCGTCTACCTGGCGACGCTCTCCTCCCACCGGATCGGAGCCGACACCGCCCTGGTGCGCCGAGCGGTGCCCGGTCAGAGCCAGCCGGCCGGCGCCGTCGTTAGAGCCCGGGCCGTCCACGGCGAGCGGCCCAGCGTCCTGGAGATCGAGATCATCGCGGGCAAGGCCAACCGGGCCCGCCTCAACCGGGGCGGCTGCCGGCCCCGCGACCTGCTCGGGGTGCTGCGCACGGTCGTCTTCGCACCCGAGGACCTCTCGCTGGTACGCGCCGAGCCCGGACTGCGTCGAGGATTCCTCGACGACCTGGTGGTCACCCTGCGCCCGGGCCTGGCCGGGGTGCGCAATGAGCACGACAAGATCCTCGCCCAGCGCGCCAGCCTCCTGAAGTCCGCCCGCGCCGCCCGCTCGTCGACGGCCTCCATGCTCTCCACCCTGGAGATCTGGGACGCCCAGCTCGCCGCGGCGGCCGCCCGGCTCATCGCCGCCCGGGTCGACGTCGTCCGGCGTCTGCGCCCCTGGGCGGCCTCCGCCTACGAGACCGTCTCCGGCAGCACCGGGGAGCGCTCGTGCGCCCAGCTCGCCTACCGCTCGAGCCTGCTCACCCATGAGGGATCCCCCGAGCCCGATCCCCACGACGAGGCGGCCTGGCTCGCCGGCGAGGAGTCGCTCCTCGACGAGGCCGCCGTCGCCGCCCGCCTGGAGAGCGCCATGGGTGAGCTCCACGCCCGCGAGATCGACCGCGGCGCCAACCTCGTCGGCGCGCACCGCGACGACCTCTCCCTGTTCCTGACCGGCCTGCCCGCCCGCGGGTTCGCCTCCCACGGCGAGCAGTGGTCGCTGGCCCTCGCGCTGCGCCTGGCCTCCTACGACATGCTGCGCACCGACGTCGACGCCTACGGCGGGGACGGTGAGCCCGTCCTCATCCTCGACGACGTCTTCGCCTCCCTCGACGAGCAGCGCCGCCGCGCCCTGGCCCGGATGGTGGCCGGGGCCCAGCAGGTCCTGCTGACCGCCGCCGTCGACGACGACGTCCCCGCCGAGCTCGCCGGCGCTCGGTACCGCGTGGCCGACGGCGAGGTCACCCGTGACTGAGCGCCCCCGAGCCACCGGTGACGGGTCCGCCGGCGAAGGCGGTGGAGCCGGTGGCGCTGCTGGTACCGGTGGCGCCGACCCGCTTCCCGACGTCCTGGCCCAGCGCGCGCTGACCCGCCAGCGCGCCCGCGCCTGGGAGAAGGGCGACAGCCGGATACCGACCCGCAGGCTGCGTGAGCCGGTCCGGGGAGGTCGCTCCGGAGATAGTGCGCAGGAGGCTGCGGAGAGGATCGCCCCCTGGGACCAGCGTCGCGAGCTGGCCCGGGCACTGGGACAGAACCCGGACGACCCGGCCGACCGCGGTCCCGGGCTGGCGCGCGGCCGCGACCGGCCCGGCCCCACCCCCTTCGACCCCCGCACCGGGCAGCGGGAGCTGCGCCGCATGGTGGCCGACAACGGCTGGGCCGGAAAGCTCGCGGTGGCCGGCGTCGTCGCCCGGTGGAAGACCATCGTGGGCGACCAGGTGGCCGAGCACTGCACCATCGAGTCCTTCGAGGCCGGACGCATCACCCTGCGCGCCTCGTCGTCGAGCTGGGCCCAGCAGCTGCGCCTCCTCCAACCGACCATCGAGGCCCGGATCGTCGAGGCCCTGCGCTCGGGCCCCGGCGGACGCCAGGCCGGGGGCATCAGCACCGCCGACGGGGTCGAGCTGCGGATCCTGGGACCGGCCGGACCCTCCTGGAAGCGCCGCGGCGTCGGCCTGCGCGGCACCCGTGGTCCGCGCGATACATACGGTTAGCGCTACCATGGGCAACACGTGTTCAACGCACCGGCCGCCGACCGTCGTCGGCACAAGGCACGAGGAGGGACACGAGGCGGCGGGCGACTCGGTGACCCGCGCGCGACAGAGGTGACCACGGGCACGCTCCCAGCTGCCCCCTGCACAGCGGGTCGAGAGCCTTTCTACGCTAGAATGCGGTGAAACCGCCCAAGGTGCGCCCAGGACCGTCCTGATGTACCCACCTACGTGTGCGCATGATCCTCCTCAGGATCGTCGCGTGAAGGGCTCGGACGGAGACATCGGACCACTGAGGTCCCGATGCGCACAGATTGAGGAGCAACTGACACGTGTCTGACCAGGACGCCACTGTGAATCATGATTACGGAGCCTCGGACATCACCGTCCTCGAAGGGCTCGAAGCGGTCCGGAAGCGCCCCGGCATGTACATCGGTTCCACCGGTGAGCGCGGCCTGCACCACCTCGTCTACGAGGTCGTCGACAACTCCGTCGACGAGGCCCTGGCCGGCTACTGCGACCACATCGAGGTCACTATCCTGGCCGACGGCGGCGTGCGCGTCAGCGACAACGGCCGCGGCATCCCGGTCGACGAGCACCCCACCGAGCACAGGCCGACCGTCGAGGTCGTCATGACGATCCTGCACGCCGGAGGCAAGTTCGGCGGCGGCGGCTACGCGGTCTCCGGCGGCCTGCACGGCGTGGGCATCTCCGTGGTCAACGCCCTGTCCACCCGGGTGGACACCGAGGTCCGCCGGCAGGGATTCGTCTGGCGCATGTCCTTCGCCGACGGCGGCCGCCCCATCACCGAACTGGTCAAGGGCGAGGCCACCGAGTCCACCGGCACCACCCAGACCTTCTACCCGGACCCGAGCATCTTCGAGACGGTCGACTTCGACTACGAGACGCTGCGCCGTCGCTTCCAGCAGATGGCCTTCCTCAACAAGGGCCTGCGCATCACCCTGACCGACGAGCGCGTCGGTGTCCAGGACGCCGGGGACGAGATCACCGGTGACGACTCCGCCCCCGACGCCCCCGAGGTCGGCTTCCGCACCGACTCCTACTGCTACGAGCACGGCCTGCGCGACTACGTCACCTTCCTCAACAAGTCCAAGAAGGCCGAGCTCGTCCACCCCGAGATCATCGACTTCGAGGCCGAGCAGACCCTGGGCGAGACCCACTCCATCAGCCTCGAGATCGCCATGCAGTGGACCAGCTCCTACTCCGAGTCGGTCCACACCTACGCCAACACGATCAACACCACCGAGGGCGGCACCCACGAGGAGGGCTTCCGCACGGCGCTGACCACGCTGGTCAACAAGTACGCCCGGGACAAGGGCCTGCTCAAGGAGCGCGACGACAACCTCACCGGTGACGACATCCGTGAGGGTCTGACGGCCGTCATCTCGGTCAAGCTCTCCGAACCGCAGTTCGAGGGCCAGACCAAGACCAAGCTCGGCAACACCGAGGCCCGCACCTTCGTCCAGCAGACGGTCTACGGGCAGCTCGGCGACTGGCTGGACTCTCACCCCTCCGACGCCCGCGCCATCATCACCAAGGCCTCCCAGGCCGCCGCCGCGCGCCTGGCCGCCCGCAAGGCCCGCGAGGCCACCCGCCGCAAGGGCGTCCTGGAGTCGGCCTCCATGCCCGGCAAGCTGAGGGACTGCTCCTCGAAGAACGCTGCGGACTCGGAGATCTTCATCGTCGAGGGAGACTCGGCCGGCGGCTCCGCCGTCGGCGGCCGCGACCCCGAGCACCAGGCGATCATGCCGATCCGCGGCAAGATCCTCAACGTGGAGAAGGCGCGCCTGGATCGGGCCCTGTCCTCCGACACGATCCGCAGCCTCATCACCGCCTTCGGCACCGGTATCGGCGAGGACTTCGACATCACCAAGCTGCGCTACGGCAAGATCGTCATCATGGCCGACGCCGACGTCGACGGCCAGCACATCGCCACCCTCCTGCTGACCCTCCTGTTCCGCTACATGCGCCCGCTCATCGAGCACGGCCACACCTACATCGCGATGCCGCCGCTGTACCGGCTCAAGTGGTCCAACGCCGATCACGAGTTCGCCTACTCCGACGCCGAGCGCGACAAGCTGCTGGCCGCCGGCCAGGACAAGGGCCGCCGCCTGCCCAAGGACGGCGGGATCCAGCGCTACAAGGGTCTGGGCGAGATGAACGACCACGAGCTGTGGGAGACCACCATGGACCCCACGACCCGCATCCTCAAGCAGGTCACGCTCGATGAGGCGGCCGACGCCGACGAGACCTTCGCGATCCTCATGGGCGACGACGTCGAGCAGCGGCGCTCCTTCATCCAGCGCAACGCCTCCGACGTCCGCTTCCTGGACATCTGAGCGGTCCCGATCGGCACTGATGGGCACTTGATGGGCACTGAGCCACCCGTGAACCGCCGACGCACCCCGGCGACATCCTCTGAACACGAAGGAATCCTGTGAGCGACGAAGTTGAAGAGATCATCGGCAACGAGGGGCTGACGGACGTCGTCACCCCCGAGCGCATCCAGCCGGTCGACCTCCAGATGGAGATGCAGCGCTCCTACCTCGACTACGCGATGAGCGTCATCGTGGGTCGGGCTCTGCCCGACGTGCGCGACGGGCTCAAGCCGGTCCACCGCCGCGTCCTGTACGCCATGTATGACGGCGGCTACCGCCCCACCGCCTCCTTCTCCAAGTCCTCCCGCGTCGTCGGCGACGTCATGGGGACCTATCACCCCCACGGCGACAGCGCCATCTACGATGCCCTGGCCCGCCTGGTCCAGTGGTGGTCGATGCGCTACCCGCTGGTGGCCGGTCAGGGGAACTTCGGCACGCCGGGCAACCTCGGGCCCGCCGCCCCCCGGTACACCGAGTGCAAGATGGCCCCCCTGGCCATGGAGATGCTCCGGGACATCGACGAGGACAGCGTCGACTTCCAGGACAACTACGACGGGCGCAACCAGGAGCCGGTCATCCTGCCGGCCCGGTTCCCCAACCTCCTGGTCAACGGCTCCGAGGGCATCGCCGTCGGCATGGCCACCCGCATCCCGCCGCACAACCTGCGCGAGATCGCCCGCGGCGCCCAGTGGTACCTCGAGCACCCCGACGCCTCGCGCGAGGAGCTGCTCGACGCCCTCATCGAGCGGATCCCCGGACCCGACTTCCCCACGGGCGCCACGATCCTGGGCCGCCGGGGCATCGAGGAGGCCTACCGCACCGGCCGCGGCTCCATCACCCAGCGCGCCGTGGTCAACGTCGAGGAGATCCAGGGGCGCCAGTGCCTCGTGGTCACCGAGCTTCCCTACCAGGTCAACCCCGACAACCTGGCCGACAAGATCGCCCAGCTCGTGCGCGACGGCCAGGTCACCGGCATCGCCGACATCCGTGACGAGACCTCCGGGCGCACCGGCCAGCGGCTCGTCATCGTCCTCAAGCGCGACGCCGTCGCCAAGGTGGTCCTCAACAACCTCTACAAGCGCACCCAGCTCCAGGACAACTTCCCGGCCAACATGCTCGCCCTGGTCGACGGGGTGCCGCGCACGCTGAGCCTGGACGGGTTCGTACGCCACTGGGTCACCCACCAGATCGACGTCATCGTGCGCCGCTCGCGCTTCCGCCTGCGCAAGGCCGAGGAGCGCCTCCACATCCTCGAGGGCCTGCTCAAGGCGATCGACGCCCTCGACGCCGTCATCGCCCTCATCCGGCGCTCGCCCACCACCGAGGAGGCCCGCACCGGCCTCATGGGCCTGCTGGACGTCGACGAGGCTCAGGCCGAGGCGATCCTCTCCCTCCAGCTGCGCCGCCTGGCCGCCCTCGAGCGCCTCAAGATCCAGGAGGAGTCCGAGGAGCTGCGCGCCCGGGTCAAGGACCTGCGCGAGATCATCGCCTCCCCGGAGCGCCAGCGGAGCATCGTCTCCGACGAGCTCGCCGAGGTCGTCGACAAGTACGGCGACGAGCGCCGCACCAGGATCGTGCCCTTCGACGGCGAGATGAGCATGGAGGACCTCATCCCCGAGGAGGACGTGGTCGTCACCATCACCCGCTCCGGCTACGCCAAGCGCACCCGCACCGACTCCTACCGCTCCCAGCACCGCGGCGGCAAGGGCATCCGCGGGGCCACGCTGCGCGAGGACGACGTCGTCGACCACTTCTTCGTCACGACGACGCACCGCTGGCTGCTGTTCTTCACCAACTACGGTCGCGTCTACCGGGCCAAGGGATACGAGCTGCCCGAGGGCGGCCGCGACTCCAAGGGCCAGCACGTGGCCAACCTCCTGGCCTTCCAGCCCGGTGAGGAGATCGCCCAGGTCATGGAGCTCCAGGACTACGACCAGGCCGACTTCCTGGTCCTGGCCACCCGCCGCGGCCTGGTGAAGAAGACGCGCCTGAGCGAGTACAACTCCAACCGCTCCGGCGGCGTCATCGCCATCAACCTGCGTCAGGACGAGGAGGGCAACTACGACGAGCTCGTCTCCGCCAGGCTCCTGAGCACCGGCCAGGACCTCCTCCTGGTCTCCCACGCCGGCCAGTCGCTGCGCTTCCACGCCGACGACGACACCCTGCGCCCCACCGGCCGGGCCACCAGCGGCGTGACCGGCATGCGGTTCCGTCCCGGCGACTACCTGTTGGCCATGGACGTCGTCGACCCCTCCTGGCAGGACGCCGACCTGTTCGTCGTCACCGAGGGCGGCTACGCCAAGCGCACCAACGTCGTCGACTACCCGGTCAAGGGCCGCGGAGGCCTGGGCGTCAAGGTCGCCAACCTCGTCGAGGCCCGGGGCAACCTCGTGGGCGCCCTGGTGACCGACTCCGGCGACGAGGTCCTGTGCATCATGGCCTCGGGCAAGGTGGTCCGCTCCGCCGTCGGCGAGGTCTCGCGCACCGGACGAACCACCCAGGGCGTGACTTTCGCCAAGCCCGACGCCGGAGACCGCATCATCGCGGTGGCCCGCAACACCGAGCGGGACATGGAGGAGGCGGTCGACGCCGCCGATAGCGGCCCGAGCGCCGACTCGGCCGACTCCGCCGGCCAGGTGCAGGCCGACGCGGCCCCAGAAGGTGAGACTGGCGACTCTCCTGCGGACTCAGCGGCTGACACGGTAGCGTTGGAAGACAACGAGAGTGAGGTTGAAGCATGAGCCAGCCGGTTTCCATGTCCCCTGACGGCGGGCAGTCCGCGGGTGCCGCATCCATTGTGGGTGGCGCGGATGCCTCGGGTGGCAAGAGCAAGAAGAGCAAGAAGACCATCGCCGGGCCGCGCCGTGTGCGTCTGGCCCTGACCAGGGTGGACCCCTGGTCGGTGATGAAGGCGAGCTTCCTGCTCAGCTTCGCCGGCGGCATCATGCTCATCGTCGCCACGGCGGTCGTGTGGTTCATGCTGGACGCCATGCACGTCTTCTCCACCATCGAGGACCTGGTCAAGACGGTGGCCGGAGAGCGATCCAACACCTTCTCCGCCATCGTGGCCTACCTGGAGCTGCCGCGAGCCCTGGCGGTCTCCACGATCATCGCCGTGGTGGACATGGTGCTGGTGACGGCGCTGACCACCCTGGGCGCCTTTCTTTACAACATCACCGCCACCCTGGTCGGTGGGATCCATCTCACGCTCGCGGACGAGTGATCGGATTTGGTCTCCCGTGGCCGGGTGGGTTAATCTCTTCCGGTCGCAAGGGCCTATAGCTCAGTTGGTTAGAGCGCATCCCTGATAAGGATGAGGTCGCTGGTTCGAGTCCAGCTAGGCCCACCGTCCGCGGTGAGACGATGAGGAGGTTTCATGAGGAACCGGGCAGTCGTATCAGCCGCGGTCTTTTCGTTCCTGGCCGCCGCCGGCTATGCCGCATGGCTCAGGTTCGAGGCGGCTCGCATGGAGCGCGCCGCATGGGCCGAGGTCACCGATCCCGTCGATTAAACGCCGGCGGAATAGGCGATCATTCTCCCTAAGGGGCCATGGCGCAATTGGTAGCGCACCTGCTTTGCAAGCAGGGGGTTACGGGTTCGAGTCCCGTTGGCTCCACCAGCTACTTCTTCTTCACATTCTCCGATCCCTGAGACGGACCATCAAGGCGGTCCACCTCGGGGACTTTTTTGTGTACCGTCGATATCGGAGGTGATGACATGGACTCCGTCTCACTGGTCACCGGAGGCCTGTTCTTCTCATGGCTGGCTCACGATGTCGAGGAGCTGGCGACGATGCCGGGATGGACCCACCCGGCCTTGGACAAGATCCCCTTCCTGCCCGACGATATCCGGCGCAACGGCTGCTCGCGCGAGCAGGTCTACCTGGGAATCGGTCTGATGGGCGGCCTCATGGCGGCCGCCTCGATCGACGGCTACCGCACGCGCGGGCGTTCGTTCCTCTATCAGGCCGTGCTCTACGGCTACGGCATGCACGCCTTCAGCCACCTGGCCACGGCCGCCCTCGCCCGGCGCTACACCCCGGGGTCGGCGACGGCGCTGCCGATCGTCCTGCCCTTCTGGATCTTCGCGAAGCGGACACTGCGAGCCCACGGGGTCGAGGTGCGATCTCATCCATGGGTCATTCCCGCCTTCCCGGTCGTTGTCGGCAGTGCCCTCGCAAGCGCGTACATGGTGACCAGAAGGTTGTCGAGAAATGGAAGGATATCGTCATAAAGGAAAGTAACCTTGACTGAATGACAAGGTAACTTTATAGTGGTGCTGGTAGCCGGGGCGAGTCGAACTGAACCTGCCGACCGATCCGCCCCATTGTCTCCATCGACGGAAGGCAGCCATGACCAGTGAACACAAGGCGGGTATCGCCTACTTCGCCCGCTTCGGCACCGGTGCCGTTCTCTACTCCGTCGGCGTCCTGCTCGGCATGCCCTGGGCCCGATCCCTGGGTGACAGTCCGTGGCGCTTCCTCGTCGCGCTGCTTCCGATGGCCGGGGTCGGTGTGTGCGCGTGGGCGATGATGAAGCTGGCCCACGAGGCGGATGAGATGCAGGCGCGCAAGGTGATGGAGGCACTCGTCATCTCGGCCGCCGGAACGGTGACGACCTCGATTGCCTACAGCTTCATGGAGGAGGTTGGGGCGCCCCGTGTCGACATCGAGTGGGTCGGCGGTGTGTGGGCCCTGTTCTTCGGCGTCGGGATGCTGTGGTCCAGCTGGCGGTACCGGTGAGGAACGATCTCAAGGTGCTGCGCGCGCAGCGCAGCTGGACCCAGGCCCGGCTCGCCGAGGAGCTGGGAGTCTCCCGCCAGACGGTCAACGCCCTGGAGGCCGGCCGCTACGACCCCTCCCTGCCGCTGGCCTTCACCATCGCGCGCGTCTTCGGTCTGACCATCGAGGAGATCTTCTTCCCCGACGACGACTCGACCGCCTCTTAAGATGACCACCATGAGCCGCTCCGTTACGATCCCGCACCCGAGGCGGGGTCGCCGTGCGCTCGTCGAGGACACCAGGGTGCGACTCGGCCTGCACATCAAGGCCGCGGAGCAGGCCATGATGGCCGCCAAGACCGAGGCCCTGCGGGGCTTCGGCATCACGGTCGCCCAGTACGCCGCCATGCTCTCCCTCTACTACGTGCCCGAGCAGTCCTCGGCGCAGCTGGCGAGAGCCGCGGCAGTCACCCCGCAGACGATGGCCACCGTCATCTCCAAGCTGGAGCAGAAGAATCTCGTCACTCGCCACCCCTCCTCCGATCATGCCAAGGTGCTTATCGCCTCACTGACCCCCGCCGGAGAGGCGCTGGTGCTGCGCGCCGACGAGGTCGCGCGGCGCATCGAGCAGCGCATGGCCGAGGCCTTCTCCGCCGAGGAACGTGAGCAGCTGACCGAGATGCTCGCGCGCGTCACCGCCGTCCTGCGCGACGAGCCGGCCGTCGGCCAGTAGAAACCGAGCCCGGGCCGGGTCCCCCGCATCCGCGGTCGAGACCCGATGATGATCTCCATATGCCCTCCTGTCGGCCGCCTTCAAGTATCAGATAACTGATACAGTGCTGATGACTGATACAGGAAGGTGAATCCATGAAGGCCATGCAGATCATCAGCTTCAACGGCCCCTCCGGGCTGCGCTACCAGGATGCTCCCGTCCCCGAGCCCGGGCCGGGAGAGATCGCGGTCGACGTGGACCATGCCGGTGTCGGCTACGTCGAGGCGCTCTTCGCCGAAGGACTCGTTCCCATCGAGCTGCCCTGGACGCCGGGGCTCGAGGTGAGCGGCCACGTCAGAGCCCTTGGCGAAGGTGTGAGCGACTACCGGATCGGAGACGCCGTCGCCGCTCTGACCATCACCGCGGGAGGAGGCTACGGCCAGGTTGCTGTGACGCCCGCTGAGCTGGTGACCCCTCTGCCCACCGGACTCGATCCGGTCCTGGCCGCCGCCGTCCCGGCCAACACGACGACGGCGCTCATCGCCTTGGAGGAGGCCGCCCACCTGCGCGGCGGGGAGAGTGTGCTCGTCCACGCCGCGGCCGGGGGCCTCGGCTCACAGATGGGCCAGGTCGCCCGGATCCTCGGAGCCGGACGCGTCGTCGGCGTCACCCGCAGCGAGGCCAAGCGTCAGGAGATCCTTGACCTGGGTTACGACGAGGCCTGGCTGACCGAGGACCTGGCCGAGGCCGAACCGGCCCAGTTCGACGTCGTGGCCGACCCGGTTGCCGGTCCGGCCAGGCTGCGCAGCCTTGAGCTGCTGCGTACGGGTGGCCGGCTGCTGGTTCTGGGAGATGCCGCTCAAGAGGAGGATCAGCAGGTGAGCACCACGTCGCTCTGGCTCCGGGGTGTCGGGGTCATCGGCTTCAACCTCGGGGCGCTCAGCAGTATCGACGCGGCGCTCGTCGGGCGCTACCTGCGGCGCGCGGTGGAGCTCGTGGCCTGCGGAGACCTCACCGTTCGCGTCACCGGTCGGATCCCGATCCAGGACGCCGCCCGAGCCGTCACCACCGTCCGGTCCGGGGCCACCACCGGCAAGATCGTCCTGACCCACGAGACTCACGCGGACTGAGGCCTGACGGGCGCTGCCGATGTCGAGGCATCGGCAGCCCGTCAGGTGAGTTCCAGCGGTCCGTTCAGATCATGAATCGAGTCATGAATTCAGCGCTCGACGGCGTTTGCGTGCTTGGATCGCCATGACCAGCGCCGTGATTCCCAGGAGGACCCCTCCGGCGATGAGGTAGGTGGTGGTGGCGCTGCCGCCGGTGAGGGGAATGGCGGGAACGGTGGTCCTGCGGTTGGTGATGGTACCCAGGTCGATGACCTGGTTATGGGTGGTGATGGTGATGGTGCGGGGTGTGGCATCGAGGATGTAGCCGGTGGGGGCCTTGGTCTCGGTGAGCTGGTAGCTGCCGTAGGTGAGGCCTGGGAGCGTGAAGGCGCCGGGTTGACTGTTGGTGTCGAGGCCGTCTTGGGGACAGGTGGTGGTGCAGTCGGTGACGGTACGGGTCTTGTCGGGAACGGGTTGGCCGTTGGCGTCCAGGGGGGTGAGGGACCACTGGGAGCCCTGGAGGGGGTGGCCGGTCTCGTCGGTCTTGGTCCAGGTGGCTGTGCCTTGGATGGGGTTGTTGGTGATGTGGCCGAGGTCGAGGCTGGGGGTGGTGTCGGTGGCGCTGGCGGGAGGCGCGGAACCGTCAAGGGTCTTGGTGATGGGGACCTCGGAGAGCTGGTAGCCGGTGGGGGCCTGGGTCTCGGTGAGGGTGTACTGGTCCCAGGTGAGGTTGGTGACCTTGAAGTAGCCGGGTCGGGGGTCCTGGTCGGGTGAGTCGGTGGGGCAGGCGGCTCCGCCTCCGTTGTCGTTGTCGCAGTCGGCAACGGTGACCTGGCCGCCGGTGAGGGCGGTGGCGGCCAGGGTGAAGACGGTGCCGGCCAGGGGGTTGTTGTCCTGGTCGGTCTTGGTCCAGGTGATCTGGCCGGCTTGCGCGGTGTTGGTGATGGTGCAGTGCATCCACTCGCCGGTGGCCAGGTGGAGGGTGCTGGTGGCCTCGTCGAAGGATGAGATGGCTTGGGCCAGGTCGGAGCTGGCGTGGGGGGTGCAGGTGATGCTGGGCTTGTATCCGGCTGCCTTGGGTGAGGTGGAGGACTCCGACAGGACGGTGTCGCCCTCGGGCTGGTAGGCGGTGAAGCCTCCGGGGCCGGTGGCGGGAGTGCCGGTGGTGGGGGTGGCGGTCAGGGTCCAGTCGTTGGGGCTCAGGCCCTGGGTGCCGGCGGCGGTGTTGTCGACGGTCTTGGTCATGGTCAGGTTGGGGAGCTGGACCTGGACGGGGTGGTCCTCGACCTCGCCGTTGAGGGCGATGCCGGTGGGTTGGGGGTCCTCCGCGCCCTGGCCGTTGGCCAGGGGGCCGGTGATGCGCAGGCGCATGAAGGTGGTGGCCTGGTTGCCGGTCAGGGTGGTGCGTTGGGCGTCCTGGGGGACGGTCCAGGTCAGGGTGGCGGTGCCCTGGCTGGTGCAGGTGGTGACCTCGGAGCGTTCGGTGGAGTCGAAGGAGCCGTTATGGTTCCAGTCGACCCAGCCGGCGATCTTGGTTCCCTGGCCCGAGCAGGTGATCCGCTGGCTCCACTGCTTGCCGATGTCGGTCCAGATGACCCGGTCCCAGCCTGCGGGCAGGGCGTCCTCGTCGGCCGTGCCGGTGGTGTCGTCGGCACTGGCGTCGGCGCTGTAGACGATCGACTCGTCGTTATCCGTCAACCCGCCCAAACGAACCACAGCCGGACCGGCCGAGGCGAGGCGCTGCCGCCTGGCTGCCTGAGAGAGGTTGTGCCAGGAGCCGTCCTCCGCCTGGGCGGGTCCGCGCTGGGAGGAGATGTCGAGTGCGCCGTAGCCGGAGAGCTGTCCACCGGCCCAAGAGGGCTGGTAGGCGCTTCCCGCACTGCCGTAGCTGCTGGGCGCGTCACCGTAGTCGATGTAGGAGACAACACCCAGAGCCACAGCGCTCTTACCGCCTCCGTGAACCTCAACATAACCACTCTGCGTATTACTGATCAGCATGACCGACGACGGACCATAACCCCCACGGACTTGACTGCTGCACTCGCTTCCATCCGGGCGCAGCTTGATGCCGTTGCGGTTTCCCACAGGAGTGGACATAGTGATCAGCCCGCCCCAGGAGCTGGTGCTGCACCCTGTTGCTGGTTGAGCGGTCTCAAGTAGGCGGTATGAGACGTCGCGGTTGGTGTCGTAAGGAGTCGGAGAGACCCCGATGTACTCCCTCTGGCCGCCGGCTCCCTGCCAGTTGGATCCCTCGGCGTCGGCGAAGACCATACCCTCCATCGGCAGCTCCACCTTGTTGGGAAGAGCGTCGAGCTGATTCTTGGCGGGCTTGGTGGATGAACTGACGAGATAGGCCTTGCAGTCCACGTGGAATTGGTGGGTGGAAGAATCCTGAAGATTAACGATGCCGACTAATAGGTTGGAACGGAAGTTGCTGCCCTTGGCGACACCATTATTGTAGTTCGATCCGTCGTTGTAGAGACGGGCCAATCCGTCTCCCTGCCAGTTCCCGGTATTATATTCGACCTCAATTCCCCTGCGAGTAGTCAGCCTGGAGTTGTTCCTTCCCACTTCCGTCGTGATGATGTTGGAGATCGTGCATCGGCTCGTACGCCACATGTCATCGGAGATCTGAGTCGGGGTGGACCAGGCGACACCGGTGGCTCCGTCAGGAAGGATGCGCGTCCAGTTCTCCACCCGGGTGTTGGTGATGCCGGTCCAGTCGATCCAGTCGATGACAGGGGTGAATCGACCCAGGCCTCCGGCGGGGTTTCCGTGGACGGCCTCGGCCGGAGGGGTCGGGAGCGTGACGGTACCCAGAGCCGCCCCTGCCAGCGCCAGCGCGCAGAGGGCGGCGCCACGCCGCCGGCGGATGCGCGAGGACCTCAGCGCGTGACGTGCTGAGGGAGATTCCGTCGTGGCTGCGCGGGCGAGGAGACGGCGAAGCATGAAGCAGTACCTCGATCTAGGGGTATGGGCCCAGTCAAGGTAGCATCGGTAGAAATCGCCGAATATCCGGTGCGACTTCTTGCAATGCAACAGCAATCCGGGTCACGGAAAAGTCTCCGCTGCTAATTCTGTACTCTGGTGAAATAGTTATCCCGCCATTCTTCCTTGGATGCGAACACATAGCGTTGTGCCCGCCGCCGGTGCACTCCGAGGGCCTGTGCGATCGGCCGGCGGCGCCTACGATGGTCAGGACAGGCTGCACTTACTGAAAGGTGACCCCTCATGTCTCACCCGTGGGAGATCTACGACGCGCTTCTCGACGAGCTGCCCGGCGACGTCGTCGTGCGCGCGGCCGGCCGGGGACCGCGCTGGAGCCGCGTCCTCAACTCCGTAGGCGGCGTCGGCTCGGCCTGGACCATGGACGTCCAGAGCCGTCCGGCCCTCGTCGAGGGACCGCTTGAGGACCGCCCGCTGCGCGACGTCGCCGCCCTGGTGAGGTCCTGGAACCTTGCCGAGGCCAGCATCGGCCAGGCCGCCATCAACTCCTGGTACTCGCGTGAGGAGACCGCCTTAGCCAACGGCTTCGAGCCCACCGGTGAAGGACTCACCTGGCGCCAGGTCTTCGACCCCTACCGGGAGATGATCGTGGGCAAGAGGGTCGCGGTCATCGGTCACTTCCCCTTCGCCGAGGCCGCTCTGGCCACCGCCGGGGAGTACATCTGTCTTGAGCGCAACCTGCAGCCCGGCGACTGGCCGGACAGCGCCTGCGAGTACGTCCTGCCCGAGTGCGACGTCGTCTTCATCTCCTCGTCGAGCTTCGTCAACAAGACCGCGCCCAGGCTCATCGAGCTCTCCCGCCACGCGCACACGGTCCTCGTCGGTCCCTCGACGCCGCTCAACCCCGTGCTCCTCGACTACGGCGTCGACACCATCACCGGCTTCGTCGCAGCGCGCTCGCTGTCCGATCCGGCCGCGCTGGCCGAGCTGGTGCCGGCCGGCGACATCGGGCCGGGCTTCCGCGTCCACCGCCACCGCTCCTGACGGCGGTCCGACGCCGCAGCCCGGCCCGCAGCGCTCACACCTGAATCCGATCGGGGTGCGAGCCGGTGCGCACGTCCCGGTCCAGGGCGTCCAGCGCGGCCATGCGGCCGTCGTCGAGCGTGAAGGTGAGGACGTCGGCATTGGCCGCCATACGCCGGCGATGAATCGACTTGGGGATGACCACCAGACCGCTTTGCAGGTGCCAGCGAATGATGACCTGCGACGGGCTCACCCCAAGACTCTCGGCGATCTCCACGACGACGGGATCGGCCAGCAGCCTGCCCCGTCCCAGCGGCGACCAGGACTCCGTGGCGATACCCAGCTGCGCGTGCACGCGGCGCAGCTCGGACTGGACCAGCCAGGGGTGCAGCTCGATCTGATTGACCGCCGGGACCACGCCCGTGGCCTCGATAATCCGGTGCAGGTGCTCGGGCTGGAAGTTGGACACCCCGATGGCGCGTACCCGTCCGCTGTGAAGGATCTCGATCATGGTGCGCCAGGTGTCCACCAGGTCGATCCCGGGGGAGTCCGCCAGGGGCCAGTGGACGAGGAACAGGTCGAGGACCTCCAGTCCCAGCGCCTCCATCGTCGCCTCGAAGCTGCGCAGCGCGTCGTCGCGCCGATGGTTGGGATTGTTGAGCTTGGAGGTGATGAACAGGTCCTGGCGCGGCAGGCCGCAGGTCGCGATCGCCCGTCCCACACCCGCCTCGTTGCCGTACATCTGGGCGGTGTCGATGTGCCGGTAGCCCACGTCCAGGGCCTCGCGGACAACGTGCTCGGCCTCGGCGTCGGCCACCTTGTAGGTTCCGGCGCCCAACTGGGGGATGAGCACCTCCTCCCCATTGGTTCCGCGGGTCAGGGTGATGGCGGGAACGGACAGAGCGCTCATGCCTCCAGGTTACCCACGGCGCACGACGACGGCGCCGTGTGGTCAGGAGACCGGCACGGCGCCGTCGTCGACGGGTCTGGGGGTGTCAGGCCTGAGCGTCCTCGGGGCTGATGCCGTAGCCGGCCTCCTCCTCGGTGGAGTCGGCCCAGTACTCCTCGGCCCACGGGTCCTCGACCGGCTGGCTACGACGCCATACGACGTAGGCGCCGGCAGCGGCCGCGCCGGCGACGGCGAGCCAACCCAGGGTCTTGAGCACGCGGTGCTTCTTCTGCTTCTTCACGGGAACCTCCAATGCGGCGGACTTTGCGGCAACAGCCACGCGCTGGGCGCGCTCTGTCAGGGTACCGTCCGTACCCGCTGCGGCCTGGGCAGCCACGGCGGCGCGCTGCGCACGCGGAATGTAGTCCTCGACAACCCGCTGGCGAGCGTCGTTGACCACTGGCTCCAGACGCTCCTGTGCGTCCTTGGCGGCGCGGGCCACCTCCTCAGCGGCCTTGCTCACGTGCGGTGCCGCCCACAGGGCGGCCCGCTCAGCCTGATCGACGACGGACCCGGCGAGGGATGCTGCCTCCTTGCGCAGATGAGTAGTGTCGAGCTTCTTGTCGCAGCATGTCTTCGTCAGGCAGGACATGATCGCCTCCCAGGTCGGATACGGATACAGACGGTCGTTGTGCAACGTGCACTAATGGTTGCACCGTTGAGCGATCGCGCCCACAAGATGTCCAGGCGTTTTGCCTGGGGTGAACAGCGCCGCACACCGTTCAGGGTTCGTACCGATAGACGCGGGAGCGTGCCACCATGGCCCCTATGGAAGCGACTCTTCACACCAACCTCGGCGATATCCGGCTGGAGCTCTATCCCGAGCAGGCTCCCGAGACCGTCACCAACTTCGTGGGGCTGGCCACCGGCCAGAAGGCCTGGACGGATCCTCGCACCGGCGAGGAGTCCCACGCGCCCCTGTACGACAATGTCATCTTCCACCGCGTCATCCCCGGCTTCATGATTCAGGGCGGTGACCCGCTGGGCACCGGCACCGGCGGCCCCGGCTACGTCTTCGACGACGAGATCGACGCCTCCCTGACCTTCGCCGCCCCCTATGTCCTGGCCATGGCCAACGCCGGCCGTCGCCTGGGCAAGGGCACCAACGGCTCGCAGTTCTTCATCACCACCGCGCCCACCGAGTGGCTCCAGGGCAAGCACACGATCTTCGGTGCCGTCACCGACGAGGCCTCCCGCGCCGTCGTCGACGCGATCTCCGCCGTCGAGACCGACCCCCGAGACCGCCCGGTTCAGGACGTCATCATCACCTCGGTGGAGATCACCGAGTAGTCGTCAGGAGATAGCGGGTCGGTCGCCCGTCGGCAACCGCCCCGCTACCGATCCGCCGCTGAAACACCGGAATCGGGTGTGATTCGCCCCTGTGACGCCGCTGGGACACGGGTCCCGGCGGCGTCGTTGTACCCGGTCCCACCCGCCGAGCCCCGACCTTTCCACCCAGGAGTACTCGATGACCTCAGTGAACTCGTCCGCCGAGCAGGCGCCGCCGGTGTGCCCCCGCCACCCGGACACGGTGGCCTACGTGCGCTGCCAGCGCTGCGAGAGGCCCACCTGCCCCGCCTGCCAGGTGCCCAGCACCGTGGGCGTGCACTGCGTGGACTGCGCCCGCCGGTCTCAGTCCGGCCGGCGCCAGGCGCGCACGCTGCTGGGCGGAACCGTGGTGTCCGACGCCGTCGTCACCAAGGTGCTGATCGGCCTGTGCGTGGCGGCCTATGTGCTTCAGGTCCTCGCACCGGCCCTCGACGCCCGACTGGCCTTCGTACCGGCGCTGGCCGCCGGCGAGCCCTGGCGGTTCCTGACGACCGCCTTCCTCCACGCGAACTACATGCACCTCGGCTTCAACATGTGGGCCCTGTGGGTGCTGGGCGGTGCACTGGAACCGGTGCTCGGGCGCTGGCGGTTCACCGCCGTCTACCTGCTCAGTGCCCTGGGCGGCTCGACGGCGATCTACTGGCTCGCCTGGCCGGGCACCGACTCCTGGGTCACGACGACGGTGGGGGCCTCGGGGGCGGTCTTCGGCCTGTTCTCCACCATGTTCGTGGTCCAACGGCGCTTCGGGCGGGACACCTCGGGAATCGTGGCGCTGCTGGCGATCAACGCGGTCATCTCCTTCCTGGGAGCCAACATCTCCTGGCAGGGGCACCTCGGCGGGCTCATCGTCGGTGGAGTCGTCGCAGTGGTCTACGCGTGGGCTCCCCGCGGGAGGCGACAGGCTGTCGGGGTGGCGGGAACCGTCGCGATCGCGCTGGTGCTCGTGGGGCTCAACGTCGTGCGGGCCTTCATCGCCTGACAGACCGAGCAGCCCGCAGGAGGCTCAATGACATCGGTGGAAGAACACGGGTGTGTTTCATCCACACCTGGGGACACAGATGTGGAAACACACCCGTGTAGTTATCCACAGGTGTGTCTACACTTGGGGAAAGTCCGGGTGGGTTGTGGGGAGCGAGTTGTCCACTGATCCACAGGAGGTCTGTGGAGTGCCGTGGCCGCCCGGGCACGACTGCTGACAGCCGCGAGGCCCCCGAGCCTGTGCTCGGGGGCCTCGCGGCTGTGTCGGTTGAGCGTGCGGAACGCTGTCGGGACTCGTTACTTCCAGCGCAGCAGGCCGAGGAAGCCCGACATCATGATGAGGAAGCCGATGTAGAGGTTGCCGTTGAACAGCCAGTCGGTGGCATGGTGCTTGGCGAAGTAGGGCAGCGGGTACAGGCCGTTGAACAGATAGGTGGTGACCACCCACAGCAGCCCGATCACCATGAGCGTCACCATGGTGGGGGCGTACCAGCGCGGTGAGGCGGTGTCCTTGATCTTGGCGGGGGTGCGCGAGACCCGGTTCGCCGCGGCGCGCGACTCCTCCTCCAGGACCTTGGCGGCCTTGGCCGGGTTGCCCGAGCGCTCAGGGTGCTTCTTCTTCGACGACGAGCTCTTCTTGGAGCCCTTGTCCGCCTTGCCCTTCCTCTCAGACTTCTCGGACGCGGCCGAGCTCTTCTGAGAGTCCTTCGCGGAGCTCCTCCCGGACTTCGCCGAGTCCTTGTCCTTCGTCGAGGCCTTCTCAGTGCTCTTCCCGCTGCTCTCGCCGGAGCTCTTCCTCGAGACCTTCTCCGAGCTCTTGTCGGCGTCGTCCTTCGTGGACTTCTTCTCCAAGGCCACCCTGGGTCTCCTCACTGGTTGGGGATGGTGGCGTGAGACCACCGCAATACATCCGGGCCTAGCCTAGGACATGCGCAGAAGCTTCCTCACGGTGTGCTCTGTGATACGTCCACCACTCCGGGCTGGTCACGGGCGGGGTGTGCCGCCTTAGACTGGCCGTTACACTCATGAAGTCTCAGTCCTGAGGAGGGGCGATGGCCAGAGGAGGTCTTGTGCGACACCGAGCGCCCGGCCAGAGCCGCGCTGTACGAATCTTCAATGGCACTTTGACCGGGATCGGCGAGCTGCTCATCACCGCCGGTCTCGTCGTCGCGCTCTTCCTGTGCTGGCAGCTGTGGTGGACCGGCATCGACGCCAACGCCAGCGCGCAGGCGGTGGCCACCCAGTTCCACGACAAGCAGGTGGAGTCCCCCAAGACCGAGGGGACCAAGCACTACGACGATCCTCCGGTGATGGACAAGGCCGGCTACGGCGAAACCATCGGGATGCTCGTCGTCCCCAAGTGGTACGGCGTCACCAACAACAACATGCCGATCCTGGAGGGGACCGGATCCGACGTCCTGGACCAGGCCGCCGCGGGCCACTACCCGGACACCCAGCAGCTCGGGGAGCTCGGCAACTTCGCCATCGCCGGGCACCGCCGCACCTACGGCAACTCCTTCCGTCGCATCGACCTGCTGCAGGAGGGCGACGAGATCGTCGTCTCCACCGCCAGCACCTGGTACGTGTTCACGGTGACCAACCATGAGATCGTCCAGCCCGAGCAGGTGGAGGTCATCGCCCCGGTGCCCGACCAGCCCGATGCCCAGCCCACCGAGCGGTACATCACCCTGACCACCTGCCACGGCTCGACCGCGGGCGAGTTCGGCAACGATCAGCGCTGGATCGTCCACGCGAAGTTCTCCTACTGGATGGACCGCGCCGAGGGGCGCCCGGCCTCCGTGCTCAACGATCCGGGGGTCAACTGATGTACGGCTTCATCTGGAGGCACCTTCCAGGACCCGCATGGCTCAAGGCCATCGAGGCACTCATCCTCGCCGCTGGGATCGTCTATGTGCTCATGCAGTACGTCTTCCCCTGGGCCAACGAGACCTGGCACCTCTCCGGCAACGCGGACGTCGGCTGAGCGCCGCGGCCGGCTGCGGCCGGCCACCGCTCCCGGCCGACTCCGGACTCAGAACCAAGGGGGCCCGACCGTCACCAGACGGCCGGGCCCCTTCGAGTGTCCTGAGCCTTCACGCCCTACCGGCTCATGAGCCGGCTGGTGAGCTTGCGCAGCTCATCGACCCACAGGACCAGGGAGGCCATGACGATGACGACCGCCCAGTGGGCCGGGTCCAGCGACGTCGTCGAGAAGGCCGCCTGGAGGAAGGGCACCTCCACCACGGCGACCTGGAGCACCAGGGTCAGGCCGATCGCACCCCACAGCCACTTGTTGACCAGCAGGTGGCTGAAGGCGCTGACCGTCTCCGAACGCGAGTTGAAGGTGTTGAACAGCTGGGCCAGGACCAGCGTGGAGAAGGCCGCCGTACGGGCGGTGTCCAGGTCGTCGGTGGACAGGGAGGTCTCGATGAGGCCGCCGGGCAGGAAGAAGTCCAGCGTCGCCAGGGTCGAGAAGGCCATGACGGCGCCGACCAGCAGGACGCCGCTCCACATGGCGCCGTCGACCACCCGGTCCGTGGGCTTGCGCGGCGGACGGGCCATGACGTCCTCCACGGAGGGGTCCACGCCCATCGCCAGGGCAGGTCCGGAGTCGGTGACGAGGTTGATCCACAGGATCTGGGTGGCCAGCAACGGCAGGACGACGCCGGACTCGCTGTGACCGCTCAGGCCGATGACGCCCGAGAGCACGACGCCGCCGAAGACGGTGAGGACCTCGCCCATGTTGGAGGACAGCAGGAAGCGCAGGAACTTCTTGATGTTGTCGAAGATGCGCCGGCCCTCGCGCACGGCGTCGACGATGGTGGCGAAGTTGTCGTCCGCCAGGACCATCGTGGCGGCCTCCTTGGTCACCTGGGTGCCGGTGATGCCCATGGCGACGCCGATGTCCGCGGCTCGTAGGGCCGGGGCGTCGTTGACGCCGTCGCCGGTCATGGAGACCGTGTGACCCTGGGACTTCAGGGCGTGGACGATCCGCATCTTGTGCTCGGGCGCCACGCGCGCGTACACGCTGGTGTCGGCCACGGCCCTGGACAGGGCGTCGTCGTCCATCGCCTCCAGCTCGCGGCCGGTGAGGACCGGGGCTCCGCGCTCGACGATGCCCAGGTCCGCGGCGATGCGCCCGGCGGTGGCCGGGTGGTCGCCGGTGATCATGAGGACGCGCACGCCCGCCCGGTGCGCCTCGGCCACGGCCACGGCCGCCTCGGGGCGCGGAGGGTCGATGATGCCGACGACGCCGGCCAGCACCAGGTCCCGCTCCAGGTCGGACAGGTCCGCCTCGCCGTCGCCGGCGGCCGCCTCGCGCACACGGGCCGCCTCCTCGTCGGTGAGGACCCGGTAGCCGACCCCCAGGGTGCGCAGCGCCCGGCCGGACATGTCCGCGACGTGCTCGGTGAAGCGGGCCCGGGCCTCGTCGGTCAGGTCGGTGGCGGTCTCGCCCAGGCGCATCTGCGTGCAGTGCTCCATGAGGACGTCGGGGGCGCCCTTGGACATGATGATCGTGCCGTGCTCGGTGTCGGTGAGCAGCACCGACATCATCTTGCGCTCGGAGGTGAAGGGGACCTCGCCGATGCGCTCGAAGCGCCCCTCGCGCTGGCCGTCGGTGCCGAGCTTCTTCTCGGCGACGAGGAAGGCGCCCTCGGTCGGGTCGCCGACGACGTTCCAGACGTCCTCGGTGACGTTGAGCTCGGCGTCGGAGGCCAGGGTCCCGCCGGAGAGCACCACGGTGACCTCGTCACGCAGAGGACCCTCGAGGGGATCGGCGTCGGGGCGGCCGTCACGGTCGGCGTCGGGGGCGACCTCGCCGTCGGGCGTGTAGCCGATACCGGTGACCACGGAGGTGCCCGAGGCGGTGACGACCTCCTGGATCGTCATCTCCGAGCGGGTGAGCGTGCCGGTCTTGTCCGAGCAGATGACCGAGGCCGAGCCGAGGGTCTCCACGCTGGTGAGCTTCTTGACCACCGCCTTGTGGGTGGCCATGCGCTGCACGCCCAGGGCCAGGACCACCGAGAGGATGGCGGGCAGGCCCTCGGGCACCGCGGCCACGGCCAGCGAGACGCCCAGCAGCAGGGCGTGAACGATCGTGTCCGGCGTGCGCTCGGTGGCCAGGAGCAGCAGGGTGCCCACGACCACGACGGCGATGATGACCACGACGATCCCCAGCATCTTGGAGATCGCGTGGATCTCCTTCTGCAGGGGCGTGTCCTCCTCCTCGACGGAGTCGAGCATCTGGGCGATCGCGCCCATCTCGGTGTCGGCGCCGGTGGCGACGACGACGGCGCGTCCCGTTCCCTGGGCCACGGAGGTGCCCCGGTAGACCATGCAGGTGCGGTCTGCCAGGTCCGTGTCGGCGCCGACCGCCTCCGGGGTCTTGACGACGGCGTCGGCCTCCCCGGTCAGGGAGGACTCGACCACGCGCAGGGCAGCGGCCGAGACCAGACGGGCGTCGGCACCGACCTGGTCGCCCTCGCCCAGGACGAGGACGTCGCCTACCACCAGCTCGGAGGAGGGGATGACCAGGCGCGAGCCGTCTCGCAGCACCGTGGAGGTCGCCTCGGTCATGGCGGACAGGGCGGCGACGGCGTCGGCGGCCTTGTTCTCCTGGACGAAGCCCAGGACGGCGTTGAGGGTGACGACGGCGAGGATGACGACGGAGTCCACCGGCACGCCCTCGGCCCCCTCCAGCACCCAGGCGATGGTGGAGATGACGATCGCCACCAGCAGGAGGTAGACGAGCGGGTCGTTGAACTGGCCCAGGAAGCGCAGCCAGGCGGGAGTCGGCGGCTTGGAGGGCAGCTCATTGGGTCCGTCGGCCGCCAGGCGGTCGGCCGCGGACTGGGCGCTCAGACCGGAGGAGGTGTCGGTGCCCAGGTCCGCGGCGACGGCGTCGGCCGGGCGGGCGTAGGGGGAGGGCTGAGTCGTTGCGGCGCCGGCCGGATCGGCCGATGTGTCCATGGCAGGTGCTGTGGGCATGGGCGCTATCCCATCAACGGCTGTAGCCCCTCACAAGCCTCCGCAAGCGTTTTTAGGGTGAGTCACACGGGTAGTAGTTCCCAGTGTGACAGTTGAAGCGATTTCAGTGTGAACTTTGGTGGGTTTTCAGTGTGAACTTTGGTGAGAGCGTCGTCGTCGGGCGTTCCGGTGCCGCTGCCCGGCACGTCCACCGCGCTCTGCGGGGACAAAACGCACGGTGGGGGACGGAACACGCGTGCGGGGACAGAATTTCTGTCCCCGCACGCGTGGAAGGTCCCCGTCAGTGAGAGGGGGTGCGTCAGGCGCGCACGCCGGCCGGCGTCAGCCTCAGGCCAGCGAGGGCTGGAGGCCGAGCGTGCCCACGAGGTGCTCGCGGTAGGCCGGGGAGCTGACCTTGTCCAGCCAGGCGCGGGCCTCGGCCAGGCGGCCCTCGATGCCCAGGCGCTCGATGACCTCCTCGTTGTTCTCCCCGGTGTAGAAGCGGGTGAGGTCCTCGATGGCCTGGTGGGCCTGGCGGGTGTCGCGGGCGACCTTGGCGTCCAGGCGCGCCGCGTACCACGACGAGCTCAGGATGTTCTCACGCTCGAACAGGGCGCGGAACTCCGGGCTCGTCAGGTCCCAGCCCTCACGGGAGGTGCCGTCGATCATGATCTCCAGCAGGGCCCGCAGCGGCGGCACGGCCCACTCGATGGAGCCGTCGGCCCGGTAGTGCTCGGCCACGACCTTGTGCGTGGTGACGATGATGTCCACCGAGTCGGCGAAGACCGCCTCGTCCTGCAGCTCGGGACGCAGCATCTCCTCGGTGAAGACGACGTCGGGGTGCAGGAAGATCCTCCCGAAGAAGGTCGAGGCGAAGGCCTGGTTCATGCGGTAGCCCAGGCGCGAGGCCTGAACGGTGCGGCCCTCGTACTCGAAGTCCTCGATGCGCTCGAGGTAGCCGCCCTCGATGAGGCTGCGGGCGTCGCGCTCCTCGGTGCTCATGCGGGAGAAGATCTCCGGGATGAGCAGCGAGATGTCGTGGGCCACCTGGACCTTCGGGCCGATGTAGCCGGCCGAGGACAGCCAGCCGTCGTAACCGCTGAGGGCGTAGGACAGCAGGGCCGCGTTGAGGTCGTAGATGGCCGGCAGGGCGTTGAACGGGGACTTGGTGAGCGCCCCCTCACTGCCGGCACCCGTCGTCGAGGGGGACTTGCCGGTCATGGAGGAGATGAACTCCATGAACAGCTCGGGCAGCTCCATGTAGTGCAGCGGGTTGTAGGCGCACAGCGGCGGAACCCCGTCCTCGGGCGGGTTGTTGCGGCGCCCGGCGGCGACGACGTCGACGCTGTGGCGCAGCGGCTCGACCAGCGGCACGTCGCGGAAGAGGTGGTTGGTGAGGTCCGCCAGCGCCACGTCCCTCGGGTTGGCGATGTCCGGGCGCACCTGGAGGTAGCGGGGGTTCTTGGTGGGGGTCCCGCCCACCAGGCGCGGGTCGGCCGTGGAGACCCAGTAGGTCTCCTCGGCGGCATCCTCGGCCTCGGGCAGGGCGGCGGCGCGGGCCACGAGGTCCTGCATGGGCCGGGTGAAGCGGGACAGGCCGGGGGCGTCGGCCGCCATCGCCCGGGCGTCGTCGGGGGTGAGCGGCTCGAAGTTCGAGATGAACAGGTCCGCCTCCGGATCGGACATGTCCGACTCGGTCTGCTTGTCGTAGCCGCGCACGATCGCGTCGTCGGGCCGCTGGAAGAGCAGGGACTCGCAGTTGGTGACGAACTTGCGCGACAGCTGCGAGTCCGGGGTCGAGACCAGGCCGCCGGGAGCCACGATCGAGGCGGTGATGTCGTCCTCGGTCTGGACCTTGGCGGCCGGGGAGAAGTCCGGGCGCAGGGACAGCAGGCGCCAGGCGCCGTCGTCCTCGAAGCCCACCCGCAGCATGTTGACCTTGATGAGCTCCTCATCCAGGCGCAGGGAGTTGCCCTTGCGGCCGTTGATGATGCCCACGGAGAAGTGGCTGCGCCAGTCCTTGTCCCAGCTGGGCTGGTAGAAGCGCTTGACGGTGAAGATGAGCTCCTTGATGTGGGCCGGGATCGACTCCAGGAAGGCGTTGTACTCGTCGGTGTACAGCGACGAGGGCGTCAGCAGCTTGATGACGCTTCCCAGCGAGCGGCGCTCGGAGAGGATCGAGCGGTGGTTGTCGCTCTTGTTGGCCGGGTCGACGAAGCGGTCGGCGTAGTTGCCGTCGAGGATCTTCTGGACGGTGTCGAAGTCCTCGTCGACGTCGCCGACGTAGGCCTCGCCGAAGACGAAGGCGTCCAGGAGGGACTTGGAGATCTCCGACTTGCCGCCGCCGGAGACCGTGGCGGGCTTGTGGGCCTGCGTGGACCAGGGGGCGGTGCCCACCAGGTGCCACTGGGTGGCGTCGCCCTCGCGGTGCTTGGCGTGGACCCGGTAGCCGTTGGGGGCCACGTAGGTGTTGCTCACCAGCAGCGGGATCGAGGCCTCCTGGCCGTCGGGGCGCCTCCAGGTGATCGTCTGGTTGCGCATCGAGTAGTGGGCGCCGGCCGGCACCAGCACCACGGTCGGGTCCTCCACCACGACGGCGGAGCCGTCCTCGCGCACCTCGAAGCGGCCGGGGTTGCGCTCGACGACGTGCTCGAGGGTCAGGCCCTCGGGCGTGTGGATGTCGGTGTACTCCTGGCCCAGGTTGTAGCGCGGGTAGGCGACGGCGCCGCCGGCGTGCTCCTCCTCCACGCAGCCGAAGAGGTTGGCCGAGTACCCGATCTGGGTCTTGACCTCCTTCTTGCAGTAGCCGAAGTAGTTGTCCGCGATGACGGTGACGATGACGCCGCGCTCGTCGCGGGCCACGCACTTGAAGGCCTTGCCGCCGTTGTAGAGCTCGTCCTCGGTCTTCCAGCACTGGCCATCGCGGCGCTGGCGCTCGGTGGCCTCCTCCCAGGAGGGCAGGCCCAGCTCCTTCTTGGTCAGGGTGGTCAGGTGCGGGGCGAGGATGACGCAGCCGGTGTGGCCGGTCCAGGACTCCGGGGCCAGGGAGGCGTCGTTCTCCGGCAGGTAGGGGTCGCCGCCGTTGCCGAAGATGCCCTCGACGAAGTCCAGGTTGGAGACCAGGCCGCCGGGGGCGATGAAGCGGATCTCCATGGAGCGCTCCGCGGAGAAGCCGGGGACCTCGGGCACGACGACGGGGCGCAGCAGCAGGGAGACGAAGCAGCGGGCCGGGTCCTCCTGCCCGGAGGCCCACGGCAGGGTCAGCAGGTCCTCGGGGGCCTCGACGGCGTGGGCCAGGAGGCGGGCGAAGACGTCGCGCGGGACGGCGATCTTGTCGTCGGGGATCGGCAGGCCGCCCTCGGCGACGTGGAAGACGCCGGCGGTGGTGCGGCGGTCGTTGCGGGGGTTGTGCAGGACGCCGCCGAGCACCTTGTAGCTCTCGACGTAGTCTGAGGTGAAGCTGGTGGAGTCCGCCGGCAGAGACAGGGCCCGCGCCAGGCCGGGCTGGTCCAGGACGAAGGTCGAGCGCGGCAGCTGCGGGGTGGCGGCCGCACCCTCCAGGTAGGAGTCCAGGAAGGTCTGAATGCGCTGGTCGGCGGCACAGGGGCGGTGAGCCAGCCGGCGGGAGAGCTCGCGCTGGCGCGCCAGGATCGGGGACATGAGGCGGTCCGCCTCACTCTGCTCGACCTGTGCCGGGGCGGAGATCCCCAGCAGCTCCAAACGCAGGGCGATGGCGGAAGTAGTGGCCGCGTCTGTAGTTGTCATGGCACGAGCCTAGTCAGACGGGACGACACTCTCTTGTTACGTTCTGCCCAGAAGGACGGCTTCAGGAGTGTGTTCGCCGTCGCACTGACGCCAGGGTCCGTGGATGCCCACGTCGACGCACTCGTCACAGGCGACATCGGGCCGCGTCCTCTTCGACGAATGCGTCGGTAGTGACAGTGGTGACAACCGGCTCAGGACAGGAGCAGCTGGGACAGGGCGGTGCCCACGAGGCAGGAGGTGATGACGCCGATGAGCCCGGGCACCAGGAAGGAGTGGTTGATGACGTACTTGCCGATGTGCGTGGTACCGGTGGGGTCGAAGCCGATCGCAGCCAGGTCCGAGGGGTAGGTGGGAAGAATGAAGTACCCGTAGGAGGCGCCGATGAACCCGACGACGACGACCGGGCTCACCCCGAGTGACAGTGCCATGGGGGCGACGATGAGGAGTCCGGCCGCCTGGGAGTTGACCAGCTTGCCGATGATGAACAGGACGATGGCGTACATCCACACATGGCTCGACAGGACGCCGGCGAGGCTGTGCTCCAGGGCCTCCAGGTGGGCGTGAACGACCGTCTCAGTCATCCAGGCGACTCCGAAGATGGAGAACATGGCGGTGGCGCCGGCCTTGAACACGGGGGTGGAGGCGATCTTGCCGGCCTGCACCCTGCAGGTCAGCAGAATGAGGGCCCCGGCGGCGAGCATGACCATCTGGATGACGAGGTTCATGCTCAGGTGCTCCATCTTGCCGCCGTCGCCCGTGGGGAACTCGGGACGCAGCACGTCGAAGGCGCCCAGGACGACGACGGCGGCGATGGCGCCCAGGAAGATCCAGGTGGCGCGGTAGGCCTCGGGCGAGAACACCTTCCCGATGAGGGTCTCGGAGCTGGACTGGACGGTGGCCCGGAACTCCGGGTCCTCCAGGCGCTTCTGGTACTCCTCGTCCTTGTCCAGGTCCTTGCCGCGACGCATCGACCACAGGGCGGCCAGGAGCACTCCGCACAGCGACGCCGGAATGGAGATCGCCAGGATCTGGAGGACCGACCAGTGCCGGTCGGTGTTCTTGGCGATGATGGAGACGATCGAGACCGTGGCCACGGAGACCGGTGAGGCGGTGATCCCCATCTGGGCGGCGACCGAGGAGGCGGCCATGGGGCGCTCGGGTCGGATGTCCTTCTTGATGGCGATGTCCGCGATGATCGGGAGCATCGTGTAGACCACGTGCCCGGTTCCGCACAGAACGGTGAGGAACCAGGTGACGCACGGACCCAGGATGGTGATCTGCTCGGGATGTCGGCGCAGGACCCGTTCGGCCATCTGCATCATGACGTCCAGGCCGCCGGACTGCTGGAGGGTGGCGGCGCATCCGATGACGGCCAGGATGGTGAGGATGACGTCGACCGGCGCCTCGCCCGGCTCCAGGCGGAATCCGAAGACGAGGATCAGCAGGCCGATCCCGGCGATGAGACCGAGGGCGATCCCTCCCTTCTTCGCCCCGACGATGAGGCAGGAGAGGATGATGACGACCTGGAGAATGATGCTGAGGGTCTGGAGGGCGGTGCTGGCGTCCATGGCGGATCTCCCCAGTGAGCTGGACGGGCGGTAGCCGGCGCTCCTCGCGTGGACGAGGATCTGATGCGTGGAACTGACACTCTGTCAGCGTCGTGTCCAGTGTCTCACTGCTGGGCGGGGACCATTGTCCCGATCGATGCCGGCTGTTCCCGGTGCGCCTCGATGCCCGCTGGGCGCGAACTCACATTCTGGTTCCGCAACCACCTGCAAACGGTTCTCAAAGCGCGTGAGCGCGCTGGTCAGGGCGAATCAGGTAGCGCTCAGGTAACGTCCTGCGGAAGCGTCATGGCTGGTTCCCAGGTGCGCATCGCTACCGTCACTGCCCACTGTTCCCCCATACTGGACCGCAGTCGACGCCCGATGCGGCTTGCCCGCAGCGATCGCGCCTGATCGCCGTCGGCAGTCTTGCAGGACGGCGACCGGTGCTCGAGTCGGCGCCGACAGCCAACATCGGTCATGATGGAACCGAAGACCGCAACCGGAGCGTTATCCCCCGCGCCGTCGCGGAACCCAGTCACATCCATGACAGTCAACCGAAACGAGGAGCGCGTGGCAGAAGGCACGAACGGGGGCGGACCCAGCCGCCCCGTCGGCAAGAAGCTGTCCCAGGTGACCAGCGCCGGCCGGCAGGCGCTGAGCAAGGCCTCAGGGTCCGCCAGGAAGTCCGGGAAGGATCGCAGGCCCGCACAGGCCGAGCGGTCCAAGGACGCCGCCTCGGGGCGCAAGCGCCGTTTCTTCAACTACCCTCGCGCCGGCAAGGGCAAGATCCATCGCTGGATCCCCAGCTGGCGGTTCGTCCTGGGCACCTTCCTGCTGGGGGTGCTGAGCCTCATCGCCGCCTTCGCGTGGGCCTACAACACGATCAAGGTCCCCAAGCCCAGTGAGTTCGCCCTCGCGCAGAGCAGCACCGTCTACTACGCCGACGGGACCACGGAGATGGGCCGGTTCGCCGAGATCAACCGCACCTCCGTGGACACCTCCACTCTGCCGGAGTACGTGGGCAACTCGGTCGTGGCCTCCGAGGACCGCTCCTTCTACTCCAACCAGGGCGTCGACCCCAAGGGCATCGCCCGCGCCCTGGTGAACAACCTGCGCGGAGGCGACACGCAGGGCGCCTCGACCCTGACGCAGCAGTACGTGAAGAACTACTACGTCGACACCACCAGCTCCTACAGCGGCAAGTTCAAGCAGGCCATCATGGCCATCAAGATCGATCGGGAGAAGTCCAAGAAGGAGATTCTGGGCGACTACCTCAACACGGTCTACTTCGGTCGCGGCGCCTACGGCATCGAGGCGGCCTCGCAGGCGTTCTTCGGCAAGGCCGCTAAGGACCTGAGCCCGTCCGAGACCGCGCTCCTGGCGGGGATCCTGCCCTCCCCCAGTGCCTGGGACCCGACTGAGAATCCGGACAAGGCCGAGGAGCGCTGGGCCCGAGTCCTCCAGTTCATGGCCGACGACGGCTACATCACCCAGGAGCAGTACAACACCGCCAAGCAGGCGGGCATGCCGGCGACCATCGAGTCTCAGACCAAGCAGGTGTACTCCGGGACCAACGGGTACCTGCTTCAGATGGTGCGCACCGAGCTCGAGGACAAGGCCGGACTGGCGCCGGAGCAGATCGACACCGGGGGCTTCAAGATCGTCACCACGATCAATCAGAAGGATCAGGACGCGGCTGTCAATGCGGTCAACTCCCTGCCCGCGGGCGCCTCCCCGAACCTGCGCAAGGCGCTGGTGTCCATCGACCCCAAGACGGGGGGCATCCTGGCGCTCTACGGAGGTGAGGACTATCTGACCAGTCAGGTCAACACCTCGACCAATGCCATTGCCCAGGCGGGCTCCACCTTCAAGCCCTTCGCGCTGGTGGCGGCCCTGGAGAACGGGTGGGCCCTGGGAAGCAGCTACCCGGCCACCTCGCCGATGACCATCGAGGGGCACGAGTTCCAGAACTTCAAGAACGTCTCACTGAAGTCGGCCAGCCTGACTGAGGCCACGGAGCAGTCGCTCAACACGCCCTACCTCCAGCTCAACCGGGATCTGTCCAACCAGGTCGACCCGCAGGCGACGGCCGAGGTGGCCAACCGCGCCGGCTATCCCCAGAAGACCAAGGGGCTGGAGTCCGACGAGGAACGGCAGTTCGTGCAGAACGTCCTGGGATCGGCCTCGCCGCACACGATCGACATCGCCTCGGCCTACTCCACCTTCGCCGCTCAGGGGGTCAAGCGCGACACCCATATCGTGGCCTCCGTCAAGAACTCCGACGGCGCGGACCACTACACCCCGGCGACCGAGGGGAAGCGGGAGTTCGAGGAGGACGTCATGGCGGACACGACCTACGCCCTCCAGCAGGTCGTCTCCGGGGCGAACGGCAGCGCGGACAAGGTGGCCGTCCAGATGGATCGTCCGGTCGCCGCGAAGACCGGGTCGTCGTCGGACAACAAGTCCGCCCAGTTCGTGGGCTTCACTCCGCAGGTGGTCACCGCGGTGACCCTCTACCAGACCGGTGAGGACGGTTCGGAGGAGTCGATCGAGCCCTGGGGCGAGTATGACGAGATCACCGGCTCGACCTACCCGGCAGACATCTTCATCGACTACATGAAGGTCGCCCACGAGGGACTGAAGGTCGAGGAGTTCCCGGAGCCCGCCGAGATCCCCGCGACGCGCGGCGGAGGCACCGGTACCGCCAAGCCCACCGCCGAGCCGGAGGACGAGTCCACTATGGCCCCCACCAGCCCGCCCGAGGAGACCCAGGCGCCCACCACCGAGCCCACGCCCGAGGTGACCCAGCAGCCCGAGGGCACGCAGCCGCCGGAGGGTCAGCAGACTAGCCGACCGGAGTCCACAGGTGACGCCAATAACAATGGCGGCAACGGTGGCAATGGTGGCAATGGTGGCAACCAAGGTGGCGGTAACCAAGGTGGCAATAATGGCGGCAACAACGGCGGCAATGGTGGCAACAACGGAGGTGGAGGCCTGCAACCTGGGGACCCGGGTGGCGATCAAGGCAATGCTGGTCAAGATGGTCAGCAGGGCGGCGTCCGCTAACGTCCCACTTCTCCGCGGCTGACACCCGCATTCCGGTAGGCACCCGACGGTGGGCCGACGACGTGTTGCACGGCACGTCGTCGGCCCACCGTCTCGGCTTTCAGCGTCACCGGGTTGTCCGGTAATGTGGCGAACTGGCTGCGTCGTCGGGCGGATGAGCCTTTTTCCGCCGGATGGTGCGCCGCACGCATCACCCTCCTGTCACGGAAGGACCGTGACCGCCACAGACCAGAGGAGGTGGGTACCAAGCATGCGTCACTACGAGATCATGATCATCCTCGACCCCGAGACGGACGAGCGCACCGCCAACGCGACGCTCGAGAAGCTGCTGCAGGTCGTCCCCAGCAACGGGGGCACCGTGGACAAGGTCGACATCTGGGGCAAGCGCCGGCTGGCCTACGACATCAAGAAGAAGTCCGAGGGCTTCTACGCCGTCGTGGACATGACCACCACGCCCGAGACCGCCCAGGAGCTCGACCGCCAGCTCGGCCTCAACGAGACCGTCCTGCGCACCAAGCTGCTGCGTCCCGAGGCCTGAGCCTCTACCGGGAACGGAGACAACGCCATGGCCGGAGACACCATCATCACCATCGTCGGGAACCTCACCGCGGACCCCGAGATGCGCTTCACGCCCTCCGGGGCAGCGGTGGCCTCCTTCACCGTCGCCTCCACACCGCGCACCTTCGACCGCCAGGCCGGTGAGTGGAAGGACGGGGAGACCCTGTTCATGCGCTGCTCGATCTGGCGCGACGCCGCGGAGAACGTGGCCGAGTCGCTGACCAAGGGCACACGCGTCATCGTCCAGGGCCGCCTGGTCCAGCGCTCCTTCACCACCCGTGAGGGCGAGAACCGCACGGTCGTGGAGATGCAGGTCGATGAGATCGGCCCCTCCCTGCGCTACGCCAAGGCCCAGGTCACCCGCCAGCCCCGCGGGGGCGGTCAGGGCGGCTTCGGCGGCGGCCAGGGCGGACCCCAGGGCGGCGGCTTCGGCAACCAGGGTCAGGGCGGATACAACCAGGGCGGCCCCCAGCAGGGCGGTTACAACGGCGGTGGCGGCTTCGGCGGCCAGGGCCAGTCCGGGTACAACGCCCCCGCCGGCGGCGCCGCGGACGACCCATGGGCCACGGGCGGCTCCACCTCCTTCGGTGACGAGCCCCCGTTCTAAAGCCACGACGTCGTCGGCACGTTCCCTCAAACACACCACACTTTTCATCTCGTAGAGCGCCCAGGCGCTCAGACCAAGGAGTACCACCATGGCGAAGCCCCAACTTCGCAAGCCGAAGAAGAAGGTCAGCCCCGTCAAGGCCATCAAGGTCGGCACCATCGACTACAAGGACACCGCCACGCTGCGGAAGTTCATCTCCGACCGCGGCAAGATCCGCGCCCGTCGCGTCACCGGCGTCTCCGTCCAGGAGCAGCGCAAGATCGCCAAGGCCGTGAAGAACGCCCGCGAGATGGCTCTGCTGCCCTACTCGAGCTCGGCTCGCTGATCGGAGGCACGCGCAATGACCACCAAGCTCATCCTCACGCACGACGTCTCCCACCTCGGCTCCGCCGGCGAGGTCGTGGAGGTCAAGGACGGCTACGCCCGTAACTACCTCCTGCCCCGCAAGCTGGCCACCCCGTGGACCAAGGGCGCCCAGCGCCAGATCGACCAGATGACCGAGGCGCGTCGCAAGCGCTCCATCGAGTCCCTCGAGCACGCCCAGACCGCGCGCACCTGGCTGCAGGAGAACGTCGTGACCGTCTCCGCCACCGCGGGCGACAACGGCCGTCTCTTCGGCGCCGTGACCACCGCAACCCTGGCCGACGCCGTCAAGGCCGCCGGCGGCCCCGCCGTCGACCGCCGCAAGATCCAGGTCGTGCCGCCGATCAAGTCGACCGGCCGTCACAGCGCCTCCGTGCGCCTGCACGCCGACGTCGTGGCCCCCCTCGAGGTCAACGTCGTCCCCGCGCGCTGAGAGCCTCCGGGCTTCTTTCCGCCGTCGGGCCGGGTCTCCTCCTTCCGGGGAGGGATCTGGCCCGACGGCGTCGTCCTGAGGGTGCCTCGGCCTCGTGCTGACCTCCGGTTCGTGGGGTAGGTCGCGCGGTCGTACCCTCTACCCCTCGATCGCGCGATACAAGGTACGACCGCGCGCGTAGGGACTGGCGAGGGCGGCGCGCCGGGGCGGCTCAGTGGCGCCAGGCGGTGCCGCGGGCGCGCAGGTAGGTGGTGGCGCCGCGGGCGGCCATGAACACGCAGGCGAAGGCGACCCACAGCTCGACCAGGCCCGACGTCGAACCGGTGGCGCCCGGCAGCACGCCGCCGCCGATGAGCAGAGCCAGGGGGACATAGGGCGCCAGCGTCACCAGACCCGCCCACGCCAGGTAGCGGCCGTCGCCGGCGCCCATGAGTACGCCGTCGAGCAGGTAGACGACCCCGGCCAGCGGCAGCGCGCTCGCCGCCACGAGCAGGGTCGGAGTCGCGGCCGCGATGACGCCGGCGTCGGAGGTGAAGGCGCGGGGCAGCCAGGCGGCACCGGCCGCCATGAGCACCCCGATGAGCACACCGGTCCCGGCGCCCCAGGTGAGCATGCGTCGCAGGAGCTCGTCAATGGACCAGCCCGCCGTGGCCGAGGCGGTCTGAGCCTCCGCGTCGGTGCCGGCCGAGGTATCGGTCGCGGTGGACTCGCCGTCGGCTCTCTGCGCCTGTCCCAGGGCGGTGCCGATGAGTGCCTGCGCCGCCACCGCCAGCGCGTCCAGGGCGAAGGCCGCGAAGGTCCACAGGACGTTGACCACCTGGTGGGCCGCCAGCGATACGTCCCCGAGCGCCGTCGCCGCCCACACGGTGGCCAGGATCGCCACCCGCAGGCTCAGCGAGCGGATGAGCAGCGGGGTGCCGCTGCCCAGTGAGGCTCGCAGGCCATCACGGCGGGGGAGCAGACCGACGCCGGCCGCCCGGGCCTCACGAAGGATCGGGCGGGCCAGCGCCAGCGCCATGGCCGTCTGTGCGATCGCGGTGCCGGCGCCCGAGCCCGCGATCCCCATCCCGACGCCGTAGAGCAGGATCGCGTTGACGGCGACGTTGAGGACCGCGCCGCCGGAGGCCACGACGAAGGGCGTGCGCGTGTCCAGCAGACCGCGTAGCACCCCGGTGGCCGCCAGGACGACGAACATGCCCGGCAGTCCCGGGCAGGAGGCGCGCAGGTAGGCCACAGCGGCCTGCGCCACCGGACCATGGGCGCCCATCGCCTGTGTCAGCCACGGGGCGCCCAGTCCCAGGAGGGTTCCCGCTCCCAGCCCCAGCAGGAGGGCCAGCCACATCCCGTCGACGCCGGCCCGCAGGCCCTGCGTGCGCCGGCCCGCGCCGAACAGGCGCGCCGTCGTCGCCGTGGTGGCGTAGGCCAGGAAGACGAACAGGCCCACCGTCGTCGTCAGGATCGTCGAGGCCAGCGACAGGCCCGCCAGGCTGACCGCTCCGAGGTGACCGACCATCGCCGAGTCCGCCAGGACGAAGAGCGGCTCGGCGATCAGCGCCCCCAGCGCGGGCAGGGCCAGCGACAGGACCTGGCGGTTGAGACTGGTGGAAACGGGGCTGCTGGCGTCGGGCACCGCCCCATTGTGGACCACGGTGGACCGGAGGGGACCACTGGAGGTCATGGGCGGTTGCCGGGTGGGCGCGGTGGGCCGCACGGAGCCTGCTCGACGGCGCGCACACACCGCACGCCACCGCGCGGGATGAGTTCGTTGAGACGAACCTGCCTGTGCCGAAGCGGTCCTCATGGCCAGGTTGAGGATCAGGTTGAGGGCGGGCCGGCGTCCACGGCCCCCGCGTCATCGATCGGGCGAACAACCCGGATTCTCTGGAGGATCGCACAACTATTCTCCAGAAAGAAAAGTAGGTACATACTGAAAGAATCCTGGAAATGCGACTGGTGAGGCCGTTGTCCGCCGGAGTGCGAGCAACCTGGGGATAACTGGTGCGGACATCCCTGTAGGAGAGCCACAAACGGTGTGGACCTCAAGTCGAGCGTCATGTTTGTCCACAGGTTTACCCACTTGTCCACAGATCACATTGTGATGTCGTGGGAAGTGCCTATAGGAAGCCTGAACTCGCAGATGTCAGTGATGGCAACGAAAAGTCGACAGTCCCTGGTACGGCTGCACCAGATGCGCACATCTGTATCCACAGTGGATGCGCTTCTGTCCCCAGGGATGGGGGGTCTTCCCACAGTGGCGGTGCGGATATCCCCAAGACTGGCGAACTTGAGAGTTTGCCAGGTCTGCGCGATGGCGTTATCGTCACGCGCGCGCTCCACGCGGGCGAGCGTCTTCCTGGCACGGCGCTCCGTCGTCGGGAGTGGTAGGAGGGGCCGGTACCAACCGGCGTGATCGTGCGGAAGGTGGCCGGATGGACAACGGCATGGGCGGGCAGGCCGGCTCGGAGGGCGCCGGCGGCGGGAGCGTCCGGACCGACAGCGCCGCCTTCGACCGCCTCCCGCCCCAGGACCTTGAGGCCGAGATGGCCACGTTGGGCGGCATGCTCCTGAGCAAGGAGGCCATCACCGACGTCATCGACGTCCTGCGCGGACCGGAGTTCTACCGCTCGGCCCACGAGTCGATCTTCGACGCCATCGTCGAGGTCTACAACCGCTCCGAGCCCGCCGATCCGCTCATCGTGGCCGACGAGCTCTCCCGGCGCGGCGAGCTCGAGCGCGTCGGCGGCGCCCCCTACCTGGCCTCCCTCATGGCCACCGTCCCCACGGCGGCCAACGCCGGCTACTACGCCCGCATCGTCAAGGACAAGGCGCTCATGCGCGGCCTGGTCCAGGCCGGAACCCGCATCACCCAGCTGGGGTACTCCACCGACGCCGGCGACATCGCCGAGCTCGTCACCCTGGCCGAGGCCGAGGTCTACTCGGTGGCCCACCACGACGGCGAGAAGGAGGACTACGTCGCCGTCTCCGAGCTCCTGGGTGAAGCCAACCTTGAGATTGAGGCCGCCCAGAACCGCGAGAACGGGGCCATGACCGGCGTCCCCACCGACTTCATCGAGCTCGACGAGCTCACCGGCGGGCTGCATCCCGGCCAGATGATCATCGTGGCCGCGCGTCCCGCCATGGGCAAGTCCACCCTCGCCGTCGACTTCTGCCGCTCGGCCTCGATCCACCACGGCATCACCAGCTGCTACTTCTCCCTGGAGATGGGCCGCATGGAGCTCATGATGCGCATCCTGGCCGCCGAGTCCAGCGTGGACATGAACAAGCTGCGCGGCTCGCGCCAGATGGAGGACCGGGACTGGACCGACGTCGCCGTGGCCTACAACCCCGTGTCCAACGCGCCGCTGTTCATCGACGACTCGCCCAACCTCACGATGCCGGAGATCCGCTCCAAGGCGCTGCGCATGAAGCAGCAGCACGACCTGGGGCTCATGGTCATCGACTACCTCCAGCTCATGAGCTCGGGCAAGCGGGTCGAGTCGCGCCAGCAGGAGGTCTCCGAGTTCTCCCGGTCCCTCAAGCTGCTGGCCAAGGAGCTGGAGATCCCGGTCATCGCCGTCGCCCAGCTCAACCGCGGTCCCGAGCAGCGCACCGGCAACAAGCCCCAGATGAGCGACCTGCGCGAGTCCGGGTCGTTGGAGCAGGACGCCGACATCATCATCCTGCTGCACCGTCCGGAGTACTACAACAACGAGGAGCGCCCCGGCGAGGCCGACATCATCGTGGCCAAGCACCGCAACGGGCAGACCCGCACCATTCCGGTGGCCTTCCAGGGGCACGTCTCGCGCTTCGCCAACATGGCGCGCGACGTCACTCCCGAGCCCGCCTACGAGTAGGCCGGCTCGGCAGGACTCGGGGCCGGGATGCGCACCGTGCGCAGTCGCAGGGCGCCCACGGCCCAGCTCGCCGCGGTCAGCAGGACGGCCGTCGCAACGCCATGCGCCAGTCCTCGGTGCAGGTAGGTCGCGGTCTGCGACCCCAGGTTCTCCACGACGACGCTGGCCAGCTCCCGGGTCGACCACAGGGGCAGGACGCGGGTCCAGCCCTCCGAGGGGTCGACGAGCACCTGGATGGCCATGACCGACAGCAGCAGGAGCGCCCCCTCCAGGTCCCGTGGGACCAGAGCGGCGGCCAACGAGCCCAGGGGAGCGGCGACGGCGGCCGTCAGCAGCAGCATGACCGGGACTGTCCCCGGGCGGGTGAGCTCGTCGCCGATCGTGGTCAGCACAAGCCCGCTGTAGAGCAGGCCGACGGCCCACCCCAGGCCGAGGACGGCGAGGTGGCGGCCCAGCAGCAGAGCCGTGGGGTCCGCTCCGTTCACGGTCAGGCGGCGGTCCACCGACCGGGAGGAGACCTGCGTGAACAGCGCCAGCGTCGCCGTCGCCCAGCCCAGGCCGATCGACAGGAGCCGGATGGCGGTCCAGTGCGCCTCCAGGCGCACCAGGTAGAAGACCAACGGCAGAAGAGTCGCCAGCGCGAGGGCGCCGCGCCGTCGGGCGAGCTCACGCAGGGTGATGAGGGCGACGAGGCCCGTGGTCGCCGCCGTCGATCGGAACCGGGAGGCCTCGGTGTGGGGAGGTCCGGCTTGCGAGGCGGGTGGCTGAGGGGGCGGTGTGCTCATGCGGGTTCCTTCCGCCGTGTCCATCGGGGTGCCCAACGGGCTGACCGGCCGCTGCCCTCCTGCGGCGCCGGAAGCTCGATGACACGGTCGACCAGGTCGACGTCGCGCAGCAGGTGGGTGACCAGCAGGACCCCCGCACCCGAGGCGCGCCAGGAGGAGATGAGTGCCCACAGGTCCTCGTAGGCCAGGGCGTCCAGGCCCTGGTAGGGCTCGTCCAGCAGCAGCAGGTCGGGTGCGTCGAGCTGGGCGAGGGCGACGTTGAGCTTCTGCTGGGTCCCGCCGGAGAGTGTTCCGGCGTTCTGGTCTCCTCGGGCGGTCCAGCCCAGGCGGGTCAGGAGCCGGTGCCCCGTCGAGACCGAGCGGCCCCGCGGCATGCCGCGTGCCGCGCCGAAGAGCCTGAGGTGCTCGTCGACCGTGAGCAGGGGAGCCAGGGAGTCGAGCTGGGGTGCGTAGCCGAAGCGTGGTGTCCGCTCGATACGTCCGCTCTCGGCGCGCAGCAGGCCCGCACAGAGCTGGAGCAGGGTCGACTTGCCGGCGCCGTTGGCCCCGACGACGGCGACGACCTCACCTCGGTGGACGGTGAGGCTGATGCCGGACAGGACCGTGCGCCTGCCGCGGTGCACGGACACGTTCGTCAGGCGCAGGACGACGGGGGCGATGGACGGGACGGCGTCAGCCGGGATGGTGGTTGCGGTAGGCGCCTGCTCGGCGGAGTCGACCGGGACGCTATGGTCGGAGGCGTCGACGAGATCAGTCGAGCTGAGGTCGGTGGGGTTGCCGGTCCATGAGCCGGGCGCCGGAGGGGCGACCGTTCCCTGGTAGTCGCGCAGAGCGGAGGCGACCTCGCGGGCGTAGAGGACTGCCGGCCCGTACATCTCGAAGGGCGGCACGCCGGCCGCCTCCGCCTCGGCGCGGGTCGAGGTGGAGGTGCGTGAGACCTCGGGGACCGGAAGGCCGTGGCAGGCGAGCTCCGTCTCGAAGGTCCGGTACCAGTCGGGCGGGTCCGGCGCGGGGCCGCAAGGCTCTTGAGCGCGGTTCATGAGGAGGCCTCCGCCCGGGCCGACCGGCCCTCGATGAGGGCGCCAACGGCTGTGGAGAAGGCCCGCCACTCGGTCCGCCGTGCGGCGAGCTCTGTGCGTCCGGCCTCCGTCAGCGCGTAGTACTTGCGCGCGGGGCCCGAGGTGGAGGGGCGCCAGGAGACCGCGACGAGGCCGCGCTTCTCCAGTCGCATGAGGGCCGGGTAGAGCGTGCCGCCCGGAACCTCGTCCAGCCCGGCGGCGGCGAGGCGCTGAGCCAGTGACAGGCCATAGTCGGCGTGCTCGGCCAGCAGGGAGAGCAGGCAGGGTTCCAGGAAGCCGCGCAGGAGACGGGCCGTCGAGGTGTCCATGGTTCATAGACTACCTAGTTACTAGGCAATCTATCTACCGGAACGTGTACACGCGCCGGATCGCACGGTCGAAAGTGTCACTGGTGGCGACTTTTAGGTCGCCCGAGTGCTGCTTCTCGGCGGGAGGGCGGCATATCCTCCCAGGTCAGAGCCCTGTGTGTGGGATTGTGGCGGCGTCAGGTCAAGGGAAAAGTCTCCCTGAGTGACAAAATGACCCGACTTTGACGGACGTCCGCCGTCAGCGGCACTGGAGGCCGTCGACGGCGGACGTACAGATGGCAAGCGGGCAGTCAGGTCTGTGCATGACCCTGGAAGACTGCGGGAGGCCATGGATAACCGCGGAGAACCGCGGTGAAGGGCCTCAGGCCGGCCGGTACTCGCCCTGGTAGACGTAGAGGAAGGGCATGTTGCCGCGCAGCCCGTGCCGGATGGAGGAGGAGACGACCTCCTTGGCGGTGACGGCGGCCTCCAGTGGGGTGGCGCCCTTGGAGAGCTCGGCGGTGACCGCGGCCGCCAGGGTGCAGCCGGCGCCGTGGACGCGCTCGGTGCCCACGGCCTCGACCTCGAGGACCTCCAGGGTGGTGCCGTCGTAGAAGACGTCCAGCGCGGTGCCGGTGCCCAGCGACGGGCCGGCCTTGGCCAGGACGTTGGGGACGCCCTGGTCGTGGATGCGCTTGGCGGCGTCCTTGAGCTGATCGACCGTCGTGATCTCCTCCACGCCCGCCAGGGTGGCGGCCTCGAAGAGGTTCGGGGTGGTCATCGTGGCGCGCGGCAGGATCTTGGAGCGCAGCGCGTTGTCCACCTCCAGGGCGCCCCCGAACTCCTGGCCCTTGCAGATGAGGACCGGGTCGAGCACCACGGTGGGGAAGTCGTAGGTCTCCAGTGCCTGCTCGACGACGTCGATGGTGGCCGCCGTGCCCAGCATGCCGATCTTGACGGCGTCGACGCGCGAGTGGACGGCGGCGCAGGTCTCGATCTGGTCGGCGATGACACCGGGGTCCACCGGGACGAAGCGGTGGTTCCAGCTGTCCTTGGGGTCCATGGACACGATGCAGGTCAGGGCCGTGCAGCCGAAGACGCCGAGGGTGTGGAAGGTCTTGAGGTCGGTCTGGGCGCCGGCGCCGCCCGAGGCCTCGGAGCCGGCGATGGTCAGGGCGATGGGAGTCATGGATCTAGCGTGCACCGCTCGGGGCGTGCCGGCCAAGCCGGGCCGATCACGAGGAACCGGCCCGGCTTGGCGAGGGGATGTGAAAAGCTGTGGCTCAGGCGTTGGCGATGGTCCAGCGCCGGCCGCGGTGGGCGTCCTTCTCGGCCTCGTCGACCAGGGCGACGGCGAAGTCGGCCACGGAGATCTCGCCGCCCGCGGGCTCGTCCGTTCCCTCGACGTAGCTGCCGGTGCGGGGCTTGTCGGTGAAGGCCGGGGCGGGGGAGAGGAAGGTCCAGCGCAGGGCGTCGTCGGCCCCGCGGTAGAGGTCGAGAACCTCGGAGAAGGCCAGGGCCTCGGGCTTGTACTCCTCGGGGAAGCCGGGGCTGTCCACCAGGCGGGCGCCGTCGGGCGTCAGCAGGGAGCCGGCACCGCCGACGACCACGAGCCGGCCGGTGGGGGCGGCGGCGATGAGGGCGCGGTGGGCGTCGATGGCCGGCTGGGCGGACTCGCCGCGGCCCGCGGAGACGGAGATGATCGTGGCGTCGGAGGCGTTGATGAGGTCGACGAGGGCCCGGGTGTCTGACAGGGTGAGGCTGACGTCCTGCGCGGCGCCCTCGGCGTGGCGCCCCGAGCGGGAGGCCGAGACGACCTCGTGCCCGCGGCCCGCGGCCTCGGCGACGACGGCCGAGCCGACCATTCCGGTTCCTCCGATGACGGCGATCTTCATGACTTTTCCTCCTGTTGGATGAGGGAGCGGCGTTTGCGGACGAGTGTGCGCGACGGGATGTCGCCGTGCTCGCGATGGCTTGATGGTATGCTTAAGGTACCAAGTACCTCAAAGTAACTATAGGAGTGTGTTGTGTCACGTTCTGTCGGGCTGATGGGGCGCCAGCAGGAGGAGCGCCATGGCAGCGGTGGTGCCGCTACCGACGATTCGTCCCCGAGTGCGTCGGCTCCGCATGAGTCGGAGGGCTCGGTGCGGGCCGATGGCGACGGCGCCGCAGGGGCCTGCCCAGGCGCGCCTGCCGCACGCGAGTCGAGGGGCTCGGTGCGCCGCGACGACACGGAGAGCGGTGCCGTGGGCCGCGGCGTCGAGGCGGCGGTCTTCGACTTCGACATCCTGTCGCCGGCCTGCCCGTCGCGCACGGTACTGCGCCACGTCGTCGACCGCTGGACCCCACTCGTGGTGACGGTCCTGGCCGACGGGCCGAGCCGCTTCGGCGAGCTGCGCTCGCGGGTCGGCGGAGTCACCCCCAAGGTCCTCACCCAGACGCTGCGCTCCATGGAGCGCGACGGACTGGTCACGCGCACCCAGCTGCCGGGGGTGCCGCCGCACGTCGACTACGAGCTGACCGACCTGGGCCGCAGCCTCCAGGCGCCCATCGGCGTGCTGCGCACCTGGATCCAGGACAACGCCGCCCAGATCCTGGCCCATCGCGAGCGTTACGACGCCGCCGAATCCTGATCTTCCTGCGCCTGTGGGGCCGTCGGTCGCCCGTCTCTCGCGGCCGGGGACATTCGACGCCGTCGGGGACCTTTCCTCCCGGGCGGGGGCGTTCCACCCGGCCGGGGACAGAAATTCCGTCCCCGTACGCGTGACATGTCCCCGTCTGATCGGGCGATGCACCCGGCCGCGCGGAATGTCCCCGCCGGTGGTCGGGGCGGGCTCTGTCGGCAGCGGCTTGTCCTGCTGCCCGTCCGCGGTCGCCGGCCGGTGGGACGGTGAGGAAATCAGTACCGCGGCGACGTCGAATCGGGGACCATGGATCCATGAGCGCCACCCCTCCCCTCCCGTCCTCCCTCGACGACATCGTCTTCCACGTCCTGGACCCGCTTGAGGCCGCCGAGCGCGACATCTTCCTCACGCGCGTGGAGGCCTGGTACCCCGACCTCATCGACGGGCTCACCACCCTTTACGGGGACACTGCCGAGGACACGGCCCTCAACCTGCTGGCCCTGGCCGCCCGGGCCTACGTGGAGCGTGAGCACGAGCTGCGCCGCCTGGACCTGGCCCGCACCCTCGACCCCGCCTGGGCCCAGCACCCCGGCCGCGTCGGCTACGCCGCCTACACCGAGCGCTTCGCCGGCACCCTGCGCGGCGTGGAGGACCGCATCGACTACCTGCGTGAGCTCGGCGTCAGCTACCTCCACCTCATGCCCCTGCTCACCCCGCGCCCCGGCGACTCCGACGGCGGCTACGCGGTGGCCGACTACCGCACCGTGCGTCCGGACCTGGGCACCATGGATGACCTCGAGCACCTGGCCGGCGAGCTGCGCGCCGAGGGTATCTCCCTGGTGGTGGACCTCGTCCTCAACCACGTGGCCGCCGAGCACGAGTGGGCGGCCCGGGCGCGCGCCGGCGAGCAGCGCTACCGCGACTACTTCCTCATCTTCCCCGACCGCACCGAGCCCGATGCCTACGAGCGCACCCTGCCGGAGGTCTTCCCCGACTTCGCCCCCGGCAACTTCACCTGGGACGAGGATGTCAGCGGCTGGGTGTGGACCACCTTCAACTCCTTCCAGTGGGACCTCAACTGGCGCAACCCACGCGTCATGGCCGAGTTCGCCGGGATCGTCCTGGATCTGGCCAACCGCGGCGTCGAGGTGCTGCGCCTGGGCGCCATCGCCTTCACCATCAAGCGCCTGGGCACCGACTGCCAGGGCCAGCCCGAGGTCCACGCCATCACCGAGGTGCTGCGCGCCCTGACCCGCATCGCATGCCCCGCCGTCGACCTCAAGGCCGAGGCGATCGTCGCCCCCACCGAGCTCCTCCAGTACCTGGGCCAGGGCAAGTACACCGGCAAGGTCTCCGACCTGGCCTACCACAACTCCCTCATGGTCCAGATCTGGTCCATGCTCGCCGCGCGCGACACGACGCTGGCCGTCGAGGCGCTCCAGAGCCTGCCGGTCGAGCCGTCCACGGCCACCTGGATCACCTACCTGCGCTGCCACGACGACATCGGCTGGGCCATCGATGACGACGACGCGGCCGCCGTCGGCCTCAGCGGCTACGACCACCGGGCCTTCCTCGCGGACTGGTACAGCGGCGAGTATCCCTCCTCCGACGCCGCGGGCCTGGTCTTCCAGCACAACCCGGCCACCGGGGACCGGCGCATCGCCGGGACCGCGGCCTCACTCATCGGGATCGAGGCCGCCGCGGAGGCCTGGGAGGGCGTCACCGACGAGGCCCCCGAGCACGAGGTGGAGTCCTTGTGGACCTGGCGCGAGGAGCGGATCCACGCCCTGCGCATGGCTCACGCCATCCTCTACGGCTGGGGCGGCGTCCCCGTCCTGTGGAGCGGCGACGAGCTCGCCCAGCCCAACGACCCCAACTGGGACACCGAGCCCGGCCACGAGGCCGACTCGCGCTGGGCCGGGCGGCCCCGGCTCGACGAGACGCGGATGGCCAACCGGCACGACCGCTCCACCGTCGAGGGGCGCGTCTTCACCGACCTGGCCCACATGGCGCGGGTGCGCGCGGGCCTGCCCCAGCTCGACGCCGTCGTGCGCACCCAGGTCCAGGACGTCGACGACCCCGGCGTGCTGGTGATCTACCGCGACCACCCGCGCGGCAGCTTCGTGGGCGTGTACAACGTGACGCCGCAGTGGCGCTCGGTCGCCGCCGACCAGCTCGCCCGGCTCGGCGTCATGGGGGCCACCGACGTCCTGACCGACACGATCCCCTTCGGGTCCACCTCGCTGGAGGGGGCAGGCGACGGCCGCGTGCCGGTGCCGCCCTACGCCGCCTGGTGGCTGGTGCGCCCCACCGACTGACGGCCGCCGAGATCGCAGGAATCGGAGCCCGGGCACGGGGCCGCGCCGTCGGCCTCGACACCGTCATTGAGACGATGCATCAGACCGGCGAGGATATGCTCGCCAAGTACAAGGAGACTTTCCGCGGCGGCCTGGCCGTCAACGTCGTAGAGTGCTGAGAAACCGGTGTTTCACTTCGTAGCGATAGACCGGCGCAGCATTTTAGCCTCCTCTTTCCGGCCAAAACCTTCAAGGAGATCAGCCGCCTTGTCAACTTCTTCCGTTGCTTCTTTTAAGTCTATGAGATCTGACTGATCTTGATCACTTTTGTAAAACATGCCACTATAACCTGATGCGCCGTCTAATAAATAGTATAAGTTATCATAGATTTCCGTAGAGACTAGAGTTCTCCATAGGACTACAGTGCGAAATCTAAAGAATCGTTTAAAATTCTGTTTCTCAAACTCCCTATACATGTCGCAGGTAATTGGCTTCTTTAGAATGTCAAAAAGCCACTCTAGTGCGCCTCCATCGCGGATATTCATGAGAGTCATATTTAATGGTCTGCTATCAAACTTATATATCATTTCCTTTACTTTACCTGCTTCAAACTTCAGTAAATCAGAGTCGTATTGCAGTGGCTCATCAACAAATTCGTCTTTCGACGTTAGGTCGACAGGTTCAATTTCCTGCGTTAAGTACTCGGCCAGCTTCAGATCGAAAGATTCCTTGTTTTTGAATAGAGTTACAAACAGGTTTGCAATCCGCAAGTTATATGAAGTGAACTTCAGAAGATTTTTATAGGATCCATTTGGCAAGCTCTCTCCAGAGATTATCTTCCGCTCAGCAAATGAAAATGCTAGTTTCCTCAACATGCATTCATCTCCGATCGGGTCGGCGTAGGGGTTGAGATAAGGCATGGCTTCAACGATATTAATGTTTAGCTGAGGATTCCCGAAATTCAAAAATGATGCTGTGAAGATGGCTTCAATCAACTGTTTTGCAGCGTACTCTTTCGTTGCCTGGTGCTTAATATTGTCGATCGAAGATACTAGAACTCTCAAGTCCTTTTGGCTGAGGTTAATCTTGCCCTCATGAATTTTGTAAGAAATTTCGTTGTATGTGACTGCAGGTATTACCTGCACTGTTTTATCGAACTTACTACTCTCAGGTGTGAGTAGGCGGATGCGAGAAACTTGATCCTCGCTGCAAACCGTGAGTTTTTCCGAGTTTTTACTATTCAAGTTGCCGCTTGCATTCTGGTGTATTTCGACAGTGTTTGAAATTAACTGAAATAGCTCGTTAATTGTTCTCGGGTCGTCAGTTTCTTCAAGGTGCTCAATCAGCGCCTGGAGGCGCCCTGAAAGGAAGTCATAAATTGGGCCAGAGGAAATTTTTGGTGGAGAACTTAAAAGAGTATAGATGGCGGAATCGATGGGGCTGAGATTGTTAAGAATGTACTTTAGATAATCGCTGTGGTCCTCTGGTTTGATTGCCTCATACTCAAGCAAGTAATACTTGTGCCATGCATATGAGTCATAGGGGGTGGTTGATTTACTGAGAACCCCATTCACAAAGGCATGCCATTTTTTGATTTTATGCTTTCTTATGCGAAATCGAATGTACTGCGGACGAATTATCGAGATAGTGTTAAGGATGTTTAAAAGCAGAAGGGAAGAGATTATTCCAAATAGAGACCACCAGAGTGGTATAACAACGATTGATGCTAATGCAGGAATCTCAAAATAAATGATCGGAAGTAAGAATAGAAGAGAAACCCCTATCTTGAAAGGCAGTCCTGAAATGATTCTAGTGAAAGCTGAGTGAATTAAAAAGAAAGAGTTAACCTCAACACCTAAGTATGTGTTGTTTCTGTTGAAATTATCCTTAGATGTTCCTATCATTATATTTGCCGTAAAAGTCAGTATCGCAAGCAGTCCAACTGAATTTGTAAGCATTGTTCGAATCATGATATTATGTTCGTAATCTGGGATGAGAGTGGGCCAAGTATACAGCATTATGAATAATGCTATCGTACCGCCAATAAGCGCCATCAAGGTTGGGTTATCTTTGATGTAATCCCAGCATTTGCTGTACCATGGTTCTTTGGGTGTTGTCATTTGTTTCCTCGTCCGCTTGATTGCCTCGAACTTTTCTTCATGTTGAGGTGTGTCATATGGTAGCGCAAATTTTATCTTCAGTGAAGATTGAATATAGTTGAAAATGTTAAAATAGATGGGGGCCGCAGCGTGATGCTGCGGCCCCCCGTTCGGCTTCTGGTCGGCTCGGCTCAGATCAGCTGCTCTGGGCGGTGCCGGACTGGCTGTTCGACTGACCGTTCTGGTTGCTCTGGTTGCCGGGCTGCTGGCCGCCACCGGGCTGGCCGCCGCTGGGCGGCTGGCCGCCCTGACCACCGGGGCCGCCCTGGCCACCGCCGCCCATGGGGCCGCCCATCCCGGATGACAGCGCCGAGGCCGTCCCCGTGGCCGAGCCGCCCGACGACGTCGCCACCGTGTACTCCTGGCCCTCGGTCAGCCCCAGCACGGTGATCGCCTCGGCCGTGAAGTCGACCTTGACGGAGGCCATCTGGGACCCGGAGGAGTCGGTGACGGTGAGCGTGTCGCCCGCGGTCACCGACGGCGAGCCCGTCAGCCCCACGAGCTGGGTCTCCCCGTTGGCGTCCACCGACCCGTCCATGTTGCCGGCCTCGCCGGAGACCACCACGATCCCGCCCTTGACGTAGGCCGAGCCGTTGGAGTCGATGCCGTCCGAGGAGGCGTAGGAGACCTCCACCTCGCCGCCGCTGATCGTCAGCACCGAGCCGTCGTCGGACTCGGAGTCCGCGTTCTCGTGGCCCTCGATGACGTGGTCGCCGTTGGAGGCGTTGATGCCGTCGTCGCCCGCCGCGATGGACAGCTCGCCACCGGCCACGTTGATGAACGGGGCCTGAAGCCCCTCGTCGGCCGCGTCGATGGCGACGGTCCCGGAGTCCTGCGTGTAGCTCACGCCGGCATTGATGCCCTTGGGTGAGGGCGTGGTGGAGTCCGCGGTCGACTCCTGCCCGGGAGCCGCCTTCTCCTCAACGGTGGCGTTGGCCTGCCCGCCCCCGGCCGTGATCGTCAGCGTGGTGTCCTTGACGGTGACGTCGGTGATCGCTGAGATCGCGTCGTCGGAGGAGGTCAGCGTGATGCTCGCCTTGCCCAGGGACACGAAGCCCTTCGTCTTGTCGTCGCCCTCACTGGACTTCAGGCCGTCGCCTCCGGCCTCGACCGTCAGCGTCCCGGACTCGACCACCAGGTAGTCCTTGCCGCGCAGGCCGTCGTCGGCGGCCTTGACGCTGATCGTGGTGCTCCCGGTGATGATAAGGCCGTTCTTGGAGGAGATGCCGTCCTTGTAGGAGCCGGTCACGTCCAGCGAGCCGGTCCCGGTGACGGTGAGCGTGTCCGAGGAGAACAGGGCCGCGGTGGCCTCCTGCCCGGAGGCGTAGGTGGCGCCGTCGGTCAGCGTGTTCTTGGAGTCCTTGGCCAGGACCACGATCGCGTTGCCGGCGTCCTGGATGTCGATGGCGGGGCCGTCCGAGCTCGTGATGCTCGCGCCGCTGAGGACCAGACGCACGTCGGCATCCGGGGCGTTGACGACGATCCGCCCGTCGGTCAGCTCCCCGCTGATGACGTAGGTGCCGCCGCTGCTGATGGTCACGGTGCCCCCGTCGACCTTCACGTTGCCCGACGACGACCCGCCGACCGAGGCCGACGAACCCGACAGGGTGATCGTGGTGGCCGACGACGTGTCCGTGGTCCCGGCGTCGTCCTCGGAGCTGGAGGCGTCCTCCACCGAGGCGTTGACGCCCAGGATGTCGGAGACGCTCGCACCGGTCGACGCCGTGGCCACCGATGAGGAGATCGTCGTCCACGTGGTCTCCGACTCGCTCGAGCCGGAGGCGCTCGCGTTGCCGGAGGCCGAGGAGGTCGAGCAGCCGGCCGCCAGGGCGAGCGCGGCCAGGACCGCGACGGCTCCGGTCGCGCGGCGGCGAAGTCGGGTCAGGGGCTTGGTCGTCATCGTCTTGGTGGTCTTCATCGTTTCTGTTTCTCTTCTTCTCGGGTCCGGTTGATCGGATCGGTTGATCGGATCGTGGGTCGGGTCTGCGGATGGTCTGGGCGCGGCGCTCAGGCGGCGCTGCTGGCCGTCGCGGCGAGGCGGCGGCCGTGGTGGTGAGCGCCGGTGATGCTCTCCAGGCTGGAGCGGTCGGTGCCGAACAGGTCGGCGAGCTCGTGGGTCAGGGTGCGGTACCACCTGTTGGCGGGCAGCTCTGGGTGGAGCAGCGCCATCCCGGTGGCGTACTTCGAGATGCGGGTGGGGCGGTACCCGGCGTCCCACAGGGCGCGGTCCGCCGGCGACGGCGTGGCCGGGTTCTTCGTCTCGACGACGGCGATATCCGCCACCGCCACCGGCTCGCCGTCGTTGATGGCAGCGGCCAGGTGGGCCGGGTGCAGCGCCTGCGGGCCCGCAGGGGGCACCGGCCCCAGGCGTCGCCAGCTCAGGGCCGTGTCGATGGTGGCCCGGGCCTCGGCGTGCGGCAGGTGCAGGGTGGTGCGCTGGTAGGTGGTGGCCAGCACCGGCCTGAGCGCAGCGGCGACCTCGTGGGCGGCGGCCGAGCCGGTGACCCCCGTGCTCGCCAGACAGGCCGCCACGAAGGCGCGACCGGGGCCGGTGAGGCGGGAGGCGTCGTCGGCCTGGTAGCCCATGCGCCGCTTGACGGTGGTGCCGCGCGCGCCGCGGGTCTTGACCTCCAGGAAGCACAGGCCGGAGTCCAGGTAGGTGCGGGTGCGGACCTTGAAGCGCCGACGCCGCTTGCGGGCCGTGAGCATGAAGGCGTCCAGCTCCGGGGTGTCGAAGTAGGCCGACGCGTAGGAGAAGCGACGCCGCTCATCGATGGCCAGGACCTGGGCGTGAGGCGCGAGCCCGTCCACGAGGTCCTGCGCGCAGGCCAGGGGCACCAGGTACTTGCGGTCCACGCGGGTGAGCAGACCGGCGGCGCTGTTGAGCTCGGTGAGGGTGGTCGTGGCCAGGTGCTCCGTGCTGAGGCGGGTCGGTGCCTGAGGAGCCGTCCGGCTCGTGCGGGGCGTCGACGCCGCAGCTCCCGAGGTCGCGGTGGAGATCATCGTGGAGGCAGTCATCGCAGTCCTTTCGGTTCTGTCGGTCGCCGTGACGGTCACTGTGACGGTCACTGTGGCGGTCACTGTGGAGGTCACTGTGGGCGGTCTCAGCGCGCGGCCATGACGGTCTGGGTGGCCGTCTGGGTGCTGGACTGGGCGGCGGACGGTGCTGTCTGCGGTGCGGAGCGGGTGACGTACTGGGCGGCCGGCCTGATGGTGATGGGCTGGGTGTCGGTCCGGCTCGTGCGGGTATCGGGCTGCACGGTGCTCAGGGGGGTACCGGTCCAGGACTGCCCGGGTGAGACGGCGGGCGCACCGGCGGGCGCACCGGACGGCGCAGTGATCGGCGCAGTGATCGGCTCCGGGGCGGGGGCGACGTCGTCGGACATCTCGGAGAGCTCGGGCTCCAGCTCGGCGGGAGTCTGGCGAGGCACCCGGAAGCGGACGTCGACGATGGTGGTGTCGTTGACCAGGTCGAGGCGCTGGACCTCCACCGAGCGGACCTGCCCGCCCAGGGTGCGCTCCAGGTGGGCGATGAGGGCGGTCTCGTCGGTGATGGCGTGGTCGAGCACGATCACCTGATGGCGGTTGCGGCGCATGAGTGCGGGGTGGTCGCCGATCCACAGGGCGGCGACCACGGTGCCCATGAGGGCGGCCACCATCCCGATCGGCGCGGTCTGGATCCCGCCGAGCAGGCCCAGGGCCAGGGCCGCGAAGAAGTAGGCGACCTCGTGCTGGGCCAGCTCGGTCGAGCGCAGGCGGATGATGGACAGGACGCCGAAGAGTCCCAGGCCCAGGCCGGCCGCGACGCTCGCGGTCGACAGCAGCAGGGTGACGGCCAGGACGCCCACGTTGACGCCGATGTAGGCGGCCATGAGGTCCTTGCGGGCGTGGCGTGGGGCGTAGAGGGCCCCGACCAGGACGGTGAGGGCGATCAGGTCGGCGGCGATGTAGGTCAGGGTGGTCAGGCTCATCGGGAGGCTCCTGTCGGGATCATTCGGACCGGTGCCGGGGCCTGTCGGGGTGGGCGCCTCAAGGTCGAGCGTGTGCTCGGGGCGCGCCGCGGCGGCGTGACTCCGTCCGGTGAATAGCAGTCAACGGGCGCATTCCATGAGCGGGCTGTGAATGGGTCATGGGGGAGGCATGACTTGTTCCGTCGCCGGTGTGAAGCAGCGAACAGCGCCTCCGGGGCGGGCGGTGCCCGTTAGTCCCGGAGGCGCTGGTGATGAGGTGGGGTGCGGCCGAACAGACGCGGCCGGATCAGGCTGCTAGCTGGCGCAGCGGGGCCTGACGCTTGTAGCGGCCCAGGTCGCGGTTGATGGTGCGGTGCCAGCGGTTGGTGGGCAGGTTGGCGTACAGCAGCGCCATCCCGGTGGCGTACTTCGAGATGCGCGCCGGCCGGTGGCCCCGGTTCCACAGGAGCCGGTCGGTGGGGGAGGCGGTGGACGGGTTCTTCGTCTCGACGACGTTGAGGTGGCCCACCGAGACGCCTTGCTTCAGACGGCGCCCGTCGGGGTCGAACAGGTCCCAGGTGAGCTCGGTGTCGAAGGTGGCGCGGGCCTCGTCGTGGGGCAGGTGCAGGGTGGTGCGGCTGTAGGTGGAGTCCATGACCGGGACGAGGGCCTCGGCGATGGTGCGCGCCTCGTCCGAGGAGCAGGTGGAGGACTCCACCAGGCGCTCGATGACGAACAGGCGTCCGTCGGGTGTGATGCGGTCGGCGTCGTCGGGGTCGTACTTGAAGCGGTCCTTGACGGTGGACTCGCGTGAGCCGTTGGTCTTGACCTCCAGGAAGCACAGGCCGGAGTCCAGGTAGGTGCGGGTGCGGATCTTGTAGCGCCGACGGCGCTTGTGGGCGGCAAGGAAGTAGGCGTCCAGGCCGGGGGTGTCGAAGTAGGTCGAGGCGTAGCGGAAGTGGCGCAGGCCGTCGATCTGGAGGACCTGCGCTCGCGGAGCGAGGTAGTCGACGACGTCCTGGGTGTCGCCAGGGGGCACCAGGTACTTACGGTCCATGCGGGTCAGGAGGCTCGCCTCGGAGTTGAGCTCGGCGAGGGTGATCGTGTCGATGCCTTCGGTATTCGGCACGGTGCGGTCCTTTCCGGGATCGGGAGTCTCGGGGTGGGGCGGTCGGTCGGTGCGGGTCGGTGGTGAGGTAGCGGTGAGGTAGTGATGAGCGGGTCGTGTTGGCGTCGTCGGTGTGGTCGTGCGGTCGGCCCGCTGGTCAGTTGTAGCGGGGATGCACCACGGGCGGCGGCGGGGCGCTCGACTGAGTGTGCTGCTGGGAGACGTGCTGCTGCCGGTTGCCGACGATCCAGTCGTAGCGGGGCGGGGCGGTGGCCGCCGACGCGGCGCTGTCGTGCGAGGGGGCCTCGGGCCAGACCTGCTGCCCGGTGGGCTGGATCTGGGCGGGAGCCTGCGGCGGAACCTCCTGGACCGGGTAAGGGCCCCGCGGTGCGACCTCCTGACGCGGCTGCGAGCTCTGCGATGCGCCGGCGGCCTCCGGTTGAGTGGTCGGCTGCGCTGCGCGGGGCCGACGACCCAGGCGGTAGTGCACCTCGACGATGGTGGTGTCGTTGACCAGGTCCAGGCTCTTGAGGTCGACGCTGCGCACCTGGGCGCCGAGCAGGTCCTCGAGCTCGGTGATGAGCTCGTTCTCGTCGCTGATGGCCCGGTCGAGGGTGACGGTCTGATTGCGGTTGTTGCGCACGAGCCCGGGGTGGTCGCCGACCCACAGGGAACCGAGGATGAGGACCATGAGGATGGCCACGATGATGAGGTGGCTCTTGATGCCGCCGAGCAGACCGAGGGCCAGGGCCGCGAAGAAGTAGGCCACCTCGCCCTGGGCCAAGGAGGAGGAGCGCAGGCGGATGATGGATAGGACGCCGAAGAGCCCCAGGCCCAGGCCGGCGCCGACGTTGTTACTCGTTGACAGCAGCAGGGTGACGGCCAGGACGCCCACGTTGACGCCGATGTAGGCGGCCACGAGGTCGCGACGCCCGTGGCGCGGGATGTAGAGCGCTCCGACCAGCAGGGCGATGGCCACCAGGTCGGCGCCGATATAGGCCAGCGTCAGGGGAAGTTCTTGCATCAGCTGCTGCATGCTGAGTCCTTGAGAGTCTTTGGGGAAGGAGGTGGGTCGGGAACCGGATTATTACGATACAGTAACGATAAATCGACCTATGCAAATAATGCTAGAGCAGGGGCCTCTCGCCAGGTGTGAGACTGCGTACCCTCGGTGCTCTTGTCGGGCTCTTCCGTCCCGTGGTGGGACGTGGGCCGTGGGTGGCCACCGGAACAATCACCTTCAACTACCTCGTGAGGTCCGGCTGTTTTCTGACTGTTTGCTGAGTGCTGCGACACGCCGAGAGCGCGCGTGTTCGGAGGCGAATTTTTCATCTTCGTCCCCAGGGCTGGGGGTAGAGCGTCGGCAACCGCCGGTCCCCCCTGTGGTTAAGGGGGTCGAATAGATGTCACACCCGTGTAAGACCATCGTTCTGCGGATCGTGGAGTCGGACTCGGGTGTCGCCCCCGGGATGGCCGCCGGAGCGTCTCCACCAGCCGTCCACAGCCTGGCGAGCGTTTTCCACAGAAGGGAGGGGTGGTGTGCACAGGGCCACGTCAGACACAGCATCTTGGGGTGGTGGACCAGCCCCACCCCAAGGGGTAGTGTCTTACTCCGCGGGGCCGTTCTGGCCTCCCGTGAATGACAAGCGTGTGGTGCCGCCGGCGCAGTCCCTGCCCAGGGACGGGCCGCAGTCACCGCCACCGGACCCTGAGGAAGAGACGGCCATGGCGATCACCATCTACAGCAAGCCCAACTGCGTCCAGTGCACGGCCACCTACCGCGCCATGGACAAGGCCGGTCTGTCCTACGAGACGGTGGACATTTCCCTGGATGCTCAGGCTCTCGAGCAGGTCAAGTCGCTGGGCTACGCCCAGGCTCCCGTCGTCGTCGCCGGAGAGGACCACTGGTCCGGCTTCCGTCCGGACAAGATCAAGACCCTCGCCCTGGCCGTCGAGTCCGTCGCGGTCTGAAGACCCCGGGGCGCGCCGTGAGCAGCAGGCCCCTGCTGGTCTACTTCTCCTCCACCTCGGAGAACACGCACCGGTTCGTGGGCAAGCTCGGCTTCCCGACGGCGCGCATCCCCCTGCGGCGTACGGATCCGCCGCTGACTGTGGATGAGGAGTACGTCCTGGTCGTACCCACCTACGGCGGCGGATCCGTCAAGGGGGCGGTGCCCAAGCAGGTCATCGCCTTCCTCAACAACCCGGACAACCGGGCCCTGTGCCGGGGCGTCATCGCCTCGGGCAACACCAACTTCGGCCAGGCCTACTGCCTGGCGGGTGACATCATCGCCAGCAAGCTGGGGGTGCCGTTCCTGTACCGCTACGAGCTGCTCGGCACCCCCACGGACGTCGCACGCGTCAAAGAAGGATTGGAAGACTTTTGGCAGACACGCTGACGGACATCGGCTCAGAGACCGTGTCCTCCCCGGATCTGGACTACCACGCGCTCAACGCGAAGCTGAACCTCTACGACGCGAACGGCAGGATCCAGTTCGACGCCGACCATGAGGCGGCCCGGCAGTACTTCCTGCAGCACGTCAACCAGAACACGGTGTTCTTCCATGACCTGGAGGAGAAGCTCGAGTACCTGGTCGAGGAGGGCTACTACGAGGGCCACATCCTGGACAAGTACTCCCCGGAGTTCGTCAAGGACGCCTTCAAGGCCGCCTACGCCCACAAGTTCCGCTTCGAGACCTTCCTGGGCGCCTTCAAGTACTACACGTCCTACACGCTCAAGACCTTCGACGGGAAGCGCTACCTGGAGCGCTTCGAGGACCGCGTCACCATGGTGGCCCTCACCCTGGCCGACGGCGACGAGCAGCTGGCCCTCGACCTCATCGACGAGATGATGTCCGGCCGCTTCCAGCCGGCCACCCCCACCTTCCTCAACGAGGGCAAGGCTCAGCGCGGCGAACCCGTGTCCTGCTTCCTGGTGCGCATCGAGGACAACATGGAGTCGATCGCCCGCGGTATCAACTCCGCCCTCCAGCTGTCCAAGCGCGGCGGGGGAGTGGCCCTGCTGCTGAGCAACCTGCGTGAGATGGGCGCTCCCATCAAGCGCATCGAGAACCAGTCCAGCGGCGTCATCCCCGTCATGAAGCTGTTGGAGGACTCCTTCTCCTATGCCAACCAGCTGGGGGCCCGCCAGGGCGCCGGGGCCGTGTACCTGCATGCCCACCACCCCGACATCATGCGGTTCCTGGACACCAAGCGGGAGAACGCCGACGAGAAGATCCGCATCAAGACCCTCTCCCTGGGCGTCGTCATCCCGGACATCACCTTCGAGCTGGCCCGCAAGAACGAGGACATGTACCTCTTCAGCCCCTACGACGTCGAGCGCGTCTACGGCATGCCCTTCGCGGACGTCAACGTCACGGAGAAGTACCACGAGATGGTGGATGACGGGCGCATCAAGAAGAAGAAGATCAACGCCCGCACCTTCTTCCAGACCCTGGCCGAGATCCAGTTCGAGTCCGGCTACCCGTACGTCATGTTCGAGGACACGGTCAACAGGGCCAACCCCATCAAGGGCAAGGTCGTCATGTCCAACCTGTGCTCCGAGATCCTCCAGGTCTCCGAGCCCAGCGAGCTCAACGAGGACCTCACCTTCGCCCACGTGGGCAAGGACATCTCCTGCAACCTGGGCAGCCTCAATATCGCCAAGACGATGGACTCCCCGGACTTCGCCCGCACGATCCGCACCGCGGTGCGCGGCCTGACGGCCGTCAGCGACCAGACCCACCTGCCCAGCGTGCCCTCCATCGACCGGGGCAACCACGAGTCGCACGCCATCGGCCTGGGGCAGATGAACCTCCACGGCTTCCTGGCGCGCGAGCGCATCCACTACGGCTCCGAGGAAGGCCTGGACTTCACCAACGTCTACTTCGCCAGCGTCCTGTTCGCCGCCCTGACGGCGTCGAACGAGATGGCCGTGGAGCGCGGGGAGAGCTTCGTGGGCTTCGAGGACTCGACCTACGCCAGCGGCGAGTTCTTCGAGAAGTACGTGACCCAGGACTTCGTGCCGGTCACCGAGCGCGTCAAGGAGATCTTTGAGGCCTCCAGCGTGGACGTGCCCACACGTGAGGACTGGGCCGCTCTGGCCGCCAAGGTCAAGGAGGGCGGCCTGTACAACCGCAACCTGCAGGCCGTGCCGCCCACCGGCTCGATCTCCTACATCAACAACTCCACCTCCTCGATCCACCCGATCGTGGCCAAGGTGGAGATTCGCAAGGAGGGCAAGATCGGCCGCGTCTACTACCCGGCGCCCTTCATGACGAATGACAACCTCGAGTACTACCAGGACGCCTACGAGATCGGCCCCGAGAAGATCATCGACACCTACGCCGCGGCCACCCAGCACGTGGACCAGGGCCTGAGCCTCACGCTGTTCTTCCCGGACACGGCCACCACCCGTGACGTCAACCGCGCCCAGATCTACGCGTGGCGCAAGGGCATCAAGACCCTCTACTACATTCGCCTGCGCCAGGCGGCCCTGACCGGCACCGAGGTCGAGGGCTGCGTGTCCTGCATGCTGTGAACCGGTCGTCGTCGGCCATCTGCCGTTGACCGATGTCACCGATACCGGGGCCGGAAGGACGTGATTCCTTCCGGCCCCGGCGTCGTGCCGGATAGGGAGCTGTCCTTGCCAACCGTCTCTCATGGTGCGCGAAACCCGGCTCGCCCACCGTCCGGAAGGCTGCCGGGTTCACTTCACGGGGCTACTGCCCTGAGCATCCGTCACTCTATCGCGAGATCGGTTCGGTGCAGTGGTTGCTCAAGCGCGAACGCCGGGCCCACATGACGACATGGGTGCACTGGCGCTTACTTCCACTCCGCGCCGTAACGCGGCGGCACGTCAACTGTACGCCATCGTTGCCGACAACGCCGATGGTGCTGTGTGGCTTACACGGTCGTTGAGCCCGCTCAATTCCGCGCCGTCAGGTGCCTGAGGGTAATGGCTCTCCGCTCTCGGCCCGACGGCGCAGCTCGCGCACGGTGGCGTGCGGGTCCTCCCCGGGCGGGAAGCCGCGCAGACGCCAGTACATGGCCAGCAGGGAGCCGGTGATCGTGTGCCAGAAGGTCGCCACCGCACAAGGGGCGGCCACCGCCGCACTCAGGTACTGCAGGGCCAGGGTCGATCCGAGCCCGGCGTTCTGCAGTCCCACCTCGATGCCGATCGTGCGCCGGTCGGCCCGCGAGACCCCGAAGGTCCGCGCCGCCGCGTAGCCCAGCGCGTAACCGGTCGCGTTCTCCAGGGCGATCGCTGCGAACATGAGCGGACCGGCGGTGGCGATGAGCGGCTGGCTCTTGGAGGCCACCGCCGCCACCACCGCGGCGATCGCCACCACCGACACCCACGGCATAGCCGGCTGGATCCGGGCCACCTGCTTGTGGAAGAAGACGTTGCAGGCCAGGCCCGCACCCACCGGCAGCAGCACGATCTGCACGATCGACAGCGCCATCGAACCGGCCGGGACCTGCATGTAGGTGCCGGCCAGCCATAGGGTCAGCAGTGGGGTGACCACCGGGGCGAGCATCGTGGAGAAGGCCGTCATCGACACCGACAGGGCCGTGTTGCCCTTGGCCAGATAGGTGACCACGTTCGACGTCGTCCCACCGGGCACGCAACCGATGAGGATGATGCCGACCTTGAGCTCGGGGGACAGCGGCAGCAGGTTCGCGACGCTCCAGCCCACCAGCGGCATGATCGCGTACTGGCTGAGCACGCCCAGAACGACCGGCTTCGGGTGCCGGGCGATCATCGTGAAGTCTGGGATCGACAGGGTCATCCCCATCCCCAACATCGTGACGGCCAGCAGTGGCGTCATGTAGCCGGCCAGCGGCACGAAGGTGGCGGGGGAGAAGTAGGCGGCGAGGAAGGCGCCGAACATGATGAGGGGGAAGACCGTCACCGCGATGCGGGCGCTGTGGTCCTGCTTCTTCTCGGCTGCGGCGTCGGCTAAGTCCTGAGTCGTGGTGACTGTGCTCGCGGCCGGTTCGTCGGAGTCCTTGGGGTCCTCGGAACGCGGGGCGGTGTCGGTGGGGGCGGTCATGGGATGCCTCGGATCATCGGTAGAGCATCGGTGGGGATACGCCCGGGGAGATTAGTCCGAGGAGTGAAACACTACTGTCTCATTCCGGTGCGTGGACGCCAACGCCGTCCTGGATCCGCAGCGTGCGCCTGGTGCGGCTGAGTCGTGCTGCGAGTCAGGGGCTGCGGGGATCGTGAGCCGGGGCCGTGGGGAACTTTCGGAGCTGTCGCGAGGCTCTCGACCCGTCGCGGTCGTACCTTGGGTCGCGCGATCGAGGGGTAAAGGGCACGAACGCGCGACCTACCCTACGAACGCGCGGATGCCTCGTCGTCGGCGTCCTCTGCGCCGCCGGCATCCGCATCGTCAGCATCCTCGTCGGAGCCGGACTCGTCGTCGGGCTCGCGCCATACCTCGTCGCAGCGGTGGACGCTCGTGGCGATGAGACGCGCGTTGGGCAGGTCCACCGTGCGCACCCAGTGCCCGGCGTCGAGTGCGTTCCTGCCGAAGTCCTCATGACGGTTGATGAGCCGCACCACGAGGACCTCCTCGGGCACGTCGATGTGGATGAGCAGGTCGATCCGCTCGCGCACCGCGCCCCACCCGCGCGTCTCCAGGGCCAGATAGTTGCCCTCCGTGAGAACGACGCCGGTTCCCGACACGACCCCTCCGGCCGCCACCGCCTCATGCAGATCGCGCCGGTAGACCGGAACGAGGACCTGCTGGGCGCCGTCGGCCCGCACGCGATCGAGGGTGGCGAGGTAGCCCTCGACGTCGAAGGTGTCCGGTGCGCCCTTGCGGTCGTGACGGCCCAGCTCGTCGAGGACGGCGCTGGACAGGTGGAAGCCGTCCATGGGGACGAGCCCGGCGAAGATGCCGGCCTCCTTGAGCCTGGCCTCCAGGTCCGCGGCGATCGTTGACTTGCCCGACCCGGGTGCGCCGACGAGCCCGACGACGAGGCGCGCGGGTGCGCTGTCCTCCGCCAACCGCTGCGTGAGCTGGTCGACGAGGCTGCTGACAAGGGTGGCGGTCTCGCCCACCCGTACCGTGGGGCTCATGGAACTATTATCTCAGTCAACTACTCGGCTGAGGGGCTGATGCGGCATCTGTAGCCATTGTGATGCCTTGATGGCGGGGTGCCCGGGAGCAATGGCGACGACGCAGGGAAAAAGTGGTGGAGGTGGCCGGTCCGTGGTTGGTTCCGTAGCCGGCCCCGCTCGGATGGGCTGTACGGCGGTCATGCTGGTCGTCGTCGGGCCGGGGAAGGTGCCGGGGTGGAGGCCCCTGGTGGCGGTGCGGGGAATCCGGGCGCAATGGTGCGCTTTAGCGGGTCGAGACCCAATGGCTGCAAAGTCGTGACTATGGATTGAGACCTGCGCTACTGAAAGATCGCCTCTCAAGAACATAAGTTCAGGAGAACGTCAGTTTATTCTCAGAATTCTCTCGAAAGGCAGCCTGTGTCCGCTATCCCCATCCCCAGGGTGCTTGGCACTCCCGCGCGTGCGGCAGGTGCGCTTCTGGCGCTTGTCGCACTCGTCGCCACGCTCCTGACGGTCCTGCCCATGCAGGCCCGAGCCGCCAACAACCCGTCGATCGCCGTCTCCGACCTCTCGCTCGTGGTCTCCAACGCCAACGGTGTCGAGGAGCCTGACAACACCTCGGTCAAGGTCGACGACATCCTCAAGCTGAAGTTCGCCTGGGACGCCAGCAACGCCAACGCCAAGAGCGGTGACTCCTTCCAGATCGGACTGCCCGAGCAGCTCCGCAACCGGGAGCACCTCTCCGAGCCGATCAAGGTCACCCACCAGGGCGCGGAGCACACCATTGGTGAGTGCGCGATGGACGACCGCACCATCACCTGCACCTTCAACGCCACCCTCGACACCATCGTCGCCCAGGGCTTCAGCGGTCTGCGGGGCACCGGTACGGCGCTGGTGGTGGCCGCCGCGGCCAGTGACTCGGCCGATATGACGGTCGATGCCAACGGCAAGCAGACCGCCGTGCCCGTGCCCGGCGGCAAGATCGCCGAGAACGTTGGTCCCGCATACACTCCGCAGTCGCTGAGCAAGTGGGCCTTCGACGTCACCAGCACCTCCAAGCGGCTCGACTGGGAGCTGACTTTCGGACCGGACCAGGTCAAGGCCGCCCTCGAGAGGAGCGGCGGCTCCCTGGCGGTGGACGGGAAGACCCGATCGACCATTACCTTCACCGACCAGCTCGGCCCCGGACAGGCGTACATCCCGGCCAAGAGCGAGTGGAAGCTGAACATCGGTACCGCCCAGGGCAGGGACCGCCTCCACGGTCAGGTCACCGACGCCAGCGGCACCGACCAGGACACCAGCCAGGGCGACTTCGACCTCGATGTCTCCATCCAGGGCAACACCGCCACCCTCACAGTGACCGGCCCCTTCGCGCCGCAGACCAACTACCACATCTACTACGCCTCGACCCCCTCCACGGCCGACGGCGCCGTCCAGGCCGGCGTGGAGTACACGAACACCGCCTCCGTGGTGGGCACCGACATGGAGCACTCCTACTCGGTGTACTACACCAAGTCCTTCACCATCGACGTCGTCATGGAGCCGGGATTCGGCGGGCTGGACATCACCAAGCTCCTCACCGGGACCGAGACGGCCAAGGTGCCGGCCGGCACCACCTTCACGGTCAACATCAACTACACCCTTCCCGGTGGCGCCACCGTGGACACCTACCCGAGCTGGAAGGCTCCGGGGACCGTCAACCAGGCCCGTACCGGCGGTGACACGTCCATGACCGTCACCGTTGGTGAGAAGGCCGTGTACAACGGCACCTTCCCGGCCGGGACGGTCCTGTCCCTCGACGAGGACACGACGACGGCCTCGACCACTCCCGCAGGCGTCACCTGGGGCCGCCACACCTTCACGGTGGGAGACCAGAACACCAACACCCTGACCGTTCAGGACCAGAAGTCCACCGCCGTGATGCTGCGTAACGCCGCCGACCCCGCCGCCGTGGAGGAGGGCGACTTCACGGTCACCAAGGCCCTGGCCGGCGACGGCGACTTCAGCAAGTCGACCTTCGAGTTCGCCTACACCTGCACCGACGGCACCGAGGGGTCGCTGACGGTGACCGGTGCGGCGACGTCGGAGAAGTCCAAGAAGATCAAGGCCGGCTCGACCTGCACCGTCACCGAGGACAACGCCAAGGCCGCCCGGGCCGGTTACACGCTGACCGCCCCGGCCGAGCAGACCGTGGCGATCACCAAGGACCAGACGGCCGCCGTGACGATGACCAACACCTACACCCGCGACATGGGCACCTTCTCGGTGGCCAAGACCGTGACCGGTGCCGAGGTGGGGGACAAGGAGTTCACCTTCTCCTACACCTGCGACAACGGCGCGAAGGACACCCTCAGGATCAAGGCCGACTCGGCCGCCTTCGGTCCTGAGCTGCCCGTGGGCACCACGTGCACCATCGAGGAGGACACTCAGGCAGCCGCCGTCGAGGGCTACACCCTCAAGGCGCCCGCCGCCCAGACGGTGACCATCGGTGAGAAGGATCAGGCGGTGCTCACGACCTTCACCAACGCCTACACGCCCACGGCATCGCCGTCTCCCTCTCCGTCGCCCAGTGAGTCGGCCTCGCCCTCGCCGAGCGCATCGCCGTCGTCGGACCCGAGCGACTCACCCTCCTCGACGCCGTCCCCGTCGGCCAGCGAGTCTCCGTCTCCGGACCCGAGCGAGTCGCCGACGGCGTCCCCGTCGTCGAGTGAGTCGGCCTCGCCGGACCCGACGCCGAGTGAGTCTCCGTCGTCGGACCCGAGCGAGTCACCCTCATCGGACCCGAGCGAGTCCTCGTCTCCGGACCCGAGTGAGTCGCCCTCGCCGAGCGATTCCGCCACTCCCGGTGACACCTCCTCGCCGAGCGAGACCCCGCAGGCCGGGCCCAGTGACCCGCCGGCGCCGGACCCGACGCCCGGAGTGCCCAGTGATCCCTCCGGAGGTCCGCTGGCCAGCACCGGTGTCACGGTCGCCCTGCCGCTGGCGCTCGCCGTGCTCGCGGTGATGGCGGGTGCCCTGATGGTGAGCCGCCGCCGCGCCTGAGACGGTCCGCCGGACCCCAGCCCATCGGGGATGCGCCCCCGAGCACGCTCAGTCCTATGACGGAGCGGGCTCGGGGGCGCCGTCGTCCGTTGCCTCAATCAATCGACCGAGCGTCAAGGACTTGGGTCCCGGGCGGGTGCTGTGGAACCGGACCTGCGGGGAGGGCGGGGAGAAGGGCGACGAAACGCCTACTGCGGCACCCGGCGCGGTCGTAGCCTGAGGGAGTCCGCCATGCTGCACGGCATGAAGTGAGCGCCGTGCGCGACTCTTCCGACGTCAGGACACACACCATGGCAGAGTCATCCCCGTCATCCGCGTCATCCTCATCGTCGTCGTCATCCTCCCGGCCACCGGTCGCCTCCTCGTCGGGGTCGACCGTGGACGACCCGGGTGAGACCGTCAGCCGTATCAACGCCCGGATCATCGGCATCTGCGTGGCCGCCGCCCTGGGCGGGTTCCTCTTCGGCTTCGACACCGCCGTCATCAACGGCGCCGTCGACGCCCTCTCCGACCAGTTCGCCCTCAGCGATGCTCTCAAGGGCTTCTCCGTCTCCTCGGCGCTCATCGGCTGCACCGCCGGCGCCTGGTTCGCCGGGCCGGTCTCCAACCGGCTGGGACGGGTGCCGGTCATGCTCATCGCCGCCGTCATGTTCCTGGCCTCCGCACTCGGATCGGGGCTGGCCTTCGGCGTCATCGACTTCATCGTGTGGCGCGTGGTGGGCGGCCTGGGCGTGGGGGCGGCCTCCGTCATCGCGCCGGCCTACATCGCCGAGGTCTCCCCGGCGAGCGTGCGCGGCCGCCTCGGCTCCCTCCAGCAGCTGGCCATCGTCATCGGCATCTTCTCCTCACTCCTGGCCGACGCCTGGTTCTCCGGTCAGGCCGGTGGAGCGGCCAAGGAGCTGTGGCTGGGGTTGGAGGCCTGGCGCTGGATGTTCATCGCCGAGGGGCTGCCCGCCCTCGTCTACGGTCTCTTCGCCTTCCGGCTGCCGGAGTCCCCGCGCTTCCTCGTGGCGCGCGGCGACTACGACAAGGCCTCCCAGGTGCTCTACGACTTCACCGGCATCGTCAACGTCAATCTCAAGATCGAGGAGATCCGCTCCACCATCGACTCCGAGAAGCGCGAGTCCCTGTCCGACCTGCGCGGCTCGGCGCTGGGCCTCAAGCCGATCGTCTGGGTGGGCATCCTGCTGTCCGTCTTCCAGCAGTTCGTGGGCATCAACGTCATCTTCTACTACTCGACGACGCTGTGGCGCACCGTGGGCTTCGAGGAGTCCGACGCCTTGACGATCACCGTCATCACGTCGGTCACCAACATCGTGGTGACGATCGTGGCGATCCTCCTGGTGGACAAGGTGGGGCGCCGCCCCATGCTCCTGGTCGGCTCGCTGTTCATGACGATCTCCCTGGGGCTCATGGCTCTGGCCTTCTCCTTCGCCAATGTCAGCGGCGGTGAGGTCACTCTGGAGGCGCCCTGGTCGCCGATCGCGCTGGTGGCGGCCAACCTGTTCGTCGTGGCCTTCGGGGCGACCTGGGGGCCGCTCGTGTGGGTGCTGCTGGGCGAGATGTTCCCCAACCGGATTCGTGCCGGGGCGCTGGCGGTCGCGGCGGCGGCCCAGTGGGTGGCGAACTTCTTCATCTCCACCACCTTCCCGACCTTCTCCAGCATCAGCCTGACCTTCGCCTACGGCTTCTACGCCGTCTTCGCGCTGCTGTCGCTCCTCTTCGTCTTCTTCCGGGTGCCCGAGACCAAGGGCAAGGAGCTCGAGGAGATGGAGGACCTGGCGGTCTGAAGCGGAGTGGGGAACCTGTCCTGGCCGGCGGCCTCTGGAACAAGAAGGCGGGAGGCGTAGGCGTCAGTCCTCATCGGTGACGATGAGTCGCCGGCTGGCGGTGAGCCGGGCCGACCACCTCGCAGCGTGGGCACCGGACGCCGCCGACCCGGGTGCGAGGAGTCAAGGGGAATCCTCCCCGTTCCGCAGGTGGGGCCGAGATCCTACGGTGACATCATGGTTCGTCAGCGACGCAGCGTCATCCGTTTCCTCCTGACCGCGCTCCGTCTGGCGCGTTCGAGCGAGGCGATCCGGCTCTGACAGATCCCGCGAGGCGTGAGTGGAGTAGTCGTAGGCGCCCTGCGAGGGTCGAGTGCACTGCTCATTGCTTTAAGCAAGAGGAGTCAAGTCTGATGAGTATTCGGCGCCGTACAGTGCTGGCACTGGGGGCGGCGTCTCTTGCTTCCGGCGCGGCCGGATGTACGCCATTCACTCTCGCTCGTAACAGGAGACGGCGGAAGGTGCGCGAGTACCTCTCCGGGCTTGACGGTGTCACATCGGCCGAGGTGGATGTGAATGTCGAGTTCATGGGCGAAGATCGCTGGACAGCGGATGTGACGCTCAAGGACGATCCTGGTCTGGACTCGGTGCTGGCGATTGTTCGCGACGCCCGCAACAAAGTCATCAGTATTACCGACTCCGACGACGTGGATCTGGACGTCACCTGGAATCAGGGTGCGACAACCGTGGCTTGCCACCTTCCCATCAATGATGCTGAAAAGGCGCCGTCGTCGGCAGCGGTGACCCTCCCGAGCAGGGGGCGGCCATCCTGGCCGCAGCGCAGCAGCCGGCGGCCTCGTCCTGACGGGTCGGTGGCGGGGTCGTCTGGTGCGAACGAGTGTTGCGGTCAGTCGGCGCCCAGCTGGAGGCGGTCCCAGGAGCGGAGTGTCATCCAGGCCCCGATCGCGGCGACCATCAGAGGAGCCATCAGCAGCAGCGCGCTGACGTCCTCGCGGCGTGTGGCCCAGACGACCGGGATCGACCATGGGGCGTAGGTGCCCAGTCCGAAACCGGCGGCCAGATTGGTGACGACGAGGATCGCCAGCGTGAGCCCGATCCCGGCCAGGTAGCCGCGCCAGCGGGTCGCCGCCCACATGACCGGCAGGGCGCCGGCGCTGAGCAGCGCCGCGACCAGCAGCAGCGTCGCGAAGCAGCCGGCGGCGCCCGCTGCTCCCAGGCCGAGCAGCAGCCCCGCCGTCGTCAGCAGTGCCGCCTGACCGGCACCCAGCAGGACCGACCATGCCAGTGTCGCCACCATCTTGGCCGTGGCGATGCTGCGCAAGGTGGGCGGGATCGCGAACAGGCCCGCAACGGTGCCCTCGGTGAACTCCCGTCCCACACTCCACGACATCACCACGCCCACGGCCAGGAGCATCGTGGCGCTCACGCTCGTGACCCCGAGCTGGGTGTAGCCGTCCCAACCCGGTGAGGTCACCATGGAGGCGGCCTTCCGCCCCAGATCGGTGTCGCCGGTGTGCATCGCCGCGGCGTACCCGCCGGCCGTGGTCACCAGAACCAGGATGAGGCCGGCGAGCGTCGCCACACGCGTCACCGTGGCCCGAGCCAGCTTGCGAGCCTCCAAGCCGATCGCGACTCTCAGATCGCTGCGTCCTGTCTCCATCACGAGGCCTCCCGCCCCTCCTGGTCACCAATCGCTTGGAGGAACCGCCCTGGGCCGGACTCCGCGGCGGCCCGATCGGCCGCCAGGACGACGTCGAAGAACGCCTGCTCAAGGTCCGTCCCCCCGGACCTTCCGGGCTCGCAGGGTGAGATCGTATCGATGACCCGTCCTCGGTGCAGGACGTCGACCCGATCGGCGATCCGCGTCAGCTCATCGAAGTGGTGCCCGGTCACCAGCACCGAGCCGCCGCGCTCCGTCACCTCCCGCAGGAGCTCCCGGAACCCGACGACGGCGAGCGGGTCGAGTCCGATGGTCGGCTCATCGAGGACGACGACGTCCGGCTCGTGCGCCAGGGCCCCGACCAGCCCCACCTTCTGGCGCGTGCCCAGCGACAGGCGACGCACGGGTACGTCGAGCCAACCGGTCAGCGCCAGCTCCTCACTCATCCTCGCCGCGACCCTCCCCGCACGCTCGGGATCGGCTCCGTGGAGGCGGGTCGCCGCCTCGATGTTCTGGCGGGCCGTGAGCTCGGGGTAGGACAACGGCGTCTCCACCAGGTGGCCCACCCTCCGCCAGACTTCCCTGGGGCAGGAGGCGATGTCGCGCCCGTGCAGCAGGACCCTCCCGGCGTCGGGGCGGAGCATGCCCAGGATGACGCGCAGAGCCGTGGTCTTCCCGGCGCCGTTGAGACCCACGACGGCGCGGCACTCGCCCCCGGCGACCGAGAGGCTGAGGTCGCGCAGAACAGCTACTCCCCGAAGGCTGACATCGACGCCCTCAACCGCCAGGGCCGGCGTCGGCGCAAGCGCCTCGCCGCTCATGACTCCCCCAGCAGGGTGAGAAGGCCCCGGCTGAGAGCGGTGACCGCGTCGTCGGCAGAGGTGGTCCCGTCCGCCCAGGCCAGGAGGAGGCCGGTGGCGGCCCCCATGATGGCACCGGCGGCGGCCCGTGCCGCCGCGTCGTCGACGCCCGGAACGATGAGCGCCTCGGCGATGGCGCGCTCGGTGTCCTGGCTCGCGGCTCGCACGGCGGCCGACAGTGACGGCGTGCCGGCCGCCAGGCGGACGCGCTCCAGGAACTCCTGCGATGACATCTCCTCGCGCGCCTGCTCCTGGCTCATCGCCGCAACCAGGCCGCGCACCGCCCGGGTCAGTGGCCGCCAACGCCGTGGCTGAGCCCGTACCGCCTCAGCGATGAGCGGATCGAACATGTCCGCCACCACCACGGACTCCTTGGTGGGGAAGTGGCGGAAGAAGGTCATGTGGGAGACCCCGGCGGCCCTGGCGATCTCCGTGACCGGGACCGCGTCGAACCCCTGCTCGGCGAACATCCTCAGGGCGGTGCGACGAAGCCGGTCGGAGGTTGACGTGCGAGGACTCATGCAGACGATGTTAGTCAGTCACAAAACGTGAGTCAATAACATGATGTCGGTCGAGCTTCTGCCCGGGCGCTCCCATACGCGGCAGCGCGGCTGGCGCCACAGTCGCCGAGCGGTCGGGCATCACAGCCGCCCGGCGTCGTCGTCGGTAGCATGAGGGCAGCTCAGCCGATCCCGGGAGGAACCACCCATGCACGAGCCCATCAAGCTGGTCGACCGCGTCCAGGCCATCAACTGGAACCGCCTGGCCGATGACAAGGACCTTGAGGTCTGGGACCGCCTGACCGGCAACTTCTGGCTGCCCGAGAAGGTGCCGCTGTCCAACGACGTGCAGTCCTGGGCCACCCTGACCGAGGCCGAGAAGAACATGACCACGCGGGTCTTCACCGGCCTGACCCTCCTGGACACCATCCAGGGCACGGTCGGCGCGGTCTCCCTCATCCCCGACGCCCGCACCCCCCACGAGGAGGCGGTGCTCACCAACATCGCCTTCATGGAGTCGGTCCACGCCCGCTCCTACTCCTCGATCTTCTCCACCCTCATCTCGACGGCGGAGATCGACGAGGCCTTCCGCTGGAGCGAGGAGAACGAGAACCTCCAGCGCAAAGCCCGCATCATCCTGGACTACTACCGCGGCGACGACTCCGAGAAGCGCAAGGTCGCCTCCACCATGCTGGAGTCCTTCCTCTTCTACTCCGGCTTCTACGCCCCCATGTACTGGTCCAGCCACGCCAAGCTGACCAACACCGCCGACCTCATTCGCCTCATCATCCGCGACGAGGCCGTCCACGGCTACTACATCGGCTACAAGTACCAGCTCGCCGTGCGCGAGTCCTCGCCCGAGCGCCAGCAAGAGCTCAAGGACTACACCTTCGAGCTGCTCATGGAGCTCTACGACAACGAGGAGCAGTACACCGAGGACCTCTACGACGAGCTCGGCCTGACCGAGGACGTCAAGAAGTTCCTGCGCTACAACGCCAACAAGGCGCTCATGAACCTGGGCTACGAGGCGCTGTTCCCGGCCGACGCCGTCGACGTCAACCCGGCGATCCTCGCCTCCCTGTCCCCCAACGCCGACGAGAACCACGACTTCTTCTCCGGCTCGGGCTCCTCCTACGTCATGGGCACGGCCGAGGCCACCCAGGACGAGGACTGGGACTTCTGAGACTGTTCTCCTGCTGTCTGCTGAGTGGTCCTCGGGACCTCTGGGTAGCGTGAGCCCATGACGACACCCGAGGTGACTCGCCCCCGTCCGACGGCGCCGCCCGTCTACCGTGACGGCCCCTCCAAGATGTCGGAGGTCAACGCGCGCTCCTGGGGCATCGACGACGTCCTGGACTCCGTCTTCTTCGCCATCGCCGCCGTCGCCACGCTGTGGCTGGCCTGGCTGCTCATCGGCTCGGGGTGGCACCTCGAGCCGGCGCTCGTGGTCAACTCGCTGCTGTTCTGGGCGGTCCTGGCCTACCTCGCCCTGCCGCGCCTCCACCAGGTCCTCACCTGGCTCTACGTGCCCGACTACTTCATCGGCCGCACCCGCACCCCCGACGGGCTCCTGGGCGACCCGGTCAACCTCGCGGTCAAGGGCGACGAGGAGGACATCCACGAGGCGATGGTGGCCGCCGGCTGGGTGCGCGCCGATCCCATCACCCTGCGATCCTCGTGGCGCATCGTCCTCTCCTCGCTGCTGCGCCGCTCCTACCCGGCGGCTCCCGTCTCCAACCTCCTGCTGTTCGGGCGCAAGCAGAGCTTCGCCTACCAGAAGGAGGTCGAGGGCAACCCCTCCCAGCGCCACCACATCCGCTTCTGGTACTGCCCGCCCGGCTGGGTCCTGCCCGGCGGGGGCCACGTGGACTGGCTGGCCGCCGCCACCTACGACCGCGCCGTCGGCCTGAGCGTCCTCACCCTCCAGGTCACCCACAAGATCGACGCGGACATCGACATCGAGCGCGACTACGTCGTCGACGACGTCCGCTGGGCCAACGAGGCCGCCGAGCTCGAGATCTGGCCGGAGTTCTTCACCTCCTACCACGACAAGAACGGGGGAGGGGACCGGGTGGTCACCGACGGCGCCCTTCACATCCTCGACCTCAACGAGGTGGTGCCCGGATCGGACTCCGGGCTCTCCCTGCGCCTGGCCCACCTCGCCGACCTCGAGGCCCGACGGCGCCGCCCCAGTCAGCTCGTCATCGCCCTGGTCCTCATCGGGCTCATGGTCGTCGTCGAGCTCATGCGCGTCACCCGCATCGATGTCGCCGACCTGCTGGACGTCACCCCGATCGCCGGCATGGACCAGGGCGCCGTTGCCGCGGTCGTCGCCGTCATCGCCACGGTGTCGGCCGTCCTCACGCTCGTCACGGCCGCCCTGGGCGTGGCGGCCTGGCACGGGCACCCGCGGGGCCGTATCGCCCTCATGGCCACCCTGGTCCTGGGCATCGTCACGGACATGGGGCAGGTCTCCAGCCTCGGGGTCCGCCAGGCCACCCTCGGACTGGTCGTCACCAGCGCGCTCCAGGTCCTGGCCCTGCTGGCGCTCTCGGCCCGGCAGGTCCACGAGTGGGAGCGCGCCCGCAAGGAGGAGCGTCTCGCCGCCCGCGCCGAGGCTCGAGCCGCCTCCGTAGGGTAGGTCACTCAGCAATCGCCGCATCCGGGCTTGCCGCCTCCGTCATACGTGGATACGCTCTATCCATAGATATTGAACATCGCTAATACGGTGACTGAGTGAGGACAGACGCATGACCACGAACAACGCAGGCAGTGCAGCTGACGCAGGTAACGCAGACAGTGCGGCGAACGACATGATGGACAGCGCTGCGAGTAGGACTCCCGGTGCCACGACGCACGTCCTGCTCGGAGGCAACGGCTACCTCGGCCGGGAGGTGACGCGCCAGTGGCTCGCGGCCGACCCTCGCGCGCAGTTCCTGGTGGTGTCGAGCTCCGGGCGCAACGAGCTCACCGATCCCCGGGTGCGCACCATCGCCGCGGACGCCCGCTCCTACGAGTCCCTCGCTGCCGCCCTGCCCGAGCGCTTCGACACCATTGTCGACTTCCTGGGCCGGCCGGACAAGGATCCGCAGGCCCTTGAGGACATCAACGCCCGGCCCGCTCGGGCCATGCGCCGCCTGGCCGAGGAGCGAGGCGCGCTGGCGATGGGCGCGGTGGGAGGTGTGCTGGGCCCGGGATCCTTCACCCGCATCAAGAAGCAGGTCCTGGCCGAGCTCGCCACCTCCTCAGTGCCGCTCGTCAGTGTTGAGCCCACGGTGCTCTACGGTGCCGGGCGCAGTGACGCGCTGGCCCGGATGGTGCCCCTGTTCAAGTTCCTGGGACTGTTCTCCTCCCGATTCGCACCCGAGCGGGTGGAGGATGTGGCCGCAGCAATGGTCTCCGGGCTGCGCGGTCACCTGGCTCGCCGGTGACCGGCAGTGATCGCCGATGACCTGGAACGACGTACGAGGGCTCGAGAAGGAGGGCGCGTCTGATGAAGATGAACCGCAGTACTGAGCAGGCGGTCTTCGTCGTCCTGATGCTCGCCCTGCAGGAGGGTCACCGCCCGGTCGCCAGCAGCACGCTGGCGCGCATCCTGGGGGTATCGGACTCCTACCTCAAGAAGGTCCTGCGCACCCTGGTGGTGGCCGGGCTGGTGGAGGCCAGTCCGGGCCGCGAGGGCGGCTTCGCCCTGGCTCGCCCGGTCGAGGAGCTGACCTTCGGCGACGTCTTCACCGTCATGGAGAGCATCGAGGCGCCGACCACCACGCCAGAGCTGGCCCTCAGCATCTTCCCGCCCTCGGCGCACCTGGACCGCAGCATCGCGCTCGTCGAGTCGACGATGGCGCACGCCTCAGAGGCCTTCGTGCAGGCGCTGTCCGACCTTCCGCTCACGGCCCTGCTGGAGAAGGGGGCCTACGAGGAGGGCAGCGTGGACTGGGCTCACCGCGGCGGGGCGGTGGAGGGCTAGCCGGCCGCCGTTCTCCGCACGGCGCATCCGGTTCCTTCCGGGTCCCGGTGAGCAATAGGCTGCGCTCATGAGCGAGTACCTGGCAGGACCGCAGGAAGACAGCGCCGGCGGCGCAGGCAGTACCGACCCGGCAGATCGGGCCGGCCGGCGCGCCAGCCACCGCGACGACTCCCGCCCCGTTGACGGTGGCCGTGAGCACGTGCGCTTCGGCATCCCCTTCAACGGCGTCGTCCCCATCTGGCACGACGACGCCACCATCACCTGGCACCGGCCCGCCGACGGCACCGACCTGTCCAGCGTCCTGGGCATGGGCCTGGTGGAGTCCGAGCCCGGCCCGGCCCAGGCCCCGGCCGGCTGGCAGGAACGGGTGGAGACCGGCACCCTGACCGACTCCGGTCGCCTCCTGCTGCTCAAGGCCGCGACGCCGTCGGGCCGCCGCGCCATCAACGATCCCGGCGACGGGGCCCCCATCCCCTTGGAGGCGCCGCTGGGCTACGAGGAGGCCATGGAGGGGGTCTTCGACGTCGTCAGCTTCGGCATCCACATCGGCCGCATCATGCTGCGCGCCGCCCGCGACGGCGGGATCATCCTGTTCACCCTGCGCGCGCCGCGGGACCCCGAGCCGCACCACATCCTGTCCGTGCCCGCGCAGGTCGACGACCGCGGCGTCATGAGCTTCCACCTGGGCACCCTTCAGGAGATGGAGGGCGGCGCCTGGGACGCAGCCACTCACCGGGACGGCATGGCCCTGCTCGATCTCACCGTTCCCTACGTCGACCTCGTGGCCGAGGCCGGCCCCGACGGCGAGGAGGGGCTCGACGCCGACAGCGTCCTGGAGATGGCCCAGCCGGTCATCCAGTGCATCCTCAAGCCCGGCTTCCCCTTCGCGCTGGGCGCCTCCATGCTCCTGCCCCAGGAGGACTGAGCTGGTGGGCTGACGCGCACCGTTCGCTGCGCTCAGGCGGCCGGCGGGGCGGTTGAGCCTCGCACGATGAGCTCGGTGGGGATGACGATGCTGCGGCTGCCGTCCAGCGTCCCGGAGGCCGCCTGCTCCAGCACCAGTCCCACCATCTCGCGGCCGTGCCGCTTGAAGTCCTGGCGCACCGTGGTCAGTGGCGGGAAGCTGAACTCGCCCACGGCCAGGCCGTCGAAGCCGACGACCGAGACGTCCTGCGGCACGCGCCTGCCCTGCTCGTGCATGGCCCGGATGAGGCCCAGAGCCAGCTCGTCGTTGGCGCAGAAGACGGCCGTCACCTCCGGGTCCGCGGCCAGGCGCAGCCCGGCCTCGTAGCCCGCGGCGGCCTCCCAGCCGCCGGGCACCGGCTCGGGAACCTCCCGGCCTGCCTCCTGCAGGCAGCGGGCCCAGGTGGCTCGGCGAACCAGGCTGGACTGGGAGTCCTCGGGCCCGCTCACGTGGTGGACGGTGCGGTGCCCCAGCCCCACGAGGTGCTCGACGGCGTCGCGCACCCCGCCGGCCTGGTCGGCGCTGGCCGAGGGGTAGTAGTCCACGAGCGTGGAGTCCGAGACCGCCACCGGCATCGTGGGCGGCAGGACCAGGTGCTCGCGCCCGGCCCGACCGGCCTGCACGACGACGAGCCCGTCGATGGCCTGGTGGGAGAGCCGGTAGACGGCCTCGCGCAGGTCGTCGGAGGCGGGACGCTCCACCTGGACGAGGTTGACGGCGTAGTCGGCGGCCGTGGCGGCCTCCAGCACTCCCGCGGTGGTCAGGGCCTCCCCGGTGCGCTGGATCTGTTGGGTCAGCACGCCGATCGCCTTGAAGGATCCTCGGCGCAGGGCCTGCGCGGCACGGTTGGGGGAGTAGCCGAGCTGGTTCATCGCCCGCAGGACCCGTTCGCGGGTATCGGGCCGGACGTGCTCCGACCCCGCTGCCACGCGCGAGACGGTCTGGGCCGAGACACCGGCCAGACGAGCCACATCGCTCATCGACGGCGCTCCCTGTGCGCCCCGGCTCCGCCCTGGCATGACGCGAGGTTATCAGGATTGTCAGGGGTATCCGCAGTCTGACTTCTTGGTGACGTTACCATAACTCTCCTCCTCCGAGGTTGAGAAAGTCGAAATTGTGTCAGTAGATCTGCCTCACAGGAGCGGATCACGTCTATCATGTTAACGTCAACACCAAGACGTTGCACCGCTGCGCGTCCTCTGTTCCCGACAACCCCTTTAAGGGAGCCGAACAATGATCGTTCCTAGACACTTCGAGGACCTCGGCGTCCTCCACGAGCACACGCTGCCGCCGCGCTCCTACTACGTGCCCGCCTCCCGTCCCATCGCCACCAGCCCCTGGAGGCGGGAGGACTCCGACCGCTTCCACCTGCTCAGCGGGCAGTGGGCCTTCCGCTACCTGCCCAGCGTCCATGAGCTGACCGAGGCCTTCTGGGAGGAATCCGCCCCCGAGACCACCGGCGACGACGCGGCCCCCGGAGACCCCGGTGACCCTGCCGCCTCCCCCGTTCCGGAGGGCTTCACCCGGATCCAGGTCCCCAGTACCTGGCAGCACCTGGGTTACGACCACCACCAGTACACCAACGTGCGCTACCCCATCCCCTTCGACCCGCCCCATGTCCCCCAGGACAACCCCTGCGGCGTCTACATCCGCGACTTCGAGTACACCCCGGATCCCGCCGCCCCCAGCACCTACCTGACCTTCGAGGGCGTGGACTCCTGCTTCTACGTGTGGCTCAACGGCACCTACGTCGGCTACAGCCAGGTCTCCCACGCCTCCGCCGAGTTCGACGTCACCGAGCTCATCCGCCCCGGCGCCAACCGCCTGGCCGTCCTGGTCCTCAAGTGGTGCGACGGCACCTACCTGGAGGACCAGGACAAGTTCCGCACCAGCGGCATCTTCCGCGACGTCTACCTCCTGAGCCGCCCGTCCTCCGTCCTGTTCGACTACGTCACCACCACCTCGCTCGGCCCGGTGGTCGGCACCGGCTTCGACGCCGGACCGGCCGCCGCCGTCGTCAAGATCCAGGGCGCCTACCGAGGCGGGTCCGTCCCCACCACCGTCGAGCTCATCGACCACGACGGCGCGGTGGTCGCCACCGGCGAGCTGGAGCCCTTCGCCGGCGACGACGGCTACACCCACCGGGCCCGCCTGACTGTTGAGGCCCCCTACCTGTGGAGCGCCGAGAGCCCCTACCTCTACACCCTGGTCCTGACCACGCCCGACGAGGTCATCACCGACCGGGTGGGCATCCGCGAGGTCGAGGTGAGCGACGCCGTCGTCCGCCTCAACGGCCGGCCCATCACCCTGCGAGGCGTCAACCGGCACGACTCCGACCCGGCCACCGGGCCCGTCGTCGACCTGGAGCACATGCAGTGGGACCTGCGCCTGATGAAGGAGCACAACATCAACGCGGTGCGCAGTTCCCACTACCCCAACGACCCGCGCTTCTACCAGCTGTGCGACGAGCACGGCCTCTACGTCATGTCCGAGGCCGACAACGAGAGCCACGGCACCCAGAGCCGCTTCCTGGCCGACCCCTCCTGGGACAACCAGGTCGAGCACTGGAACGAGCCCATCGCCGACAACCCCGAGTGGACCGAGGCCACCGTCGACCGCATGAGACTGTGCGTCCACCGGGAGAAGAACCGCCCCAGCATCATCTCCTGGTCCGCTGGCAACGAGTGCTCCTACGGCTGCACCCTCGAGGCGGCCCTCATGTGGGCCAAGGACTTCGACCCCACGCGCCTGACCCATTACGAGAGCTCCTACTACCGCGACTCCAAGCGCCGCTACGACTACTCCTGCATCGACCTGTACAGCCGCATGTACCCCGGCATCGAGGAGATCCGCGACTACCTGGACTCCGACCCGGACAAGCCCTTCATCCTCGTGGAGTACTGCCACGCCATGGGCAACGGCCCCGGCGACCTCGAGGACTACTGGGAGATCATCCGGGCCGACGAGCGCATGTGCGGCGGCTTCGTGTGGGAGTGGTGCGACCACGCGGTGACCGCCGGGACCAGCGACGACGGCCGGCCGATCCACCTCTACGGCGGCGACCACGATGAGGCCGTCCACGACGGCAACTTCTGCGTCGACGGGCTCGTCTCGCCCGACCGCGTCCCCCACCCCGGCCTGGCCGAGCTCAAGAACGTCCAGCGCCCCGCCCGCGTCGTCGAGTACGACCAGGACGAGGGCCTGCTCACGATCCACAACGACCTCGACCACACCGACCTGTCCCAGTACCTGCGCATCTCCTACGAGGTGCTGTGCGACGGTGTCGTCGTGGACCGCGAGGACCTCGACCTGGTCGAGCCCGTCCCGCCGCACACGAGCGTCATGCTGTGCTGTGAGCCGAGCGTCCCGCCCACCGGCCGCTGCCACCTGCTGGTCACCTACCGGCTCGCGCGCCCCGACTCGCTGCTGGCCGCCGGCCACGTCCTGGGCTTCGATGAGATCCCGCTGCGCAACGCCGACAGGCGCCACCGGTGGGTCGCGGCGCTCGCGAGCCGCCCCGTTGGGGAGACCCGCCTGCCGGTCAGGCGCGAGGGGACCCGGATCGAGATCGAGACCGACAAGCTGACCTGCGCCATCGACACCCGCACCGGCCTGCCCGTCTCCCTGTCCGCGGACGGTCGTGAGCTCCTGGACCGTCCGGTCGAGCTCAACATCTGGCGGGCGCCCACCGACAACGACCGCCACGTGCGCCTGGAGTGGGAGCGCGCCCACTACCACCAGGCCGTGGCCCGCGCCTACGGCGTCGACGTCGACGAGGAGCCCGGCCGCGTCACCATCAACGCCGACGTCGGCCTCGTGGCGCCCTCGGTCCAGCCCGCCCTGCGCGGGCGGCTGGTGTGGACCCTCACCGACGACGGGGTCCTGAGCCTGGGCCTGCGGCTGCGCCGGACGCTGGGCTTCCCCAGCCTGCCGCGCCTGGGACTGCGCCTCTTCCTGCCCGAGGCCATGAACCAGGTCGACTACTACGGCCTGGGCCCGCAGGAGAGCTACGTCGACAAGCGTCGCGCCAGCCACCACGGGGCCTTCAGCGCCGAGGTCGTCGACCTCCACGAGGACTACATCCGGCCCCAGGAGAACGGCAGCCACGCCGACTGCAACAAGGTGATCGTCTCCGGGGGCGGCCTGAGCCTGGCCGTCGTCGGGCCGACCCCCTTCTCCTTCAACGCCTCCCGCTACACGCAGGAGGAGCTGGCCTGCCGACGGCGCAACACCGACCTGACGCCGTCGGGAAGCACGGTCCTGTGCCTGGACGCCGCCATGGCGGGCATCGGGTCCAACAGCTGCGGGCCCGCCCTGCGGCCCCGCTACCAGGTCGACAGCCAGGAGCTGGGGATGGAGCTCCATCTCCTGCTCAACCCCCTCATCACCCACACCAGCACTCACAACGAGGTGAAGCCATGAGCAGCGACTCTGCCGGCAGCAAGTCCGGCGCCCCCACCGCAGGAACCGGTCTGGAGGCGGCCAGCGAGAGGAAGTACCTGAAGTGGTACAACAAGGTGGGCTACGGCTCGGGCGACGTGGCAGGCAACGTCGTCTACGTGCTCCTGTCCGCCTTCGTCATGATCTACCTGACGGACACCGCCGGGCTCAACGCGGGCGTCGTCGGCACCCTCATGATGATCTCGCGCCTGTTCGACGGATTCTCCGACATCATCTTCGGGGCGCTGCTGGACCGCACCAGCACGCGGATGGGCAAGGCCCGGCCGTGGATGCTGTGGGGTTTCGTGGGCTGTGCCGCCATGATCATCGCGATCTTCGCGATCCCCACGAGCCTGGGCGACACCGCCAAGTACGCCTGGTTCTTCATCGCCTACACGCTGCTCAACGCGGTTTTCTACACGGCCAACAACATCGCCTACTCCTCACTGACCGCGCTCATCACCCGTAACGGCTCCGAGCGCGTGCAGATGGGCTCCATCCGCTTCATGTTCGCCTTCGGGACGAACCTGCTCATCCAGAGCATCACCGTGGGCGGGGTGGCCCTGTTCGGCGGCGGCGCCGTCGGCTGGCGGACCATGGCGATCATCTACGCGCTGCTCGGCCTGGCGGTCAACACCCTGTCGGTGCTCTCGGTTAAGGAGCTGCCGCCTGAGGAGCTGGAGGGCGAGGACGCACCCAAGGACGACAAGCTCTCGGTGGGGGAGTCGGCCAAGCTGCTCCTGTCCAACAAGTACTACCTCATCATCCTCATCGTCTTCCTGCTCACCCAGATCTTCACGGCCATGCTCAACATGGGCATCTACTTCATGACCTACATCCTGGGCGACGCCAACCTGCTGGGGACCTTCGCCTGGGCCATCAACGTTCCGCTCATCGTGGGACTCATGATCACGCCGCTGGTGGTGAGCCGGTTCGGGGGCATGTACCGGATCAACATCATCGGGTACGTCATCGCCACCCTCGGGCGGCTCGGGGTGCTCGTGGCGGCCTACTTGCACAACATCCCGCTCATGCTGGTCCTCTCCGGCATCGCGGCCCTGGGCATGAGCTCCTTGCAGGGAACGCTCAACGCCCTGATCGCCGAGGCCTCGGAGAACACCTGGCTGCGCACCGGCAAGCGCATCGACGGGCTCATGTTCTCCTGCACGTCGCTCGGCGTGAAGGTCGGCGGCGGGCTCGGCACCGCCGTGTCCGGGTGGCTGCTGGCCGCCTCCGGCTATGACGGGCAGCTGAGTGTTCAGCCGGGCTCCGCCATCCAGATGCTCTACGTCATGTACGTGTGGTTCCCGCTCGTGGCCAACGCGCTCATCCTCTTCCTGCTCACCCGGCTCGACGTCGAGAAGGTCAACACCGGGCTCAAGGAGCAGCTCGACGCCCAGGCGGCCGGTGAGGTCGGTGACTCGGCCGCTGCCGACGGTGACTCGGCCGCTGCGGGAGAGGCAGGCGACGCCGTCGAGAGCCTGGGAGCCGCTGCCGGAATCGAGGAGAGCGACGGCTCGACGAGCTGAGGTCGCGCGAGCGGCTGTCATGACTCACGGGCGGGGGTGAGACGGGGGCGAAGCGGATGGTGACGCCAGGACCCCCGCCCGTGTTCCCAAGGCGGTGTGCAGGTTGGGTTCCACCTGCACACCGCCCGTTCTCCTCGGTTCTCGAGAGCGTGTCCTTTTCTTAAGGACTTGCCTTCCGCTCGGGGATGCCTATTCACGGGGCCGGCCATAGGTGATCTTGCCCGTGGTGGGTGCAGGGGACACCGCGTTCGAAGGGGTAACGGAGACGCCGAGTCCGTACCTTGAAGGCTCGAACCGGAGTCTCGCTCCCGACCGCAACGCTCACGGCGGGACTTGGCGGCCTCGAATCACACGGACGGCCCAAGTCATGCCGCTGTTGTGTCCACAGAAATGACATTGGGGCCTCAACACCTGGATTCGAGTCGACGGATCGGCGTAATTCCAACGATTTACCAGCGCCGCCCCGCCGCAACCGCTTCAATGTCATTTCTGTGGACACCAGCGTCCGCACACCCATCGCAGTTCAAGAAAGGTGGCGGAGACTGCTATGAATAATCCTCGTTCAATGGTGGGCGCAGGGTTGAGGCTTCCGACAGGTAGATTAAAGATCGATTCATAGCCGTCATGGATTTCTGAAATGGGCATTACCTGCATTCCTTCGGTACGGCTACGACGAATCCGCCGTCTTGGTCATCAGACATCTACAGGCTAGGCTTACCTTGGTTGCAGAGGTCAGACACTGATTCGTGACATGGAGGCCGTGTGTTTCTCGCCAACCTGCTTATTGCCTTACGGGAGGGTTTAGAGGCCGTCCTCGTTGTCAGCATTATCATCGCCTACCTGGTTAAATCCGGTCGGCGCGACGCCCTGCCCAAGCTGTGGGCGGGTATTGGTCTGGCCGCACTCATTCCGCTGTCCGTCGGCGCCGTCCTGACCTGGGGGCCGAAGACACTGACCTTCCAGGCCCAGGAGATCCTCGGCGGCACCCTGTCCTTCGTCGCCGTCGGCCTGGTGACCTGGATGATCTTCTGGATGGGCAGGAACGCCCGCGAGCTCAAGGGCGAGCTGGAGGGCTCGCTGTCCAGGACCCTCGCCGGGGGCGGCTCCGGCTGGGGCGTCGTGTGGATCGCCGTCGTCGCCGTCGGCCGTGAAGGAGTCGAGACCGCCCTGTTCATCTGGGCCACCGTGCGCTCCAGCATCGAGAGCTCCGTCATGCAGACCACGGCGGGCGTCGTCACCGGCCTCGTCCTGGCCGTTGCGCTCGGCTTTCTCATCTACCAGGGCGCGGTGCGCATCAACTTCCGCGTCTTCTTCGCCACCACCGGATACTTCCTGGTCGTCGTGGCCGCGGGCATCGTCGCCTACGGCGTCGGCGACCTCCAGGAGGCCGGCGTCCTGCCCGGCATCATGAACCACGCCTGGGACCTGTCCACCCACCTGCCGGCCAGCACCTCGCCCCTCTACTGGCTCTACGTGCTGCTCCAGGCCATGTTCCAGCTCAACCTCCAGCCCACCGTGCTGCAGGTCGTGGGCTGGAACCTGTACATCGTGCCGACCCTGGTGCTCCTCACCCTCCAGATCCGGGGCCGGTGGCCCTCACCGCCCCGCAAGGTCGAGGCAGCAGTCGAGGCCTCCTGACCTCTCCGAAGACCCTTCTCCCATCACCACCTCTTCACGAAGGAAAACCATGCCCACCATCAAGCGACGCAACGTGCTGGCCCTCCTCCCCCTGACCGCCATGGGCCTGGGGCTGGCCGCCTGCGCGGACAACCCCAGGAACGCCAAGGGCGGCGCCTCCGGCTCCGGGGCCGCCCAGGAGATCACGGTGACCCTCACCGACGACTCCTGCCAGCTGTCCTCCACCTCCTTCCCCTCGGGCGTCGTCACCTTCACCATCACCAACTCGGGCTCGGCGCCCAACGAGCTGGAGATCCTCACCGAGGACAAGCTCCAGATCATCTCCGAGCAGGAGAACATCGGCCCCGGCACCACCACGAAGCTCACCACCTCCCTCAAGGAGGGCACCTACTACGCCGCCTGCAAGCCCAACATGGTCGGCGAGCTCAAGGGCGTCACCCAGCTGACGATCACCAAGGGCGCCGCCGTCGACGTCAGCGCCGACGAGGCCAAGGCGCGCGAGGACGCCGTCACCAACTACACCGCCTACGTGCGCGACCAGACCGGCCAGCTCCTGACCGCCACCCAGGGCTTCGTCACCGCCTACCTCTCCGGCGACACCGCCACCGCCCAGAGCCTCTACCCGCTGGCGCGCCAGTACTACGAGCGCATCGAGCCCACCGCCGAGTCCTTCGGGCTCAAGGAGGCCGGTGACCTCGACGCCGCCCTGGACACCCGCGTCCAGGACCTCGCCGCCGGCGCCGGCAAGGCCGTCACCGACAAGGAGGTCATCGACGGCTGGACCGGGTGGCACCGCATCGAGGCCGACCTGTGGGCCCAGGACCCCGCCAGCCCCTTCAAGTTCGCCGACGACGCCGCCCGCCAGAAGGTCGCCGACCAGCTCAACTCCGACACCAAGTCCCTCTACGACCTCGTCTACGGCAACATCACCGGCACTGGCGGCAAGAAGTTCGAGCTCGAGCTCGAGGACGTCGCCAACGGCGCCTCCTCCCTCCTCGAGGAGGTCGCCACCACCAAGATCGTCGGCGAGGAGGAGACCTTCTCCCACACCGACCTCTACGACTTCCAGGCCAATGTCGAGGGCGCCAAGGTCGCCTACGGCAACGTCGAGGACCTCATGAAGAAGAAGGACGCCAAGCTCGCCGAGAAGATCACCTCCCAGTTCAAGGCCGTCGAGGAGCTCGTCGCGGCCCAGGCGACCGGGGAGACGGCCGACGGCCGCAAGACCTACGCGGACTACTCCACCATCGCCTCGGTCCAGAAGGACGCCGGCGAGGCCCCGGACAAGAACTCCTACACCGACGTGCAGCGCAAGTTCTCCGACGCCGTCAACGCCCTGAGCGAGTCGCTGTCCAAGGTCGCCGGAACCGTCCTCTGAGCCGCGCGGCCAGAACGATCCGGACACCCCGGAAGGAGTCAGCAGTGAGTGGCAAGCCGGCCGATCAGTCGGAGACCTCCCCGGTCGCGGGCGACGTGACTAAGCCGGAGGCGTCGCAGGCGCAGCGGGAGCCGGGCGGCCCGGCGTCGCAGGACCCCGGCGGCGCCTCACGGTCCCCCGACGACGCGGAGGAGTCCCAGGAGGCCGCCTCCTCCGAGGCTCCCGGGGAGCCGGACCCGGCAGGAGGCTCCGACAATCCCGAGCCCCCAGCCAGGAAGGGCACCAGCCGACGCGCCATGTTCACCGGCGCCGGCCTGGGCGCCGCGCTCGCGGGCCTGGCCGGCGTCGCCGGCGGACGCGCCTGGGAGGCCTCCCGGCAGCCCGAGGAGGCCATCCTCACCGTCTACCCCTTCCGGGGTGACCACCAGGCGGGGATCACCACCCCCGCCCAGGACAACATGTTCACCGCGGCCTTCGACGTCTCCACCACCGACGTCGAGGAGCTCAAGACCCTCCTGTCCGACTGGGCCGTGGCCGCCGAGCAGATGACCGCCGGCGAGCTCATCGGCGGCCAGCCCAGCTCCAACAAGCAGCTGCCGCCCAAGGACACCGGGGAGGCCTGGGGCTACAAGCCCAATGGGCTGACCATCACCTTCGGCGTGGGCAGGAGCCTGTTCGTCGACGCCGAGGGCAACGACCGCTTCGGCCTGGCCGACAGGATGCCGGCCATCCTCAAGGAGGGCATGCCCTCCTTCTCCGGCGACCAGCTTCACGCCGCCCAGTCCGACGGCGATCTGCTCGTCCAGGCCTGCTCCAACGACGCCCAGGTGTGCGTCCACGCGATCCGCAACCTCACCCGCATCGCCTTCGGGACCGCCGCCCTGAGGTGGAGCCAGGTCGGATACGGGCGGACGTCGTCGACCTCCGTGGACCAGGAGACGCCGCGCAACCTCTTCGGCTTCAAGGACGGCACCAACAACATCAAGGCCGAGGACCCGGACGACCAGCTCAACGAGCACCTTTGGGTCCAGTCCGGCGACGACGCCACAGCCTCCTGGATGACCGGCGGCACCTACTACGTGGCGCGTCGCATCCGCATGCTCGCCGAGGTGTGGGACCGGCTACGGCTCATCGAGCAGGAGCAGACCATGGGGCGCGACAAGCGCTACGGGGCGCCGCTGAGCATCGCCAACCCCACGAGGTCCTCCGAGGAGTTCACGGCCGTGGACTACGCGGCCAAGGATGACAAGGGGGACACGCTCGTGCCGGCCGACGCGCACATCGCCGTCGTCTCACCGGAGCAGAACCAGGGGCGCCGGATGCTGCGCCGCGGCTACAACTACACCGACGGCTCCGACTCCCTGGGGCTGCTGCAGACCGGGTTGTTCTTCATCGCCTTCGTGCGGGACCCGCGCACGAACTTCTACCCGATCCTGGACCGCATGACCAAGAGCGACGCCCTCCAGGAGTACCTCAAGCACGAGGCCGCGGCCCTGTTCGCCATCCCGCCGGGCATCAAGAAGGGCGACACCATGGTGGCCGCCTCGCTGTTCAGCTGAGCCGCGGCCGGGCGGGGTCGGGGGGAGGCAGTACGCGGAGGAGATCAACGGCAAACTGGACGCGGCGGTCGGGCGGGTCGGGCGAGAGGCCTGCGGCGGCTACTGCACGTACCTCGGGTCGTACTGGCCGGGGGATGACCGTACTGCACGGGGTCTGGACCTTCGTGGAGTACGGCTATGTCCCGTGCAGTAGCCCCTGACCCTCGTGTAGTGCGGGCAGCGCGGGTGCCCCAGATGCGGTGGCCCGGGCTCATCGCCCCGCCCCTCGTGCAGTACTGCTGGCAGGCAGGTGGTGAGGCCTGCTCGGGGTCGGGTCCGGCCCAGCCGGGGACGTCTGGCGCGTACGGGGACCTTTCCTTGCGGCCGGGGACATTCGACGCCGTCGGGGACAGAAATCCTGCACCCGTAGGTGTGAGATGTCCCCGTCCGTGTGGTGGACGCACCCGTAGGCGTCGAATGTCCCCGTCGGTGCTGGGCGGGAGGCTGTTGAGGTGGAGCCTGGCGATCCGTCGTACGAGTGCCCCCGCTGGTGCTGGGTGGGAATCGGTATGCGGGCCGACAGGCGGCCGGGCTCTTCCCTCAGTCATCTGCGAGAAGACGCAGTTCTCGCGGCAGAAGTACGTCCTCGATCCCGTGACGAACCCCAAGGCTCCAGCGGTCAGTGCTCCGTGCCGGTGAGCGCCTTGAAGCCGGTCACCGCGGCCAGTGCCAGGGCCAGGATCCCGGTCAGGATCAGGGCCAGGGCCCGGAAGGCGGGCGCTGACGCCGCCAGCAGCGGGCCGACGCTCGTGCCGAGGAACAGGATGAAGCCGTTGAGCGCCATGCCGCTACCGCGGTTGGGGGCCGACACCTGCCCGTAGAGGCTGATCATCGCCGGCACGGCCAGCGCCACCCCGACGACGTACACGATGCTGCACGCCACCAGGGCAGGCAGGCCGCCTGCGAGCAGCGCCTCGCCGAGCATGCCCAGTGCCGACAGCCCGAAGCCGAGCCGAGCCACCTCCGCCCAGGACCACCTGGCGGCGAGCCTTCCCGCGGCCAGACTGATGAACATGGCCGGCAGCGCGGCCAGGCGAATGAGGATGATGGTCGAGGGACGCATCCCCAGCGCCTCCAGGTGGCCGCCAATGCCGGTGTACATGGCGACGAACACCATGAGCAGTGTGACGTGCGCCAGGCTGAGCGCAAGGACCGCGGGCCTCAGAGCGAGCCGCCCCAGCGTCGCGAACTGCCCGTGCAGCGAGGAGGTCGAGGAGCCGGGGGCACGGGCGGCGTCGTGCACGATGACGAGGATGACGGCCAGTGCCACGGCCAGGAGCCCTGCGCACAGGGGGAAGAACCAGCGCCATCCCAGGCGCAGCGCGACCAGTGAGGCGAGTACCTGGCCGGCGATGCCCGCCACCAGGAACGACGTCGACATCGCCCCGATCGCCCCGGCCCGTCTGGGCGGAGCCAGCGCCTCGGACAGGTATGCCAGGGCGATGGGCGCGAACCCGGAGGCGCTCAGTCCCTGAAGCGCACGCAGCGCCGCGAGCGCCGGTAGCGAGGGAGCCAGGGCGCAGCACGCGGTGGAGATGGCGAGGAGTCCCAGCGCGAGCGCCATCGTCCGCCTCCTGCCGTAGTGGTCGGAGACCGGCCCCCAGATGAGGAAGCCCGCGGCGTAGGTGAGGCTGAAGGCCGTCGACAGGGCGAAGGTGGCGTCTCCGCCCAGCTGGGCGGAGACGGGACCCAGCAGGGGGATGGCGGCGTACAGCTGAGTCAGGACGAGCAGTGCGGTCGCCACGAGGGCCGCGGTGGCGCTGCTCCCGGCGGGGTAGGCGGTGGTCGACTGGGGTGTCGGCTCTGGGGAGTGGGCGGCGTCGGGATGCTGGTCGGGTCGGTGTGCGGAAGGCATGAGAACCCCTTTCCAACGAAAGCGTTGGAAATGACCCTAGTAGACTGGAGAGGTAGTTTCAACGGTAGCGTTGGAGTTTGCCGCCGGCGCTCGCGGACACGGAGGATGGGGCGCCATGGCCTGGGACACCGAGGGGACGAAGCGCAAGATCAAGGACGCCGCCACGGCCGAGTTCGTCCGCCACGGGCCCGCCGGGACCACCGTGGAGCGGATCGCCAAGCGGGCCGGCGTCAACAAGGAGCGCGTCTACAACTACTTCGGCTCCAAGGACCGTCTCTTCTCCGCGGTCCTGCGCGACGAGCTGACCAAGGTGGCCGAGGCCGTCCCGCCCGCCTTCGACGAGGGTGAGGATGCGGGGGACTACGCCGGGCGCCTCTACGACTACCACCGGCAGCGCCCCGAGCTCATCCGGCTCCTGTGCTGGGAGGCCCTCACCTTCGACGGCGAGGTGCCCGAGGAGGAGCTGCGGCGGGAGCACTACCAGCGCAAGATCGACGGGGTGCGCGGCGGCCAGGACGCCGGGGCCCTGACTCGGGAGGCCGAGCCGGGCGCGCTCATGCTCATGATCATGTCTTTGACGGGCTGGTGGTCCACCGTGCCCCAGGTGGCGCGGATGCTGTGCGGCCCCCTGGACGATGAGGAGGCGCACGCCCGCCAGCGCGCCGTCGTCGTCGAAGCGGCCCGCCGGCTCGCCGCGCCCCGGGACTGAGCCGCGGCCGGGCGGGGCCGGGGAGTCGGGGGCGAGGGTTGCGGCGGCTACTGCACGTACCTCGGGTCGTACTGGCCGGGGGTTGACCGTACTGCACGGGGTCTGGACCTTCGTGGAGTACGGCTATGTCCCGTGCAGTAGCCCCTGACCCTCGTGTAGTGCGGGCAGCGCGGGTGCCCCAGATGCGGTGGCCCGGGCTCATCGCCCCGCCCCTCGTGCAGTACTGCTGGCAGGCAGGTGGTGAGGCCTGCTCGGGGTCGGGTCCGGCCCAGCCGGGGACGTCTGGCGCGTACGGGGACCTTTCCTTGCGGCCGGGGACATTCGACGCCGTCGGGGACAGAAATCCTGCACCCGTAGGTGTGAGATGTCCCCGTCCGTGTGGTGGACGCACCCGTAGGCGTCGAATGTCCCCGTCGGTGCTGGGCGGGAGGCTGTTGAGG
>NZ_JAAIJY010000073.1 GCF_011752065.1 Actinomyces sp. ZJ308
ACACCCGGGTGGAGGAGTCCTTCTCCGGGCACGCCCTGGTGCAGGTCTACGGGCGCACCCAGGCGGTGCGTGAGGCCTTCGCCGCTGAGAACGAGGAGCTGTTCCGGGCCTCGCTGCGTGCGCAGTTCCTCTCGGGGATCATGATGCCGCTCATGCTGGTCATCGGGAACCTGGGGTATGTGGCCATCGCGGTGGTCGGGGGTGCCATGGTCGCCTCCGGGTCCCTGCGCCTGGGCGACGTGCAGGCCTTCATCCAGTACTCCCAGCAGCTCAACCGACCAATGAGTCAGATCGGTGGGATGGCCACCGCCGTGCAGTCCGGGACCGCCAGCGCCGAGCGGATCTTCGAGCTGCTCGACGCCGACGAGGAACAACCCGACGACGTCGCCCCGCAGGCCACGGGCACCACCGGTGCAGTAGCCGACACAAGCACCAGCACCGCCCCGGTCGCGGCGGCCAACGCGGACACCGGTCGGGTCGCCGACCAGGCCGGACCCCGCCCCAGCGGTAAGACGGGCCCGGTGGGCCCGGGGGTTATTGAGATGGAGCGTGTGCGTTTCTCCTACAGTCCGGGCGTTGAGCTTATTCGTGACTTGTCGTTGCGGGTTGAGCCTGGTCGTACGGTCGCGATCGTGGGGCCCACGGGGGCGGGTAAGACCACCTTGGTCAACCTGCTCATGCGCTTCTACGAGCTCGACGGCGGGCGCATCCTGCTCGACGGGCGCGACATCGCCGCCATGACGCGTCACGAGGTGCGTCGTCGCACCGGCATGGTGCTGCAGGACCCCTGGCTGTTCGCCGGCACGGTCCGCGAGAACATCCGCTACGGGCGTCCCGGGGCCAGTGACGAGCAGGTCGAGGCCGCCGCCCGGGCGTGCTTCGTCGACCACATCATCAGGGCTCTGCCCCAGGGCTACGACACGGAGCTGGAGGAGGACGCCGCCAACATCTCCGCCGGTGAGCGTCAGCTGCTCACCATCGCGCGGGCCTTCGTGGCCGACCCGGCCGTGCTCATCCTCGATGAGGCCACCAGCAGTGTGGACACGCGCACCGAGCTGCTCATCCAGCGGGCCATGAACGCGCTGCGCCGGGGCCGTACGAGCTTCATCATCGCCCACCGCCTGTCCACGATCCGCGACGCCGACACCATCTTGGTCATGGAGCACGGCGACATCGTCGAGCAGGGCAACCACGATCAGCTCATCGCCGCCGACGGCACCTACACCCGCCTCCACAACGCCCAG
>NZ_JAAIJY010000074.1 GCF_011752065.1 Actinomyces sp. ZJ308
CTAGGACAGGGGCGCGGGCCCCGTGGGGACGATGAGTGGTGTCTAGTCATCTCCTCGTCCTGGGAGCCCGCGCTGATGCCATCCTCCACCACGACCGCCCTGTCTCGCCAGCCCCTGACCCAGGTTCTCAGGAACGTGACGGACCCCCGCGATCGGCGGGGTGTGCGCCATGACCTGCCCACGGTGCTGTCCCTGGCCATCACCGGGGTGCTGGCCGGTGCCCGGAGCCTGACGGCGATATGGGAGCACACCACCGACCTGACCGCCGCCGACCTGCGGTCTTTGGGGGTGGAGGCGGGCCAGGCCCTGCCGTCGGAGCCCACGATCCGCAGGGTCCTGCAGGACCTGGATCCCACAGGTCTCAACACCCTCCTGAGGTCATGGTTGTGCACGCGTACCGGTACCATCGAAGGAAGAACAGTCATCGCGGTGGACGGCAAGACCATGCGTGGAGCTCGCCAGGGGCAGGTGTCGGCGCCTCATCTCCTGTCCGCCCTGGACCAGGCCACCGGAGCCGTGCTGACCCAGGAGCGGGTGGCGGACAAGTCCAACGAGATCCCCTCCCTACCGGTCCTTCTCGAACCGTTGGACCTCGACGGGGCGGTGATCACCGCCGACGCGATGCACACCCAGGTAGACACAGCCGAGTGGATCGCCCAGCGTGGTGGTCACTACCTTCTCACCGTCAAGGGCAACCAGAAGACCCTGCGCAGGACGCTCAAGAACCTTCCCTGGAAGAGCGTCCCGTCCGTCTCAGGTGTCGACACCTCTCACGGGCGGCGGGTGCGACGCACCGTCAAGGCCGTCGAGGCCCCCGCCTGGGTGGACTTCCCCGGGGCTGCTCAGGTGGTCCAGGTTCGACGCACCAGGACTATCAAGAGCAGGAAGCATGTTGAAGTGGTCTACCTGATCTGCTCCCTACCCATGACCGACGCCCAGCCCGAGGCCATCGCCGCCTGGCTCCAAGGCCACTGGGGAATCGAGAACCGGCTCCACTGGGTCAGAGACGTCATCTTCGACGAGGACCGCCACCAGCTACGCACTGCTAACGGCCCCGAGGTCATGGCCGCACTGCGCAACCTGGCCATCAGCCTCATCCGCCTCTTCCTTGGGCCCGGCGTCTCCATCGCCTCAACCACCAGATCCCTGTCCAGACGCCCCAAACGAGCCATCAGACTACTGACCCAACCAACCCCCTAAACCGACTTTGCCGACCCCCTG
>NZ_JAAIJY010000075.1 GCF_011752065.1 Actinomyces sp. ZJ308
CCCTGTGAGGTTGTGAACGCGGCTGGCGGGGGTTTGGCCGTTCAGGGCGGTGTGGGGTCGGTGGTGATTGTAGTGGTGGAGCCAGGTCTGGTAGGCGGCCTCGCGCTGGGTCTGGCTGGTGTAGGTGTGGGCGTAGGCCCATTCATGGGCCAGGGTGCGGTTAAAGCGTTCGACCTTGCCGTTGGTCTGGGGCCGGTAGGGGCGGGTGTAGCGGTGCTTGATGCCGGCTGCGGACAGGACCTGGTTAAAGGCCCGTGAGCGGTAGCAGGCCCCGTTATCGGTCATGACAGCCTGGACGGTGATGCCCAGGTCCTCGAAGAACGCGTTGGCGCGCTGAAAGAACCCGGCAGCGGTCTCCTTGCGCTCATCATCGAGGATCTCGGAGTAGACCAGGCGCGAGTAGTCGTCTATCGCGTGGTGGATGTACCGGTAGCCTCCGGCCGGGTCGCCCCGACGGCGGGTGCGGGTCTTGGCGCGGTTGGCGGCCAGGGCGGGCGCTGAGCCCCGTCCGTGAGCGCGCCAGCCCCCGCCGTCGGGGATGCGGCCGAGCTTCTTGATATCGAGATGGACCAGCTGCCCGGGACTGGTCTTCTCATAGCGCACCGGCGCCGGGCGGCGCACCACCAGCCCGGTGGCCTGATCCACCTCGGTCAGGCGGGGCATGTTGTAGCGGGCCAGGACGCGCCCCACGGTGGAGCGCGCCAGGCCCAGGTGGTAGGCGATGCGGTGGGGCCCCCACCGGCGGTTGAGCCTCAAGGCGATGATGCGTCGCTCAGTGCGCCTTGCCAGCCGCCCTGGGCTGTGGTGGGGGCGGGAGGAGCGGTCCTCCATGGGCTGGCCGGCCCGGTAGCGGCCCACCCACCGGCTGACGGTGGCCGGCGAGACCTGGAAGCGCTCGGCCGCCCGGCGCACGGGCCAGCCTTCCTCCACCACCAGACGAGCAAGACGACGACGCCCCTTGGGGGTCAGCGGTGCGTTAGCGTGGGTCATGAAGGCCTCCGGTCAGTGATGCGATGTGTCAACCCACATCCTGCCGGAGGCCTTCACACAACCTCAGCCCTGTTCACAACCTCCCGAGGAAGTACA
>NZ_JAAIJY010000076.1 GCF_011752065.1 Actinomyces sp. ZJ308
CCTGCCGTGGGTGATGCTCTACGTGCGGCGCTGGCTCAAGGCGCCTGCGCAGCAGGGGGATGGGACGCTTACTGAGCGGTGGAGGGGTACTCCTCAGGGGTCGGCGGTCTCGCCGGTTCTGGCCAATCTGTTCATGCACTACGCGCTCGATGCATGGCTTGCCCGGAGCTTTCCGGGGGTTGCCTTCGAGCGTTACGCCGACGATGTGGTGATCCACTGCAAGAGCCTGGAACAGGCCCGGGCGGTGCTGGCCGCGGTGGCGGAGCGCATGAGGCAGGTGGGGCTGAGCCTGCACCCGCGCAAGACCCGGATCGTGTACTGCAAGGACGCGAACCGGACTGGCTCATGGGAGCACACCGAGTTCACGTTCCTGGGGTATGAGTTCCGTGAGCGTACCGTCAAAGGGCGACATGGACTGTTCCGGAGTTTCTCCCCGGCAGTATCCAGGGCGGCCTTGAAACGGATGAGCGCCACAGTACGCTCCTGGCGTCTGCACCGATGGGTGACAGCGACGGTCAGTGATCTGGCAGCACACGTCAACCCGGTGGTCAGAGGCTGGATGCGCTACTACGGAGCCTTCCATCCGTCAGCGCTCTACCCTCTGCTCAGGAGAATCAACTCCTACCTGGTCCGGTGGCTCAGGGGAAAGTACCGCAAACTGCGGGCCAGCTGGGCCAGAACCATGCGGAAGTGGTACACAGGCGTCAAGAAAGCGCCAAACTACTTCGCACACTGGGCCTGGGTTACTGAGCCTGGCCCCGTGTGGTGACACCAGAACGACAAGAGCCGTATGACGGGAGACTGTCACGTACGGTTCTGTGGGAGCCCGGGGACCACAGTCCCCGGGCCACCCGACTCCGCGAAGGAACGACCGTGACCGAGCGCTACGAGCTCATCAATCGCGAAGAAGGCCATTACCCC
>NZ_JAAIJY010000077.1 GCF_011752065.1 Actinomyces sp. ZJ308
GGAAAGACACAACGGGCATCGACAGTGTTGCCGCAGGAACAACATTGCAGCACGTTATCGAGAATGCGGCCAAGATGAAGGCTGATGGCCAGCACGCGCAGCCACCGGTGAGAGTCTCCGTGTCGGAAGTTTACGTGGATGACGGCGGGACGACGGCGCAGGTGACGATGTGCGTTGATCAAAGAAAAATGACGATGCTTGACGAGAGCGGCAATGACGTGACGACGCAAGCGGACAGGGGCCAGGTGCCGTTAGCGACAAGGATGACGCTTTCCGGTAATAACTCCTGGCTAGCCATTCAAGAACAGCAGGGAAAGGACGGAGAGTGCTCTGTTGACTAGGGGGTGTGAGATGAGAAAGACGCGAGCATCAAGAAGGACGTTGCTCATAACGTTCGCCGCCTTGGGTATTGCCACTGGCGTCTGGAGTGCGTAGTGGTGCTCGTGGTCTGCGTTTGCGGCCGGGGTGGTATCGGTGCTGCGTCGAGAACCAGCCGTGGGAGTGCTCGGGTAAGAGGATGATGGGTGGTCCCCGGCGGTGGGGACAAGCCCCGTCAAACCGGTTTGTCTCCGCCGCCCACCGACTTTGCTGACCCCATGCCTGCCCTACCTAACGACACACCTCGCTAAAACACCCTAAACGCCCCTGCGAATAAGTCTCCTGGATTCGTGGTGGCGCTAGAAATGGTTCAGGCGTCAAAAGCACGTTGAATGAGATTGGAAACGATCCGGAAACAACGTCATGGAATAATGTGGAAAAGTTTGAGGAGAAGTGCGGCAGGCAGGGGGTCGGCAAAGTCGGTTTAGGGGGTTGGTTGGGTCAGTAGTCTGATGGCTCGTTTGGGGCGTCTGGACAGGGATCTGGTGGTTGAGGCGATGGAGACGCCGGGCCCAAGGAAGAGGCGGATG
>NZ_JAAIJY010000078.1 GCF_011752065.1 Actinomyces sp. ZJ308
GGGTGAAGTGGACGTGGATGCGGGGGTTGGCCTCCAGCCAGGCGCGCACCTCGGGGGTCTTGTGGGTGGCGTAGTTGTCCATCACCAGGTGCAGCTCGTCGTCGGGGTAGGCGCGCGCGACCTGGCGCAGGAAGGCGAGCAGCTCGGCGCGGCGGTGGCGAGGCTTGCAGGCGGCCGTGACGTGGCCGGTGGCGACCTGAAGGGCGGCGAACAGGGTGGAGGTGCCGTGACGGGTGTAGTCGTGGGTGCGCCGCTCGATGCTGCCCGGCGCCATGGGCAGCATCGGGGCGGTGCGATCCAGCGCCTGGATCTGGGACTTCTCGTCGACGCACAGCACCACGGCGTTGTCCGGGGGCGCCAGGTACAGGCCCACCACGTCGGTGACCTTGGCAACCAGCTCGGGGTCGGTGGAGTACTTGAAGGTTCCCGACCTCCAGGGCTGGATCCCGTAGCTGCGCCACACCCGCGCCACGGTGGCGTTGCCGATACCCAGGTGACGGGCCAGCAGCCGGCTCGACCAGTGCGTGACCCCGTACTTCTTGGGCGGCGGCGCCAGGGTGGCGGCCACGACCCGCTCCCGGGACACCTTCCTGGGACGCCCCGAGCGGGGCGCGTCCTCCAACCCGCGCAGGCCCCCGGCCTGGTAGCGGCGCCGCCAGGAGACCACCGTGGGGACACTGACCCCCACCGCCTGCGCGATCCGGGTGTTGGCCACCCCCTGAGCGGCCAGGAGCACGATCCGCGCCCGCCGCGCCAGCCCGGCCGGCACCGTCGTCGCACGCAGCCAGGACTCAAGCACCTCCAGGTCACCCTCACGCACAACCAGTCCAGGAGCAGGTCTATTCGCCATACCCCCATCATCCTAAGCACCAACCACAAAACAACTAACGACACGCGACACTAG
>NZ_JAAIJY010000079.1 GCF_011752065.1 Actinomyces sp. ZJ308
CACGCAGCCAGGACTCAAGCACCTCCAGGTCACCCTCACGCACAACCAGTCCAGGAGCAGGTCTATTCGCCATACCCCCATCATCCTAAGCACCAACCACAAAACAACTAACGACACGCGACACTAGGATCGGCGGCTCAGGCTTACGGCCTGCCGGCTCGTCTCGAGCACGCCGACCGTCGGATCGGCGCAGCGGCACTCGTCTTCGCCGCCGCCGGCGCGGTTGCCATCCCCTGGCAGGCCACCGGGATCGGCGATCCCCGGTTCTCCACAGCGGGCGGGGTGGCCGGCGGCCTCATGGCCTGCCTGTATGTCTGTGTTCTGGCGCTGCTCTGGCGCACGCCGGCTCGTCGGGCCCTCAGTGCGGCATTCGACCCTCTGGGCCGTATGGCGCTGACCTGCTACGTCACCGCCTCCTTCGTCATGGTTCCGGCGGGGCTGCTGCTTGACTCGCGCTCGACTCTCGACGTGGTACCCGGCCTCGTCGTATCCGCCGCGGTTCTTGCCGCCCAGTGGGTGTTCTGCCGCCTTTGGCTCTCCCGGTTCACCTACGGCCCCTTGGAGTGGGCGTGGCGCTGCATCACCTGGTGGCGGCGGATCCCGTTGCGGCGCCAGCAGTCAATGCACCTTGATAATCAGCCCGATTCAGCCAGATGCCTGCGAACGACGACGGCTAGATGAGTAAGTCCAAGGGGTGGGTTAGTGGTCGTAGGGGGTCAGGGAGCGTAGGACAGGCGCGCTGGTGAGGCTGTTGTGCCAGATGGCGGCTGTCAGGGCCAGGATTCGTTGGGTGATGCGTG
>NZ_JAAIJY010000080.1 GCF_011752065.1 Actinomyces sp. ZJ308
CCGCGCCGGGTCGGCCAGTGCCTCCAAGGTCATCCTCGTGGCTCGCTCGCGCAGCTCATCGGGGTACTTCTTCTGTCCCATGACAGTGATCCTTCCGTGTCATCACTGCCTCCATCAAACCCGGGGCGATTCAAAGAGAAAGGACTGCCACCTTCCAAACGCAGAGCCAAGGGCAAGCTCGTCGAAGGACAGATCACCACCGACTGGAACAAGGCCCTGGCCCAGCTCACCACCGCATACCCCGACCGATTCGCCCCCTACCTATAGAACCCGCTTACACAGAAAACTGGACAGGCTCTGCCGGCATCAGCCACGATGACGAGCTCCTCAATGCCGTGAGCGGCCTGGAAGGCCTCCACCACCGGGATGGTGGTGGTCTCGGCCTTGTTCCCTTCCCAGCACCCGATTCTCAGGGGGAAACCATGACGGTCGACCAGCAGGCCGACGATGACCTGGGGATCGACCCGCCTCTCCTTGGAGTAACCCACCCGCCGCAGGTCGTCCTCCCTCTCGGCCCCGGGATGGGCTGCTGGGTGTTTTTCGGACACTGCTTGTTTGGTGTTTCAGGCTGCCTTGGTTAGGCTCAGGAATTCTTGCTCGACCTCGTTAGGTGTGCGGTATCCCAGGGCTGAGTGAAGGCGCACATGAT
>NZ_JAAIJY010000007.1 GCF_011752065.1 Actinomyces sp. ZJ308
TCCAGGACGTCACCATCAACCTCAACGGCCACCACCTCACCGCCGCCGACCCCCTGACCCCCGAAGCCGAGAAAATCCTCACCGCCCTGAACATCCCAACAGGGCACTAAAAACTGTGCAACTCAGGTTGAGCCGCGGCCGCCGTCCGGGCGACACTCAAGTGAGGGCCGGGAAGCGCAGTCGGGGGCGCATACCCGGCCCTCTCCCCTTGGCTCCGGCGGCCGCCCACCGGGCGCCACCGGACCCGGAAGGCTCTCGCGGACGCACCGGTGTCCTTGCGGGGTCCCACCACGGCCCCTGCCACGGCCACGAGTGTCCACAGAAATGACATTGGGCCGTACGGGTCTCCCACTTGCCGACTAAAACCGCGGAATCACGCGGTTTTCAAACCAGCATCAACGTCGTCGGGCATCCAATGTCATTTCTGTGGACATCCAGCAGGAGACACAGCCCATCAACGCCGGACGTTATCCACAGGGGCCAACCACTTCCTGGCACCTCAGCCTCCAGCAGTCCAAGAATTGCTTCATGGATGACGATGTACTGACCCGTGTGGGTAACGCGCTTGGCGCTGTTGCGCAGGCTGAGCTACATCTGAACCGTACCGAGCGCCGCCGCCTCCAGGCCCTGGTGGACGCGGGAGAGCTCAAACGGTATCCGCACGGAATCGTAGCGCTGCCCGACGTCGATCGACGCATCCTCATCGCCCGCCTTCACCGAGGTCTTATCACCTGCGAGCATGCGGCCGCCTACTATGACCTTCCGCTTCCTTCGCCACCACGCAGTGTCCATGTTCTGACTCCGCAAGGGCGTCGAGTACCTCCGTTATGGGGTGAACACAGGCACGAGACCCGTGGGCGTTCCGTCCTTCGGCTGGAGGACTTCCCGGTTGTCTCACTCGCCCGCTGCGTCTCCGATCTCCTGTGCTGCGCAGAAGAGTGGACGGCTCTGGTCGCCGCCGACGCCGCCCTGCATCAGGGCAGAACTACTCGCCAGCAAGTATCCGCATATCTGCGCGGTCCTCGCCGTGTTCTTGGCCGGAATCGCCTTGAGCGCACCAGTGATCATGCTCGCAGCCCGTTGGAGACCCTGGCCAGAATTCAGCTGCGGGACGCCGGAATAGATGTTGCCGACGGCATAGTGATCTCAGGCGTTGGAGAAGTGGACTTGGTGGTAGCCGGATGGCTGATCGTCGAGCTCGACGGCTACGAGTTCCATTCCGACCAGTGGTCCTTCCACCACGACCGGGAACGCGATCGCGAACTGGTCCGGCAGGGTTATACACCCATCCGCTTCACGTCCAACAACGTGCGTTCAGGGAAGATCGTCACTGACGTCAAGCGGATTCTCTCCACCCGCCCGTAGGCGATGTAGGGAGTCGAAGCGCCGTGCCCGGCTAAGCCTGATGTCCACAGAAATGACATTGGATGCCCGACGACGTTGATGCTGGTTTGAAAACCGCGTGATTCCGCGGTTTTAGTCGGCGAGTGGGCGACCCGTACGGCCTAATGTCATTTCTGTGGACACGCACCACGGGGAACACGGAGAATCAGTGCCCGGCAGAGCCCGTGGGCACGGCGGAGCCGATCGACGTCGGCCGGCTCCAGCGCAGGTAGGCCGCCGTCGCGGCCAGGACCAGGATGCCGCCCACCCAGAAGTGCGGCATCCACAGAAGCAGCCGCCACCAGCCGTAGCGCGAGAGCGACTGGCCGGCCAGGAGCCGCAGGACCAGGCCCGCCGAGCCGACCAGGCCATAGGTCATGAGCAGGACCCCCGAGACCCAGCCGAAGGCCAGGCGCATCCAGCGCGGCACCCTGATGACGTCCGGGCGCAGGAGAGCGAATCCGTAGACGACGAAGCTCAGCTTCACCAGCCCGGAAACAAGGACGACCACAACCAGCCAGGCGGGCAGCTCCTGGGCGAGCCGCAGGGCCTCGCCCTGAAGAGCCGTGTCGACCAGCCACGGGGACCCCAGCGCCCAGGACACACTGACGCAGCCGAAGAAGGCCCACCACAGCATCATGGCAAGCACCACAGCCCGCGACCGGCCCGTCATCTCAACGGCCCCTCGGGCCTACTCGGCCTCGACCAGGATCGTCACCGGACCGTCGGCCTCCATGTCAATGAGCATGTGGGCGCCGAACCTTCCGGTGGCCACCTCCAGGCCGCGCCCGCGCAGGTCCTCGGCCACGGCCTCCACCAGGGGCTCGGCCACCTCGCCGGGCGCCGCCTTGTTCCAGGTGGGGCGCCGCCCCTTGCGCGTATCGGCGTACAGGGTGAACTGGGAGACGACGAGCACCGGCGCACCGGCGTCGGACACCGACAGCTCACCCTCCATGAGCCGCAGGTCCGCGATCTTGCGGGCCACCGTGGCGACCTGCTTGGGGCCGTCGTCATGGGTGGCCCCCACCAGGACCATGAGGCCGGGCCGGGTGATCTCCCCGACCACCTCGCCGTCGACCCGGACGGCCGCCCGACTGACCCGCTGAATGACCGCGCGCATCAGCGACCAGGGCTCCAGTCGCGCGGGCCGCGGCCGGCACCACCGCCACGCCCCGGGCGGCGCTGCGAGGCTCGCCCCGGAATCCGGATCGAGGAACGCACCCGCACCGGCATCAGCGCCTGCAAGGCCGGGCGCACATCCACCAGGTAGATGGCACTGGCCACCACGGCCAGCAGACCGATGAACGACACCCCCGTCGAGGCCCCTGCGACGTACACGGCCAGAAGGGCCTCATACGCCAGGAAGGTCCCCACCACGGCAGCCACCGCGTTGACGACGAGCCAGAAGTTCTTGCTGCGCTTGTCCGCCGCGGCGTAGTACTGAGCCGGCCGCAGCGCCGAGTCGATGAGCGCCCAGACCCCGAGGACCGCGGCGGAGACCTGCGCCGCGCACCAGATCACGGCGACAGCGAGGGCGAGATAGTAGGCAACGAGACTGAGGATGCTCACGCGCCCCAGGCTACCGGTCGGTGGCCCACGATCCCAGCGATACGGCCACGCCCAGCGAGAACAGTTGACGCCTCACGCACCCGGCAGCGGCGCTCCTCGCCGCCACCCGACGGTAGGGCGCCCGACGCCGGGAGCGGATCAGAGCCTCAGACCCTTGCGCAGCTCCGCCCCGGGACGCTCGGAGGGACTGGCCTGAGCGCGACCCTCGGGCGAGACCAGCGGCTCCTGGGCGGCATCGACCCGGCCGACGGCGACCGTCTCACCGGTGCCCTCATCGACCTCAGTGATCTCCACGGTCAGCTGCTCACCCACGGGCACGGCGCGGCGCAGCAGGGCCAGGGCGATGGGGCCGAGCTCGTGGTGGCGCGCCACCGAGGTCACGGCGCCCACGGTCCGCTCCCCCATGCGCACGACCGCCCCCGGCCGCGGCAGGTCACCGCCCAGGCCGTCGAGCTGGAGCACCGTCAGGCGCCGCGGCGGGCGTCCCAGGTTGAGGGTGCGTGCAATCGTCTCCTGGCCCGGGTAGCAGCCCTTCGTCAGGTGCACGGCCGTGCGCAGCCAGTCCATCTCGTGGGGGATCGCGCGAGCATCGGCCTCGCGGGCCCGGCGGGGGCGACCCGCCTCGACGCGCAGCGCCTCCCAGGCCAGGGCCCCGGCCAAACGCCGGTTCGTCCCGGCGGCGAGGAACGTTCTCGCCACGGCGCCCACGCCGCTGGTGGGAACCAGGACGAACCCGGCCCGGTAACCCTCGCCGGGATGCGGTCGTTCCAGTCCGACGTCGTAGCTCGTGCCGCCCTCGACGACGCCCGGCCACGGGTCGCGCCACAGTCCGATGAGCGAGCCCTGCACCTCGGCGCCGGCGGCCTCAGTGGCCTCAGTGGCGTCAGTGGCCTCGACGGCGTCGCCGGCGTCGGTCTGAGCCCCCGCCGCCGGTGGCGCGGTGTCGCGCGCCGCCTGAGCCAGGGCGTCGAGCCCCTCCCCCAGGGCGCCCAGTGCCGCGACGTCGGGCCGCTCGGCGACCTCGACGCGCAGCATGAAGCGCATGGAGTCCAGGAAGGCCGCCAGGTCCGCGCCGCCGCCGGCCTCGGTGACGAGCCAGAGGGTACGACCGTCGTCGAGGGCCGCGAGCGCGTGGGTGATGTGCCCCTGGGCGTCGAGGAGGAGCGTCTCCACGCCGCCGTCGCCCGGTTCCAGTGCGGTGAGCACCTGGCTGGACAGGGTGGTCAGCCAACTCAGGCGGTCCTGCCCGGTCACGGCCACGACGTCGCGCGCCAGGGCGCAGGTGGCTCGTCCCTCGGCCAGGGCGGCCTGCTCGCGGCCGGGGTCGCCGAGGTGGGCGGGGACGGCCTCATCGGGGTCGCCCGGAGCGGAGGCGACGGCGCCGGGACGGTTCAGCAGCGGGGAGGGGAGCATCAGGCGGTCGGCTCGGCGTCGTCGGAGTCTGAGGAGTCGGAGGCGGGCTCGGAGGAGTCTGCGGGCTCGACCGGGTCGAGGGCCGATCCGGGCTGGGCGGCGGGGTCGCCTAAGTCGTCGACGCGGCCGAGCCTCCCGGAGGCGTAGGTGGTCACCTCGGTCTTACCGAAGGCCGCCATGTCCTGGGTCCACATGAGGTCGCCGCCCACGAGCCCGAGCATGCGGGTCATCTCCTCCACGGCGACGGCGGTGCGGGCCCGGCCCACGGCCTGGGTGCCGACCTGGGCGCGCGGCCCCTGGATCCATCCCTCCCAGACGGCGACGTGGCCGGCGGGGTCGGCCGAGACGAGCTCGAGCCGGGTGACGGGGATGAGGGGACCGCCGGCGTTCTCGGAGGGTGTCTCACCGGAGGCACCGGCCTCACCGGCGGCGTCAGAGGAGTCAGCGGTCTCGGTGGTGGCCTCGGTGGCAGTCTCGGCGGAGGCGCCGTCGGGCTGCTCCTGGCCGACGGGCCGCCAGTAGGTGGTCTCGGTGGACCAGATCTGGGCGGGGGCCAGGAGGGAGGCGCCCTGGAGGCCGGGCATCTCGAAGTCGAGGTTCTTGGAGCGGGTGGCGTCGACCGTCCAGATCGTGGTGGTCTGGCGCAGGTAGGGGCCGCCGTCGTGGTCGAAGGTCATCTCCTGGTAGACGGCCTGCTCGGGCACGGTCTCGCCGTAGGTGAGGATGCCGTAGCCGCGCCAGGTTCCGACCAGCCAGGCCAGCGGATAGAGCTCGGGGGCCAGGTCGTCAGGAAGCGTGAATGCCATGCCCGCAGCCTACGACGTCGGCCCGGCCCGGCACACACGCGCACCGCCAACCGACCAGGCTGCCCGACCCGCCAAGCTGCTCGGGACACCCAGGTCGCACCTTCGCGCGCATCGGGGACTGCGTCTGACCTCGGGGACTGCGTTTTCTCGCAGATGACTGGGCTCTGACCTCAGTGGTTTGCGTCGAAACGCAGTCCTCACGCGGAATGTAAGTCACCGCTCCAGGACAGTGCGGCCCTGGCCGGAGCCGCGGACCAGGAGGTCGCCATCAGCCGGCGAGGAAGCCGCCCATGAGCCGAGCGATCGCGTACACCGGAACGCCGACCGACAGGATCGGCACGAGCGCGGAGGCCACGGCCGCCCGTCCCCCGGGCACCCACCGGTGGGTCCACAGGACGCGGTTGCCTGCGGCCATGAGCACCCCGGCCACGAAGCCGACGACGACGCAGGCCACGGCGCTTTGCAGGGCCGCCGTCGTGCTGATGTGGGACAGGCCGAAGAAGCCGGCCGCGGCCAGCACGTAGCCGGCGCCGCCGGCGAGCAGCGCCGGAACCGTGACGGTGAGGGCCTCCAGCACGCGGGCGCGCACGTTGAGGACGGTCAGCACCGCGCCGACGAACAGGGCCAGACAGGTGGGCACGACGACGGCGGGGTCGGCCAGCCCCGGCTCCAGGGCGCACCAGGCCGAGCCGGAGACCACCACGAGACAGCCCGCCACCGTCGAGGACAGGTCCTCGACCAGGTTGTGCCGGCCGTCGCGCCGCAGCATCTGGCCGACGAAGGCCAGCAGGATCGAGAAGGCCATGACCAGGCCGGCGACCCCCATGTCGTCGAGGAGGTAGACGCTGGTCGCGGCCGCCAGGCCGCTGATCGTCATGACGATCGTGGCCCCCAGGTCGTGCCGGGCGCGCACGAGCGCGGGCCAGCCCTGGGCTGCGGTCGGCACCAGGAGGGCCACGAGGACCAGCCTCACCCATCCGGGCAGCACGGAGCCGACCGCCAGCAGCAGCGGCACCAGGCCTGCGAAGGCGAGCCGGGTCCAGGCCGGGTCCACCAGGCCCGGCTCCTTGGGGCGGTTGGAGGCCCGGCGAGTGGCGTAACCGAGGTCCTCGGCGAGGTTGAGGGTGTCCACCGAGTCTCCCGATCGGGCCGATGCCGGGGCGTCGGGAGAACCGGCCGAGTCACCGGAGGCCGCCGAACGGGCTGAGCGCGGGGAGGCGGCCGAAGCGGTCGACCGCCCGGAGCCGCCCGAGCCACCTGGGTCGCCCGAGCCGATGACACTGGCCCAGTCCGTTGCGCCACGGACGGCCGCAGGCGCCGTCGGGACGGCCGCACCGCTGGAGTCGTCGCGGGAGTCACGGGAGGCTCCACGGGCGCGTGCAGCCTGCTGAGCTCGTCGGTGATGGGTAGTCACAGCACGCATCGTCCCACACCCGGACGGCCGCGGGCCCCACTCCGGCGTCTCCCGATCCGGTCATTTGTCTCCCCGCGGATTCCGCTCTCGGCCAGGTGTGGTTGACTTGCCCCGACAGTATCGCCGCTGCTCAGCTCGTCTGCGCCGGTGAGTCCCGGTCGAGAGCCCCGGAGGGAGCAGTCATGCGGATCATCATGTTCACTCGTGAGAGCGACGCCACCGATGTCCTGCCCGCAACCTCCTTCCTCGACTCCCAGGTGGAGTGCCTTCCCCCGATCCCCTCCTCCTATGCGGAGGTGGACAGCGCCGACGTCGTCATGATCGACGCGCGCGGGGACCTGACCCGGGCCCGCGCCCTGTGCCAGCTCTTCACCGGTCCCATGGACTGCCCGCCCATCATCCTCATCCTGGAGGAGGGCGGTGCCGCCGCCGTGCAGATCGACTGGGGGGCCGCCGACTTCGTCATGGCCGGCGCCAAGCCCGCCGAGCTCTCGGCCCGGCTGCGGCTGCTGCGCGCCCACGTCCCGGTGGTGGACGAGGTCGACGACGACCGCATCGACGTCGGCGACCTCGTCATCGACGTCACCGCCTACACGGCCCGCCTGCGCGGTTCGATCCTGGACCTGACCTACAAGGAGTTCGAGCTGCTGAAGTTCCTGGCCGCCAACCAGGGGCGGGTGCTGACCCGCGACGCGCTCCTGCACGAGGTGTGGGGCGAGGACTACATCGGCGGCTCGCGCACGGTGGATGTCCACATTCGTCGTCTGCGCGCCAAGTTGGGCACCGAGCACGACCACCTCATCGGCACGGTCCGCAACGTCGGCTACCGCCTGGACGCCCCCGAGGACGCGTAGAGGCGGGGACGTCAGGCCTAGTCCGGGCAGGTTCGGCAGGGCCGTGGTACAGCGCTCCCGACCGACTGGTGGACACCGGCGCCGCCTGTGTTCCGGACCTGTACACTCTTGGGCGGCGTCGGGCCGTGACGGGCCCCGGGCTCCAACTCAAGCCGCCGCGAGCGGCATTCGCGCCGACTGGCGCTCTCCGGCCCGACGTCCTCACTCTCCTGATACCGAGTCGGGCATTTTTCGCGTAGCCCTACCGAAAAACGGTTGTCCTACGCGAAAAATGTCCGACTCGACGGATCCGATCGGTGGCGTACCCGCCCCCTCAGCCGAAGCGGCCGGAGATGTAGTCCTCGGTGGCCTGCTCGCTGGGGGCGGAGAAGATCTTGTCGGTGGAGTCGTACTCGACGAGGTGGCCGGGCTTACCGGTGGCCTCCAGGTTGAAGAAGCCGGTCATGTCGCTTACACGCGAGGCCTGCTGCATGTTGTGGGTGACGATGACGATCGTGTAGTCCGTCTTGAGCTCGGAGATGAGGTCCTCGATCGCCAGCGTGGAGATGGGGTCCAGGGCGGAGCAGGGTTCGTCCATGAGCAGGACGGCGGGCTTGACCGCGATGGCGCGGGCGATGCACAGGCGCTGCTGCTGGCCGCCCGAGAGTCCCAGCCCCGGCCGGTCGAGGCGGTCCTTGACCTCGTCCCACAGGTTGGCCCCGCGCAGGGAGGCCTCCACCAGGTCGTCGGCGTCGGACTTCTTGATCCGGCGGTTGTTGAGGCGCACGCCGGCCAGGACGTTCTCGGCGATGGACATGGTGGGGAACGGGTTGGGCCGCTGGAAGACCATGCCGATGGCGCGGCGCACCTGGACGGCGTCGACGCCGGGGCCGTAGAGGTTGACGCCGTCGACGATGACCTGGCCCTCGACGCGGGCGCCGGGGATGGTCTCGTGCATGCGGTTGAGGGTGCGCAGGAAGGTGGACTTCCCGCAGCCGGAGGGGCCAATGAGGGCGGTGACGGACTTGGGCTCGATGACGACGTTGACGTCCTTGACGGCCAGGAAGTCGCCGTAGTAGATGTTCTCGCCGATGACGTCGATGCGCTTGGACACGTCGGTTCCTTTACCTGAGGTGGACGGTGGAGTGCTCTGGGGGCTCTGGAGGTACTGGGCGCGCTGCGGCTCGGGCCGGGCTCAGCGCCGGCCGCCCTTGGGGCTGAAGTACTTCGAGATGAGGCGAGCCGCGAGGTTGAGCAGCATGACGAGGATGATGAGGGTCAGCGCCCCGGCCCAGGCGCGTTCCATGGCGGCGGCCTCACCACGGGAGTACTGGTCGTAGACGAGCACCGGCAGGGTGGCCATGGAGCCGTCGAGCGGGTTGGTGTTGGTGCGGATCGTCAGGCCCACGGTGATGAGCAGCGGCGCGGTCTCGCCGATGACGCGGGCGATGGCGATCATGACGGAGGTGGTGATGCCGGCCACCGCGGTACGCAGCACGACCTTGACGATGGTGAGCCACTTGGGCACGCCGAGCGCGTAGGAGGCCTCGCGCAGATGGGAGGGGACGAGCTTGAGCATCTCCTCCACGCCGCGGATGACCACCGGCGTCATGAGGACGCTCAGGGCGACGGCACCGATGATGCCGGCCTGGTAGCGGGGTCCGGCCGCGACGAGGAAGATCGAGTAGGCGAACAGCCCGGCCACGATCGAGGGGATGCCGGTCATGACGTCGACGAGGAAGGTGATGGCCCGGGCGATCCAGCCGCCGTTGTACTCCACGAGGAAGATGGCGGTGAACAGGCCCAGCGGCACCGAGATGAGCGTGGCGATCCCGGTGATCTGGAGGGTCCCGACGATGCCGTGGTAGAAGCCGCCGTTGGAGGCGTCGGCGCCGCGCATGTTGGTGGTGAGGAAGTCGTAGCCGAAGCGGGCCGAGCCGCCGGACAGGACCATCCACACCAGGGAGACCAGCGGCACCATGACGATGGCGAAGGACAGGTAGATGAGGAGGGTCACCAGGGTGTTGCGGCCCCAGCGCTCGCCCTCGCGCACCCAGGAGACGGCCGTGGCGCCCACCACCCACGTCAGGGCGGTCAGGGTGACGACGGCGGCGATGCTCCAGCCGGCCAGCAGCCCGACCCCGCCGACGACGACGAAGGCGGCTCCCAGCGCCGCCCAGATGAACCAGTCGGGCAGGCGGTAGGAGGTCAGGGGCACGCCCTCGATGGAGGGCGGGTCGGCCAGGGGGTCGACGGGGGCGGCCGGGGCCTCGGCGGCCGCGAGCGCGGCCTTGAGGGACTTGGGGGCGGGCGCCGCGCCGGCCGGATCGGCGGAACCGTCGGCAGCAGAGCCAGTGGGGCCAGTAGGGCCGGCGGGCTCGGGGCGCAGGTCGACGCCGTCGGAGGCCGTGCTAGACCTGGGGTCGGCAGCGGGGCCGCCAGCCGGGTCGGGCGTGTTCGTGGGTGTCATGTCAGCTGGCTCCTGAGAACTCGGAGCGGCGCGCGATGATCCACCGCGCCAGGGAGTTGACCGCGAAGGTGATGATGAACAGGACCAGGCCGGTGGCGATGAGCACGTTGACGCTCAGTCCGTAGGCCTCGCGGAACTGCGAGGCGATGTTGGCGGCGATGGTCTGGTGCTGGCCGGCCTGGAGGATGCGCAGGTTCAGCCCCATGCCGGGAGAGAGGATCATGAGGACCGCCATGGTCTCGCCCAGGGCGCGCCCGAGCCCCAGCATGGAGGCGGAGATGATGCCGGAGCGGCCGAAGGGCAGGACTGCCTGACGGATCATCTCGTAGCGGGTGGCGCCCAGGGCCAGGGAGGCCTCCTCCTGGAGGGTGGGGGTCTGGAGGAAGATCTCGCGGATGGTGGCGGTGATGATCGGCAGGATCATGACGGCCAGCACCAGGGAGGCGGTGGTGATGTTCTTGGCCGGGGCCGTGTAGTCGGCGAACAGCGGGATGAAGCCGAGGTTCTCGGTCAGCCAGGTGTTGACCGGGTCGAGCAGGGGCACGAGCCACAGGAAGCCCCACAGGCCGAAGACCACCGAGGGGATGGCGGCCAGGAGGTCGACCATGTACCCCAGCACCTGGGCCAGGCGGCGCGGGGCGAAGTGGGAGATGAACAGGGCCACCCCGATGCTCAGCGGCACCGCGACGCCCAGGGCGATGGTCGAGGACAGCAGCGTGCCGAAGACGAGCGGGGCCACGTAGCCCCACAGCCCGCTCTCGCGCATGAAGGAGACCGACTCGAGGGTCTCGCGCGAGGCCGTCAGGGCGGGCAGGGCCTCCCGGATGAGGAAGGCGGCCACGAGGGCGAGCACCACCATGATGAGGGTGCCGGCCCCGAAGGACAGGCCGGTGAAGATCCGGTTGCCGGTCTGCCCGGGGGCCTTCCCGGGCTGGATGGCGGCGTTATCGGCGGCATCGGGCGCGGTCACGGCGCCCGCTGGGGGCGGTGGGGCCGACGACGGTGCGGTGGTGCTGGCCACGGCTGACCCTCCTCGGGGTGTCTGGGGCGGCGGCTGGGCGGGTGGGTTGTCGGTGGGCATGTGCGGTGCGGTTCGGTGCGGTCCGGTGCGGCGACTGGCCGGCCAGCGGCTCAGGCCTCGATCTTGTCGATGGCGGCATTGATCTTCTCGCGCATCTCCCGGGTGATGGGGGCGCAGCCGGTGGCCTTGGACGAGGTGTCCTGGCCCCTGGTGGAGGCGGCGAAGCGCAGGTAGGCCTTGACGATGGCGGCGATCTCGGCGTCGTCGTAGCTCAGGCGGGCGACGAGGTAGGAGACCAGGACGATGGGGTAGGCGCCGTCGGCGTCCGGGCTGGGGGTGTAGACCAGGCGGGTCTCGTCGGCCTCGGCGCTCAGGGTGGCGGCGTCGAGGGCGGCTGCGGCGGCGTCGGCTGAGACGGAGACGAACCTGCCCGACGCGTCCGAGTCCTTCTCACCCGACTTGTCCGAGCCGTCCTGGTCGGACTTCTCCGAGTCACCGTTGTCCGACTCGCCGGAGCCATCCTTGTCCGACGCGTCCGAGTCCTTCTTACCCGACTTGTCCGAGTCGTCCTTGTCGGAGCCGTCTTTGTCCGAGCTGCCGATGGCGACGGTTCCCAGCGTGGAGGGCACCTTGGAGGCGTCGGCGTAGCCGATGGCGCCGACGGCGGCGGAGACGGTCTGGATCATGCCGGCGGTGCCGTCGCCGGACTGGCCCCCGCGCAGCGGCCAGGTCTCCTCGGGCTCGTGGGTCCAGACCTCGGGGGCGATCGTGGCCAGGTAGGTGGTCAGGGCCTTGGTGGTGCCGGAGTCGTCGGAGCGGCCGACGACGATGATCCGCCGGTCCGGCAGCGCGGCCTCGGGGTTGAGGGCGACCAGGGCGGGGTCGTTCCAGCGGGTGATGGCACCGGCGAGGACCTTCGCGAGGATCTCGCCGGTCATGTTGACGTGGGACTCTCCGGTGAGGCCGGGCAGGTTGTAGGCCACGGCGATCGGGGAGATGTAGAGGGGCAGCTCGACGACGCCGCCGATCTTGTCGATCTCGGCGGTGGTCATGGGGGTGTCGGTACCGGCGAAGTCGACGGCGCCCTCGACCAGCTTGGTGCGCCCGGCCCCGGAGCCGCCGCCGGCGTAGTCGACGGTGGCGCGTAGGTTGGCGCCCATGAAGGCGTTCATCCAGGCGTCCTGCGCGTCGGACTGGGAGGTGGCGCCCGCGCCGCGGATCTCTCCCTCCAGGTCGCTGGAGGCGTTGGGGTCGGGGGCGCCGGCGTCGCGCCCGCAGGCGGCCAGCGCGGTCAGGGCGGCCGCGCTCAGGGCGCCCAGGGCGCCGCGACGGGTCAGGAGCACAGGCTCTCCTCGCTGAGTCGGGGTTTCAGTCGGGTGCCGGGCGGATGTCTGGCAGCGCAGACGATAGGCGCCCCGGATGAAGGTTCCGGGTGACTGCGGTAAACAGCGGGTGAACTCCTCTTGTGAGGACCGCCACCGGGTTCCGACGACGTCGGACGACGTCGGATACGGCCTCGGCCTCAGAGAGCGCTCGGCGCGCGCTCAGCGCCCCTCGGACAGGACTGGGCGCTGCTTCTCGATGGCGACGGCGCGGATCTTGCCGCGGGGGCGGCGGGCCATGTGGACCACGAGGATCTCCCCCGTCTTGAGCCAGGGGTCCCGGTCGGGCACGGAGCGCAGGAGCTTGCCGGGCGCGTACTGGGAGACGACGTCCATGATGGTGGGCAGGACGGGCCGGTGGGTGCACAGCGCCGTCGGCTCCTCGCGCGCGCCCAGGACCTTCTTGACCACCGAGCGCGCACCCTTGGGGCGCTCGGCGTGGGCCATCTCGGTCAGGGCCCCGGCCGTCTCCAGGGTCAGGCCGGCGGCCGTGGCGTAGGGGGCGACCGTGTCCACGCAGCGCTTCCAGGGACTGGTGATGACCCGGCCAACCCCGTATGCGGCCAGGATCGGGACGAGGGCGCGGGCACGGGTCTCACCCTGGTCGTGGGTCAGGGGGCGGGTGGCCTCGTCGGTCTCCTTGTCCCGCTCCTTGGGGCGGTTCCACACCGAGCGCTTGACGGCGCGGCCGTGGCGCACGAGGACCAGGGTCCAGGTGTCGAGCTTGCCGTCCTCCCACAGGTCGACCAGCTCTCCGAGCAGATCTCGGTCGTAGGAGTGGGTCAGGCGCTTGCGGGCCTGGCCCACGCGCAACCACTCGACGTCGTCGATCTCCTTGGTGGAGGCGGGCTTGACGGCGGCGCGGGCGGCGACGGCGGCCGAGGAGCCGGGGGCGACGCGGGCGGCCCAGTAGTGGACCTCCTTGCGGGTGCCGTCGCCGATCTTGTAGCGCACGCGGCTGAGCGGTTGGCCCAGGATCACCTGGACGCCGGTCTCCTCGGCGACCTCGCGCACGGCGCAGGTGCGCACGGACTCGCAGGGGTCGACCTTGCCCTTGGGGATGGACCAGTCGTCGTAGCGGGGGCGGTGGACCAGGAGCACCTCGAGGTGCTTGCCCTTCTCGCGCCACACGAGGGCGCCGGCGGCCCGCACCGTCTCGCGCGAGCCGTTCTTACTGCTGGACGGACTCATGGCACGGCCGTCTTCAGTGACGACCCTTGACGCGCGAGCGCGCCCGGGCCATGAGGCTGTCCTGGATGTCCTCGAGGCGGTTGCCCTCGGCGTCGAACAGGTGGCGCTCCCAGGAGCTGTCGGGCTGGAGGTGCCAGGAGGAGACGTCGTCGGAGGCGCAGTGGGTCACCAGCCACTCGAGGTCCTCGACCATGGCGGGGTCGGTGATGCGCACCAGGGACTCGACGCGGCGGTCGAGGTTGCGGTGCATGAGGTCGGCCGAGCCGATGAACAGCGTGGTCCGGCCGCCGCCGGCGAAGGCGTAGATGCGCGAGTGCTCCAGGAAGCGCCCCAGGATGGAGCGCACGCGGATGTTCTCGCTGAGGCCCTCGACGCCGGCGCGCAGGCCGCAGATGCCGCGCACGACGATGTCGACCTGCACCCCGGCGCGTGAGGCGCGGTAGAGGGCGTCGATGACGGTCTCGTCGACGATGGAGTTGACCTTGATGCGGATCCAGGCGGGCAGGCCGGCCCTGCGGTTGGCGATCTCCTGCTCGATGTGCTCGACGAGCCCGTCGCGCAGGCCGCGGGGCGCCACGAGCAGGCGACGGAAGCGGGCCCGCGGGGCGTAGCCGGAGAGCTGGTTGAACAGGGTGGTCAGGTCCTGGGCGACGTCGCGGTCGCAGGTCAGAAGCCCCAGGTCCTCGTAGCCGCGGGCGGTCTTGGGGTGGTAGTTGCCGGTGCCGACGTGGCAGTAGCGGCGCAGGCCGTCGGACTCCTGGCGCACCACCAGCAGCAGCTTGCAGTGCGTCTTGAGGCCCACCATGCCGTAGACGACGTGAACGCCGGCGCGCTCGAGCTTGCGGGCCCAGGAGATGTTGGCCTCCTCGTCGAAGCGGGCCTTGATCTCCACGATGGCGACGACCTGCTTGCCGGCCTCGGCGGCCTCGATGAGGGCGTCCACGATCGGGGAGTCCCCGGAGGTGCGGTAGAGGGTCTGCTTGATGGCCAGGACCTTGGGGTCGGCGGCGGCCTGGGCCACGAACTCCTGGACGGAGGTGGAGAAGGAGTCGTAGGGGTGGTGCAGGAGGACGTCGTGCTCGCGCATGGCGGCGAAGACGTCCGGCGCCGAGGAGGACTCGTAGGCGGCCAGGCCCGCGGCGGTCACCGGCACGAAGCGCGGATACTTCAGGTCGGGGATGTCCAGGTCGTGGAGCTGGTTGAGGCAGGTCAGGTCCAGGGGCGCGGGCAGCTCGAAGACGTCGTCGGCCTTGAGGCCCAGGGCGCGCACCAGGTAGCGGCGGGTGAAGGAGGAGATGGTGTTCTCCACCTCCAGGCGCACGCAGTCGCCGAAGCGGCGCCGCTCGAGCTCCTTCTCCATGGCCTTGAGGAGGTTCTCGGCGTCGTCCTCCTCGACCTCGAGGTCCTCGTTGCGGGTGACCCGGAAGAGGTGGTGCTCCAGGATGTCCATGCCCGGGAAGAGGTGGTCGAGGTGCTGGCCGATGACGACCTCGAGGGGGATGACGGCGCAGCCGGCGGACTTGTCGGCGGCGTCGAGCTCGCGGCCGGGGACCTGGACCAGGCGCGGCAGGGAGTCGGGCACCTTGATACGGGCGAAGTGCTCCTTGCCGCTGCGCGGGTTTCGCAGGATGACGGCGAGGTTGAGGGACAGGCCCGAGATGTAGGGGAAGGGGTGGGAGGGGTCGACCGCCAGCGGGGTGAGGACCGGGTAGATCTGGTGGCGGAAGTAGCGGGTCAGGCGCTCCTGCTGATCGGAGTTGAGCTCGTCCCAGCCCAGGATGTTCACGTTGTGCTCGGCCAGGGCGGGGCGGATGTCCTCCTGGAAGAGGGCGGCCTGGCGGGCGGTGAGCTCCTTGGCGCGGCTGGTGACCTGGGCCAGGACCTGGTTGGCGTCCAGGCCGGAGGCGCGCACCGGGGTGATGCCGGCCTTGATGCGGCGCATGAGCCCGGCGACGCGCACCATGTAGAACTCGTCGAGGTTGGAGGAGAAGATCGCCAGGAACCAGGCGCGCTCCAGCAGGGGCAGGGTGCGGTCCTCGGCCTGCTCCAGGACGCGCTCATTGAAGTCCATCCAGGTCAGCTCGCGGTCGATGAAGCGGTTCTTGAAGGACTTCAGCGGCGGCAGGAGGTCCTCGGGGTCGACCTGGGCGGTGTCGGCGGAGGCGGCCGAGGCCGCGGCGTCGGCGGCGCTGGCCGAGCTCAGTGAGGAGGCTGAGGAGGCTGAGGAGGCGGCGCTGGCGGGGCTGACGGCGTGGCCCGAGCTGGCGGCGCTGCCGGGGACGAAGGTGCCGCGCTCCCCCGGCGTCGCGGTCGAGGGCGTCGCCAGGGTCTCGGCTGCGGAGGGGGCCGACTGCGAGCTGGCGGAGGTGATGGAGGACGGGGCGATCGCGGGGGTCGCCGTGCCGACGGGGCCGGGGGCCGGGGCGGCCTCGCCGTCGATGATCTCGTCGAAGTCCTCGTCCTCGTACTGGGGGCCGGAGTCGTCGGCGAAGTCGCGCGGGTCGGCGACCTCGATGATGTGCTCCTCCTCGGCGTCGTCGGCGTCGGGGTCCGATGACTCGGGGCCGTCGGGCTCGTCGGCGCTCGTGGCGCCCTCGGGGGCGACGGCGGGCCGGGCGGGCTCGACTGCGGTCTCGGTGGGAGCAGCGGAGCCGTTGGTGGGACCGGCGGAGGTGGTGGAGGCGGCGGGATCCGCCTTGGTCGCGGCCGCCTCGGGAGAGGCGGCCGACTGGGGAGCCTCGGCAACCTCGACAACCTCAGCGCCCTCGGTGCTCTCGACAGCCTCGGGCGCCCCGGTCGCTTCGACGGCGGCCTCCGGGGTGTCGTCGGCCGGCTGCTCCTCGGGCTCCTGGGGGCTCGGGTGACGCATCCACCCGCCCAGGAAGCGGGAGAGCGGCGTGGGGGCGGAGTGGGGCGCGTCGTTGGTCATGGCCACATGGTCCCACGTCCGGGCGACCTTGTGGGGCGGTGATCACGTCCCGGTTGCGGGGAGCGCGGCCAGGCCGGGACCTGGCCCGCTTCTCCTGCTCCTCGGGCCCCTGTGCGGGCCCACCGACGGGGCCCGATCAGCTCCCTGCCCGGCGCGCTTGTCCAAATCTGCGGCAAAGCCTCCGATCGGGCTCAAGCCGGCGACGCAGAACCGCACAATTCCAAGGTTCTGCTTTCGCGTTGAAGAGTTCTTGGGTCCCTTTGCTGCAGTTTTGGACATTCAGATCCCCGACGGCCTCCGGGAGGCGCCCTCAGTCGAGCAGGCCGGCGGCGGCGCGGCGGGCGGAGTCGGTCAGCTCGTCGGCGGTGGCCAGGAGGGCGGAGTCGCGGCGGGTGACGCGGTCGGCGAGCTCATCGGCGTCGTCCTCGATCCACACGGGGTTGGAGCCGGCCGCGAGGGCCCGCAGGAAGTCGGCGGTGGCGGTCAGCAGCGGGGCGATCTCGGTGACTGAGTCCTCGACGCCACCGGTCAGCACGACGTCGAGGCGCTCGCGCAGCTCGGCGGGGGCAGGCACGGCGCGCGCCTGGCCGAGGGCGGTCTCGAGGCGGGCGGTGGCGTCGTCGTCGGCCCCGGTGAGGTCGACGACGGTGGCGTAGCGGCGGGCCACGAGCCCGGGGTCGCGGCGGATCCACTCGCGCACGAGGAACAGGCGCCACAGGGTGCCGGGCAGGGTGGTGGCCGGGGAGTCGGCCCACAGCTCGGCGATGTCGTCGACGCCGTTGGTGGCGACCGCGGCGACGACGCCGGAGCGGGTGATGGGGTCGTCCTCGGTCTCGGTGCCTGGGAAGCCGCCGATGAGGGCCTGGGCGGCGCGGTGGGCGAGCTCGGAGGCGACGGCGGTGTCGGCGCTGCCCTCGATCTGCTCGGCGGCCTCGGGGTCGAGCCGGGCGGGGCGGTGGAACTGGCGGACCATGGGGACTCCTCACGCGGGGCGGGCGCGCCGGCGACCGCGCGCGGCCCCATTGTCTCGCGGCCGAGGCGCCGATCCGCAACGGTTCACTTCCGGCCGACGGCGGAGGTGGGCGAGGCGGGCGGCGAGTCTGAGGGGCCGGCGGTGAGCTGAGGGGCCAGCGGCGCGGCGAGTTCGACACAGCGGTCGGTTGTCCGGTTATGCTGACCCCTGCCGACGACGTCTGGACTCCGCTTCCGGCCGTCGGTGCGCCCCCTTAGCTCAGTTGGTCAGAGCTGCGGACTTTTAATCCGAAGGTCGTGGGTTCGAGCCCCACAGGGGGTACAGCCCCAGCCTCGGCCCCGGAAGGAACCACCGGGGCCTTTTCCGTACCCGGGACGTAAGGTGCTGGCACCCAGCCGCCCTCACTGCGGGTGGGATAGAGGTAGGCAACCCCTACTCCGAACACCTCAGCAGCCATAGCCAAGTCACCCGCGGTCCAGCGCACCTTGCCGCGCAGGCGGCTGAATGTACTGATCGGGAGGGTTGGTTGTCAGCTCGCGGCGGCCATGTCGATGGTCAGGCGCAGGTCCAGCGCGCGGGCGATACGCCAGAGAGTCGAGACGGAGGGGACCTGTCCACCGTTCTCGATGGCGGAGATGACTGACTGCTGGGTTCCCATGCGTCTGGCCAGCTCGGTCTGGGTCAGTCCTGCACGCGTGCGTGCGGCGTAAACAAGCTCGGCGAGCTGCAGGCGGGCCTCTTCCTCGGCCTCAGCAGCATCGAATCGGGCGCGCTCGTCCGGGGTCATGGCGGCCAGGGCCTCGGCCTCGGCCTGCCGGAACGGTGTGGTCGTCATGATTACTTCCTCTTCTTTCGGGCTTCCTTGGTCGCCGCTTGGGCGGCTTGGTGGGCCGCCTGGGCCAGCCGGGCTCGTAGGATCTCCCCTCGCTCGTTCTGGCGCTGCTTGGGGCTGATGCCGAGGTAGCGTGCGGTTGTCGGCAGTGATGATTGGCGCATACAACTCGGCTGTCAGTGCCTGCGGCCAGGAGCTCTGTAGCGAAGGTGTGACGGACCTGGAGGGCAGTCGCCTGAATGTCGGCGCGGTGCGGCGCGTCGGCAATCACCTGGCCGATGCCCTCACCGGTGACGGGCCGCGTCGGCTGGGTCGATGACGGGAACCAGCACCCCCGCTCCGGCCTGGTGGCGGCCTCGGTGTTGGCAGCAGCGTGGTTCAGGCGCTGGCGAGGTACTTCTCGACGGCGTCGCGGATCACTGCGCTCGTGGTAGTGCCGTGTGTCCTCACGTACTCAGTGAGGGCCGCGTCGGTGGCGGGGCTGAAGCGCACGTGGCGGGCCGGGGACCGGCCGGCACCGGTCGCGTGAACCTCCCCCAGGTTGGGACGACCTCGGAAGATTGCGTCGAGCTCGTCGTCGCTGACGCGGGTGCCCGGGCTGGTGCGCAGGGTGGTACGTACGGGCTTCACGCGGCCGGCGACGATGTCCTCGTCATAGGCGTCATAGTAGGCGTCATCATTACGCTCGTTGATCTCGGCCATGATCGATTCCCCTCTCCTGTGGTTCAGCGGTCGTCCCGCGGGACGATATAGCGGTACAGGTCCGTCACTTCCATGGCATGGAAGATCTTGCGGTTGCCGCGGCCGTCGACGGCGACGCCGACCTCGATGTAGCGCATGGCATGCTGATGGGGCAGACCAACGAACATGAAGCTCCTCTCCCCCGGCCGCCTCGCCGGAAGGTCGGCGTATCCGGCATGGTGCAGCACCGCATATACGGCGTCCTCGCGGGGAATCCCGTGCTTGTCGGCGGAGGAGGAGAACTCGAACGGCACGCCATTATGGTAACACCATAATGGTGGTGGGCAATCCCTCGTCGCGCTCCGCTGGTACCAGGTTTTCGCGATTCGGCAACGAAAACTGACATCTATCCATCTTTCTTCGCCGTCCCGACCACCCATACCGGCCCCCAGCGTGAGCCGACGTGATGCAGGCGGGGTGAGTGACTTACCTGTGTCGGGCTCAGTAGTGACCAGAGTTGAACCTCGTGCGGGAGGCGGGGCCAGCATAGGGCGCCGATCACGGGCTGCTGCTGGTCGGGGCTGACGCCGAGTTGCGGGCGGGGGTCAGCGGGAGGTGCGGACTGGCATGATGGGGCCTTGCCTCCCTTCGGCACCTTCTCCCGGAACACCCGTTGTCCTTGTCGGGGAGGAGAGGAGCTGGGAAGGAGGTGAGGGCCGTGTCCAAGCCGAGAGGTCGACACGTCAGAGTCCCCAAGGACAAGGTAACGGCCCGGAAGGTGAGCGAAATCCTTAACTCTCTCGCTCGCCTTGTCCGGGCCGTCGGTGTCCTTGTGGATGCCCTCAGCAAGTGGATCGGCTAAGCCATTCCCTTGCTAGGGGAGTCGCCCGGCCGTTACCCGGGTGGCTCCCCACCATTATGGCCGGCGACGCTCCACCATGTCCACACCTCGACGAGACTCATCAAGGATGCCCGCGTAAGAGGCTCGGTGCCTCATGTAGGACTGCCCGCGAAGCTCGTGGACCGTGGTGGGCATGGGAAGCGAGTTGCCCGCCGCAGGCCAGAGCCAACCCGGCAGGCACCGGCCCGACAAGGCCGCACGCACCGCCAGGCCCAGGCCGCCCCTGCCCGGACCTTCTTAAGCCACCGGCAGGCGAGCTCAGCCGCCCTCCTTGGCAGCGTCGAGCACTCGGCCGAGGTAGCGGCCGAACTTCTCGGTGATGCTGCCGTGGTCGTCGTCGGGCCACTCGCTCCAGGTGCGGCTGAATCCCGCCGAGCGGTAGTAGGCCAGGCTGTTGCGGGCATGCCCGATGCCGTCGAAGCCGTCGACGCTGTCGCCGGGCACGTCGCGCGTCCCAGTCACCCAGTTCAGCCGGAGTCGCCCTTTGACGTCGTCGGAGAACGTCGACGTCCCGCTCTCCGGCGCATCACCGCCCCCGAAGAGAAGGAAGCCGCCGCCCACCATACGCTCGGCGTAGGCGGGGAAGAACCACTGGCTGATGAACTCCGAGCCGCCGGAGTAGCCCACGAGCCAGACCTGCTCCGTGTTGGCCCCGCACTCGGCCGCCACGTAGTCGAGCGCCTCCTCCAGGAAGCGGACCTTCTCATCCTGGTCATCCAGCCACCAGATCCCCTCATCCCCGGGAGAACGCACCGAGACGACGTCGTAGCCGCGGGCGCCCGCCGCCTCGACCACTCCCCCGGCACCGGCCAGGCCGCCTTGGGACCTTTCGCCACGGCTCTGGCCGCCCTGGCTGTGGAAGGGCTGACCGTCACCGTCGAGGTAGACGACCAGACCCACCGGCACGTCGGTGGCCGCGTAGAAGATGCAGTCGGAGGTCTCGTCATCGGTGTCGGTGTAGGAGAAGGCGGCGGGGACCGACAGGTCTCCGGACGTCGGTCGCAGGCTCGGGGCGACACTCGGACCGCGTGAGCGCAGGTGCGGCGGTGGGCTGGGGTGCGCGGCCGCCTGCTGCGGCCCGCGGGGAGCGCACCCGGCCAGGAACAGACCCGCCATCGCCCCGGTCAGGGCGCGACGCGAAAGATGCGCTGCCACGATCTCCACTCACTCTCCCGGTCTTCGTCAGCCACTCGACCGTAGCACCGCCTCCTCACTCCCGCGCGGCCAGCGCCGGCCGGCCGACCTGGGGGCGGCAAGGCTGCGGAGCAGCCCGACGGCGTCAACCTCCAGGGCGTCCGCCGATTGCGGCTCATCGCGGGAATCTGGGCCGGATCTCCATCACCGGCCAGCCCCGTGGCGCCGTCCGCCAGTTCCGCTGCGTCTGCTCTGCCCGCCGCGGCCGGCGGACTGGCCTGCCCCGCGCGCGCCGCTCCTGCTGCTCCCGCCGCGCCGCTTGGCCCCGCGGCCGCGGCCGCCGTGACCGGCCCGGTCTCGCCCGGCTTCCGCATGGCCGTGGCCCGGACGCCCGGTGGAGGCCCGCCCACTGGGGCTGCCGCCCTTGACGGCCACGCCCTCGGGCATGTCCTCGAGGGCGACGGCGTCGGCGACCTGCCCCACAAGGGCCGTGACGGCGTCGTCGTCGGGCCGGATGCGCTCGATATCCGCGCGGATCCGCGCCTTCTTGAGCAGGACCTGGACGTCGTGCTTCTGCTCGGGCAGGACGAGGGTGATGACGGTTCCGGCGGCCCCGGCGCGGGCGGTGCGTCCGGAGCGGTGCAGGTAGGCCTTGTGCTCGGCGGGCGGGTCGACGTGGACGACCAGCTCGACGCCGGAGACGTCGATGCCCCGCGCGGCGATGTCGGTGGCGACCATGACGTGGACCTGCCCGGTGGAGAAGGCCCGCATGGCGCGCTCGCGCGCGTTCTGGCTCATGTTGCCCTGCAGCTCGACGGCTGGGATGCTGGCCTGGACGAGCTTACGGGCCAGGCGCCGGGCGAGGTGCTTGGTGCGGGTGAACAGGATCCGCTGCCCCTGCCCGGAGGCGAGCCGGCGCACGAGGCCGTCCTTGGCGGTCTTGTCCGCCACCATCCACACGCGGTGGGCCATGGCGTCCACGGGCGAGGTCGAGGGGTCCACGGAGTGCTGGAGCGGCTCGTGCAGGAACTCCTTGACCAGCGTGTCCACACCGTTGTCGAGGGTGGCGGAGAAGAGCAGGCGCTGGCCGCGCCGCGGGGTGGCGCGCAGGATGCGGCGGACGTTGGGCAGGAAGCCGAGGTCGGCCATGTGGTCGGCCTCGTCCAGGACGGTGATCTCGACCTCGTCGAGCTCGATGAGGCCCTGGCCCATGAGGTCCAGGAGGCGGCCGGGACAGGCGACGACGACGTCGACCCCCGCCTTGAGGGCCTTCTCCTGAGGCTTGGCGGAGACCCCGCCGAAGATGGTGGTCACGTCCATGTCGACGACGCGGGCCAGGGGCTCGATGACCTCGGCGATCTGGAGGGCGAGCTCGCGGGTGGGGGCCAGGACCAGGCCGATGGGGTGACCGGGGCGGGCCTTGTCCTGCTGGGCCAGGCGCTGGACCAGCGGGAGGCTGAAGGCCAGCGTCTTGCCCGAGCCGGTGCGGCCGCGGCCCAGGACGTCGCGTCCGGCGAGGGTGTCGGGCAGGGTGGCGGCCTGGATGGGGAAGGGCGCGGTGAAGCCGCGGGCGTCGAGGTCGGCGGCGAGGTCGGAGTCCACGCCGAGGGAGGCGAAGGTGGCCTCCCCGGCGGCCGGGGTCTTTCCGGAGGCGAAGCGGTGGGAGGCGGAAGGGCGGTGTGCGGCCACGAGGGTCCTGTCGGTTGGGACCGCGGCACGCCGACGCGAGTCGCTGGCAGCGTGCGCGTCGGTGCGTGGGTGCCGGCGTTCGCGGCTCCACAGCGCACAGCGTCGGTGAGTCGACGCGCGCCGGGACCGGGGCACCAGCCAGGCCGGGCGGCGCCCGGACCAGGAGACATCCTGCCCGAGATTCCGCCGTTCCCCAAGGGCGCCGCTCACACGCACGCCGGACGCTCCGGATTCACTGGGCCTTCAGGACTCACCCGAGAGTTCCCGAGAGGCTGGGGCCTGTCGGGATACGGCGAGGACCGCCCCGTAGCCCCCGATGTGTCACTCTGGGCGACTTTTCATCCTGCAGCTGCTCATCGTTACAGCCAGCGAGCCGTCCTGACCAGCGGTTTCACGGTGCAGCTCAGTCGTGAAGCCCGCAGGCCGGAGGATGAGCCTGCGGAAAAGTCTCCGCTTGAGACATTTTGAGCCCGTATGCCCACTATCGACCCGACGGACGCGTCGGACGCGGCGAGCGGCCGTCCGTGCTGGCCAGGGCGACGGCCGCCGAGACCAGCACGAGCCCGATCACCTCCCAGGCACCGGGCAGCTGGCGCAGCACCGCCACCCCCACCAGCATCGACGTCGCCGGCATGAGGGAGGACAGCAGCGCGAAGGTGTCGGCACCGAGCCGCTTGAGCACCACCTGATCGAGGCCGTAGGGCACCGCGGTCGACAGGAGCCCGACCCCCAGCGCCATCGCGGCGGAGCCGGCCGAGGTCAGGGCGATGCCTGCCGTCCCGGCGGCGAAGGGGGCGTAGACCAGCGCGCCGAAGACCATGCCCACGGCGAGCGAGTCGATCCCGACCCCGGCGGCGGCCACGCGTCGCCCCAGAAGGATGTAGACCGCCCAGGCCACACCGGCCGCCAGCGCGAGCAGGACGCCCGCCCTCTGCCCCGGCTGCCCCAGGTCGACGCCGAGCCCGGAGATGGACACGACCCCGAGCAGCGCCAGCACCGCCGCGCAGCGCGGCCGCCATCCCCGTCCCGTGATGGCGGCGACGCAGACCGGTCCGAGGAACTCCAGGGAGACGGCCGTGCCCAGCGGAAGCAGCGAGATCGCCGCGTAGAAGATGACATTCATCGTGGCCGTCGCGGTCCCGAAGGCGGCGGCCGCCGCCAGCGTCCTGCGCGTCCACCTCCTGCGCCAGGGGCACCTGAGAGCCATGAGCACGGCGGCCCCCACCACCAGGCGCCACCAGGCCACCGTCGTCGACGGCATGAGCGCGAACAGGGAGACGGCCAGCCCCGCACCGAGGTACTGGGAGGAGGCGGAGACAACGAAGACCAGCGGAGCCGGAACCCTTCCCACAATCGAACCGGCTGAGCCTCCTTCGCCGGCAGCACCCGCATTGACGCCCTCGCTGCGGGGAGGGCGGGGACTGTCACTGACCACCCACGTATTCTCACCCGTCTCGCTGAAGGCGCTTCACCCGTGGGCCACTCGCGGCCGCCCCGCAGCCACAGCCCCCGCAGCCGGGGTCCTCCTACTTGCCCAGGCGGCGCTCGCGACTGGCGAAGTCGCGCAGCGCCCGCAGGAAGTCCACGCGCCGGAAGGCCGGCCAGTTGACCTCGCAGAAGTAGTACTCGGAGTGCACCGACTGCCACAGGAGGAAGCCGGAGAGCCGCTGCTCGCCCGAGGTGCGGATGACCAGGTCGGGGTCGGGCTGGCCCTTGGTGTAGAGGTGGTCGGTGATGTCCTCCTCGTTGAGGGAGGCGGCGACGTCCTCCAGGCTCGCCCCGGCGGCGGCCCGCTCGCGCAGCAGCTCGCGCACGGCGTCGGCGATCTCCTGACGCCCCCCGTAGCCGACGGCGATGTTGACCTGCATGCGCCGGCCATCCGGCTCGGCGGCCGCTCCCGTCTCCCCGTTCGGCTCAGGGACATCAGCGGCCGGTGGCTGGGACCTGGCGACGGCGGCGCGCAGGCGCTCGGCGAGCGGTTCGGGCAGGAGGTCGACGGCGCCCACGAGCCGCAGCCTCCAGCGTCCGGTCTCGGCGAGCTCGTCGACGGCGTGGGCGATGATGTCCAGCAGTGGCGAGAGCTCGGCCGGGTCGCGTGAGAGGTTGTCGGTGCTCAGCAGCCACAGGGTGACGACCTGGACCCCCATCTGCTCGGCCCACCCGAGGAACTCCTCGATCTTGTCCGCGCCGCGCTTGTGGCCCTGGGCGGCGCCGAACCCCATGGACTTGGCCCAGCGCCGGTTGCCGTCAAGAATGACCCCCACGTGGTGCGGCACGGTGGCCGGGTCAATGCGCGCGGCCAGCCGGCGCTCGTAGATGTCATAGAGGAGGTTGTCGCCTGCCATGCCGTTTCCTCGGGGTTCCTCGGTGGGGTTGTAGGGACGGGGACCCGACGGCGCGGGGCCGTCTCCAACGGTATCGCGCGCCGTCCCTCCCGCGCTGGGCGAGACGGCTAACAGCCGGGTCAAATCCGGCCGTCAGGTTCGTCCAGGGTTACCAGGGCACAACAGGAGTGTGCCGGGACGTTCGGCCGCACCGGCCCGCTCGACGGCGGCCTGGGAGCCGGCCGGAGGGGACGGCCGTGCCGCCCGGATCACATCGCTCTCCAGACGGCTACCACGACAACCTACGCTCACGTAACCTACGGACTCGTAAGGTTCGGGACCGGCCCAGGTCCCGGCCCGCGCGACCCAGCCAGAAGGACGCTCACGCCCATGTCATCGCCATCGTCACCGACGCCGTCACCGACACCGACACCGCCGGCGCCGGAACCGCGTCGCAGCGCGTCCACGAGCGCCAAGGGCGTCATCGCCGCCGTCAAGCCGCGGCTGCGCGGCTGGATCCACGCCGGAACCGCGCCGTTGGCCCTGGCCGCGTGCATCGTGCTGACGGTGCTGGCGCCGGGGGCGGGCCTGAAGTGGGCCTGCGCCATCTACCTGACCTGCTCGCTGCTGCTGTTCGCCAACTCCGGCGTCTACCACATCGGCACCGGCCACTGGCCCGCGAGGGTGGCGGCCACGCTGCGGCGGATCGACCACGCGAACATCTACCTGCTCATCGCCGGCACCTACACGCCTCTGTCGGCGGCACTGCTGCCGATGCGCACGGCCGCACTGGTCCTGGGCATCGTGTGGGCCGGCGCCGCGATCGGCACGACCACGAACCTGCTGTGGATGAACGCGCCGCGATGGTTCACCACCGCCCTCTACGTCATCCTGGGCTGGGTGGCGCTCTGGTTCCTGCCGCAGTTCTGGAGGACCGGCGGCCCGGTGATCGTGTGGCTGCTGGTGGCCGGCGGCGTGACCTACACGCTGGGCGCCGTCATCTACGCCCGCAAGACCCCCGACCCCTCGCCGCGCTGGTTCGGCTTCCACGAGATCTTCCACGTGTGCACCGTGGCGGCGTGGGCCTGCCAGTGCGTGGCCTGCTTCCTGGCGGTGCTGCGGTAGCGCGGCAGGCGGGTCGGCCGGTGCCGGGAGCACTGCACGAGGGCCGCTGCGAACCGCCATACCGGCGGGCCGGCTATCGTTCCCACCGGTTTTCCTGATAACCACGGCCGACGCCGATCGGGCAGGTCAGCGCCGATTCGCCCACCCCGGGACGCGCCCGCGAACCAGCAGCACCCCAACACCTTCCGCCATGCATTCAGTGTTCTTTCAGACTGCGGCGTAGACTCGCGCTTCAAACCCGGTCGGCCCCATGAGGAGCCGCCGGGTGTCGTCGTCGCAAGGTGGCCCGGCAGGCCGCCGCGCGACCAGCACCAGTCATCCAAGGAGGACCCCATGTCCGAGCAGTCACAGGGCACCTGGCTCACGCAGGAGGCCTACGACCGCCTGTCCGCCGAGCTCGAGCACCGCAAGACGACCGAGCGCAAGGAGATCGCCCAGCGCGTGGAGGCGGCCCGCCAGGAGGGTGACCTGAGGGAGAACGCCGGCTACCACGCGGCCCGCGAGGAGGCGGGGCTCAACGAGGCGCGCATCATTCAGCTCGAGGAGACCCTGGAGAACGCCCAGATCGGCGAGGCGGCCGACGACGGCTCGGTCTCGGCCGGCACGATCGTCACCGCGAAGGTGGCCGGCAAGGAGCAGGTCTTCGCCCTGGGCGGCCAGGAGATCACCGAGGACGTGCCCGACGGCGTCAAGGTCTTCTCCCCCGACGCCCCACTGGGTCAGGCCCTCATGGGCCACCGCGCGGGCGACACCGTCTCCTACGAGGCCCCCACCGGCCGGGAGATCAAGGCCCAGATCGTCAAGGTCGAGCGAGTCTGATTTCTCTTTCCACCGAGCCGGGCATTCTTCGCGTAGGACGACAGAATTTCTGTTGGACACCGCGAAGAATGCCCGGCTCGGCGTCTGGCTCCTCGCGGTCAGTGAAGCGCGGGCGGGAATAGGGGCCGGGCGCAGTAACGTGTCCTCATGTTCAACGCCCTTCGTCACTCGCTCAGCGGCGCGGCGCCGGTCGGCCGCGAGACGCCGGTCCTGCCCGCCCCCGGAGACCACCCGGTGCTGGGGACACCCCTGGACGGCCCCTGGCCCGAGGGCAGCCGGATCCTCTACCTGGCGGCCGGCTGCTTCTGGGGCGTGGAGCGCATCCTGTGGCGCCAGGACGGCGTCATCTCGACGTCGGTCGGGTACATGGGCGGCCAGACGCCCAACCCGACCTACCAGGAGGTGTGCACCGGGGCGACCGGTCACGCCGAGACGGTGCGCGTCGTCTACGACCCGGCCGTGTGCGGCGAGGGCGGCGAGACGCTGCTGCGGACCTTCTGGGAGAACCACGACTCCACGCACCTGAACCGGCACGGCAACGACGTCGGCACCCAGTACCGCTCGGCGGTGTGGACGACGACGCCCGCCCAGCACGAGGCGGCCGCAAGGATCCGCGAGGCCTTCCAGGGCGAGCTGACGCGCCTGGGCCTGGGCACGTGCGTGACCACCATCGAGGACGCAGCGGACGCGCCGGATGGCTTCGGCGGCCCCTACTACCTGGCCGAGGACTATCACCAGGCCTACCTGCACAAGAACCCCAACGGCTACTGCAACCACGGCCCCAACGGGTTCACCTGCCCGGTCGGCATCACGGACCTGCCCGCGCAGGTCGACGTCCTGGCCCCCGACGACGCCCCGGCCTGAGGCGGGAACCCGCCAACCCAACCCAGCCTTTGAAGGCTAAACCACCAGGGTTCTCACACGTTGCCTTGAGACACTCGCGAACGGCCGCGGGCCCGCACTCCCAGCCTTGAGCGCCCGTGACCGCGTGACCTGTTTCCCTGCGCACCACAGGAGGCTCAACCCCGATGAGCAGCCAGATCGCCAGCACGCCGTCGCCGGATCAGACACCGGAGCGGACGGACCGGACGGGACCGGAGACCCACTGGTCCGAGGACGCGGACTTCCAGTGGCGCGCCGCGACCGAGCTGCTCATCGCCCTGGGGGTCCCCCGCTCCACCGCCCGCCTCACCCGGGACCTGCGCACCTCCATCGCCCACCTGGAGGAGGTCGATGCGCGCCTGCCACGCGACGGCAAGCCGCTGCCGGAAGCCGACCGCCTCACCCGCAACAACGCCGTCGACGACGTCGCCCGGGCCATCCTGCCGCTGGCGCACGCCACCCTGGAGCGGATCCGGGCCCAGGAGCTGCGCACCGAGGTCGTCGGGGTCGACTACGACGCCCTGTGCGACGCCGTCGAGCAGCTCGAGGCCACCTACCGCGCCGGCTGGTGGCGCGCGGCCGAGCGGGAGGGCGCCGACTTCTTCCTGCGCGAGGTCGAGGCCCTCGACCGCCTCAACGTGCCTCCCATCCGGGCCACCTGGCGCGACGCCGGCAGGATCGTCAGCGTGCTGCGCAAGATGCCCGACTCGACGCTTCGGCGCGTTGCCCGCACGAGCAACCCCATGGCACTGCGCCTCAAGGTGCTGTTCGGCCTCCAGGCCGGCTACCGCGACGGCCTGTTCGACAAGACCATCTCGATCCCCCGCCTCATCCACACCAGGACCAGCGAGTACCGCAGCGAGTACCGGGCCGGCTCAGCCGCCTAGCGCGAGCCGAGCGGCCACCACCAGCATGACGGCCGCGACGAGCAGGTCGATGACCCGCCAGGTCCGGGGGCTGGCCAGTGGCTTGGACAGGGCGTGGGCCCCGAAGCCCAACCCGGCGAACCACACCACGGAGGCCGCCATGGCACCGGCCGCGGCCATCCACCGCTGCGAGCCGTAGCTGTTGGTGACGGTGCCCAGCATGACCACGGTGTCGAGGTAGACGTGGGGGTTGAGCCAGGTCAGCGCCAGCGTCGTCAGGGCGACCGAGGAGGCGGGTCTGGCCTCGGACTGCTCCAGCGAGCCGGGTCGCAGCGCCGAGCGGATCGAGGAGGCGGCGAAGCCCACAAGGTAGAGAACGCCTCCCCAGCGCAGCACCTGAAGCACCCACGGAGCCATGGAGGAGACCCAGCCGATCGCCCCGGTGCCCGTGGCGATGAGGAGGATGTCGCTGAGCGCGCAGATGAGCACCACGAGCCCCACGTGCTCGCGGCGCACCCCCTGCCGCAGCACCCAGGCGTTCTGGGCGCCGATGGCCAGGATGAGCCCCAGCCCGGTCCCGAAACCGGTCAGCGCGGGGGTATAGGACAGCACAGGCACGGCAGATGTCATGGCACCCATCAATATCAACATTTTTCTCAAAAACGACGCGGCTCCGGGTCGATTTTGAATTTTTTGTCGAAGTGAGTGAGTGAGGGAGAGGGCGGGGAGGAGGGGCTCACCAGCGTCGGCCGGTGGGTCTGACCCCGGCAGCGGCCAGTCGCTGCAGCATCTGCGCCCCGGCGTCACCCCATGCCTGCGACCATGTCCAGCGGGCCACCGTCAGACCCGAGGCCCGCAGTGCGTCCTCCCGGAGCTTCTCACGCCACACGACATCCTCCGGATCCTGCCCGAAGGAGGCCGACCGGTACTTGACTCGGCCGTCGAACTCCCCGGCCACCTCATGGTCCGGCCAGTAGTAGTCCAGGATGTAGAGCTCCCGCCCGACCCGCACACTCACCTGCAGCTCCGGCTTGGGAAGACGGTGCTCCCACATGCGGACACGGGACATGGACTCGCCCGGCGACTCAGATCGGCCGTCGGCCAGGCGCACGGCCTGACGAGCGCGGGGGCCGCCACGCGCCGTAGCGGGCAGACGCTCCAGCGCCTCCTCCATGGCGTCCACGGAGCACAGCCTGTTGTGCAGGGCCGCGTCCATGGCGACGACCCCCGCCATGAGTCCGCTCCATCGAGCCAGGTCAATGAGTGAGTCCGGCAGTGCGACAGCGAGATGCCCGCCCACCCTGACGACCTCAGTGCCTCGGCGCTGGACGTGGCGCCACAGCAAGGAGGTCCGCACGCGCCCGGGACACCCATCCACGACCTCGACCCTGCGCAGGACCGTCCCCACCAGCGGCAGCCCGTAGGCGGCGACAGCAGAAGCACCCGCCAGCACCAGGTCCTCGCCGTACTTTCGTTGCGCCGCCTCGAGCAGCAGCCCGTAACGCTCCGTCCACGAAGCCTTCTGCCAGGCCGAGCGGGGCGCGTACACGCCTGCAGCGACTCGCAGCCAGTCGTGACTGAGGTCCGGACGCGCACACGCAGCGTCGTCGAGACCGGTCTCGTTCCACAGAAGAGGGAGCAGGGCCCCGCCGTCGGCCAAGGGCAGGGAAGAGATCGAGGTGGTCATGCCCCTATGCTGCCCACAGCGCCCCGGCACTCACCTGGCACGCTTGTCCTCCTGTGGAAACAGGAGGCCGACGACGTCGATGTGGACACCTGCATCACGGATCACTTCGACCGAATCTTCACAGATGACCCGGAGCCGCGTCGTTTCTGAAGTTTTTGTCGAAGTGTGGGAGGCCGACCGCCAGTCCTCGGCGGGTCGTCAGGCCAGCTCCAGCCTGCGGTAGCGGCTGACGGCGGCGGCGACGTCGACCATGCGCGGGCGCACGAGGAAGGCGGGCCGCTCGCGCTCGTCGGTCAGGGCGTCCAGCCCCTCGTCGTTGAGCAGGGCCTCGAGGTCGTCGAGGCACTCGCGCAGCGGGGAGACCCCGTCGAAGCGCTGTTCGAGCAGGGCGCGCAGGGCGTAGGCGATGGCCTCGGCCTGGCCGGGGTCGACGACGCCGCCGACGTCGGAGATGTCGATGTCCTCGCGGTCCAGGACGAGGGTGGAGGTGCCCTGGGCGCGGGTGCGCACGGGGCCGCGGCGGGTGCGCGGCGGGGCGGGCTCGGGCACGCGCCGGCGGGGCGCGGCGAAGTCCTCCAGCTCGGTGAGGGGCCGGGGCTGGTCGGCCACGACCTGGCGGGCCCGCTCGGTGACGTCGCGCAGGTGGTAGGCGTCCATGAGCAGGACCCGGTCGGCCACGTCCAGGTAGTCCCCGGAGCCGCCCATGACCATGACCGTGGAGACCCCGCGCCGGCGGAACAGCGCGGTGATGCGGTCCACCAGCGGGGTGATGGGCTCACGGTCACTGGCGACCAGCTCGCGCATGCGCGAGTCGCGGATGAGCAGGTTGGTGGCGGAGGTGTCCTCGTCCAGCAGAAGCACGGTGGAGCCGGCCTCGACCGCCTCGATGATGGAGGCGGCCTGGGAGGTGGAGCCCGAGGCGTTGCGGGTGGTGAAGGCGGCGGTCTCGCGCCCGCCCGGCAGGTGGGAGATGAAGGGGGTCAGGTCCACCCCGGTCACGGCGCGCCCGTCGGCGGCCCGCACCTTGACGGCGTCGGGGAGCGTGGCCACGAGCTCACGCCCGTCCCCGGGCACGTGCGGGTAGACGCCGCGCTCGATGGCGCTCAACAGCGTCGACTTGCCGTGGTAGCCGCCGCCGACGATGACGTTGACGCCGGCCTCGACGACGGTGCCTCGCACGCGCCCGGCGTGGGGCAGGTCGACCTCGGCGGCCATGGAGTCGGGGGCCTGGAGGGGGACGCCGTCGTCCAGGGGCTCGTCGCTGACCCCGGAGCGGCGCGGCAGGACGGCGCCGTCGGCGAGGAAGGACACCCAGCCGTTGCGGGCCACGGCGGCGCTCAGGGCCCGGTGGTCCTCGAGGGTGGCGACGTGGTGCACGAGCCGGTCGCCCCGCTCGCCGGTGAGGTCCATGGCCTCCTCCAGCTCGCGCACGAGGTCGCGCCCCACGATCCGGGAGGCCTCGTTGCCCCGGATGGAGCGGCCCTGGGCCGGCAGGGCCAGGCGGGCGCGGATCTCCAGGACCCAGCCGGGTTTCTCGCCCGTGTCATCCGGGCGCACGATGACGCTGGAGCGCTGAAGGATCTCCTGACCCGGGGAGGCGATCGACAGGGCGGTGCCGCGGAAGCCGGCGTGTAGCTCGCGGGTGAGGAAGTCGCCCACGGCCAGGCGCCGGTCGACGTCGGCCAGCAGGTCGGCCTTGTCGAGCAGGGCCAGGCTGTTCAGGTCGGTGGGCACGTCCACGTGGATGCGCGTGGGCGGGGCGTAGGGGTCGGACTGGACGCGGTCGATGTGCAGGAACCAGCCGGCGGGGGCCCGGTAGCGTCCGACGATCGCCTTGTAGGCGGCGTAGGAGCGCCCGTCGAGGGCGTGGAGGTGGCCGACGAGGTCGGCCAGGAGGCCGTCGCGGGGCTCGTCGTCGTAGACACGGCGCGAGCGGCCGCGCTCGCCGCCCCGGTAGCCGCGGTCGCCGCCGCGGTCGCCGCCGCGGTTACTGCCGCGGTCCCCTCCCCCGCGGCCTCCCCGGTAACCCCGATCGCCGCCGGAGCCTCCCCGGTAGCCGCGGTCGCCACTGCGGTCACCGCGTCCGCCCCTGTCGTCGCGGTGGGAACCGCCTCGCTCGCTGCGCTCAGTCATGGTGGAAACCCTACCCACCCGCTCGGCCGCGCAGCCGCAGCAGATACGACGTCGCCGTCGGCGCCCACAAGTGGTGCCGACGGCGACGCGAGGAGCCGGAGGGCTCAGCGGTGATCCGGTTGTCCGGTTTCGAGCCTCAGCGCAGGGAGGCCAGGGCGTCGGAGTGGGCGACGACGTCGCGCACCATGGCCGGGACCTCGGGGTCGTGGAAGGCGGCCGGGGAGAAGGCGCCGTCGGCGAAGTCGGTGTTGAGGGACAGGAACACGTTGGAGGGCACGACGCTGGCGCCCATGCCCTGGAGGATCTGCTGGAGGTGGCTGACGGCGCGGATGCCGACGCTGTAGGAGTAGCCGACCACGCCCACGCCCTTGTTGGCCACGGCACTGGCCTGAAGGAAGTCGATGGCGTTCTTCAGGGCCCCGGGGATGGAGTGGTTGTACTCCGGGGTGACGAAGATCAGGGCGTCGAAGGACTTCAGCGCGGCGTCGAAGGCGGCGCCGGCCGGGTCGGTGGGGACGGCCATCCGGGGCGGGAGCTCCTCGGCGAACAGCGGCAGGTTGAAGGAGGCGATGTCGACGACCTCGGCGTCGACGCCCTCGATCTGGTTGGCCTGGTCGACCACCCACTGGGCGATGGCGCCACCCACACGGTTGGGGCGGACGGAGCCGACGACGACGGCGAGACGGGTCATGGTGTTTCTCCTGGTGAGGCGAGTCGGGGCACGGCCGGCGTCAGGTGGAGGCCACCGGGGCGCTCTCAACGCGCCCGGCCGCGACGAGTGATTCGTCAACAACCTTATGGGACTCGCGCCAGAAACAGCGAGCCCTTATCTCATGACACCTGCCACAGCGGATCGCCGCCCGATCGAGCCCCACCGATCAGGGCACCGATGTCACGGGTTTGTCACGGTTCAGCGGGCCAGGAAGAAGCGGAAGGCGGGGTCGGCGGTCTCCTCGTTGTAGGAGTAGCCGAGCCGGTCCATGTGCTCGGTCAGCTCGACGTCGTCGGGCCCGGCGGCGAAGGCGCACAGGATGCGGCCGTAGTCGGCGCCGTCGGTGCGGTAGTGGAACAGGGTGATGTTCCAGCGCGTGCCCAGCACCTCCAGGAAGTGGACGAGGGCCCCGGGGGACTCGGGGAAGAGGAAGGAGAAGAGGCGCTCGGGCACACCGGGGGTGGCGCGCCCGCCGATCATGGAGCGCACGTGGACCTTGGCGAGCTCGTCGTCGGTGAGGTCGATGACGTCGTAGCCGGCCTCCTCCAGGTCGGCCACGATCGCGGCGCGCTCCTGATTGCCTGCGATGCGCACGCCCACGAAGATGCGGGCGGGGTCGGTGGCGGCGCGGGCCGCGGAGAGACGGTAGTTGAACTCGGTGACCGAGCGGGTGCCCAGGATGGAGGCGAAGCGCAGGAAGGAGCCCTGCTCCTCGGGGATGGTGACGCCCAGGATCGCCTCGCGCTGCTCACCGATCTCGGAGCGCTCGGAGATGTAGCGCAGCTGGTGGAAGTTGAGGTTGGCGCCCGAGAGGATGAAGGCCAGGCGCTCACCGGCCAGGTGGTGCTCGGCGGCGTAGCGCTTGAGGCCGGCCAGGGCCAGGGCGCCCGAGGGCTCGGAGATGGCGCGCACGTCGTCGAAGATGTCGCGCACGGCGGCGGAGGTCTCGTCGGAGGAGACGGTGACGACGTCGTCGAGCAGGGCGCGGCACATGCGCAGGGTCTCCTCGCCGATGCGGCGCACGGCCACTCCCTCGGCGAACAGGCCGACGTGGTGCAGGGTGATGGGCTCACCGGCCAGCAGGGCGGCCTTGAGGCAGGCCGACTCCTCGTGCTCGACGCCGATGACCTTGATCCCGGGCATGAGCTGCTTGATGAGGACGGCGACGCCGGCGGCCAGGCCCCCGCCGCCCACGGGCACGAAGACGCGGTCGAGGTGGGCGTCCTGCTGGATGAGCTCCAGGCCGATGGTGCCCTGGCCGGCGATGACGCGGGGGTCGTCGAAGGGGGCGATGAAGGTGCGGCCCTCATCCTCGGACAGGCGCATGGCCTCGGCCTTGGCGGCGTCGAAGTTGTCCCCGTGGAGGCGGACCTCGCCGCCCAGGGCACGCACGGCATCGACCTTGATCTGGGGAGTGACGGTGGGCATGACGATGATGGCGCCGACCCCCAGCAGGGCGGCGGAGCGGGCCACGCCCTGGGCGTGGTTGCCGGCCGAGGCGGTCACGACGCCCCGCTCGCGCTCGGCCGGACCCAGGGAGCGCATGGCGTTGTAGGCGCCGCGGATCTTGAAGGAGTGGACCGACTGGAGGTCCTCGCGCTTGACCTCGACCGTGTTGCCCAGGCGGGCCGACAGGGCGGGCATCTCCTGGAGGGGCGTGTGCTCGGCCGCCTCGTAGACGGGGGCCTTGAGGATCTCCCGCAGGTAGCGGGCGCTGTCCCAGGCGGGAGTTCCGTTGCTGCTGACGCTGTCGAGCTCGTTCACGAGTGACAGCGTAACGGGCCGGACACCGCCCGGCTCAAACAGGACCGCCGCACGCATCGCACACGCCCTTGGCGGCACCCTCGAGATTCGCAACGCCGCCTGACACACGACCGAGCTCCGCACCGACTCCGGCGGCCCGCACTTTTCTCCAGGTCGCTTATGTCTGACGGCGAGGACCCCTATGAGAGTCCGCAGAGCGGGCGCCTCCGCCGTCCCCCGGAGCGGGCGGGAATAATTCGGGCGAACCGCAAGGTTGGTATGCACACCCTACGGAAAGGAGCCGCCATGTCGCTCCAGCTCTCGAGCTCGTCCCCGCCGCCCCGTCGCGTGAGGCCGCCCAGGACCTCATCGCCCAGGTCTCCCAGGCCGTCGAGGCCTCCGGCGCCTCCGTCCTGGAGTCACAGGTCACCGCCAGCCACGAGCGCATCTTCACCGTCGTCGAGCTCGGCTCCGACGACGTCGCCGCCCTGACCGAGGCCGTCCGGGCCGCCGCGGCCGACGCCAAGGTCACCGGCCCCGACGAGGTCCGCCTCGTAGGCGCCCAGATCGAGGACGTGCGCGCGCTAGCCCGCAAGGCCGACTACCTCGTGGAGTGGGACATTCCCGAGGAGATCTCCATGGAGACCTACCTGGCCCGCAAGAAGGCCAACTCCCCCAAGTACGCCCAGGTCCCGGAGGTGAGCTTCCTGCGCACCTACGTGCGTGAGGACACGGTCAAGTGCCTGTGCTTCTACGACGCCCCCGACGAGGAGGCCGTGGTGCGCGCCCGCGAGGCCGTCTCCACTCCGATCGACCGCCTCCACGCCCTGGAGGGCTGAGGCTCACTCAGGGCGGCCGGGCGGCGCCGCGGCGCACCGCTCGACGTCGCACCCCGGCTCCCGCCACTGGTGGCCGTCTCCCGACTCAGCGCCTGGCGCTGCGGGAGGCGGCCACCGCCGTCACCGCCAGAACCACGAGGGCGGCGGCGGGCGTGGCCACGGCCCAGGGGGCGCGCTCGATGTAGGGAAGCGCCTCGGACAGGACCAGGCCCCACTCGGGGGCGGGGGCCTGCGCGCCCAGGCCGAGGAAGCCGAGCCCGGCCAGGGCCAGGGCGATCCCGGGCAGGCGCAGCGCGGCGTGAGCGACCAGGGGCGCCAGGACCCCGGGGAGTACCCGGGTCAGCGTGATCCGCACGCGCCCCTCCCCCAGGACCGGGGCCAGGAGGACATCGGGGCGGCGCCTGGCCTCCTCGATGAGGGCGCAGGCATGAGCGGCCAGGGGCGCCCAGCCGACGCCTGCCACGGCGATGGCCGCACCCATGGAGCTCGGGCCGGTGACGGCGGCGACGACGAGCCCGGCCAGGACCGGCGGGGCGGCGTTGGCCACCTCGATGAACCCGGTCGCCGCCCGCGGCACCAGCCCCACGAGCAGCGCGATGAGGAAGCACACGACCGTGACCGCCAGCGCGCTGGTCACGGTGGAGGCGGCCCCGTGGGCCACGCGCGCCAGCACGTCGCGCCCCAGGGCGTCGGCTCCCAGCGGCATGGCCGGGCCCGGACGCTCCAGGCGGCGCGCGACGATCGCGTAGGGGTCGCGCCCGATCCCCCAGGCGACCATCGCCGCAAGTAGTACCACCCCGACCCCGGCGATGACTCGGGCCGTCCGGCCGGAGCGGGCCGGCGGCGCGGGCGCGGCGAGTGATCCCGACCCGGCGGCGCCACCGAGCAGGAGGCGGCGAGCGAGCTGACCCGCGGCCCCGGCGCCCAGCGCCAGGGCGAGCAGCAGCAGGATGCCCGCCTGCAGGGAGGGGATGTCCTGGGCCATGGCCGAGCCCAGCAGGGCGCGCCCCAGGCCGGGGATGGCGAAGACCTTCTCCACCGCGACCGCTCCACCGGTGAGCCCGACGACGACGAGCGCCACCTGCCCGGCCAGGGGCGCCAGGGCCCGGCGCAGGACCCCCGCGGCGAGGGCCCGGCGGGGCAGACCCGCCGTCGTCCAGGTCCTCACCCACCGCTCGGCCAGCACCGAGGAGATCGAGTCGCAGACCAGCCCGCCCAGGTAGCCGCCGGCAGGCAGGCCCAGGCTGAGCGCGGGCAGGACGACCTGCTCGGGCCTGCCCCAGCCGTACGGGGGCAGGAGGCCGGCGTAGACGGACAGGGCCAGGAGCAGCACCGGCGCCAGGAGGTACTCGGGCAGTGAGGTGAGCACGGCGGCGACAGAGCCTCCTCGCCGGAGCACCCGGCCGCGCAGCCCGTCGGCCAGGACCGGGGCGGCCAGCGCGACGACGACGATGAGGGCGATGGTCAGAGCCGTCGCCATGAGCGTCAGCGAGACACCGAAGGCCCTGACCTCCCCCGGGCCGACCGGGGCGCCCGAGATCCATGAGCTGCCGAGGTCCCCGCGCAGCAGGCCGCCGAGCCAGTGCCGGATACTGCCCAGGGGGCCGCCGGCCAGCCCCAGGCGCTCGCGGATGGCGTCCAGGACCTCGGGGGTCGCCTCGCGTTCGGCCGAGCTCGCGCGCAGGATCGTCAGGGCTGGGTCGTTGCGGCTGAGCCAGGGCATGGCACCGATGAGCAGGACCAGGCAGGTCAGGGCCGCGGCGCGGGAGGCGAGCGGCACCGGGTCCCACTGCCGTAGCCGTGCCCATCGCAGCGGATGGCGCCTCTGACGGACCGGGGTTGAGGCGCCGGCCGCGGCAGTCGTCTCAACCGGGCCGCCTGCGCCAGGCTCAGTGGAACCCGGGAGCGCGGCCGGCCCAGCCCGTTCAGCACTCACGGACGACCCGGTGGCCGCGTCGTCGGCCGGGGCGGGCCGAGTGCTCGTCCTGCGGCTCATGTCAGCTCGGTGGCGGAGGTGATGAGGGCGCGCTCGCGGGGGTCGCGCTCGGCGCCCTTGAGCCCGGCGGCCTCACCCTGGAGGACGCGCTCGTGCAGGAGGGGCACGGCAGCCCCGGTGGCCAGGATGGCCTGCTCTGCGGCCATGACGGCCTTGTGGCGCTCGGGCCCGGCGGCGGTGGCACCGGCGGTGGTCAGGGCCTGGTCGACGGCGGCGTCGGACAGGAGGCTCAGGGCGAAGGATCCGGAGGAGGAGAAGTCGGAGACCATGTAGGCGACCGGGTCGCCGGAGTCCAGGACGGTGGCGCGCGAGAGCAGGACCATGTCGAACTTGCCGGCCAGGGCGTCGGCCTCCATCTGGGAGTACTCGCGCACGTCCTGGGTGACGCTCACCCCGATCTTCTTGAGCTGGTCGGCCAGCAGGCCGACGATCTCGGCAAGCTCGGGGCGGTCGGTGTAGGAGCCCAGGGTGACGGTGGTGCCGGCGGGGACGCTGCCGGCCGCGGTGGCGCCGGGGACCTTGCCGGTGGCGGCCGCGCCGCTGGTGCCGGCGTAGGTGGTCGACCCCCAGGCCCGCTGCTGGGCGGCCCAGGGCAGGGCGGGTCCCAGGAGCCCGGCGGCGGGGTCGGCGTGGCCCTCGTAGACGCCGGTGACGAGGGCGGCGGGGTCGACGGCGTCACGCACCGCGGCCCGCAGGGCGGGGTCGGTGAAGGGGCCGGAGCGGGTGTTGAGGTAGAGGGTGGCGGTGCGGGGCATGGGGACCTCGTGGAGGAGCGCCTCGTCGAGGGTGGCGGCCTGGGCGACGGGGACGGCCTCGACGAGGTCGGCCTCACCGGTGCGCAGGGCGGCGCCACGGGCGGTGCCGTCGGGGACGAAGGTGACGTCGATGCCGGGGGCGGCGGCCTTGGTCCCCCAGTACTTGTCGTTGCGCTCCAGGGTGGCGCCGGCGGTGCCGTTGACCTTGGTGAGCCTGAAGGCGCCGGTGCCGTGGCCGACGGGGTCGACGGCGCCGTCGTTGCCGTCGGGGTAGGCCGCGGCGGCGAGGATGGCCAGCTGGGGGCTGGACAGGCGCTGGGGCAGGAGGGGGTCGGGGGCGGCGGTGGTGACGACGAGCGTGCTGCCCTCGGCGGTGGCGGTGAGGCTGGTGCCGTCCAGGACGCGCGGCGGGGTGGTGTAGCCGGCGGCGAAGGTGAGGCAGGCGGCGGCGCGTGCGGCGTCGAGGGCGGTGCCGTCGTGGAAGGTGACGCCGTCGCGGATGGTCAGGCGCCAGGTGGCGGGGTTGTCGGCCTGCTGCTCCCAGGCGGTGGCCAGGCCGGCGACGGCATTGCCCTCGGCGTCGAGGTTGATGAGGGTCTCGGCGCAGGACCAGCGGGAGAGCTTGAAGGCGTCGTCGGACAGGGGGTTGAGGCCGCTGCGTGGGGGCTGGAGCATGGCCAGGCGGATGCGGCCGCCGGCGCTGCCCGTACCGGCGCGGCCCGAGCAGGCGGCGACGGCGGCCGTGGAGGCGCCCAGGCCCAGGAGCGCGAGGAGGCGGCGGCGCGAGACCTCCGGGGACGGGACGACGGCGTGGGTGAGGGATGTGGCGTTCAAGGTTCTCTCCTTCTGGGTGGGTTCGGGGGGACGACGGCGCGGCGGGGCCGGACCGCGTCCCACGGGATGCCCGGAGGGCGGGACGGTGAAACGGGTGGGTCAACTGGGGGTGAGGCTGCCGGGGGACGTCAGTCGGGTGTCGGCGACCAGTGGGGCAGGGTGGGGACGGCGTCGCGCAGGGCGCGGGTGGCGGAGTGGGCCGGGTGGGTAAGGACCTGGGCCATGGGGGCGTCCTCAACGATGCGGCCGTCGTCCATGACCAGGGCGCGCTGGCAGACGCGGGCGACGGCGGCCAGGTCGTGCGACACCACCAGCAGGGCCGGGGCGGGCACGGCGCTATCCGCAGCCGGGGCGGGTCGGGCGCCATGGTCAGCCGGGGCGGGTCGGGCGCTATCCGCAGCCGGGGCGGGCCGGGCGCCGGCGACTGAGGGCGACGCGGCCTCGGTCGCATTCGTGCTCGCGGGGTCCCCGGCCACCGACGGGGCCTCAGCGTTGGGTTGAGGACTGGGGTCGGGACCGGGCTCGGCATCGCGCTTGTCGTCGGTGGGCTCATCGGTCCTGGCGGTGTCCTCGATGGAGGCGAGCAGGTCGAGGGTCTGGCGGCGCAGGGCCGGGTCGAGCCCGGAGACCGGCTCGTCGAGCAGCAGGTAGCGCGGCCGGAGCACCAGTGCCCGGGCGATGGAGACCCGCTGGGCCTGGCCCCCGGAGATCTCATGCGGCCGGGAGCCCCAGGTCTCACGCGGGATGCCCAGGTCTTCCAGCATCCTGCGGGCGCGGCGCTCGGCCTCGTCACGGCGCTGCACCACGCCCAGGGTGCGCAGCGGGGTGGCCACCTGCGCCAGGACCGTACGCCGGGGGTCGAGTGTGGCGGCGGCGTCCTGGGGCACGTACTGCACGGCCCGACGGAAGGGCCGCAGCACCCGGGCACCGCCCCGGCGCACGGTTCCACCATCGAGCAGGACCTTCCCCTTGTCCCCCGGACCCGGGGAGTCGAGCAGCAGCAGGGCCCGCAGCAGTGTCGTCTTCCCGCACCCCGAGCGCCCGATCAGCGCGACGTTCTCCCCCGGCGCCAGGTCGAGGTCGACGCCGTGCAGAACCACGTTCTGCTCACCGTCGGGTCCCGGGTGGCAGCGGGTCAGGCCACGCACGGCGAGTCCGCTCATGCGGCGAGCCCGGCCGATACTGCACCGCCCTCGCGGCCCAGGCGAGTCGCGGAGGCTCCCACGGCGGTCAGTGCGCCGTCGATGGTCTCCTCGGAGGCGGCCTCGCACATGGCGACCGTCACCGGGTGCTCGGGGTGGGACAGGACCCGGGTGGTGGGGCCCTGCTCGATGATGGCGCCGTCGTGGAGGACGACGACGTTCTCGCAGATCGCGGCGGCGGGCAGGTCGTGGGTGATGAGGAGCAGGGCCGGAGCCCTTTCGGCGCGGACGGAGTCGGCGCCACCAGCACCGTCCGCGTTGTCAGCGCCGTGTGTGCCGTCAGCCTCATCCGCGGCCTCTGCCACATTGCGCGCGGCGGTCAGCCGGCTGAGGAGGTCAAGGATCTCGGCGCGGGCCAGGACGTCGAGGGCAGTGGTGGGCTCATCGGCAATGAGGACGTCGGGGCGGGCGGCCAGAGCGAGCGCGAGGGCGGCGCGCTGGCGCTGTCCACCGGAGAGCCTGCCCGGCACCCGCTGCCCCAGCTCCGCATCGAGTCCGACGGCGCGAAGCATCTCCTGGGCGAGCTGCCGGCTGCTACCGGGGCCCGCCCCGCCCGCGCGGGCGGCCAGGGCGATCTGGCGGCCGACCGGGATGAGGGGGTGCAGGGCGGTGGAGTGGTCCTGGCAGGCCAGGGCGATGCGGCAGTTGCGCGGGCGCTGCGCGGCTGGCAGCCCCAGCAGGTTCGTGCCCTCCGCCCCGCCGGCTCCGTCGCGAGAGCCGGCGGGTGAGTCGGCCACCGGGTCAGAAATAGAGTCGACAGCAGAGCCAGCAACAGAGCCGGCGTCGTCGGCCTCGACGGTCAGGGAGCCGCTGACGGAGAGCCCGTCCGGGACGGTGCCCGCGAGCGCGGCGCAGGTCAGGGACTTGCCGGCCCCGGAGGCGCCGACCAGGGCGGTCCTGCTTCCGGGCGCGAGGCGCAGGTCGACGCCGTCGACCAGTGCCGTGTCGCCGGAGCGCACCACCAGAGATCTGAGAACGATTGTCACACGCAAACTCTAAATGCGAGTGACAACGATTTTCAAATATGCGATCGGTCGAGCCGGCCAACCCGTGTTACGAGGCTTGTCGCGCGTCGCGGTCGCACCGTAGAGCTCGCGGACGGCCCCACAAGGGCCAGTCGCCGACCTCTATGGTGCGTCCGCGGCGGGTCAAGCGCTCGGGCTACTTGACGCCGAGGCGCTTGAGGTCGCGCACGGCGCCCAGGTCCGCGCTGGTGGCGAGCATCGCGTAGGCGCGCAGCGCGGCGGAGATCTTGCGGGACCGGTCCACGTGCGGGGTCCAGGCGGCCTCGCCGCGGGACTCCTCCTCGGCGCGGCGGCGCTCGATCTCCTCGTCGCTCAGGCGCACCGAGATGGAGCGGCCCGGGATGTCGATGTCGATGATGTCGCCGCTGCGCACCAGGCCGATGAGCCCGCCGGCCGCGGCCTCCGGGGAGACGTGGCCGATGCTCAGGCCCGAGGTGCCCCCGGAGAAGCGCCCGTCGGTGAGCAGGGCGCACTCCTTGCCCAGGTGCATGGACTTGATGTACGTCGTCGGGTAGAGCATCTCCTGCATGCCGGGGCCGCCGCGCGGGCCCTCGTGGCTGATGATGACGACGTCGCCGGACTTGACCTGCTTGCCGAGGATCCCGGCGACGGCGTCCTCCTGGGACTCGAAGACGACGGCGGGCCCGGAGAAGGTCAGGATCGACTCGTCCACGCCTGCGGTCTTGACGATGCATCCCTTCTCGGCGATGTTGCCGAACAGGACGGCCAGGCCCCCGTCGGCGGAGTAGGCGTGCTCGATGTCGCGGATGCAGCCGTCTGCGCGGTCGGTGTCGAGGGACTCCCAGCGGGAGGCCTGGGAGAACATCTCGGTGGTGCGCACGCCGGCAGGGGCGGCGAGGTAGCCGGTGCGGATCTCCTGGCTGACCTGGGAGCCGGGGACGCCGTCGGGGCCGGGGCGGGCGATGTCGTAGGCGGCGAGCTCGTCGCCCAGGGTGGAGCGCAGGACGTTGGAGGTGGAGGTCTCCAGCAGGCCGCCGCGGTCGAGTTCGCCGAGGATGCCGAGGATGCCGCCGGCGCGGTGGACGTCCTCGATGTGGTAGAGGTTCGTCGACGGCGCCACCTTGGCCAGGTGGGGGACCTTGCGCGAGAGGCGGTCGATGTCGGCCATGGTGAAGTCGACCTCGGCCTCCTGGGCGGCGGCCAGCAGGTGCAGGACGGTGTTGGTGGAGCCGCCCATGGCGATGTCCAGGCTCATGGCGTTCTCGAAGGCGGCCTTGGTGGCGATGGAGCGCGGCAGGACGGAGGCGTCGTCGTGCTCGTAGTAGGCCCGGGTGATCTCGACGATCTGGTGGCCGACCCGCTTGAAGAGCTCGCCGCGGTCGGCGTGGGTGGCCAGCAGCGTACCGTTCATGGGCATCGCCAGTCCGAGCGCCTCGGTGAGGCAGTTCATGGAGTTGGCGGTGAACATGCCCGAGCAGGAGCCGCAGGTGGGGCAGGCCAGGCGCTCGATGGCGCTGATGGTTTCGTCGGCGACTGTGGGGTCGGCGGCGTCCATCATGGCGTCGATGAGGTCGAGCTTGCGGGTGGTGCCGTCGGCGGCGGTCATCTTGCCCGACTCCATGGGGCCGCCGGAGATGAAGATCGCCGGGATGTTGAGGCGCATGGCGGCCATGAGCATGCCCGGGGTGATCTTGTCGCAGTTGGAGATGCACACCAGGGCGTCGGCGCAGTGGGCGCTGACCATGTACTCCACGGAGTCGGCGATGAGGTCGCGGCTGGGCAGGGAGTAGAGCATGCCGTCGTGGCCCATGGCGATGCCGTCGTCGACGGCGATCGTGTTGAACTCCTTGGCCAGGCCGCCGGCGGCCTCGATCTCGGTGGCCACGAGGCGTCCGACGTCACGCAGGCCCACGTGCCCGGGGACGAACTGGGTGAAGGAGTTCGCGATGGCGATGATAGGCTTACCGAAGTCCGAGTCCTTGACGCCCGTGGCCCGCCACAGAGCACGGGCGCCCGCCATGTTGCGGCCGTGGGTGGAGGTAGCGCTGCGATACTGCGGCATGAGCGGTTCCTTTTCGGGCAGGCGGACTGGAACGGCGTCGCAAGGCGCCGGCCTCAGGGGAATGGCCAGCGCTTCACGACGCCGTGTTGCCACAGCGTATCCCCAGCCGGCCCCCGGCGCCGCACCGCATCCCCTCCCTGAGACGTGATACCGCTGACCCGGCGCGATCCCGGGGCCTTGCCCGCCCCATCGCCGACGGCGGCCATGAGGTTCTCGAAGGCGGTATTTCCGGAACGCTCCTCTTGCGTCATCGGCCGCGGTGGCGGCGCTTGGCCCGCTGACGACGGCGCTCCCAGGCCTCCGCGGCCTCCTGGCGGCGGCGCCGGCTCCGGTTGCGGGCCACTCGGGCCGAGGTCTCCTCCCGGGCGGCGGCCAGGGCGGCCTGGGCGGCGGTGGAGGGACGCGCTCTGGCGGCATCCTTGGCCGCCTGCCGGGCGGCGCGCTTGGGGTTGGGGCGACGCCCCGTCGTCGGCGAGCCCGCCGACCTGGATGCCGGTACCGGCGCGGATGCGGCAACCCTGTCGATGAGATCGCCTCCGTGCTTCAGGAGGAAGTCGTGGAGCTCGACGTCGCTGGGCTCGGCCCCGAAGACGTGCCGGGTCGCCTGCACAGTACCCGCGCCACCATCTTGATGACGTTCGTGGTGCTCAAGGACGCCGACCCAGAAGCGGCCGTCGAAGAAGACGGTGAGCTGAGCCGATACTGCGGCGGGGGTAGTGACCTGGTTGTCGGAGGCGGGCATGGGAGCTCCTTCGGGTGCGAGTGATCGCACCCGGTGCAGCTGGAGTCCCCGTGGCGGCCGACGAGCGGCAACCCCCGAGGTGACGAACGCCTGGTTGTTGCGTGCCCACGACGAGATCGGCGCGGGCGCGGGGCAGGTGGCCCCGACGGCGTCATCCGGACTTCCTCCGGACCGTGCAGTTCGTGATACCGGGTGTGGCGCGAGCGCGCCGTCTCCAGGGTATCGCAGCTGTCGCAGCCCCGAGCCGCAGCAGCAAGCGCGCACTCGTGCGGCAGCCCTGCGGTCTCCTGCCGGTGAGAGGCCGCTCAGGCATCGGTCAAGCAGCCGCTCGGCCTGACAGCAGTCTTGCGGGCGGTCTCAACCGCTCTCCGCGGCTGGACCTGAGAGGCGCTCGCACCAGGCCGTTCAGGCGTAGCTGGCGGTGATCCGGTGCGAGGCGCCGTCAAGAGTCATGGTCCCACCGTGCGGCACGATCCACTGGGGGCGGGTGTGTCCAAAGGGGACCCCGATGCAGATGACCGCCTCAGGGTTGTAGTGCCCGATGGTCTCGACGACGGCGTCGCGCTGTTCTGCTCGGAATCGGGCCCTGGCCGGGGCGTCCCTGCGGTCCTCCAGCGAGGAGGCGGGCGGGCGGGCCACGAGGACCGCGTCGACGGCGGTCAGCAGTCCCCGCTCGCCCATGGCGCGCAGGATCCACGCCACCTCAGAGGCTGACGGGAGCATCTCGGAGGTCTCGATGAGCATGACGGCGCCGTCCAGGACATGGGGGTCGGCCGGGAACCGGCCGGCGGTCAGCACCCACTGGAGCACCTCGAGGCAGCCGCCCCAGGTGGGGCCGGTCACCGAGCGGGACGGCCCCGCCCAGGTCCAGGGCTCGGTGGCCTCGCGCTCGCCGAACTCGGTGAGGGCGCGGGGGTCGAGCCAGTCGAGCCCCATGTCCTCGGACTCCCCCGGCTCGGCGATCTCCAGCTCGGCCCCGGTCAGCAGTGCCGCCCGCAGCGAGTTGAGGTGGATCGGGTCGACGTGCGGGCCCGGGCCGACGTGGACCTGGGTGGAGCCGCCGTAGAAGCTGGCGATGCCCAGCGACCACAGCCACTGGTGGAGGTTCGTGTTGTCGCTGTACCCGAGGAAGGGCTTGGGGTTGGACAGCGCCGCGGCGCCGTCGAGGTGCGGTATGACCGCGATCTGGTCATCGCCGCCCACGGTCGCCAGGATCGCGCGGATGCTCGGGTCGGCGAAGGCGGCATTGAGGTCACGGGCGCGTTCCTCGGGCGAGGCGCCGAGCTGCCTCGTGGTCGGGTACTCCACGGGGACCAGGCCGGTGAGAGCGGCGAGCCTGGCCATGGCCTGCTCGTGAACCGCCGGGGCGAAGCCGGGGGCCGCCAGGGATGGGGACAGGATCGCAACGCGATCACCGGCACGGGCCTTGGGTGGAAGCAGCTTCATCGCGCCGTCATAGCAGCCGCGTGAGGGAGCCCGCAAGCATCCGGCTCCTTCCACGGCTTCGTGTGGTCAGTACTTACGCGGGTGGCCCTCCCCACGCGAGGGGAGGGCCACCCGCAGGTCGTGTCGACGTCGAGGCGCCCAGGGGCGGATGAGAGGCCCCCGCGCCCGATTACAGAACGCCCAGGATCTCGGTGACGAAGACGAGGGTGTCGCCTCCGCGGATGCCGGCCTGCGGGACGCCGCGGTCGCCGTAGCCGAGCTCGGAGGGGATGGACAGCAGGAGACGCGAGCCCACGCGCTGCCCCACGAGGGCGTCGTCCCAGCCGCGGATGACCATGCCGACGCCGACCTGGAAGTTCAGCGGCTGGCCGCGGTCGTAGGAGTTGTCGAAGACGTCGCCGCCCCAGATCTGTCCCAGGTAGTTGGCCACGATCGTGTCGCCGGCCTCGACCACCTGGCCGTCACCGGCGTCGAGCACCTGGACCTGCAGCCCCTCGGGGGCCTCGGGGCCGGGGAAGGTGAGCATGGGCTTGGTGCCCTTGGCACCCTCGACAGAGGGCATGTTGATGTTGATCATGCGGCGAGCCTACGTGAGGGCCCAGGCCCGACACCGCCGCGAGCCTCGGCCCAGCGCGAACTGTCCGGGCGGGAGTCGCCCAGCGCCCTGCACAGGCCTGGCGCGGGGTCTGCGCTGCGGGCGCCCCGGGGCAGGCGACCCTGCCGTGGCGCGCGGCGGGCACCCACCGGACACACGCAACGGGGCCGGGACGCATGTGACGCGTCCCGGCCCCGAACGAGATGATGGCGCGGCTTGAGTCAGTCGCGGAAGTAGCTCAGCAGGCGGAGGAACTCCACGTAGAGCCACACGATGGTGACGACCAGCCCGAAGGCGGCGGCCCAGGCGTAGCGCTGGGGCAGCCCGTTGCGGACCCCGTTCTCGATGAACTCGAAGTCGATCGCCAGGAAGAGGGAGGCCAGGATGACCCCGATAATTCCCAGCGGGATGCCCAGCGGGATCCCCATGATGGTCATGGAGCGCAGGCCCCAGGCCCCGCCGACCACGCCGGTCATCGACAGGCCGAGGTTGATGAGGCTGAAGAGTGCGTAACCAAGCGTGGCCACGACCACCACCCGGCGGAACCGCCCCTGGACCCGGAAGCCGCCGTAGGAGTAGGCGGCGAGCATCGCACCGAAGGTGGCCAGCGTCGCCAGCACGGCCTGGACGACGATGCCCTCGTAGCGGGCCTCCATGAAGCCGGAGATGCCGCCGAGCAGGAGGCCCTCGAAGGCCGCGTAGGCCAGGATGAGGGCCGGGGAGGGCTCCCGCTTGAAGGAGTTGACGATTCCCAGGACGAGGCTGCCGAAGATGCCGGAGAGCATCGCCATGCCACCCAGAGCGAAGGCCGACTCGTCGGTACTGGTCACCAGGTTCCAGGACAGGGCGCCCAGGGCCAGGATGACGGCGAACATTCCGGCGGTGCGGATGATGACGTCGTCGTAGGTCATGCGGCGCATGTCCGCGTTGGTGGCCGACGGCGCCTGGTACTGGGCCTCCAGGCCGGCCATCTGCTCAGGACTCACCTGGCCGTAGCCGGTGGTCTGACCGTACTGGTTGGAGGCCTGACCGTACTGGCCGTACTGCTGCCCGTAGTCGGTGGCCTGCTGGCCGTACTGACTCGGCTGCTGCCCGTACTGTCCGGCCTGGTAACCGGGCATCGTGGGGTAGCCGTTGGGTGTCTGGGTCGGGGCCGACCCTGCCACCCGGGCGCCCTCCTGGAAGGCGGCGCTACGGCTGAAGAAGGGGTTGCTCATGATCCTCTCGTCCTCTCTGAGGGGTCTGGGGCGGACGGTCCGGAGGGACCTCCGCTCGCAGCCCGGCCGACCGGTTGAGGGCCGCTACCGGAAACTGCGCTCATTATGCGCATCCCCGGCACGGTGAGGGAAACCCTTTTCCCTCAGGACGTAGTCCCCAGGGGAGAGATACCCATCCCTGTTGGGGTCCTATTCGGGAGCCTCCGGCACCTGGTTCCAGCGCCGTCCTTCCGCCTCCGCGGTTTCTCCGACCGATCGTTTCTCATCCTCCAGGATGATCCGCATCCCTCTGGCGGCCAGGCTTCGTCCGGTTACGGGTTCGTCACCCCGGCCGATTCGCCGACGACGGCGCGTTCCTAGGCTGGAGTCATCCGGTTGGTCCCCGGGAAAAACCAGGCGACTCAGCCGCCGCCGGACACCAGCCGTCCCGCAGCCACCGAGCTG
>NZ_JAAIJY010000008.1 GCF_011752065.1 Actinomyces sp. ZJ308
GTCCGAGCACTCCGAGCACCCGGCCCGGCGTCCACATCCCGAACCCGCTCCACCCACCTCACCAGAGGCCTACGTCCGAAGAGGAAGCATCATGATCGAGGCAGTCAATCTCACCAAGCGCTACGGCCACAAGACCGCGGTGGACAACATCTCCTTCACCGTGCAGCCCGGCACCGTCACCGGGTTCCTGGGCCCCAACGGGGCCGGCAAGTCCACCACGATGCGCATGATCATGGGCCTGGACAAGCCCACCGGAGGCACGGTCACCGTCAACGGACGCCCCTACCGCGACCTGTCCGCCCCCCTGTGCGAGGTCGGTGCCCTGCTGGACGCCAAGGGCCTGCACGGGTCGCGCAGCGCCCGCAACCACCTGCGCCAGCTGGCCGCCTCCAACGGCATCCCATCCAAGCGGGTCGACGAGGTCCTGGAGATCACCGGCCTGACCTCGGTGGCCAAGAAGCGCGTCAAGGGCTTCTCCCTGGGCATGGGCCAGCGCCTGGGCATCGCCGCCGCCCTCCTGGGCGATCCCGGCGTGCTCCTGTTCGACGAGCCCGTCAACGGCCTGGACCCCGAGGGCGTCAAGTGGGTGCGTGAGACCTGCCGCCGTCTGGCCGGCGAGGGCCGCACCGTCTTCATCTCCTCGCACCTCATGAGCGAGATGGCCCAGACCGCCGACCAGCTCCTGGTCATCGGCCGCGGCCGCATCCTGTCGGCCGGCCCGGTCGACGACGTCATCGCCTCGGCCACCACCGACCGCGTGCGCGTGGCCTCCCCCCAGGCCAGCCGGCTCGCCGAGCTCATGGCCGCCCGCAACCTGGCCGCCCGCCCCGTGGCCCCCAGCGTCCTGGAGACCACCGCCGCCACCGCCGCCGTCATCGGCGAGCTCGCCGCGCAGGGCGGCATCGTCCTGCACGAGCTCACCACCATCCACGCCAGCCTCGAGGAGGCCTACCTGACCCTGACCAGTGACTCCGTGGAGTACCGCACCGACCCCGCCCACCAGACCCAGACGCGCCAGCCGGTGGGTCAGGCGCCCCGGCAGAGCCGGCAGAGCCTTCCCCAGCACTGAGGTCCACACTCCCATCGAGCCGCCGGCCCACAGCGCACCCGTCCTCTCCACTCGTCTCGCACCAGAAAGTTCTGTCATGACTGCCAACGCCCCCACCAGCCCCACGTTCCAGACACCCGTCAGCACCGCGGCACGCACCGCCGGAAACGTCGTCCCCCGACCCACGAGCCTGCGCATCCAGGGCCGCCAGACCGTCCTGCGCTCCATACGCGCGGAGTGGATCAAGATCTGGACCCTGCGCTCGACCTGGGTCACCTCCTTCATCGCCATCGCGCTGACTGTCCTGTTCGGCGCCGGCATGTCCGCCGCTTTCGGACAGTCGGAGCAGTACCAGGACATGGCCAAGGACACCATCACCGCAGGCCTGAGCTTCGGGCAGATCGTCGTCGCGGTCCTGGGAGCCCTCATCATCACCGGCGAGTACTCCTCCGGGCAGATCCGCTCGTCCCTGGCCGCCGTGCCCCACCGCGGACGGCTCCTGCTGTCCAAGGCCGTGGTCCTCGCCGTCATCTCCTTCATCCTGGGATCGGTGTCCGTCTTCCTGTCCTGGGCGATCTCCAAGCCCTTCCTCGGCGAGCACGCCGGTTCCCTCACCGACTCCCACTACGCCGGCTACATCTGGGGCTCGGGCCTGGCCTTCGCCGGCATCGCCCTGATGACCCTGGGCATCGGCTTCCTGCTGCGCTCGACCGCCGGCGCCATCACCGTGGTCGTCTCCCTGCTGTTCGTCATCACCGTCCCCCTCCAGCTCGCGGCCGGCAAGTGGGACTGGATCAACAAGATCATCGGCTGCCTGCCCAGCACCGTCTCCTCGGCCGCCTCCGACCCCTTCCAGCTCGCCACCAAGTGGGGCGGGGAGGGGGCCCAGTTCCTCACCCAGGGCCAGGCCATCGCGGTCTTCGTCGCCTGGGCGATCGTCCCCCTCATCGCCGCCTGGCTCGTCTTCTCCCGGCGCGACGCCTGAGCCGGCGCCCGCCGAGACCAGCAGGAGGTCACGACCCGTGTCAGTCCCCACGCCTCCTGCCTCATCCCCCTCCCCCGCCTCTTCTCGGGAGAATCCCGGTTCTCCCGAGGAGAGGTCGGTCCGCTCGGCCCTGGCCAACCCGGCCCTCCTGCGGGCCATGGTCCGCTCCCTGCCGACAACGGGCTCATCCAGTCACTCGCCCTCCACCGCCGACGACGAGCAGACGCCTGCCCCCCGATTCCACCGGGCCCGGCCCTCTCAGCCGCTCAAGTCGCCGTCGATGACACCCCCGTGGAATGACACACTGAGTCCTATGTCCAGCCAGCTGCCCACCCCTCAGCCCGGCCGTACAGCCACTGACGTGCCCGCGGACGACGATCCGGAGCTCCAGCCGGAGCCGGCCCGCCCAGGACTGCTGCGCGCGATCGGACAGTGGTACCACGGTCACCCGATCATCGCGGACACATTCATCGCCCTCGGGATCATTCTGTTGAGTCTGCTCATGATGTTCCTGAACGTCACGGGGCCGGACGCCACTCCCAACACCACCTTGCATCTGCCGATGACGCTGTCCGTACTGGGGATAGCTGGAGCCGCTCTCACACTGCGACGTCGTCATCCTGTATGGGTATGGGCGCTTCTACTGGTCCTTCCTGAGGTCTATCTCGTTGCCCAGATCTACATCTTCCACCTCGATGAGCAACAGCGTGCGGACATGGCATTTGGTATTGCCTTGATTCCCGCACTGGCGATGCCGATCTGCCTGGGCACCATCGCCTCACACCGCAAGGCATCTGTCGCCTGGACGGCATGGGCCGTCAACCTCATCATCAGCACCTGCGACAGCTTCCTCCTGAACTCGTCCTACTCCATGGCGCAGTTCGGACGAAGCGTGTTCATCACGAGTCTCGTCACGGCAATCGGCACCCTGATGGGCCTCAATACCCGCTCCGCCCGCCTGCGGCTCAAGGCCCTGGAGACCCGCTCGGCCCGGATGGCCCTGGCCGGTGAGCAGGCCGCGCTGCTGGCCGCCGCCGAGGAGCGCAGTCGCATCGCCCGGGAGATGCACGACGTCGTCGCCCACTCCCTGGCCGTCATGATCACCATGGCCGACGGCGCCGCCGCCACCGTGGAGCGCAATCCGGCCACCGCCAAGCAGGCCATGGAGACCCTGGCCGAGGCCGGGCGCAGTGCCCTGGCCGACACCCGCCGCCTGGTAGGGGTCCTGCGGGAGGACCCCTCGGTCGCGGGCGGCTCGACGAGCTCGGCGTCCTCCTCCGGCTCGGGGCGCGCCGCAGCCTCCCCTGACCGGGTCCCACCGGCACCGCCAACGACTCCTACCACTGGCACCGCCTCGGAGGAGCCCACGCCCTCTGGCCGGCCCGCTGCTGCACACCGCTCCCGCTGGAACCTGGGGAGAAAGACAGCATCACCAGAGCTGTCGGCATCCTCGACGGCCGCGGCGCCGTCGGCCCGGAGTCACGAGGTCCGCGACGTGCCAGTACCCGAGTTCGCCCCCCTGGGGACCGTGGCACCGGTCGAGCCCAGCGCCCCCATCGCCAGCCTGCGTCGGCAGGCCACCGACAGCGGAGGCGACCGGTCCCGGGGCGACCTGCCCCTGGCGCCGGCCCCCGAGCAGGCCGACATCACCGAGCTGGTCAAGCGCTTCGAGGCGGCGGGCGTGCCCGTCAGCTACCGGTGGGTCGGCGCCGCCCTGCCCGCGGACAAGGCGCTCCAGCTCACGGTGTTCCGCATCGCCCAGGAGGCCCTGACCAACGTGCTGCGCTACGCGCCGACGACGCCGGCCGTCAGCGTCGACGTCGAACGGCACATCGGCACCGTGGTCCTCACCGTGGACAACGAGACCGCCCCCGGTACGCGCCCGATGCACGGATCCGGCAAGGGGCTTATCGGCATGCGCGAGCGCGCATCGGTCTATGGTGGGACCGTACAGGCCGGTCCGACCCCCACGGGCTGGCGAGTCCGCGCGGTCCTGCGCTGGGACGAGCATGACGAAGGGACTTCCTCATGGCAGACGCCCCTGTGAGTAACGGCGGGGCCCAACGGCCCGGCGAGGTCAGCGGCCCGATCAGCGTCGTACTCGCCGACGACCAGGCGCTCATGCGCATGGGCTTCCGCATGGTGCTGGAGGCCGAGGACGACGTCAACGTCGTCGGCGAGGCCTCCGACGGAACGTCCGCCCTGGCCCAGGCCAAGGCCCTGCACCCCGACGTCATCCTCATGGACGTGCGCATGCCGGGCATGAACGGCATCGAGGCCACCGAGCTCATCGCCCGGGAGTGCCCGGGCACGCGCGTGCTCATCCTGACCACCTTCGACCTGGACGAGTACGCCTTCGCCGGGCTGCGAGCGGGGGCCTCCGGGTTCCTGCTCAAGGACACCCGGCCGACCGAGCTGGCCGAGGCGATCCGCACCGTGGCCTCCGGGGAGGCGGTCGTCTCACCGCGCATCACCCAGCGGATGCTGGAGATGTTCGCCTCCTCGCTACCGAACTCGGGGGCGCCGGCTCAGGCCGCGGACCCACGGATCGACTCGCTGACCCCGCGCGAGAAGGAGATCCTGGTGCTCATGAGCCAGGGCATGTCGAACGCGGAGATCGCCGAGCACCTCGTCGTGTCGGCCACCACCGTCAAGACCCACGTGGGCAACGTGCTCGCCAAGCTCGACGTGCGCGACCGCGTCCAGGCCGTCGTCGTCGCCTACGAGACCGGCCTCATGTCCTGATAACTGACCTGACGACCGTTGCTGACGGTGGGCGGCCCCCGTCAGCGGGGGGCGTGGAGGCGCTGCTGGGCGTCGTCGAAACCGAGGGTGACGACCTGCTCGACGGCGTCGGCGGCCTGCTCCAGGGTGACGCCGAGGTCGGCGCGCTCGCGCCCAGGGAAGTCGGACAGGACGAAGTCGGAGGGGTCCTGGCGGCCCGGCGGGCGGCCGATGCCCACGCGCAGGCGCGCGTAGTCCTTGGTGGAGACGGACTTGCTGATGGAGCGCAGGCCGTTGTGGCCACCCTCTCCGCCGCCGCGCTTGAGGCGCAGCTCGTGGGCGGGCAGGTCGAGCTCGTCGTGGATGACGAGCAGGCGGGTGGCGGGGTCGATGCCGTAGTAGGAGACGAGCCCGGCCACGGGGCCGCCGGAGAGGTTCATGAGCACCGAGGGCTCGGCCAGGATGACGCGGGGGCCCGGCGCTCCGCCCGGCATCATGCCCAGTCGCCCCTCGGCCACACGGGCGCGGGCCTTCTTGTGGTTGGAGAACCGGGACCCGGTGCGCTCGGCCAGGACGTCGAGCACCATGTAGCCGACGTTGTGGCGGTTGCGGGCGTACCGGGTCCCGGGGTTCCCCAGCCCGACGACGAGCCAGGCCTCACTCATGCGGCCCGCCCCGGGATGGGTCGGGTGCAGGCGCGGCGACAGGCGCCGAGAGCGCCGGCCGGCGTGTCGTCACGACTGTCCATGCGGGTCACGCGCGGTTCACTCGGCGGCGGCCTCGGCGTCGCCCTCAGCGGGGACGACCTCGGGGACCTCGGAGGCGACCGCGTGCTCATTGGCCACGTTGACCACGGCGGTCTCGGCGTCGGAGACGGCCTCCAGGCCCTCGGGCAGGGCGATGTCGGCGATGGTCAGGACGGTGCCGGCGGCGACACCGGTGATGTCGACCTCGATGGCCTCGGGCACGGAGACGGCCGGGGCGGAGACCACGATGGTGGCGGCCTCGATCATGTGCATGGTGCCGGGGGCGGCGGTGCCGATGACGGTGACCGGGACCTCGACGTCGACGCGCTCGTTGCGGTTCACCAGGAGGAAGTCGACGTGCTGCACGCCGGGGCGGATGGGGTGGCGCTGCACGTCCTTGCCCAGGGCCAGGAGGGTCTCGCCACCGTCGATGGCCAGCTCGACCAGGGCGTTGTCGTTGCTGCGCAGGGCCAGGCGGGTGGCGTGCTCCTCGAGCAGGAGGTGGCGGGGCTCGGTGCCGTGGCCGTAGACGACGACGGGGACCAGGCCGGCGCGGCGGGCCTGGCGGGCCGAGCCCTTGCCGAACTCGGTGCGGTCCTGGGCCTTGAGGGTGATGGCGTTGTTGGCCATGAGGCTCTCCTTGCGGATGAGGCGGGGCCCGGTGCCCCGCGGCTGATGGTGGTCCGGCTGGGCGCGACGACGCGCAGTACCGCCAGGTACCACCACGTCGATCACGGATGCGCGCCTGTGGGGCGCGTCCCTCGCCGGGGCAACGTGGGCAAGACTACGACATGGGCTCGTCCCGCGAACAGCCGCGTCCCCGGTGAGCCGCCCCACCTGGCGTCCGCCGCGCGGTGCGCAGGAGCAGCGCCTCGACGAGATCAAGCCCCTCGCGGTCGTGCCTTATGTCGTGCGGTCGTACCCTCTACCCCTCGAACGCGAGGCGTAACCTACGAACGCGCGGGGCTACGACAGCTCCGCGGCGGCGAGTGCGCGCCGCACGATGAGCCGGGCGGCGTCGTCGTCAATCTCCTCGCGCCGGAACAGGGCACGGAAGTAGATCTGCGCGGCGATCACCTCGCCGATGGAGGCGATGGCGGAACGGTCGACGTCGTCGCCCAGCTCCCCTCGCGCAACGGCACGGGCGAAGACCGGCTCGAAGCGCAGCAGGCGGGCGGCCCAGAACTGCGGCCAGTCGGCGAGGCGCTCAAGGACCTCCGTGGGAGCGTCGATGAGGGCACGCGCCATGGCGACGCCAAGATCCGTACGCAGGAAGGCGGCCACCGACGTCACCGTCGCACACAGGTCCCCCTCGAGGCAGCCGGTGTCGGCGACCTCGATGGCATCCAGGCTCAGGTCCTGGGCGGCGTCGAGGATGAGGGCGTCGACGCTCCGCCACCGGCGGTAGATCGAGGAGGCGTTGACCCCGGAGCGCCTGGCCACCTCGGTGATGGTAACCGCCCTGGCCCCGCCCTCCGAGAGCAGCCCGACGACGGCGTCCAGCACCGTCCGGCGCACACGCGCGGAGCGCCCCCCTGGGCGTGGGCGCACAGCACCTCCGGCGCCGCCCTCCCCCGCCTTCCCTCTGCTGCTCACACTCATGCCGCCAGCCTAGGACAGCCGCTTGCGTCGACGCCGGAGCGCACACTACAGTCTAATGCAAGAAAATTGCTTTTAGAGATCAAGGGGACCTCATGGACGTCACGCACGCTCTCGACCTGGACGCACCCGCCGCCGGCTTCCGCCGTCTGAGCAGCGACAGCTTCCTCAACCTGCAGGCCAACCGATGGCTCGTCAGCGAACGCGCGGTCGCCGACTTCCTCCCGGCCGTCCCGCGCACGACCCGGATCGCCGAGTGGGTGCGGACCTACCTGGACCTGGCCGATCGCTCCCAGGAGCTGGGCCATCACCTGGAAGCCGCCTTCTTCGCCCGCGGGGCGGAGTTCTTCATGCAGCCCGGCAACCCGCTCAAGGCCCCGACCCGCCGGAGGTTCGTCTCCTCGCTGCGGCGCTGCTTCGCGCTGGAGCCCGAGGCGGTCCCCTTCGAGGGCGGGTTTCTGCCCGCCTACGAGCTGGTGGCCCCCGGCGCCGCGGAGCCCCCGGCGAGCACCTGGGTCGTCTTCGGCGGCTTCGACTCCTACATCGAGGAGACCTTCCCCGTCCTGGCCGCGGTGGCGCAGCGCGGCCAGAGGGTCATCGCCTTCGAGGGGCCCGGGCAGGGCGGCGCCCTGGAGGCCGACACGGCGCCCGGGCCCACCGGAGGCAGGCGTCTTGCCATGCGTGCCGACTGGACGGCGCCCCTCTCAGCGATCCTGGACCACTTCGACGTCGATGAGGCCACGGTCGTCGGCATGTCCCTGGGCGGTGGGCTCGTCATGCACGCCGCCGCCGGCGAGCCGAGGGCCAGGCGCGTCGTCGCCTTCGACGTACTCGATGACTTCCTGGAGGTCCTGGTGTCCCAGTCGCTTCCGCCGTCTCTGGCGCGCGGCGTCGGTCGGGCTCTCTCGCGCATCGAGCCGCTCATCACCCACGCTCCCGCAGGCGCTCTCAACCGGGTGCTGACCGAGAGGGCCCGCCACAGCCCGATGGCCTGGTGGGGCATGTGGCAGGGCATGCACGTGACGGGAAAGCGCTCGCCCGCCGAGTTCCTGCGCGCCGCGGCCGCCTTCTCCACGGCCGGCGTCTCCCCGAGAATCACCGGGGACGTCCTGCTGCTGCGAGGCGCCGAGGACGAGTTCGTGCCAGCGCATCAGATGATCCGTCAGGCCGAGCGCCTCACCGCCGCCCGCTCGGTGACCACCCGCACCTTCACGCGGGCCGAGAGCGCCGCCAGCCACTGCCAGACCGGCAACACCGGTCTCATGGCCCGCACGATCCTGGCCTGGGAGGAGGGGCTGTAGGGCGCGAGCCACCGAGGAGCCCACGAGCCTTAGGGCGCGAGGTCGTACCCTCTACCCCTCCGATCTCGCGGCCTAACCTACGAACTCGCGCGGCTGACCGGCGCGGCGAGCCCCGGCGAGATGCTCGCAGTGAGGCCGGATCAGGCCCGCAGAAGCTCCAGGCAGCGGCGCACGTCCTGGATCGGCAGCTGACCGGGGGCGGAGGCCTGAGACTCCCCCAGCTCGTCGGGGACGACGGCGAAGGTGAGCGCCGTCCCGAAGACCGGGGACACGCGGCTGACCGCGCCGAGCGCCCCCATGGACATGGCGGCCACGGGCACGCCCAAGCCCGTCCCCTCCCCCGGGCCCGCGGTGGCCCTGGCGCACACGCCCAGGAGGCGAGCGACGTCGTCGGCGCTGGTGGGCCACACGGCGATCTTGGCCAGGTCCGCCCCCTCGGAGACCATCCGGTCCAGGACCTCCTCCAGGACGGCGTCGGCGGGGGTGGCCTCGAAGTCGTGGAAGGAGGCGACGACGTCGACGCCCAGGGCGTGGGCCTGCTCGGCGACCTGCGGCAGGCAGCCGCGCTGGACCTCGACGTCGATGGCTCTCGGGCGGCGCTCGGGCGCCCAGCCGGCCAGCTCGTCGAGCACGGCGCGCAGGAGGGCGCTGTAGCCGGCGTCATCCAGGTGGGCCCGGCCGCCCTCGGCTGCGGTGCGGCAGGTGAGCAGGAGGGGAGCGCCGTCGACGACGTCGGCCATGCGGCGCAGGCACTCCAGGACCTGGGCGGCCGCCGTGGCCACGACCATCGGGTCGGGGGCCGGCGCCTGCTCACCGGAGGCCTCGGTGACGCTCTCGTCGTCGGGCTCGGTTCCCCCACCGACGGTCCCGCGCCACCCCGCGGGCGCCGGCCTCGGGGACAGGATCGAGGCGCTCACCGAGGCCGCAGCGGCCGAGGCCTCGGCGAACCCCACCAGGGCGTCGGCCTCCTCGAGCAGGTCGACACGCAGTTCGAGGACGTCGGCGCCGGCGTCGATGGCGTGACGGGCCTGGACCCGGGCGCGGGCGGCGGTCGGCCCGGTCAGAGAGACGGCCACCGCGGGCAGCTCCCCGGGACCGCTGGTGACGGTCCGCCCACCCCAGGTCAGCGAGGACTCCCGGCTCATGCCCCGGCGCCTTCCGTGGGACTCTGCGCGGGCACGAGCGACAGGGCGATGCCGTCGAGGATGTCGTAGAGGCTGGTGGTGACCCGCTCCAGCGGGCGCTCGGCGGCGGTGGTCCGCTCCACCACGCGGGTGACGACCTCGCTCCACACGAGGGCCCCGGCGGCGATGACGTCGCGGCGCCCGGGAGCCAGGTAGCCCCAGGAGGCGCGCTGCTCCGCGGTGGAGTGGACGATCGCCTCGCAGGAGGCCAGGACCGTCTGCGGGCTCAGCTCGGCGCCGCTCAGGGCCTCGGGGTCGAAGGCCTGAAGGCCCAGGGCGTGGGCGGTGACAGTGGTGATGGTGCCAGCCAGGCCGACCAGCTGCCCGGGGGCGGACAGGTCGACGACCCGCTCGGCGTCGTCCAGCAGGCCGCGCACCTCGGCGCGGGCGGCGGCCTCGGCGGCCGGGGTGACGCCGCCGGACAGGAAGCGCTCGGTGATGCGCACGCTGCCGGTGTCCAGGCTGATGGCGGCGCTGGGGGCGTTCACGCCCAGGACCAGCTCGGTGGAGCCTCCCCCGAGGTCGACGACGAGGCGCGGCGCCTGCGCGGGACCCGATCCGCCCTGCGCCTCCCCGCCGGCGTCCTCGCTCCCTCCGGCCCCCAGGAGGGAGCCGCTGAAGGACAGGCGGGCCTCCTCCTGGCCGCTGACGACCTCGGGCTCGATGCCGAGCAGCCGGCGCACACCGGCCACGAAGTCCTCCCGGTTGCCGGCGTCTCGGGTGGCGGAGGTGGCCACGAAGCGCCGCACGGCTCCCCCGGGGGCCACTCCCAGCTCGGCGCAGTCGGCGGCGTAGGCCTCCACGACCCTCAGCGTGCGCTCAAGGGCGGCGGGGTCGAGCATGCCGGTGCGGTCCACGCCCTGGCCCAGGCGCACGATCTCGTTGCGGCGGCGCAGAACCTCCAGGCGGGGGCGGCCCGACCGGTCGCGGTCGGCCTCGGCGATGAGGAGGCGGATGGTGTTGGTACCGCAGTCGATTGCGGCGACGCGGGTCATGGCGGCGGCCTCCTGGGCGGGGTCGGGATGGAGAGGACGGGGACGGATAGGGGCCGGTAGGGCAGTGCGGACGCAGACGGCTGACCGCAGTGGCCGGCGGGACCGCGACGGGCCGGACGGCCGGTCAGCAGAAGCAGCGCTCAGGATCCCACAGTCCACGCTCCCGCAGCACCTCCAGCGTGCAGTCGCCGATCGGGTTGACGCCGGGCCCGGCGGCCAGGGCGTGCCCGAGCAGGGCGTGGAGGCACTTGACGCGGGTGGGCATGCCGCCGGCGGAGACGCCCTCGATCTCGGGGACCCGCCCCAGCTCGGCCCGCCGGGACAGGTAGTCGGCGTGGGCGGCGGCGTAGGCGGCGGCCAGCTCCTCGTCGGCGGCCAGGTCGGCGTTGAAGGTCTCCATGAGGTGCTCGGCCTCAAGGGTGGAGCAGCCCTTCACGGCGGCCGGGTGGGTGAGGTAGAAGCTGGTCGGGAAGGGGGTGCCGTCGTCGAGGCGCGGGGCGGTGCGCACCACGGTGGGGCGCCCGCACACGCAGCGGGCCGCGATGGCGACGACGCCGCGCGGCACCCGACCCAGCTGGGCGGCCAGGGCCTCGAGGTCGGCCGGCGTCACCGGTTCGGGGGACTGCTCAGGAGCCGGTTCGCTCGTCGGGGTCTGAGGGTGCGAGGTCACGGGGTCTCCTTCGTCTGCGGGGTGGCGGCCGGGCTCGGCGAGGTACTGGGCGGGTCCGACGGCGCCTGACTGGGCGCGCCCGTCGGCAGACCGTTGCCGGTGGGGTTGAGGGTCTTACCGCCCGTGTCGCTCTGAGAGCCGCCCTGCTCGGCGCCCTCGTCCTTGCTCTCGGACTGGCCGGCGGCCTGGGAGGACTCGCGCAGCGCCTGGTACCAGGGGACGTTCTGGGAGCCCTGAGTGGCCCCGCCGCCGGCGCCGGGCTGCTTGACGGAGTCGGCGCCGACGACGACGTAGCTGGTGTCGCCGGGCATGACGTAGCCGAGACGCTCACGGACCTGGGCGCGCACGTAGGTGTCGTCCTTCCACTGGGCCAGCTCGTTCTCCAGGTTGGTGGAGGTGTCGGAGGCCTCCTTGATCTTGGCGACGACGGCGTCGTACTGGGCCTGCTGGGACAGGTAGGCGCGCAGTGAGGTGAAGACGACGACGAAGGCCAGCAGACACACGACCGCCAGGGTGACGATCCGGGGCGGCAGGACCCGCTCGGGCGCCGTCGTCGGCAGCCCCTGGGGCTCGGAGTCGGCCGGTCCCGGTCCGGTGGAGGAGGAGGCCGCTCGCTCGGCCGGGACCTGACGGGGCTGGGCGCCGCGGGCGACGCGGCGCGTCCCGGACTGGCTGGAGGAGGGGCGGCGCGGAGTCATACCGGCATCCTGCCTCACCTCCGGGCGCGCAAGAGCGCACCCCACCGGGCGCGTTGCTCACTCGCACCCGTCAGCCCCTCCCGGCCGCAGACGACGCTCCGGGGCAGGCGGGAGGACCCGTCTGCCCCGGAGCGGGAGCGTGCGCCGCCGTCGAGCGGAGGAGTCAGTCAGCTGCTCGACGTCGGCAGGCCGCCGTCAGGCTCAGGCCTGGAAGCGGGGAAAGGCGCCGGCACCGGCGTAGACCGCGGCGTCGCCGAGGGCCTCCTCGATGCGCAGGAGCTGGTTGTACTTGTTGACGCGCTCGCCGCGGGCCGGGGCGCCGGTCTTGATCTGGCCGGAGTTGGTGGCCACGGCCAGGTCGGCGATGGTGACGTCCTCGGTCTCACCGGAGCGGTGGGAGGTCATCGACTTGTAGCCGGCGCGGTGGGCCATCTCGACGGCCTCGAGGGTCTCGGTCAGAGAGCCGATCTGGTTGACCTTGACCAGCAGGGCGTTGGCGGCGCCGAGCTTGATGCCCTTGGCGAGGCGCTCGGGGTTGGTGACGAAGAAGTCGTCACCGACGAGCTGGACCTTGTCGCCGATCTTGTCGGTCAGGGCCTTCCAGTCGTCCCACTCGTCCTCGGAGAGCGGGTCCTCGATGGAGACGATCGGGAAGTCCTTCACGAGCTTCTCGTAGTAGTCGACCATGAAGTCGTTGTCGCGGGCCTCGCCCTCGAACTGGTAGGTCTTGGTCTTCTCGTCGAAGAACTCCGAGGAGGCGACGTCCATGGCCAGGGCCACGTCCTTGCCGGGCTTGTAGCCGGCCTTCTCGATGGCCTCGACGATGAGCTCGAGGGCCTCGCGGTTGGAGTCGAGGTTGGGGGCGAAGCCACCCTCGTCACCCAGGCCGGTGGACAGGCCGCGCTCCTTCACGACCGCCTTGAGGGCGTGGTAGACCTCGGCGCCCATGCGCAGGGCCTCACGGAAGGTGGGGGCGCCGATGGGGGCGATCATGAACTCCTGGATGTCCACGTTGGAGTCGGCGTGGGAGCCGCCGTTGAGGATGTTCATCATGGGCACGGGCAGGACGTGGGCGCCCGGGCCGCCGACGTACTGGAACAGGTCCAGGCCGGCGGACTCGGCAGAGGCCTGGGCGGCGGCCAGGGAGACACCGAGGATGGCGTTGGCGCCCAGCTTGCCCTTGTTGGGGGTGCCGTCGAGCTCGATCATGAGCTGGTCGAGGCCGCGCTGGTCGGCGGCGTCGAAGCCGATGATCTCGGGGGCGATGACGTCGTTGACATTGGCGACGGCCTTCTCGACACCCTTGGCGCCGTAGCGGTCCTTGTCGCCGTCGCGCAGCTCGACGGCCTCGAAGGCACCGGTGGAGGCGCCCGAGGGGACGGCGGCGCGAGCGGAGGCACCGTCCTCCAGGAGGATCTCGACCTCGAGGGTCGGGTTGCCACGGGAGTCGAGGATCTCGCGGGCGTGAACGTTCTCGATGAGGGCCACTTGGTGCTCCTTGCTGAGGGGATCGTGATGCGGTCGTCGGCGTCGGGCACACTCGCGCGCGACTGCCGAATGCAGGGCCAGCCTAGCGGGCCAACCACCCCACTACGAGGGCAATGGTCCTGGGGAATACACAGTGTTCACGCCCGGCGAGAACACTGGACGGCGTTACGTCCCCGGTTCCGCCGGTCCCTTACCGGGCGTCGCCCTCGGACTGGCCGGTGCCGCCCTCGTCTAGGCCGCCGTTCGCCTGACCGGGCTGCTCGGCGCCGTCAGCAGCACCGTCAGCGGCGCCCTCGCCAGTGCCCGACTCCGTCTCGCCTCCGGCCTGGCCGTCCGTCTGACCGGAGTCGGAGGGCTGCTCGCCCCCGCCCTGTTGGGGAGCCTGCTGCTGGGGCTGCTGACCGCCTTGTTGCGGGACCTGCTGCTGGCCGCCCTGCTGAGGCACCTGCTGCTGTTGAGGCTGTTGCTGGTTGCCGCCGGAGGGGTTGTTGGTGGCGCTCAGACGGGGGTCCTCCTGGGTCCACCAGGCCGGGGCGCTGTCGGGGTAGCGCGGTGAGCGGTCGCCGGTCAGCGTGCCGCGGAGCCTGCTCAGGTCGGCGGCGATGGCCTGAGCCTGGTCCTGCTGCTGACGGAACTGGTTGAACAGGATGTTCGCCCGCAGGTAGGCGAGCGTGCTGGCCTCGCGCGGCTCGACGCCCAGCTGCTCCTTGGCCAGCTGCACGATCTGCGCATCGGTGATGGTGATGCCGTGGGCATGGCCGACCTCCGTGATGATGGGGGCCTCGATGAGGGCGCCGGCGATGTCGACCCGCGTCGGGGTCTGACGCTGCTGATCCGTTCCCTGACTCGCCTGGCCGGGCTTGGGCTCCATGTCCTTGGCCACGACGTCGATGTCCTTCTCGGTCACGACGATGGAGTGGCTGGTCCCGTCCATGCCGGTGTACCGCATGTCAGCGGCCTGGCCGGGGCGGTCGTTGCAGCCGGTGAGCGCCCCGACGGCGATGAGGAGTGCAGCGCCGGCGGCGAGGACGCGCGTGCGTGCGGTGAGGCTTCGGGTCACGGTCTGCTCCTGAGGGGACGACGCCGGAGGGCGACGGGATGGTGCGACAGAGTGTCACAACGTTGCTGGTCCCAGACCTTACCGCCCCGCCCCCGACGGCGCACGCAGCCCTCCCGCCTTCTCCGAGGACCACGGCCCCCGCACGGCGGCTCCGGCCCCACTCCACGACGGTTGGATGCTACTGGCCGACACATGACCACACTCCACGACAGCCCGGGCTTCGTGCAGTGCGGTCAACTCCCGTGGAGTGGCCCCCAACCTTCGTGGAGTACCCGTGGATCAGGAGCCGCAGAGCCGGAGCCGGTACCGGAGCGGCCCTCAGCGGCGCTTGCGGTAGGTGGTGGCCTCGGTCTCGTAGGCGGCATCGCCCTCGACGACGGCGTGCAGCAGCACCTCGGCCCACCGCACGACCTCCTCGCCGGACAGGGCCGCCCCGCCCATGCGGTTGGTGCCCGGCGCGGGCACCACGATGGTACGCGTGGCCGGCTTGAGGACCGTACCCGGGTAGAGGCGGGTCACCTTCATGCGCGCCGACTCCGGCAGGTCCACCGGGGCGAAGCGCACCGACTTGCCCTGGGCCACGATCTCGCGCACCCCCAGCTCGGCCGCCAGGGCCCGCAGCCGAGCCAGCGCCGCCAGGCGGGCGGTCGCCTCGGGCACCGGCCCGTAGCGGTCGGCCAGCTCCTCCAGGACGTCGTCGACCTGCTCGCCCGAGCGCGCCGCCGCGAACTTCGTGTACGCCTCCAGGCGCAGGCGCTCGTGAGGGATGTAGTCCTCGGGGACCGTGGCGTCCACGGGCAGCTCGATGCGCAGCTCCACGTCCTCGTCATCGCCCTCCTCGAAGCCGACGGCGTCGGCGCCGGCCCTCCCGGAGCGGGCCAGGGCCTTCTTGTAGGCGGAGACGGCCTCGGAGACCATGCGCACGTAGAGGTCGAAACCGACCCCGGCGATGTGCCCGGACTGCTCGCCGCCCAGCAGGTTGCCCGAGCCGCGGATCTCCAGGTCCTTCATGGCCACCTGCATCCCGGCCCCCAGGTCGGTGTTGGTGGCGATGGTGCGCAGGCGCTCCAGGGCCGTCTCGGTCAGCGGCCTGTCCGAGGGGTAGAGGAAGTAGGCGTAGGCGCGCTCGCGGCCGCGCCCCACGCGCCCGCGCAGCTGGTGGAGCTGGGACAGGCCCATGCGGTCGGCGCGGTCGACGATGAGGGTGTTGGCGTTGGAGACGTCCAGGCCGGTCTCCACGATCGTGGTGCACACGAGCACATCGGTCTCCTTGCGCCAGAAGGAGTCGATGACCGCCTCCAGCTGGTGCTCGTTCATCTGACCGTGGGCGGTGGCCACGCGCGCCTCGGGGACCAGCTCGGCCAGGCGCGCGGCGGTGGCGTCGATGTCCTCGACCCGGTTGTGGACGAAGAACACCTGCCCCTCGCGCAGCAGCTCGCGGCGGATGGCGGCGGAGACCTGCTTGGTCTCGTAGGCGCCCACGTAGGTCAGGATCGGGTGGCGGTCCTCGGGCGGGGTCGCCAGGGTGGACATCTCGCGCAGTCCGGTGACCGCCATCTCCAGGGTCCGCGGGATCGGGGTGGCGGACATCGACAGGACGTCCACGTTGGTGCGCAGCGCCTTGAGGGTCTCCTTGTGCTCCACCCCGAAGCGCTGCTCCTCGTCGATGATGACCAGTCCCAGGTCCTTGAACCTCACCTGGCCGGTGATGAGGCGGTGGGTTCCCACGACGACGTCGATGCTCCCCTTCTCCAGGCCCTGGAGCACCTTGGCGGACTCGGCGGCGTCCTGGAACCGGGACAGGGCCCCCACGGTCACCGGGAAGCCGGCGTAGCGCTCGGTGAAGGTCTCGGCGTGCTGGCTGACCAGCAGCGTCGTGGGCACCAGGACCGCGACCTGCTTGCCGTCCTGGACGGCCTTGAAGGCGGCGCGCACGGCGATCTCGGTCTTGCCGTAGCCGACGTCGCCGCACACGAGCCGGTCCATCGGCTGGGCCTTCTCCATGTCGGCCTTGACCTCGTCGATGGTGGAGAGCTGATCGGGGGTCTCGGTGTAGGGGAAGGCCTCCTCCAGCTCTGTCTGCCAGGGGGTGTCGGGGCCGAAGGCGTGGCCGGTGGTGGCGGCGCGGGCGGCGTAGAGGCGCACGAGCTCCCCGGCGATCTCGCGCACGGCCTTGCGGGCCCTGGACTTGGTCTTGGCCCAGTCGGCGCCGCCCATCCTGCTCAGGGCGGGGCTGTCGCCGCCGACGTACTTGGTGACCTGGTCCAGGGCGTCGGTGGGCACCAGGAGGCGGTCGCCGGGCTGGCCGCGCTTGGAGGGCGCGTACTCGATGACGAGGTACTCGCGGGTGGCCGATGAGCGGGCCCCGCCCACGGTGCGCCGGCTCAGCTCGATGAAGCGCCCCACCCCGTGCTGGGCGTGCACCACGAGGTCCCCGGCGTGCAGGGACAGGGGGTCCACGGAGCGGCGGGTGCGGCGGGCCGGCAGGCTGCGGCGCTCACGGGGGCCGGCCGAGGCCCGCCCGGTGAGGTCGGACTCGGCGATGAGGGCCAGGCGCAGCCCCTCGGCCAGGAAGCCGTGACCGGCGCTGGCCTGGGTGACGCGCACGACGCCGTCGCCCGGGCCGGGCACCGCACCGCCGCCGGGACCATCGGCAGCACTATCGACACTATCGACGCCGTCGGTCACCTCGGAGGGGGCGGCCTCATCGGGGGCCCAGTCGCCGTCGCGGCCGAGCTCGCCGACCTCGGAGAGCTGGTCGACGATGCGGGCGGGCACGTCGCCGTCGCCCAGGAGCTGGGCCATGCGCCGACCGGGCCCGGGCCCGTCGGTGGCCACGACGACGGTCCAGCCCTGGCGGGCCCACTGGCCCAGGTCGGCCACCGCCCGATCGAGCTCGCCGCGGTAGGTGCGCGGGTCGCTCAGGGGCAGGCGGGTGGTCTCGGGGCCGGCGGCCAGGGCGGTGAAGGACCACCAGCCGCGGTTGGTGGACATCGCCAGTGCCCGGGCCTCGGCCAGGTGGGCGAAGGCGGCGGCGGACAGGTCGACGGGGACCGTGCCGCCGGAGGCCGCCGAGGTCCAGGCGGCGGCGAGGAACTCGGTGGTGGTGGCCGTCAGGTCCTCGGCGCGCTTGCGGACCCGCTCGGGCTCCAGGAGCACTGTGAGCCGGTCGCCGACGAGGTCGAGCAGCGGGACCATCGCGTCGACCAGCACCGGGGCCAGGGACTCCATGCCCTCCACGGCGATGCCCTGGCTGATCCTCTCCAGCATGTCGGCGGCGCCGGGGACGGCGTCGGTCAGGGCGGCGGCGCGCTCACGCACCTTGTCGGTCAGGACCAGCTCGCGGCAGGCGGTGGCGGTGACGGCGGGCAGTGCCTCGATGGTGCGCTGGTCGGCGACGGCGAAGGAGGAGACCTCGTCGATCTCGTCGCCGAAGAAGTCCACGCGCACCGGCCGCGGCTCGGAGGGCGGGAAGACGTCGAGGATGCCGCCGCGCACGGCGTACTCGCCGCGGGACTCGACCATGTCGACGCGGGTGTAGGCGGCGGCCTCCAGGCGGCGGGCGGTCTCCTCCAGGCCGAGGGCCAGGCCGGGGGCGAGGTGAACGGGCTCGAGCTCGCCCAGCCCCGCGATGACGGGGGCCAGGAGGGCGCGCACGGGGACCACGAGGACGCGGATCGCGCCGCCCTCCTCGGGGTGGGCCAGGCGCCGCAGGACGGATAGGCGCTGGGCGACGGTGTCGGCGCGCGGCGAGAGTCGCTCGTGGGGCAGGGTCTCCCAGGCGGGCATGACGGCGACGTCGTCGGCCGGCAGGTAGCTGCGCAGGGCCAGGGCGGTCTCCTCGGCCTCGCGGCCGGTGGCGGTGACGACCAGCAGGGGCGTGCCCGAGGTTGCGTCGTCACCCGTTCCCCGCTGTCCGACGGCGGCCTCGGCCGTTCCGGCGGCGTCGCCGGCGACCCGCTTGACACCCTCCTCCCCCAGGGTCATGGCGGCCAGGACGGCGGGCCGGGCGCCCGGCGCGACGACGAGGCCGCGGTCGGAGCGCGAGCGCGAGGCGGCTGCGCGAACGGTGCGGGCGATGTCGGCGTCGGCGAGCAGCGGGGGCAGGAGCGCGGTCAGAAGCACGGCCGCGAGTCTAGTGACTCCCGGCCCCGGCACCACTGTCAGGACGGACCGGTCGGCCGGTGAAGGCGCTGCGGGACCAGTCCCTGCCCCGGATGCGGTTCCAGGGGTTGTCCTGTCCGGCGACGACGCCCACCCCGCCTCCCGCGGTGTTGTTGCGGCTCTCCAGCAGGACCGAGACCTGCGCCGAGGCCGCCATCCCGGCGATGAGCCACACGACGGTGCCGATCTGGGTGATGAAGGCGACCGTCCCGTAGGCCGGGATGAGGCTGAGCAGGGCGATCTGGGCGGGGTTGGAGCGCTGGACGAAGGCCCGCGCCAGGTAGACCACTAGTCCCACCATGATGAGGACCACGGGGATCCAGCCGAAGCGCAGGGCGGTCAGGAGCAGGTGGTTGTCGATGGAGGTGTAACCGCCCCAGGCGACCGAGTCCCCCGACTTCTGGTAGGCCGAGGACAGCCCCAGCGGCTTGAGCTGGCGCACGAGGACGAGGATGTCGCCGCGGTAACCGGCCGAGTCCTCCTGCTCGCGGCCGGCCGAGTCGAAGACGCCCAGGACGTAGGGCAGCAGGACGCTGCCCACACCGACCAGCACCATGAGGAAGCTCATCCGCCACAGGGCGGGGATGTTGGTGTGCACCTGCATGAGGCTGAGGATGACGGCGATGACGGCGCACGCGATGGCCGCGCGGGAGAAGGTCGGGATGGTCGCCCCCAGGACGAGGGCGCCGGCCGCGATCCGGTAGCCCGGCCTCCACCGCGTCGCCAGGATGAGCGGGATCCCCGCCGCCAGGCACACCCCCAGGGCGATGGGGTGCCCGAAGGCCCCCTCGACGCGGGTGAGGCTCCCCCTGGCCAGAGGCGGGGCCCACTCCTCGTAGAGGTTGTTGTGGACGGTGATGTAGCTGAAGGGATTGATGGTGGTGACGGCCTCGAACAGCGCCAGCACGGACACGATGATCCACACGATCGCCAGGACCTCGGCCATGCGCCGCAGCCCGAGCCGTTCCACGAGCAGCCGCCCGGCGAGGTAGGCGGGCAGGGCGCCGAAGACGACGTCGGACAGGACGTAGTTGAGCGGCGATCCCATGGCGACGGACAGGCCCACCAGCCCCCAGGCGGTGGCGACCATGAGGTCCCCGCTGGTCAGGCGCCACGAGAAGCCGGGCAGCAGGGCGAGGATCACCAGGAAGCAGGCCAGGGCGGCCGGGGGCACGTTGGGCTCGAAGGGGATCATGACCCACACCGGCACGAACCCGATGGCGCACATGACCAGCCCCGCCCCGACGATGGGGCGCCGGTGGATGCGGTCGGCCACGAGGATGAGGACCGCCAGGGCTGCGGCCACCATGGGGAGGACGATGAACAGGGTCCTGGCCAAGGACATCTCTCCCCCTTGTCATGATGGCTGTCACAGTGACTGTCACGGTGAGCGTCACAGCGGCCGTCACGGTATCTGATCGGTGAAACGGGCGGCTCGTCAGCGCTGCATCGGCAACGCGTCCGTGACCGCAGCCCCGCCGCAGTGCCGCTGTGGGAACTGCCCGGGAAGATGCTGAGAGCACCTCCGCCGTCCTGACCAAGGTCAGGCGAGACCGGAAGAAGTCCGACGGCGTCGGCCGCGCTCGGCCGGCTCCGGCGTCCTCCTCGCCGCGTTGGCGGGAGTCCTCAGGACCCTCGCCTGACGCACGGCTCCGGTGAAAGACTCACCACATCGTCCGGTGCCACGCGACGGAAGAATCCAGGCGTGGCCGGGGGCGCAGCGAAGGCTACTACAGTCACCGAGACCTGAGCGTGATCTTACAGTTAGGGTTGGGCCGTAGCCTTTCAGCATGCGTCGGGTCCTTCGGATCCGACCGGCCGCCAGAAACCGACCAGATCCAGACCAGATGAGGAGCAGCGTGCAGCCTTCGCAGATCCTTCACGCCATCCGCAGGAACCTCGTAGCCTGCCTCGTCATCCTGCTCGTGTGCACCCTGGCCGGGCTCGGGGTGGCCCTGTCGACGAAGCCGGTGGCAGCGGCGACCACCACTGTGGGCATCCAGCCCAAGTCCAAGGAGACTCCCTCCTTCTCGACCCAGGCCAAGGACCTCATGCCCACCCTGGTGGAGCTCTCCAAGAGCCCGAAGGTCCTGGATCCGGCGGCGACCTCCCTGAAGATGAGGACCACCGACCTGTCGGACGCCCTGACGGTCACCAACCCGCCCGAGACCCTGGTCCTGTCCATCACCGCCAAGGCCGACAGCAAGCAGAAGGCCGTTGACATGGCACAGGCGACGGCGGCCTCCCTCAACAAGGAGCTCTCCTCCGGTGACCTGCTCGGCAAGGAGGCCCTGGGGATGACGACGAGCACCACCTCGCCGGCCACCACGTCCAATGCCACGATGGAGCGCCCGGGCGCCCGCGCCTCGGCCGTCTCCGGGCTGCTGCTGGGACTACTGGCCTCCGTCTCCTACGCCATGTTCCGCCACCGCCGCGACAGCGGTCACGGCGCCGAGCGCAGCGGTGAGGGCGGCGCCGGACGGGCCGCGGCCGCCCTGCATGCTCTGAGGCAGAAGGCGGCCGCTCTTCTGCAGCCGAGCCCCGCCCCGGCCCAGGCTCAGATGCAGACGCCGGACCCCTATCAGTACCAGCAGCTTCAGAGCCAGTCACCGGTTCCGGCCTCTGCGGAGGGGGCCTTCACTCAGGCCTCCCAGTACGCTCAGGCGCCCGGGGCCATTGCGCCCCAGGCCGCTTCTGCCTCGATGCCCTCCCCCGTCTCGGCTCCCATGGTGTCCGGGTCGTCGTCGAGCTCGGCGCCGGTTCCGACGTCCCAGCCGACGGCGTCGTCCGCCGCGGCCCCGACCTTCTCCGCGCAGCAGGCGCCGGAGCAGACGACCGCGATGCCCGCGGTCTCCGCCCCCGTGTACTCCCCCTCGCCGGTGCCCTCATCCGCTCAGGGGCCGTACCACGCCCCCCTGCCGACGCCGTCCTCGATCTCCACCGCGACCTCCTCGGTGTCCTCCACATCGTCAACGGGCTCCACGGCCTCCGTGAGCTCGGCGATGTCGATGCCCTCGGCCGCGTCGCTGTCGTCGGCGTCCGCGGCCTCGGCCCCCGCGCACGGCTCCTTCACCTCCGGCATCTCCTCGGCCGTGCACCGCCAGCAGGCCGGCGGGCAGGCGTCGGCTGCCTCGGCAGGAATCGTCTCATCGGGATCGGAGCCCGAGGGCGCGCCGTCCTACACGCACGCACCCCTGCCGCCACCGCCTCCCACCCCCGTGGATCTGACGGTGCCCGCCTCCCCCTCGATCGCGGTGCAGCCGTACACGTCGGCGACGGCCTCCGGGAGCCACCGCTCCCCGGGAGCACCGGATGCCCCCACCCGGCGCAGCACCGCTCTTCCCACCGGCCAGACGGTCCCGGCATCCTCGGCCTCCCCGGCGTCCTCCACGCCGCCGGCCGGGACCTCCCGCGAGTACCCGCCCGCTCCGGGGGCCTCCGCGCCCCTGTCGTCCTCGTCCCCCTCTGCGCCGGTACCCGGCAGGCGGCGGGCCTCGACTCCGGCGTCGACCTCCGCGCCGAGCGTGCCCACCCGGCGTCGAATCACCTCGCCGTCAGTGGACCGTCCGGTATCGCCAACCGGCTGGCAGGACGCGTCCTCCCTCCCGACGACGACGAGCCGCCGCCGGGCCCAGAGCTCGACCTCGGCTCCCGAGACCACATCCGCCGCAGGGGCCGCACGCCCCACCCGGGGTCAGGAGTCCGCTCCAGAGGCGGAGTCCTCCTCGTCCTCCGCCGCCCGCCCGACGTCGGTGCGTCAGCAGGCGCCCTCACGCCGGCAGACCCTCGCCCGTCGTCGGCGGATGTCCAAGCCGCGCCTGACCCTCGTGGCACCGCTGGCCGAGGAGACCTCCACCGACCAGACCCGTCACCTCACGCCGGTGACGGCCTCGGTCGGCGGCCGTCACCGCAGCCCCGACCCGCCGGACGCTCCACCGCCGCCTCCACCGCCGTCGATCCAGCCCACCCAGCAGATGGCCTCGGCGGCCTCCGCGGCCTCGGCCCGGCGCAGCACCCAGTCGCCGCGCCGCTCCTGGTAGGCCCCGCCAAGCGCTGACAGTCTCAGGGCGGGCCCGATGCCTCACGCATCGGGCCCGCCCTTCGGGTTCTCGGCCGGCGGGCCGACCCGGCCGGTGCCGGTTCAGCCCGCCGGCTCAGTTGTTCTCGCCGTCCTTATCGGAGCCATCGGCCTGATCGGCGTTGTTGGCCTGGTCGTTGCCGTCCTGGCCCGCCTGCTTGTCCGCATCCTTGGCGGCCTGTGCGTTCTTCGCGTCCTTGGAGACCTTGACGCTCGAGGTCTGGGCGGTGATCGTGTTGCCGCTGGGATCGGAGACCACGAGGCGGTAGGTGTGCTCGCCGGCCGGGCAGCCGGTGTCCTCCAGGCTGTGGGACCCCAGCGCCCAGCGGGTGTCGCCGATCTTCTCCGTGGCCACCGGCGTGGTCTCATCGTCCCGGTAGAGGCTGTAGGTCAGGGTGGGGTCGTCACGGTCCCAGGTGGCGGTGAAGGAGACCTTGACCGAGCCCGACGTCGTCACCTCGGCCTTGGCGGCCAGGGTATCGGCGTTGCCCTCGGGCGGCTGCGTGCGCTGGTTCTCCCGCCGCGGGTAGCGCACGATCCCCTGCTGGACCTTGCCATCGGCCTCGATGAACTCGCCGACCATGAGGACGTACTTGTCAGTGACGTCCACCTTGTAGGCGGCCTGGGACATACCGGTGACCTTGCCCGCCTCCAGGTCCGGGTACCAGCCGACGATCGTGGGGCTCTTGTAGCCCGACGTCGACCAGTCCTGGTAGCCGTCGACCACTCCCTGGGAGCGGATGGTGATGTCGGGGCTGTTGGTGAAGGCCATGGCCCGCACGTACAGGGGGTGGGAGCCATCCTTGCGCACCTCGGGCATGTTGGGGAAGCCGTAGATGGTCTCGCAGGAGTGGGCGTGACCGACCGTGTAGACCATCTCCTTGGTGGGAGCGATCCCGTAGGTGTCGCCGTGGCAGGGCTCGAGCCAGACGAGGTTGCCGTTCCAGTCGGCCTTGAAGCTCCCCTCGAGATTGGCCTCGTCCAGACGCCCGACGGAGGAGTAGGCGGTGCCGTAGAAGCCGTCGTCGTCCACCGCGATGTCGAAGATGGCGGCGTGCTCCCCGGCCGTGCGCACGGTGTCGTTGACGGGCATGGGAAGCAGCTCACCGCCCGAGGCGCTCAGGAGAGCCATCCCGTAACCCGGCTGGTTCGAGCCGTTGACCGAGGAGAAGGACCCGCCGATGACCACCTTGGAGCGGTCCGGGGAGACCTCGATCGCGTAGACCTGGGCGTTGGGGCCCTCCACCGAGGGCGCCCAGTCCGTGAGCTCCCCGGTGGATGCCTTGAGCGCGGCCACTCGGCCCCGCTGCTGGCCGTTCACCGTGGTGAAGTAGCCCCCGGCGTAGAGGGTGTCTCCGGCCACCGCGATGTCCTTGACGGTTGTGCTGAACACGGGGCTGAAGGAGGAGATGAGGGTCCCGTGGCCCTGGGAGATGTCGAAGGCGGCCATGCGGCTGTGCCACTCGTCGTCGACCTTGTCGAACTCTCCGGCGACGTAGAGGGTCTTGCCGTCCTGGGACACCGCCAGGCTTCGTCCCGCACCGTTGAGGGTGGGGGCGAAGTCCTCGATGAGCTCTCCGGTGTTGAGGTCGTAGGCCAGGATGTTGGAGCGCGGGACCTCCTGCTGCCCCTTGGGCGCCCCGGCCGGCCGGGCGTTCTGGAAGCTGCCGACGACGTAGACCACGTCACCGACGACGAGCTGGCCCCAGGCGACGCCGTCGATCTGGGCCGTGGGCAGGGGCGCGGCCGTGTACGGGGGCTCCTGGGGCGACTGGCCGGTGGGGTCGGAGGCCTGATCGCCGGCGGCGCCCCCGTTGTTCCCGGCGTCCTCCGAGCCGTCGGCCTTGTCGTTCCCGTCGGCGTCCGCCTCGGAGTTGGCCTCTGTGTTGGCCTCCGCCTCCTCCGTTGCCGACGCCACCGGGGCGGCGGGGGTGAGAACGACCATGGAGGCGAGCAGGAGCGGGAGGAGGGACAGAATGATGAGGGAACGGGCGGTGGTGGAACGGCGGCGCATGGGAACCTCCGGGAGATATGGCTGTGAACGAGCACGCGGGGCGATGACGTATCGGCGACTTCAACGGGGATGCACGCAACACACCGCCATTGGAATGCCTGTGACGACATTTAATTTAACCGGTAGAGCGCGTTACCTCAGGGAACACGCCCCGCACCGGCAGGACACGAATTGATGACGGTGTCACGCTACGCAACCGAGAGGTCGATTTGCAATGAAACCGTTATCCAGTTGGTCAAATCACTGTACCGCGGGGAACCTGCCCGCCGTCATGGGCAGCCCTGCCCACGGCGAGGCATCCGCGCGTTCGTAGGGTAGGTCGCGCGGTCGTACCCTTTACCCCTCGAACGCGCGACCTACCCTACGACCGCGACGAGGCGCGTGCTTTGCTGCGGCTCTGAGAGATCCCCACGGGCCTAGTTTCGCAACACGACCTAGCCGTGACTGCCCGCGCAAAAGCCCTCGCCGGGCCCGAGGACGGGGCCCGGCGAGGGCGGAGGCACAGCAGTGCGCAGTGGGACAAGCGCCGGCGAGCGCAGGACAGGTGCCGGTCCGATGGCGGTCCGGTGCCGGTCCGACGCCGACCTGAGGCCGGCAGGGCGCGCCGGTCTCAGGCTCCGGAGACGCCGACGGTGTCGAAGAGCGAGGCGACCGAGCCGTCGTCGAAGACGGCCTTGATGGCCCGGGCCAGCAGCGGCGCGATCGGCAGGACCGTCAGCTGCTCGAAGCGCTTGCCTGCGGGGATCGGCAGGGTGTCGGTGACGATGACCTCACGCGCGCCGCAGGTGGACAGCCGGTCCACGGCCGGGCCGGAGAGCACCCCGTGGGTGGCGGCGACGATGACGTCCTTGGCGCCGGAGTCCAGGAGCACCTGGACGGCCTTGGCGATCGTGCCGCCGGTGTCGATCATGTCGTCGACCAGGACGCAGGTGCGCCCCTCGACGTCGCCGACGACGCGGTTGGCCACGGACTCGTTGGGGCGGGTGACGTCACGGGTCTTGTGGACGAAGGCCAGCGGCGTGCCGCCGAGCTGGTTGGCCCAGCGCTCGGCGACGCGGATGCGGCCGGCGTCGGGCGAGACCACCGCGGCGTTGGCGGGGTCGATGCGGGTGCGCACGTAGTCGACGAGCACCGGCTGGGCCCACAGGTGGTCCCAGGGGCCGTCGAAGAAGCCCTGCTCCTGGGAGGTGTGCAGGTCCACGCTCATGAGACGGTCCGCACCGGCGGTCTTGTAGAGGTCCGCCACGAGGCGGGCGCTGATCGGCTCGCGCCCCAGGTGCTTCTTGTCCTGGCGGGCGTAGGGGAAGAAGGGGGCCACCACGGTGATGCGCTTGGCGGAGGCGCGCTTGAGGGCGTCGACCATGATGAGCTGCTCCATGAGCCAGTCGTTGACACGGTCCCCGTGGGACTGGACGACGAACACGTCGCAGCCGCGCACCGACTCGTTGAAGCGGACGTAGGTCTCCCCGTTGGCGAAGTCGTAGGCCGTGGAGGACAGCACCTCGGTGCCGAGCTCGCTGGCCACGTCCTCGGCGAGCTCGGGGTGAGCGCGCCCGGAGACGACGACCAACCGCTTCTCGCCCTTGGTGATGATGCCCGTCATAACGTGGTTCCCTTCTCACGGCCGGTGCGGCCCTCGGTGTGACTGATGGAGGAGGAGTTGGAGGCAGGTGGCTGACCCAGCCGACCCAGTCGACCCAGCCGACCCGATCGGCCGGGTCGCCCCAGTCGGCTCAGCCGGGGCCGACGGTCAGGCGCGCTCATGCGTCAGGCCTGGGCGCCGTCGGCGTCGAGCTGGCTGAAGGGGGCGACGACGCAGCCGGCCGGGATGACGGCGTCGGTGAGGATGGCGTAGGCGCCCACGCGGGCCCCCTGACCGATCCGCGTGGTTCCGCGCACGAGGACGCCCTGCTCAAGGGTGACGTCCTGGGCGAGCTCGGCGGTGACGTCCACCCAGGTGGAGGACGGGTCGACGACGCCGACGCCCTGGGCCATCCAGTCGCGCAGGACGCGGCGGTTGAGCTCGGCGCCGAGCTCGGCGAGCTGGGCGCGGTCGTTGCAGCCCTCGACGAGCCAGTGGTCGGTAACCACGAGGGCGCTGGTGGACAGGCCCGAGCGGTGGGCGTGGGCGACGACGTCGGTGAGGTAGACCTCGCCCTGGTCGTTGTCCGTGCCCAGGGTCGCCAGGGCGGTGCGCAGGTGGGCGGCGTCGAAGACGTAGACGCCGGCGTTGATCTCCCGGATGGCGCGCTGGGCCTCGGTGGCGTCGCGCTGCTCGACGATGGCCGAGACGGTGCCGTCGGCCTCGCGCACGATGCGCCCGTAGCCGCTGGGGTCGTCGAGCTCGGTGGTCAGCAGGGTGACGGCGTCGCCGCGTTCGGTGTGCTGGGCCAGGAGGGCCTGGAGGGTGGCGGTGTCCAGGAGGGGGACGTCCCCGCTGGTGACGACGACGGGCCCGGTCAGGTCCTCGGGCAGGGAGGCCAGCCCGCAGGCCACGGCCCGCCCGGTGCCGGGGACCTCGTCCTGGTCGGCCGGGACGGCGTCGGGGGCGACCTCGGCGAGGTGGGCGACGACGGCGTCGCGCTCATGGCGCACGACGACGACGAGGTGGTGGGGCTCGAGCCCCCTGGCGGCGGTGACGGCGTGGTCCACAAGGCTGCGACCGCCGATCCGGTGCAGGACCTTGGGGGTGACCGATCGCATACGGGTTCCCTTGCCTGCGGCCATGACGATGACGGCGGCGGGTGCGGTGGGGGTCACGTGTCCTCTTCTCACAGGTTCGTGCCCGGGCTCCCGACGGATCCGGCCGGCGACCGGACGGAGACGGGGACGGACTCCAACGGTTTCTGATCAGGTACGGATGGACGGACGGGCTGGCGCGCATCCCGCAGGCGGCCGGCGGGCCACCGATGGGCGCGAGAGCGAGGGAACCCCAACGCCGTAAATACTACGGAATAGTACGCCGCTCCGCCCCCAGGATTCGAACCCGGGCCTCAAGGCTCCAAAGGCCTGCGTGCTGCCGCTACACCAGGGCGGAAAGGTGCATCCCGGCCCCGGCCGGGCGGCCAGGGGCGTGACGCCGGGACAGTCTCTCACGTCCTGGCGGCCCTCGGCACCTTCGACGCCGCCCGGCTCAGCCGGCCTCAGTTCAAGCCGGCTCCCGCATCGGCGGGCGGGCGGACCGATGCCACACTCGCAGGACTTCGCGGTCGGCCGGGCCGACAGGGCAGGATGGGCCCATGTCCAGTTCCCCCGCCTCTCCCCCTCCCTCCTCACCGTCCTCTCGCAGGCCGGCGGTGCGGCTCGTCGAGCTCGACGGGCTGCGCGGGCTGGCCGCCGTCGTCGTGCTCATCCACCACGTCCTGGAGACCGTGCCGGCCCTGGCGGAGGTCGGTGCCCGCCCCGGCGTCGTGCCCGCCGGGACCTTCAACCGGATCCTGACCCAGAGCCCGCTCCACCTGCTGTGGGCCGGTCACGAGGCCGTCCTCATCTTCTTCGTCCTGTCCGGCGTGGCCCTGACCTACCCGGTGGCCCGCCGCCACGCCCAGGGACGGCGCTTTGACTGGGTCGACTACGCCCCCCGGCGCTTCGTGCGCCTGTGGCTGCCGGCGGCGGCCTCCACCACCTTCGCGGTCATCGCGATGCTGCTCATCCCGCGCTCGACCAATCCGGTGCTGGGGCACTGGATGACCGTCACCCACCCCACGGGACTGGGCGCGCGGCAGATGCTCATGGAGTACCTGCTCATCCCCAAGCACGCCTACCGCAACACGGTCCTGTGGTCGCTGCACGCCGAGGCGATCTTCTCCTTCGTGCTGCCCCTGATGATCCTCGGGGTGGCCCTGTGCGCCCGGTGGCGTATCTCCTGGCTGCCGGTGGCGGCCGCCCTGGCCGTCCCGGTCATCACCGCCAGTCCCGGCTCGGGCAGCTACCTGCCGGTGTTCACCGTCGGCGCGGTCATGGGCTGGGCCTGGGGCCATGACCCCGCCCCCGTCCCGGAGCGCCCCCGCCCCTGGGCGACGGCGCAGGCCCTGGTCTGCCTGGTGCTCATCACCCTGGCCTGGTGGCCGGGGATGGAGAGCCACACGGCCCAACGCGTCGCCAACGCGGTCACCCTGGCGGCGGCCGCCTACCTGGTCCACCTCGTGGTGCGCGCCGGGGCGCTGCGCGGCCTGCTGCGCTCGCGCACGGTGCAGTACCTGGGGCTCATGTCCTTCTCCCTCTACCTGGTGCACGAGCCGGTCGTGGTCTCCCTGCGGCTGCTGACGCAGTCGATCTCACCGTGGTGGCTGCTCATTCTGGCCCCGCTGGTCTCGGCGCCACTGACCTGGCTCTTCCAGCGCTACATCGAGGCTCCCAGCCACCGGCTGGCGCGTCGGACCGGCGCCCTGGCCTCGGCGCGCTTCACGCAGTGGTCCGAGCGTCGTCGGGCCGGCCGCCGGGTCAGCCGAGCCGGTGGGGTGTGACGCCGTGCCCCCCAAGCGCACCCGTATGAGCGCCAGTGAGCGGCGCGAGCAGCTCATCGCGGTGGCCCGCGGGCTGTTCGCCGAGCGCGGCTTCGACGCCACCAGTGTTGAGGAGGTGGCCGCCCGGGCCCAGGTCTCCAAGCCGGTGGTCTACGAGCACTTCGGCGGCAAGGAGGGCCTGTACGCCGTCGTCGTCGACCGGGAGATCACCACGATCTCGGCCGCGATCTCCTCGGCGATCACCGACCCGGCCGCAGGTCCCGCAGCGAGCCCGGACGCCGCCGGCGGTACGGGCGTACCGGATGCCTCCGGCTCGGCCTCCCGGATCGCCGAGCGGGCGGCGCTGGCCCTGTTGACCTACATCGAGGACTCCCCTGATGGGTTCCGCATCCTCTCGTCGGGCTCGGACCGCGCCGCCGGCACCTACTCCACGCTGCTGGCCGACGTCGCCATCGAGGTCTCCGGGATTCTCGCCTCGCAGTTCGCGGCCCACGACCTCGACCCGCGCACGGCGCCGCTGTACGCCCAGATGCTCGTGGGGATCGTGGCCATGCCGGCCCAGTGGTGGCTGGAGAACCGCGCGATGAGCAAGGAGGAGGTGGCCGCCCACATGGTCAACCTCGCCTGGAACGGTCTGCGCGGCATGAGGGCCAGGCCCACGCTGCACTCCGACCCCGCGGACGCCTCGGACACCTCAGGGTCCTCGGCCGCCTCGACCCCGGTGGTCTCGCCCCGGGGAGCCGGCGCCCGCACCGACGGCACCGGCGGCTCCACGAGTGCGTCCGACCAGGTCTGACGAGAAGCGCCCAGAGCCTCCCAGAGGCTTTCAGGGCCTCTCGGTACTGACCGCCGCCGGCCGCCGCCGTCACGCCGAGCATCCGAGCCGAACGATCCGCCGTCAGGTTCATCACTCCCCGGCCGGTCGGCCGATCCGCAAGCGCGGGCAATCCGCTCGCATCGAGCCCTAGCGGGTGCTGAGAAGTGCCCGGGAACGGGGTGATTCACTTCTCGCGCCCGGTTCACGTCCTGGTGGGCGCGCTATTCTGTTGCTCCCGCAATCACCGAAACGGAACCCATGGACCCGGAAACCCTCATCATCGCGCTGCGCAAGAACGCAGTCCTTGTGGTCATGCACGTTGTGCTGGGCACCATCATCGGCCTTGTCTTCGGCCTGCTGACGCCCGCGCAGTACACCTCCACTGCCAACGCGAACCTGGGGGTGGAGAACAGTGAGTCCAACCCCACCAACACCTTCAACTACCTGACCTCCATCATGCCGACGCTGGTGGAGATCGGGACCTCGGAGAGCACCTTCGCGGAGGTCTCCAGGACCACGGGGATCAGTCAGCAGGAGCTGCGCAAGTCCGTTTCGGTGACGAGCAAGACCGGCACGACGCTGGTCGAGATCCGGGCCACCAGCACCGACCCCGAGCGCGCTCACAGGATCGCCGAGGCCGAGCTGACCGCGCTGGACAAAGTGGCCCGTGACCTGTCCAACTCCGGGCAGCCGGGGAACACGACCGCCACTCTCAAGGCGGTCGACTCCCCCACGACTCCCACCTCGCCCTCGAGCCTGTCGGCCGTCTCCACCGCGCTCATCGGAGCCGCCATCGGCCTGGCCGCCGGCGCCGTCATGGCCATCCTGCTGTACTTCCTGAGCCAGAAGAATCCCCAGGACAAGGTCGAGGACCCGCTGCTCATCATCGGGCGCCGTCGTTCCCGGGAAGACTCCTGACCGGCCGTGGCCCAGTCCTGGTCGCCGGCCGCATCTCCAGACGGCTCGCAGACGCCGTCCGAGGCCGGTCTCGAGCCCAGTGTCCGGCGACGGCGGCTGGAGACGGCGATCGCCGTCGTCCTCCTCGTCTGCGTGGGGGTGCGCCGCGAGCTGGCCGCCGCACTGAGCGTCGGCGACTGCGTCGCCCTGGTCTCGATCCCCATCACCTGGACGGCCGTGCGCAACGCGCGCCGGTTCTCCCTGCTGCTCGTGCTGTCCATCCTGGCGGCGGGCACGGCCTACATCATGTCCCTGCTGGCCGAGAGCAGCTTCGTCGTGGAGGCCTGGGCCCGCCGCGCCACCACTCTGAGCCTGCTGGCGGTGCCGTGCGCGGTGGCCGTCTTCGTGTGGGGGGCGCGCCGACTGGGAACGAGGCGTGCGGCCCTGGCGGTCGGCTTCGGCATGTTCCTGGACTCGCTGCCGCTGATTCAGACCAACCCCAACCCGTGGAAGTTCGGGATCGGTGCGGCGGTGTCGATCATGGTCCTCAGTCTCGTGGCCAACCGACGTCGACTGCTGCAGATCATCGCCCTGCTGGGGCTCAGCGGCGCCTTCCTCGTCTCCGACTCCCGCTCCACCCTGGCCTTCCTGGCCATCATCCTGGGCACGGTCATCTGGCAGGCCCTGGCGTCCTGGGCGCGGTGGCACGTGCCCACCCCGAGGCGTCTGGCCGTCTCGCAGATCATCGTGCTGGCGGTCGTGGGGGTGACGGCGATGGCCGGGGTCGTCGCGGCCTCGGAGTCCGGGACCCTGGGCGAGGACGCCCAGAACCGGACCATCGCCCAGTCGTCGAGCTCCTCGGGCCTGCTGCTGTCCGCCCGCCCCGAGCTGGGCGCCTCCTGGGCCCTGTTCCGCAACCGCCCCTGGGGGTACGGCGCCGGCGTCAAGCCCCGCTTCGAGGACCTGTGGGTGGCCAAGCGAGGCATGGCGGCCCTGGGCTACGACCCGGAGAACGGCTACGTCGAGAACTTCATGTTCGGCGGCCGCATCGAGCTGCACTCGGGGGTCATGGACATGTGGGCGGCCGCGTCGATCCCGGGGGCGCTCCTGCTGCTGCTCATCGCCGGGATGGCGCTGGCGGCGATGATGCGCGACCTGGGCAGGCTCAGGGCCACGCCCTGGCTGTTCTTCGCGGCGCTGACCGTGGTGCAGAACGTGTTCGTCGGGCCGTGGACGGTGCTGCCCGCCTACCTGCCGATCGTGCTGGGAGCCGCCGTGCTGCAACCGGCCCTGCGCGACGCCGTCCAGCTGGGCGCCGACGACGAACCGGCTGAACTCGGCCGGGGACATTCTGCGCGTACGGGGACAGAATTTCTGTCCCCGTAGGCGTCGATGGCACCCGCCCGCGAGTAGGCCTCAGTGATCGTACTCGCGGTGGACGCCGCCGCCGGTGCTGGCGGCCAGGATGCCGCGGCCACGGGCCAGCAGCCGTGCGCCCTTGGCGGCGTGCCGCGGACTGCCGATCAGCGTGCCGCCGGCCGTCCGCAGGCCGCCCACGACGATCCGCACCAAACCACCCGCCGCGGCCCGGGCCCGAATGGCCGGCTGAGCGCCGCCGCCGGCCAGGGCCAGCTCGACGCGCACCGAGGTGGCGGCATGGGAACGCTGGCGGCGCAGGATCCAGGGGTGGGTGAGCCGCGACGCCGGGACGTGGTCGCGCACGCGCGCCTCGTCGCACCAGCGAATGACGCCCCCGGCCGCGGTCAGCCGGCGGGTGAAGAGCGTGTCCTCTCCCCCGGTGGCGCCGAAGGCCTCGTCGAAGCGCAGCCCCGCCTCTCGCACGAAGCCCAGGTCCAGCAGCAGGCAGTTGGACGCGGCCACCGGGCGGACCGTCCCGGTGGGCCAGGTCCTGCGCACGAAGAACTCCCCCTGTCGCACCCACTGATCCGGCTCGACCTCGTAGACCGGGATGACGGGGCCGGCCACCGCCTGGCAGCCGGTCGAGGCCCACAGCCCCACGAGGGCGGCGAGCCAGCCGGGCTCCGGGTCCTCGTCGTCGTCGATGAAGACGAGCAGGTCGCGCTCGGCGGTCTCATCGAGCGCGCGGTTGCGCACGGCCGCCACCCCGGGCCTCTCCTCGACGACGTAGCGCACGCTCACCGCCCCGGGCTCCACCGGCTCGTCCGGCGAGCTGCGCACCGGCACCCCGGCATCGGCGGCCGCCGCGAGGGCCGCCTCGCGCCCGGATCCCTGCGCGTCATTGTCGATGACGAGGACCTCGACGTCGGAGACGATCCCGCCTCCGTTCTCCTGGCCGGCCTGCTCAGTGGCCTGCTCAGTGGCTTGCGTCAGGACCCCGCCGACGGCCCGCGCGAGGTCCTCGGGGCGCCGGAAGGTGGGGATGGCGATCGTCAGCCGGCTCATGCGTTCTTCCTTCCAGTGCGTCCCCGGCCCCGCCGGCTGCGGGGGCGGCCGTACTCGCGCACGTGACCGCCCAGCGCGCCTACGACCATGCCCAGGCCCCCGCGCGAGGAGACCTCGTAGCGGGCCTGGGCGGGCACGTCACCGCGAGCGCGGGCCACGCCGCCACGTACCCCGTCGACGCCGGCCTTGGCCAGCCCCTTGGCGCCGTAGCCCAGGCGCAGCCTCAGACGCGCAGGTGTCCCGGACACGCCGCCTCCGGCGGGCCCGGCCGTATCGATGCGCACCCGGGCCCAGGACGAGCCCGAGCGCAGCGAGCGCTCCAGCACCCAGGCGCGGGTGGCACGGGCCGCGGGCACGCGCTTGGTGACAACAGCCCCGGCCGCGAAGCGGATGACACCGCCGGCCCGGGTGAGCTGGCGGGTGAAGAGGGAGTCCTCCCCGCCGGTGAGTCCGTAGCGCGGATCGAAGCGCAGCCCCAGGCGCTCGACGACGCCCAGGTCCAGGAGCAGGTTGCCGGTGTCGGCGCTGCGCACCTGGGCGCCGTCGGCGGCGTCCCAGGAGTCGAAGGCGCCCGAGGCCGTCACCCATGCGGAGGGGTCCGTCTCGAAGGTCGGTGGGGTGGGGCCGGTGACTGCGGCGCATCCTTGGGCGCGCCAGGTGCCCACCAGGGCGGAGAGCCAGCCCGGTGAGGGGATCTCGTCGTCGTCGATGAAGACGAGGGCGTCGGAGCCGTGGGCCTCGCTCAGGGCGCGGTTGCGTCCGGCCACGATGCCCGGCTCCGGCTCGTGGACGTAGACCAGCCCCGACGTCGCAGCCGAGCCGGCTGAGCCGGCCGAGCCGGCCGAATCAGCCCGGTCGGCCGCCCCCGGCTCGCCGGAGAGCTCCGGTGCCTCGCTCTCCAGGCCCGCCCGGGCGGCCTCGACGACGGCTCGTGCGCCGGCCCGCGGGTCGTTGTCCACGATGAGGACGCCCACCGTCGTCCCCGGCTTGGAGACGTCGTCGGCCTGGGCCAGCAGCTCGGGGATGACCTGCGCCAGGTACTCGTTGCGCCGGTAGGTGAGCATCGCGATGGTCAGGTGCACGTCCAGCCCCGTCCTTCCTCCCGCCTGCCGGCGGCTCTCGGCGTGATATCAAGGTCTAACGGTACTATCACGAACCGGGCGCGCCCCGCGGTCCGGCCCCCGCCCGACGACGTCGCCTCGCCGGCCCCGTCGGAGGTTCCACGCCCACCGCACGCACCCGCACACACCTCACCAACAGCTCACCGACACCCCTCAGACACCCTGCGCCCCCCTGCGACCACCCTGCGACCACTGCACTGAAGACCTCGGGAGTCGTTGCTTCGGCTCTCGACCCGCCCAGAACCCGGAAGGCCCCTGCTCCATGACCGCCACCACCGATCCCGCCCAGCGCGCCGACGCCGCCGAAACCGCAGAGGCGGCCGCGTCCGAGACCGCGGGCGGACTGTCCGGCCGCGCGCTGCTGTCCCGCACGGCGGTGGTGGTCGTCAGCTACGACTCGGCGGCGCTGCTGGAGCGCACGCTGGCGCGCGTGGCCGAGGACTCCCCCGAGGCGCGCATCGTCGTCGTCGACAACTACTCCACGCCCGCCGCCCGCGCCGAGCTGGTGGAGCTGGCCTCCGCGCGCGGCTGGGAGGCGGTGCTGCCGGAGACGAACACGGGCTTCGGCGGCGGCATGAACCTGGGAGCGGCCCGGGCCCGCGAGCTCGGCGCCGAGCTGCTCGTCCTGCTCAACCCCGACGCCGTCATCGCCCGCGCCGACCTCATCCGCCTGGCGGCCCGGGCGCACGCGGACCGGCTCGCCCTGGTGGCGCCGGTGCTCAAGGACTCCAGCGGTCGCATCGTCTCCGACGGGGTCGTCGTGTGCCTGGCCGACGGCTCGATGCGCTCGCGCCGCTCACCACGGCCGATCCCCCCGGGCGGCACCCAGCCGTGGCTCTCGGGGGCCTGCCTGGCCCTGTCGACGGATCTCTTCGAGGCCGCGGGCGGCTTCGACGCCCGCTACTTCCTGTACTGGGAGGATGTGGACTTCTCGGCCCGGGTACTGGCGGCCGGCGGCAGCCTGGACCTGGCGCGCGGCGCCGTCGCCGTCCACGATGAGGGCGGTACTCACTCCGAGTCGCAAGGACCCGACAGCGCTCCGGGCTCCGGGCAGGAGGACCGCGCCAAGTCGGACGTCTACTACTACTACAACGTGCGTAACCGGCTGCTGTACGCCGGCCTGCACCTGGACCGGTCCGTGCAGCGCCGGTGGGTGGCCACGGCCGGCCGGGCGGCCCGCGAGATCGTCCTGCGCGGCGGCAGGCGCCAGTTCCTGCGTACCCGGCGCCCACTCGTCACGGCCGCGCAGGCCACCCGCGACGGCCTGAGGCTCCTGCGGGCCGCCCGTCGCGGTGAGCTGCCCGACGTCGACGAGCCCATCCTGCGCAGCTGATCCTGCCGGCGCGCCCTGTCGTCCCGCCGCGCGCCGGCGGCGGGACGCCCTGAGCGTCAGCGCCTCACAGGTAGTGGGCGCGCAGGTCCTCGGGGGTCTTGGCGGACAGGTCGGCGAGCGTCACGTCGAAGACGGTGCGCGCGCCGGACTCACCGCGAGCGGCCAGCCGCGTCACCGCGCGCCCCATGGCGGCCACGACCGAGCCGGTGAACTCCGGGTTGGAGCCGAGCTGCAGCTCGAAGCTCACGGTCTCGGCCACGCCGTCGGAGGTGTGCCCGCGGCGGATGACGGAGCCGCCGTGCGGGATACCGGCGTGCTCGGCGGCCAGCTCCTCGGCGGTGATGAAGGTGACGGTCGTGTCGTAGTCGGCGAAGTAGTTGGGCATCTCCTTGATCTCCCGCTCGATGCGGGCCAGGTCGGCGCCATCCTCGGCCACCACGTAGCAGTCGCGCGTGTGCATGGAGCGGGTGGTCAGCTCGACGTCGTCGCCGGCCTTGACCGCGGCAACAGTCGCCTCCACCGGGCGGGTGTACTGCTTGGCGTCCACGACGCCGTCGATGCGACGCAGGGCGTCGGAGTGCCCCTGGGAGACGCCGGGCCCCCAGAACGTGGTGGTGGCGCCGTCGGGCAGAACGGTCTCACCCAGGACCCGCAGCATGGAGAACAGGCCCGGGTCCCAGCCGGTGGAGATGAGGGCGATGTGCCCCGAGGCCTTGGCGGCGGCGTCGACGGCGGCGAAGTGCTCGGGGATCCGGGCGTGGGTGTCGAAGGAGTCGACCGTGTTGAACAGGGCCGCGACGGCCGGGGTCTGCTCGACCAGGTCGGTGGCGGAGCCTCCGCAGTTCAGGCAGACGTCGACCTTGTCGGCCCAGGCGGGCATGTCGTCCACGTGGGCGACGGGGGCTCCCTGCGTGGTGACCGAGGCCGGGTCGCGCCGGGTGAAGACGACGACGAGCTCCATGTCCTCGTTCTTGGTGATGGCCTGCTCGGCGCCGCGGCCGAGGTTGCCGTATCCGTTGATCGCTACTCTGATCATGGTCCCTCCTGGTTGTGGTCTTGCTACAGGGCGATCCTAGGGACGGGGCGTGTTGCCGCCGTGTGACGTACCGAGGAGTGGCGGGGTGTCGCGGGATGCGACCGAGTCCCGAGCGGCAACACGCAGGTGCCCGGCCGGCTCCGGGCGTTGGCGGACGGGACGGGCGCGGCCCGCACCACAACGGGCCGGGCCGAGAAGAAGCAGGTTCTTCTCGGCCCGGCCTGTTGCTGGCACCTGTCAGTGCTGCTTGATGGTGACCTTGTCGACCGACAGGGTGACGGTCTCGGGGCCGGCCGATCCGGACATGTAGGTGGTCAGGCCCACGGTGCCGGCCTCGTTGAGGGTCTTGTCATTGTCGACGACCTCGATGCCCCACTCGGCGGGCTCGGTGTCACCGGCCCAGAACTTGGCCTGGATGTTGGTCGACTCCGCACCGTCGACCACCATGCGCAGGTGGAGCGGCTGGCCGGCCGTGTAGGCCTGCGGCAGCACGTAGGTGCCCAGGGCGGTCTCCCGGCCCTGGACCACCCGCGAGACCGTGACGACCGGGTTACCGGCACTGCCGATGCGGACCGTGGCCTGGTACTGACCGGCCTTGGTCGTACGAGCGGCGTAGGAGATGAAGGCGCCGTTCCCCGAGGGCACGGAGTCCAGGGAGAAGTCCACGACGGCGTCGGTGGAGGTCGACTTGATCTCCTCGGAGATGATCGACGCCGAGGAGCGCGGACCGGCCATGGCGATCCGGCCGCTGGTGCCGTCGACGGAGAAGGCCGCGGCGTTCCAGGTGGTCTTCCATGCACCGCCGGTGTTGGCCTTGCCCCAGCCGCCGTTCACGCTGCGCTCGAAGGAGTCGTCCAGCAGGGCCTTGCCCTCCTCCGGCTTGTCCTTGCCGGCATCACCCTTACCGTTGTTGTCGCCCTTGTCGTCGGGCTGGACCTCCTTGCCGGTGGCGGCGGTGTAGTGCTCGGCGATCTGGCGGGCGGACAGCGGCGTGCTGTAGACGGCGGCCTCGTCGATGTCGGCCTGGATGTTGGTGTTGGTGGGCTGACCGTTGACACCGCCGAGGGCGTCTCCACCGATGCGCCAGTACCCGGAGTAGTCCTGCCCCGCGGTCATGGTTCCGTCGAAGGCGGCGAGGTTGCCGTCCACGTAGAGCATCGCGCCGGCGGTCGGACTCATGGACGCCACGATGTGGTGCCACTGGCCGTCGTTGTAGCTCTTGGGCGTGGTGATGGTGGTCAGCTTGCCCGGGTAGAGCATGAAGCTGAGCGTGCCGTCATTACGCATGTACACCAAGCGATCCCGACTCCCCGACTGCCTGGCCGCGGAGGAGCCGTAGCCCATGATCTCCCCGCCCGAGGTCGAGGTGGTGCGAACCCATGCCTCCATGGAGAAGGCGGTCGGCGCCTGGGAGGCGACTCGCGTCGCGGCGTGAGACTTGTTCGTACCGTCCGAGGTCAGGGCCAGTGAGGCTCCGGAGCCCAGGACGGACTCGCCGCCGCGCTTGTAGGCGTCGCCGCGGATCGTCATGTTGCGCTGGGCCACGAAGTCCTCGGCCTTGTCGCCGTCGGTCTCATCGAAGGACCAGTAGTGGGCGGCGCTGTCGGCCAGGACCCGGGCTCCGTACTTGCTCAGCCCCTGGCCCTCAGCGGCCGTGACGGTCACCCAGTCCGAGACCGTGGAGGCGCCCCACTGGTCAGTCACCTGGACCCGGTAGCGGTGAGTGCTTCCGGGGTCGACGACGTCGGTGGCGCTGATGTCGGAGCGCTCCCAGAAGCCGGCGGTCACCGACTGGCTGGAGACCGGCTGGCCGTTCATGGAGTCGCGGTAGACGTTGTAGGTCAGGGTCTTGTCATCACGGTCCCAGTTGGACTTGAAGGACAGGGAGACGACGCCGGCGCGCGGCGAGGAGCCGGAGACCTTGAAGGCGCCGCCCTTATCCATGGGCCCCTGCTTGTTGGGGGCGATGTCGCGGCGGGCGAAGCGCACCAGGCCCTGCTGGGCGGTGCCGTTGACGGCCAGGAACTCGCCGCCGTAGACGACGTACTTGTCATTGCCCTCAACGGTCCAGGTGGCCTGGGTGGCGCCGGAGATCTTGCCCGGCGTGAAGTCGGGGTAGAAGTTGAGGTTGGTGGGGGCGTTCTGCCCCTCGTAGTTGCGGTAGCTCTCGTTGTGAGTGCGCTGAACCGTCCCGGTGGGGGCGTTCGTGTAGGCGACCGCGTTGTGGTAGTGGTTGGTGACGTCGGGGAAGCCACCGATGTTGGCGCAGTCGTGGGAGTGGCTGGCGGCGTAGACGACGTCGCCCGCGGGCAGCACGTCGTAGGAGTCGCCGTGGCAGTCGGCCATGTAGTCGATGTCCCCGGTGGTCCAGTTCAGACGCATGACGCCCTCGAAGGAGCCGGTCTGGGAGTAGCTCGCGGTGTACAGGCCCTGCTCATCGGCCTTGACGCTCATGACCGAGGCCCAGGCACCGGCCCCGCGCACCACGCTGGAGGCGTTGTTGTGGCGCAGGCTGCCGTCGTTCTCGAGGATGGCGAGGCCGTAGCCGGGCTTGTCGCTGCCCTCGACCGACTCGAAGGCACCGCCGATGGCGACGGCCGAGCCGTCGGAGGCCCCGACGATGCTGCGCACGTAGTAGTTGTCGACCTTCGGCGCGAAGCCCGTCAGCTGCTGGGTGCTCAGGTTGATCGCGGCGGCGCGCTGGCGGGCCGAGGAGTTGATCTGGGTGAAGGCACCGCCGATGTAGAGCGTCTGGCCGTCGGCGGAGACGCTGAGGGCCTTGACGCTGCCGTTGGCGGCGGCGCCCAGAGGCGCCCGCTGACCGTCGGCTGCCCGGACCGCGCCGACGCGCCACGCCGTCTGGTCGTTCAGCGTCGTGAACTCACCGCCCAGGTAGAGGGTCTGGCCGTCGGCGGAGGCGGCGATCGCGTTGATGGTGCCGTTGGTGGTGGGCGCCCAGTCGAGGATCTCACCGGTGTTGATGTTGTAGGCCATCGCGTTGCCGCGCGGCGACTCGTTCTGGCCGGCCGGCGAGCCCGCCGGCCTGACCGAGGAGAACCTGCCGACGGCGTAGACGATGTCTCCCACGACGACCTGGTCCCAGACGATTCCATTGATCTGGGCGGTGGGGAGAGCATCGGCGGAGACGGTACTGGGAGTGCCGGCGGCACCGGCGGGGGCCGGGTCCGCGGCGGCGGGGGCCGCCGGGGCGAGGGTGACGGCACCGAGGGGAACAAGAGCCGCAGCCAGGAGGCCGCTCAGGAGTCGGCGGGGGAGATTCACAGGTATTCCATTCAGAACATACGCAGATCACGGACACGCAACCTTACGGATGGCTGGTATTCCGCGCCCGTCCAGGGTCGACGGGCTGGCTTATCGTACACCCACGACAACTCCCTTGCCGAGCACTTGGCGCAAACCACAGCCCGGACTACCCCTGCGCAATGCCGACCTTTCGTTCAGATAGCAACGATTTCGCAGTGTTTCAGTGTTTTCACCGCCTCCATAGGCCTCAACGATCAGAACCACTCATCCATATAGACGTTACTCAGGTCGACCACAGAGGGGATGCAGACGACGTCACGGTATGACAACGGACACGACCTCCCGCCGCAGTCGGCCGGCCCGAACCGCCCCGCTGCCAACACACACCGAGGCGCCGCCCGCACTCGCTTCAACGAGCAACGGACGGCGCCTCGGTATGGAGAACTGCTGGGTGACGCGACCCGGGTGGTCCCGGGTCAGCCGGCCGCCCCTCGGAAGGTGGCAGCACCATGGCCCGCTCCCAGATCGACGACGACCTTGACGCTCCCGCGCCCCTCGGCCGGAATGACGAAGGCGCGATTGATGGTCACCGTCTGACCGGCAGCGAGTGTGGCGGGCGCCGCATCCGAGGCCGAGATGACCTCACTGGCGGGTGTGCCGCCGCCCTCGCCGTAGTTGACGGTCGTGGACAGCACGCTGGCCAGTGCAAGGTCCTGGCCGGAGTTGTTCGTTACCGTCACCGGCACCAGGACGCCGGCCCCTCCCACCTCGCCGGGGCCGCTGGCGAAGTCCTGAGCCTGCATCTGACCCAGGGAGATGACCACGTCTCCGTCGATGCGGACGGACTTGTCCAAAGGCACCTCGGGGTACTCGTCCTTCGACAGGTCACCGTTCTCGACGGCATTGGGGTCGATCGAGGAGGCGTCCGGGGTGGCGACGTCGTCCGACGGCGAAGGGGGAGCCTCCGTGGGCTGCGCGGTCTGGACCGTGGGGGTGGCGGCCGACGACGCGGCAGGAGCGGAGGCCGAGCCGCTGGCAGACACGGACGGGGCGGAGGAGCTGGCGGCACTGTTGGACTTTCCGCCCCCGCAGGCGGCCAGTCCCAGCCCCAGCACCAGCACGGCGGGCAGGATCAGCATTCGAGTTCGAGACACGTGCCGAAGCGTACGACCTTCACCGCACCGAACAGGGCCCCCGGCGGCCACTGAGTTCGGGAGCACACTGCCACCGACCATAGAACCGGATGACTCAGCGGGTAATCCGCGACGGTCTGCGGACCCGACGGACCTCATGGTCACCACCACCACCAACCGCCGCCCTGGTTGTTGTTCCCGTCCTGGTCGTCCCAGCCGTCCTGGTTGTCCCAGTCGTTCCGGTTATCCCAGTCGTTCCGGTCCTTCTTCTTGTTCTTCTTGTCCTTCTTCTTGTCGCCGTTGTTGTCGTTCTTGTCGCCGTCGCCGTTGTTGTCGCCGTTGTTGTTGTCCCCCTGGGCATTGGGGTTGCCCCCACTCATGGAGAAGCGGACGAGCCCCTGCTGGGAGGCGCCGTTGACGGCCACGAACTCGCCGCCGTAGACGAGGTACTGGCTGTTGCCCTCAACGGTCCACACGGACTGGCTCAGACCGGTGTAGCTGCCGTTCTCGAAACCGGGCAGGAAGCCGTTGTACTGGGTGGGCGCGGGCTGGCCCGAGTAGTCGCTGTAGCCCCAGGCCGTGTTGGAGCCCACGGTCCCGGTGGCCGTACTGGAGAAGCCGACGGCGTGGTGGTAGACGCCCTCGTTCGATCGGTCGGCGAAGCCTCCGATATTGCTGCAGTCGTGCGTGTGACTGGCGATGTAGACGACGTCGTTGGTGGGCAGCACGTCATAGGTGTCGCCGTGGCAGTCCGCCATGAGGCTGATGTTCCCGGTGGACCAGTCAGCCCGGAACATCCCCTCGAAGGTTCCCTCCTGGGAGTAGCCGGTGCCGTAAAGCCCTCTGGAGTCCGACTTCAGACTCATGATCCCGGAGTTCTTCCCCGCGTTGTGGATGACGCTGGCGATATTGGTTTGCCGCAGCGACCCGTCCTTCTCCAGGATGGCGACGCCGTAGCCGTCGGAGGATCCCCCCACCGAGGTGAAGGAGCCACCGATCGCCACCGCCGAGCCGTCAGCCGCCACCGTGATGGAGCGCACCATGGAGTCGTCGACCGAGGGGTTGAAGCTGTTCACCGTCTGAGCCTTGAGATCCACTGCCCCTGCTCGCTGACGCGACGAGGAGTTGATCTGAGTGAAGGAGCCGGACATGTAGAGGGTGGAGCCATCGGGCGAGAGCTCCAGGTCCATCACGGTGCCGTTGGCCGAGGCGGCCAGCGGCTTGCGCTGGCCGGCAGCGTCCACCGCGGCGACCCGGTAGACCGTCTCATCGTTGACGGAGGTGAAGTTTCCACCGAGGTAGATGGTGGAGCCGTCGGCCGAGGCCTCGACCGCACTGATCTTGCCGTTGACCTTCGGCGCCCAGTCCAGGAGCGCACCCGTGGTGATATCGAAGGCCATGGCGTTGTACCGGGGGGACTCATTCTCACCGGCGGCGGAGCCGGCCGGGCGAGCGTTCTTGAACTCGCCGACGACGTAGACCGTGTTACCCACGACCGCCTGATCCCAGACGACGCCGTCGATCTGAGCGGTGGGCAGGGCCTGCGGGGAGGCGAGACTCACCTGCCCCGGAGCAGCAGCGGCCGGTGGCGTGGCAGCGGGGGCGATGAGCGCACCGAGAGCAAGGGGGAGGGCGGTGAGAACCGCCCCCACGCTGGAGACAGCACGGAAAGGATGCACGAGTGCTCCGTTCTTAAGACGTGAGGGAACCTGGGTAAGTGGCGCGCTATGACGGGGCAGCCTCGCCACAGGTCCGACTGGCGGGCGGCGAGACCGGCGCCAGCCACGAGGCTATTACAGAGGTAACGCTTTGATAACGGTTCTGGGAGAGATTGTTCCGACTCTCGTTGTGCAATCAATCACTAACCGTACAAGGATGCGCCCGCTGGCCACTTTTCTCACAGATAGACTCTCATTAACCAACGCCGTCTTCCACACCTGATTCTTGGGTTGAATGTCCAGCCCTCACTCAGGTGGAGTGGACCACTCGCCCCGGAGTCCATTCGGCCACGCCCCCTACGGCCTCAGTTGAGCTCCGCCCCGGGCCCGCAGAGCTCCTGCGCCTGAGATATTCGAGGGGACGCAGGCGTTCCGCGCGTGCCGGTCCGCCCCCTCCTCTAGACTCCTGACCGGGTGTGCCGGTGGTACCGGGCGCAGGCGGCGAGACCCGCTCGCCGGGTGCCGGCACGAGCTCGTGGCTGAGAGCCCCGATCCCTCGCGCCATCTGCCCGCTGCCCTCCTCGGTGACTCTCCACCGGGCCAGCACCGCCCTTGGCGGCCGTGTCCGGCCGGGACCACCGGTTCCCATCCCTGATCGGCTCCGCCGCCCTTCGAAAGGACTCCGTTGACTGCAGTGAACCCGGACAGGCTCCGCATCGCCATGATCGGGACGCGAGGCGTCCCCGCCAGGTACGGAGGTTTCGAGACCGCCATCGAGGAGGTGGGCCGGCGCCTGGCCGGTCGCGGTCACCAGGTCCTCGTCTACTGCCGCAACCCCGATCCGAGCACCCCGCTTCCCAGCACCTACCTGGGGATGCGGCTGGTCGAGCTGCCCTCGGTGAAGAACCGGAGCCTGGAGACCCTGTCGCACACGGCCCTGTCAGTGGTCCATCTCCTGCGCCGCACCCACCCGGATGCCGCCTTCGTCTTCAACGCCGCCAACTCCCCCTTCCTGCCCGCGCTGCGCGCCGCCCGCGTCCCGGTGGCCACCCACGTCGACGGCCTGGAGTGGCGCCGCGGCAAGTGGGGCCCCACCGGCAAGCGCTACTACCGCGCGGCCGAGGCCCTGGCCGTGCGCTACTCCGACGCCCTCATCGCCGACGCCCAGGGCATCGCCGACTACTACACGGACGAGTTCAATGCCCCCACCGACCTCATCGCCTACGGGGCGCCCCGCATCACGGCCGACACCTCGCGCCTGTCCGAGCTGAGCCTGGCACCCAAGGGCTTCCACCTGGTCGTGGCCCGCTTCGAGGTGGAGAACCACGTCGACGTCATCGTCGAGGGCTACGTGCGCTCCGGTGCCGCGCTGCCGCTGGTCGTCGTCGGCTCGGCCCCCTACGCCGACGAGTACACCGCCCGCATCGAGTCCCTGGCCGATGGTCGGGTCCGGCTGCTCGGCGGCCTGTGGGACCAGGAGCTGCTCGACGCCCTCTACGCCGGCGCCCTGGTCTACTACCACGGCCACTCCGTGGGCGGCACCAATCCCTCCCTCCTGCGTGCCATCGGCGCGGGGGCCGCGGTGGACGCCTTCGACGTCTCCTTCAACCGTGAGGTCCTGGGCCAGGCCGGCCGCTACTGGACCTCGTCCGACGACGTGGCCGCCCTGGTCACCTCCGCCGAGTCCGACGTCGAGGCCCAGGCCGCGCGCGGCGAGGAGTCCCGCCGGCGGGCCGCCCTCTACGACTGGGACGAGGTGGCCTCCGGCTACGAGGCCCTGGCCCGACGCCTGGCGCTCGAGGGACCCACGCCTCACCGCCCCTCCGGGCGCCGCACGGGGAAGGTGAGCCTGTGAGCCGGGGCGAGGCGGGCGGCGCCCGCATCCTCGTGGCCCATCCCTCCCCCGACCTCTACGGCTCGGACTGGCAGCTGGTCGAGACCATCCACGGACTCATCGAGGCCGGCCACGAGGTCCTCGTGGCCCTGCCCCTGGACGGTCCTCTGGTGGAGGTGCTTCGCGACGCCGGCGCGCGCGTGGCCGTCATGCCCTTCACGGTTCTGCGCAAGGCGCTGCTGAGCCCCCGGGGCCTGGCCCGGCTGTCCGCCCAGGCGGCTCCGGAGATCGCGCGCCTGCGTGCGGTCATCCGCGCCAGCCGGGCCGAGGCGGTCCTCACCAACACGGTGACGATCCCGTGGTGGCCGGTGGCCGCGAGCGCGGCGGACATCCCCGTGCTGGCGCACGTCCATGAGGCCGAGGACACCCAGCGCCGGATCATCCGGGCCGGGCTCAACGCCCCGCTGCTGGCGGCCTCCCGGATCGTGGCGAACTCCGGGGCCGCCCGGGACGCGCTCCTGGACGTCCAGCCGCGTCTGGCCTCGCGCACGGAGGTTGTCCACAACGGGGTCGCCGGTCCAGACCAGCCCCCGGAGCCTGTGCGCCGGCGTCGGCCGGGTGACTCGTTCCGGATCGCGATGGTGGGGCGACTGTCCCCGCGCAAGGGCGTGGACGTGGCGCTGGACGCCGTCGGACTTCTGCGCCGCTCGGGGGTGGACGCCTCCCTGAGCGTGTGCGGGTCGGTCTTCCCCGGCTACGAGTGGTACGAGGAGGAGCTGCGCGAGCGCGCCGCCGCGCCGGACCTGGACGGGCACGTCGAGCTGCTGGGCTACGTGCGCCCCACCTGGCCGGTGCTGGAGACCGCTGACGCCGTCGTCGTGCCCTCGCGGGCCGAGCCCTTCGGCAACACTGCGGTCGAGGCGATGCACGCGGCCCGGCCGCTCGTGGCCTCCCGGGTCCAGGGTCTGGCCGAGGTCGTCACCGACGCGGTCACCGGGCTGCTCGTGCCCGCCGACGACGCCGCGGCCCTGGCCGAGGCGCTGGGCGCCCTGGAGGCGGACCCGGAGCTGGCGGCCCGGCTGGCCGGGCAGGGCGAGCGCGAGGCGGCCGAGCGGTTCTCCGTGGCCGGATACCGCGCCACCATGGCCCGGATCGTCGGCGAGCTCCTCGAGCGCTGAGGCCTCTGCCCCCATCGAGCCGGGCATTTTTCGCCTAGCCCTACCGTTTTTCGGTAGTACTACGCGAAAAATGCCCGGGTCGGCGGGGTATCAGCGCTGGGCGGGGCGCAGGGGATCCTCGGCCAGCCCCAGGGAGAGGCTGACGTCGCCCTCCAGGGGCTGGTCGGGCCTCTCGAAGGGGACGACGCCGTCGCACAGGAAGACGGCCATCTCCACGAAGCTGGAGTAGGAGGCCCCGATGAGGTGCTGGGAGCTGGCCAGCAGGTAGAGGTCGACCAGTCCCGCGCGCACGCCGGCGGTGGTGTTGTAGCCGCCCTTGTCGGTCAGGAAGACGCAGCCGTCGAACTCACCGGCCAGCCGCTCCTGAGCCTCGGGGGTGTCGCAGGACAGGAAGAAGGGGACGTCGGGGTGGTCGGCGCGGATCTGGCGCATCCGGTTCGCGAACCACTCCACCGGGGAGGACTCGATGGTCTTGGCGTGGGAGACCGCGTGGGTGCGCACCTGGATGCCGACGTAGGGGCGCCCGCGCAGGTGGGTGTCGTAGATGGAGCGGACCTCATCGGCGATCTCGTCGACCGGGGTGAGCTCGCGCAGCAGCTCGGTCCAGGGGCGCGGGCCGGTGCCCGCGGCCCCCTCCTCGGCCCCCTCCTCCCAGGCCGGGTCCTCCCAGGTGATGGGCAGACCGTGGGAGTGGATCTGCCACAGGTGGGTGCGTCTCAGCTCGGGCGTGACCCGAACCCCCTTGGGCCGGCGATAGCGGGCCAGGGGAAGGAGCGCTCGGGAGGTCAGACGTGATACCGAGGTGCCTGCCCGGAAGTGCCAGAGCTCATCCATCCGGGGGCCGAAGTACTCGTCGGTGCTCCACACGTAGTAGAGGTCGCGATCCTCAACCCGGGCGAGCTCCTGGGCGGACAGCAGCGCACGCACGCGGTTACCCAGTCCGTCCTTGCGTCCTGTATGGACCAGTAGCGCCTTGCGACCGGTAAGCAGAGCCATGGGATTCCTTAAGAGAAGTGTGCGGAAGAGGTTAGGTTGACTGAAACATCGGCGGCCCAACGGCGCAGGAACGGCGACGCGGGTCCTGCGGCCTCGCCGGGGGACTACTGGGCGTCGCGCCGCAGGTCGCGGTACCACTTGGGCAGGGCCAGGGCCACGTAGCCCGCGTAGCCCAGCAGCATGACGCCGTAGATCCACAGGAAGACCGTGGGGGCGAAGCGGGTCATGAGCACGAAGCACATGAGCCCGTAGTCCGTGGGGGCTGATAGGACCGACTTGATGACGCCCGGACGCTCCTCGTCCTTGGCCAGGGGCGTCCCACCGTGATAACGCAGCTGATAGGTCAGGATGTAACTGAAGAAGTGGATATTCTGAACCGCTCCGAAAGCGAGCGGAATAAGCAGAGCCGAAGGCGGCAGATCCGTAAACCGGAACAGGGAGACGGCAATGGCCCCATGAATTGTGGAGAGCTTAATAACGTCGGCGACATGGTCGAGCCATTCACCGGCTTTTGACCCGCCGTTTCGCAGTCTCGCCAGCTGCCCGTCCGCGGCGTCAAGGGCATAACCGAACATGAGCAGCAGGGCAGTGGACACGGTGGAGACGACTGTAGGACGCCACAGGGCGATGAGAGCGATGCCGCTGTAGGTGCACAGCGCCGAGAGCACCGTCACCTGATCCGGGGTCGCGCCGAGCCGGTGGGCGATGGCGGCCAGGACCCGACCCGCGGGACGGTTGATGATGCGGGAGTAGAGGGGGGCGCCGGCCTTGGACTTCTGGGCCCGGGACAGCGCCCTGATGTTCTCGGCGATGGTGGGGGAACCGGCAGGGGAGCTCATGAGGCATCTCCTTGGACGAGGCCCGCGGAATCGGGCCGGGATGGCGGACGATGAGGAACAGTGAGGAGGCGAGTCAGGCAGTGATGCGGCACGGAGGAAGCGGCGTCGGCATGCGGGTGGCGTGAACAGCCCCAGAGCCTGCGGCCCATGAGAAGGACGGGAAGGAGCTCACCGCTCCTCCTGCGCCTGCGCCAGCTCGCGGCGGCGTCGGGCCACGTCCCGACGCACCCACCAGGCGTAGGGGATGATCTGGCACAGGATCACCGAGATCACCGACCCCAGGATAGGGCCGGCCGCGTCGAAGGGCCCAATGAGGACCCAGGAGATGGCCAGATTCATCGGCACCAGGATGAGGACCGGGATCACCTGGAACTGCAGCCCGCGGGGGTCGGTCATGTACATGCCCAGTGGCTGCTTGCCGGCCTCGACGGCGACGTAGGCGGCGAAGGCCCACACGAGAGCGGCCGGCAGGACGATCTTGCCGTGGGACATGACCCGGGCGGCCCAGGGGGTGACGGCCACGAGGGCGAGAGCCAGGAGGAAGCCGCCCCCGCTGAAGATCATGGCCGGCTTGAAGGGGTTCTCGATGCGCTTGTCGGCCCGGGCTCGGGCGAACATCGGCCACATGGCGACGCCGGCCGCCATGACGGTCTGGGTCAGCATGTTGAACAGGTTGTTGGCCAGGTTGTACTCGGCCAGGGCCTGCGACTGGCCCAGGTGGGACAGCAGGAGCCGGTCGGTCTGGAAGGCGATCGGGATGGCCAGGGACTGGAGGAGCTGAGGGCCGGCGGTGTTGACGATGCGCACGCCCCGCACGCTGCGCAGACGGGGCACGTCCTTGAGGGCGCCTGCGAACAGGGGCCGGGTGGCCCGCCAGGCGACGACGATGCAGATGACCGATACCAGCGCGTTGGCGATGTAGGAGTAGACGGACACGGCGTTGCCGCGCCCCAGGCCGGTGACGATGGCCAGCAGCAGGAAGCAGGACATGGCCGGGGAGACGACCCCCTGGCTGATGACCTGCGTGGCCGAGCGCCCCAGACCGATGATGACGCGCTGCCCCACCGACAGCGGCAGGGCCGCCGCGTAGATGATGAGGCAGACGGTGGCGGTGAGCCCGCCGCCCTCCATGAGCTTGCCGCCCAGCAGCCCGGGCCAGGCCCCCAGCAGCATGATGACGATGCCGACGGTGCTGATGACCAGGGCCGAGCCGAGCAGGACCCGGACGGCGGTGGTGATCGTGCGCCGCACGGTCGAGTCATGGGCCGGGTCGGTCGAGCTCGCCACCGTGTTGAGGATGACCGCACCGATCCCCAGGTCGGTGAAGGGCATGAGCGTGGGGAAGGTGGCCAGCAGGCCGTACTGGGCGAAGGCGTCGGCACCGAAGTGCCTGATGATGAGACTGGTATTGACCAGACCGAAGACGCCCGAGATACCCATGACCACAACCTTGGCCACGGCTGTGGTTCCCACAGATGACCAGCTGGCGCCCGAGGACGATCCCCGCCGCAGAGTCCCCCCGAGCCGCCGCAGCGGCGAGCGCCGTCGGGCCGACGACGACCCCGGCCCAACGGTCGCCTCAACCGCCGAAGGGCTTGCGAGACCTGCCGTATCAGCGGGTCTCCGACGGCCGGAGGAGCCCGCCGGATCGTCGCTCGCCGAAGAGACCGGCGTGGGCGTCGAGGAACTCGACTGGATCACATCGCACTCCTGATGTTGTAGGAAGGTCACAATCCGGCATCGGGGGGACACCTGAAGACAGGCACGAGAGTAGACCCACCGACATCAGCGACCTGCTATCTTTTGTTTATCGACTTGTGACATTGACCGACCCCTACCCACCCCCCTTGGCATAACCTCAGCAAACCGGCGCTGACCAGGCAGAACGCCCCCTGCTGGGAGAACCCTGAAAGGTCCCTCATAAGTGTATTGATGTCTCCATATCGTTGCTCACCTGTAACATACAGTCATCCCAAACACATCTCGACTCCTCGCCCCAACCCTGCGATCTTGGCCACTTCCCACAAATAACGCCCGCCAGAGTTAGTAGCATTCTAAAACTGCTGCTGTTCACGACGTCCCGTCAGCACTACTCGACAGTTATTGCCCACCCTCGATCATCCCTGCGGAGTCCACCTTGTCTAGTTCGACCCTGACACTGCCTCAGCGCGAGCAGCACCGGCGTCCCTCGACAGCAGCAGCCGACGCCACCTCCCCCACCGCTCCGCGCAGTCCTTGGGCGCGCACGCGCCGCGACCTCGTCATCTGGCTCGTCCTGTCCGACCTCTTCGCCATCACCGCACCCGTCTGGGTCGCCCTCCTGACCGGCCACCTGCCACTGGTCTGGTCCGCCGCGACCGTGGGTTCCACGATGGTGCTCACCGCCTGGTTCCTGGGAGCTCTCGGCATCGACGCCGTCGAGCAGGCCGGCCCCGGCACGGGTCGTTTCGTCGCCGCCGCCGTTGTGAGCCTCCCGGTGGCCCTGCTGCTGGCCGACCTGTCCGGAGTCGCCCGGACCACCCTCCTGGCCGCCCTGGCGCTCCAGCTCCTCCTGGCCATCACCGGACGCTCCATCGAGTCCGGCTGGCTGCACCGTCGCCGCCTCGAGGGCCATGCGCTGCGCCGCACGCTCATCGTCATGGGCTCGGGCGCCCAGCCCATGCTCACTCAGCTGCGCCGCCACCCCATGGACGGCTTCCTCATCGTGGGGTACCTGTCCTCGGGGCAGGACCGCGCCTTCCACTCGGCCGAGCCCGTGCGCAGCCCCCAGCACATCGCCCAGACCCTGCACGCCGAGCGCATCGACGCCGTCATGACGGTCGGCTCGGTCACGCCGGAGGACCTGGTCACCCTCATGCGAGGCCTGGAGAACACCCAGGTGCGCCTCGTCGTCGCCCCCGGACTGCAGGACGTCGTGCCCGGGCGCCTGCGGGCCCTGACCGTCACCCACGGCTGGACCGGACTCATCGCCGTCAAGACCCGCCGCACCCGCGCCCTGGGCAAGGTCCTGTTCGACCACCTCGCCGGCGCCGTCGGGCTGGCCCTCATCTCACCGCTGCTGGCGGCCACCGCGGTCGCGATCCGTATCGACTCACCCGGACCGGTCTTCTACACCCAGACCCGCGTGGGTCAGAACGGCAGGCCCTTCACCATGTGGAAGTTCCGCTCCATGTACATCGACTCCGACGCCCGTCGCGCGTCGGTGGTCAAGTCCGGCGGCGACGCCGGCAACGAGGTCATGTTCAAGGACCGTCAGGACCCGCGCATCACCCGTGTGGGCCGCTGGATCCGTCGTCTGTCGATCGACGAGCTGCCCCAGCTCATCAACGTCGTGCGCGGGGACATGAGCCTGGTGGGGCCCCGCCCCGCACTTCCCGTCGAGGTCGCCAAGTACGACGCCGAGGCGCTGCGTCGTCTCCTGGTCAAGCCCGGCCTGACCGGTCTGTGGCAGATCTCCGGGCGCTCGGACCTGTCCTGGGCCTCCACCGTGGCCCTGGACCGTCACTACGTGGAGAACCGGGGCGGAGCCCTGGACGCGAAGATCTTCGCCGGCACGCTGCGCGCGGTTATCGGCGGAAAGGGAGCCTACTGATGATCACCGGCTACGTCCCCGGCGGCTTCGACATGCTGCATGTGGGACACCTCAACATCCTCACCGAGGCGGCCAAGCGCTGCGACCACCTCATCGCGGGGGTCGCCACCGACGAGTCGCTGGAGCGGATGAAGGGGCGCGGCCCCATCGTGCCCCTGGCCGAGCGCATGGCCATGGTGGCCGCCCTGCGCATGGTGGACTCCGTGATCCCCGACTACGACCAGGACAAGCGCCTGGCCTGGAAGCGCTCTCCCTTCGACGTGCTGTTCAAGGGCACTGACTGGGAGGGCACGGACAAGGGTCGCCGCCTCGAGGCCGAGATGGCCGAGGTCGGCGCCTCGGTGATCTACCTGCCCTACACACCCACCACCTCCTCGACGATGCTGCGGCGCACCCTCGTCCAGGAGGTCGCATCCCGCAGTCCCCAAGGGGCCCAGTGACCACTTCACGTAACGACTTCGAGGCGCCCGACGAGCCGTCGGGCGGCATCGATTCCGCCGCAACCGCCTCCGGTGCCGGTGACGGCGGAAGCAGCCGATCCAGCTCCAGCACCGCTCAGACCGATCAGTCCGCGGCGGACCGTCCCGGTCTCCTCGCCCGTGCCGCGAGCGCGCTGCGCCCTCGAAAGCGGGCCAGGACCTCCACGGGCTCCGCGTCCCACGACGCTCAGGAGATGGGCTCGGGTCTCACCTCCGGAACCACCACCTCCCGTCTGGCCGCCACCTTCCGCATCCCCCAGTCGCGGGCCCAGCGCCAGCGGCTGCGCAAGCGCCTGTCCTCCCTGGCCGCGGTCGTGTGCGTCGCCGCACTGGGAACGGCCGCCTGGCTCCACGAGGGCGTGGCCCAGGCCGACCTGCACCTCAATGACGGCGGCGTGTGGGTCACCTCCACCTCCAACCACCTGGTGGCCCGCCTCAACTACCCCTCCCGCGAGGTCGACGGCACCATCCGCACCTCCTCATCCTCCTTCGACGTCACCCAGAACGCCGAGGACGTCCTGGTTCCCGACTCCGGTGACGCCTCCGTCTCCTCGGTCGATCCCTCCCAGGTCTCCTTCTCGGGACGCACCCAGCTCACCAAGGGCGTGACGATCGCCCAGGGCGGTGACCGGGTCATCGCCATCGACAAGGTCCAGGGCACCATCCGCGCCGCCAAGACCAAGTCGGCCGGATCCCTGACCGCCGCCGCCCCCGTGGTCACCGGCATGCCCGACGTCGTGGCCGTCGTCGGCAAGGACGGCGACATCCACGCCGCCTCGGCCACCAGCAAGTCGCTGGTCTCCCTGGAGGCGGACGACAAGGACTGGGAGGAGGCCACCAACACCTCCCTGACGCTGACCTCAGGCACCGACCTGGCCATCACCGCCGTCGGGGACAAGCCCGTGGTCCTCGAGCGCAGCACCGGCATCCTCCACCTCCCCGAGGGCAAGACCGTCAACCTGGACGCCTCCGGCCTGGCGCTCCAGCAGCCCGGCCCCGAGGCCGACTCGGTCCTGGTCGCCTCCCGCACCGAGCTCATCTCCGTCCCCCTGGACGGGGGCAAGGTCACCAGAACGCCGTCGTCCAAGGAGGACCCGGCCCCCGAGGGCGTGCCCGCCCAACCGGTGCGCCTGGGCAAGTGCGTCTACGCGGCGTGGTCCGGATCGGGCCAGTTCGTGCGCAGCTGCTCCGGCCTGTTCAGCGGCGACACCGACACCGTCCACGACGACAAGCTCGCCTCGTCCTCCGCCCCCATCTTCCGAGTCAACCGCGACGCCATCGTGCTCAACGACCTGGAGACGGGATCGGTGTGGCTGCCCAACGAGGACCTCGTCCTCATCGACGACTGGACGGACAAGACGGCCCAGACCGACGACAGTGCCGACCAGAAGGACGACTCCGCCAACACCTCGGAGTCCCAGACGCCTCCGGAGCGCACCGAGGAGAACCACGCCCCCAAGGCGGTCGACGACAGCTTCGGCGTGCGACCGGGCCGATCCGCGCTCCTGCCCGTCCTGGCCAACGACTCCGACCCCGACGGCGACGTCCTCACCGCCACTCCGCAGGACGACGGCGGGTCGCTGGCGGCCACCAAGGCCCAGGGCGGACTGGCCCTGCGCATGGACATACCCGAGAACGGCCCCACCAGCTACTCCGTGCCCTACACGGCCGACGACGGCCGCGGCATGAGCGACTCCGCCGTCGCCACCGTGGATGTCCACGGCTGGGACGTCAACGGCGCCCCGAACCAGATCACCACCCCGACCCTCACCGTCGCCGAGGGCGCCTCCGGGTCCCTGGACGTCATGGGCCACTGGCTGGACCCGGACGGGGACGACCTCTACCTGGTCTCCGCCCAGGGCGAGGGGCTGGATACCAAGGTCTCCAACGAGGGCACCGTCACGGTGCGTGAGCTCGGCGCCGGCACCGGCACGCGGGACCTGACCGTCACGGTCTCCGACGGCCGGGAGACCACCTCCGGCGTGGTCAAGGTCGACGTGCAGCCGGCCCAGTCGGCCAAGCCGATCGCCAACGCCGACCACGTGCGCGTCGTCGCCGGTACCAAGGCCGTCGTCTCGCCCCTGGACAACGACACCTCCCCCTCCGGCGGGACCCTGCGCCTGGCCGCGGTCCAGGAGGCCCCGGCCGGGACCTCGATCGACGTCGACCAGCAGGCCGGTGTCTTCACCTTCTCCACCGACGCCAGTGCCCAGGCCCAGACCTACTACCTCACCTACGACGTCATGGACGGGGCCAACACGGCCCAGGGGATCGTGCGCGTGGACGTCACCCCCAAGGCCGATGCCACGGTGCCGCCCGAGGTCGAGAACGACACCGCCCTGCTGCGCAACGGCGGCTCGACGACCATCGCCCCGCTCAACAACGACTTCGACCCCTCCGGAGGGATCCTGGTCCTGCAGTCGGTGAGCGCCCCGCCGGACTCCGGCGTCACCGTGACCGTCGTGGACCACTCCCTGCTGCAGATCACCGCGGCCAGCACCGTCCCGGCCAACCTGACGGTGGACTACACCGTCACCAACGGCACCTCCAGCGCCACCGGGAAGGTCGCGATCGTCCCGGTGACCCAGTCCCAGCCCCAGCCGCCGGTGGTCACCGATGACACCGCCGTCGTGCGAGCCGGCGACGTCGTCACCGCGTCCGTCCTGGACAACGACTCCTCCCCCTCCGGCCTCAACCTGTCGGTGGACTCGCAGGTCAGCCTCGTCGGCGACGAGCTGGGCACCGCCTGGGTCAGCGAGGACACCGTCCGCTTCCGCGCCGGCAACCAGCCCGGGCGCACCTCCTACGCCTACACGGTCAAGGACGATCAGGGGCAGACGGCCTCGGGAGTCCTCACCGTGGAGGTGCGCGCGCAGGACGCCGAGCACAACTCCGCGCCCTCTCCGCGCAACCTGGAGGCCCGCACCCTGGCCGGCTCGGCCACGAACATCACCGTGCCGCTGGACGGCATCGACCCCGACGGCGACTCGGTGAGCCTGGTGGGCCTCAACCAGGCCCCCTCCCTGGGCTCGGTGGAGGTCAACTCCTCGTGGCTGACCTACAAGCCCTCCGAGGGCGCCACCGGCACCGACACCTTCACCTACGTCGTCGAGGACCGCTTCGGCGCCCAGTCCACCGGCACGGTCCGTGTGGGCGTCGCCCAGGCCTCCCCGGTCAACGTGGCCCCGGTGGCCACCGACGACCTGGTCGTGGCCAAGCCCGGACGCACCGTGGCCGTGGACGTCCTGTCCAACGACCTGGACACCGACGGCGACACCCTGTCCCTGGAGGGCGACCCGGTCTCCAGCGACCCGTCGCTGGGCGTGTCCACCCGCGCCGGCCGTCTGGTGCTCAACCTGCCGGACAAGGAGGGCAACCACTCGGTGACCTACACCGTCTCCGACGGGCGCGGCGGCACCGACACGGGCACCGTCACCGTTCAGGTCTCCAGCAACGCGCCCCTGGCCAACCCGGTGGGTGTGGACGACTACGTGACCGTCGACCAGGTCGACGCCAACGGCCGGGTGACCATCCCGGTCCTGGACAACGACAAGGACACCGACGGCTCGCCGTGGGACCTCAAGCTCTCCTCCTCCGACCCCGACGTCGAGGTGGGCGAGGACTCCCTGAGCCTCACGGTGGGCGAGACCCAGCGGCTCGTGCTCTACACGATCACCGACGCCGACGGGCTGACCGGTCACGCCGTCGTCGTGGTCCCGGCCCGATCCGCCCTGCGGCCGCGCATCAACCCCTCGGCCGTGCCCGCCCACGTGCCCGCGGACAAGACCACGGACATCAACCTGTCCTCCTACATCCTCACCCGTGAGGGCACCAAGCCCGTCATCACGGACGCCTCCTCGATCCACATGGCCAAGGGCACCAAGGACGCCAAGACCGCATCGAACGGGTCGGCGCTATCCTTCACGCCGGAGTCGGGCTTCACCGGTCAGACCTCGGTGACCTTCACCGTGGCCGACGGCACCGGATCGGACGCCCTGAGCTCCACGCTCACGCTGCCCATCGTCGTGGACTCCTCGTCGAACAAGCCGCCGACCTTCACCCCCACCGAGGTGACGGTGGCGCCCGGCGAGGGGGCCGTCACGGCCAACCTGGCGGCCATGACCACCGACCCCGACCCGAGCGACAAGATCTCCTTCCAGGCCGGTCCCGCCCCCGCGGGCTTCGACATCTCCCTGAGCGGCTCGACGCTGTCCGTCAAGGCCGCCGACAAGGCCTCCGAGGGCACCACCGGCTCCATCCCGATCACGGTCTCCGACGGCGTCAACCCGCCGGTCAGCGCCTCCCTGCCCGTACGGGTGAGCGCCTCCAACAAGCCGCTCATGACGACGGCTCCGATCAACCTGGAGTCCCGCAACGGCGAGGCGGTGAGCGCCGACGTGTCCACGGCGGTGAGCAACCCCTTCCCGGACAAGCCGATCACCCTGTCCGGCACTCCGACGATCACCTCCGGCGAGGGCACGGTGAGCGTCTCCGGCACCACCGTCACCATCACCCCGAACGCCGGCTTCCACGGCACCATCACGGCCCAGTACAAGGTGCTGGACTCCACCGGCTCCGAGTCGCGGGCCGTCACCGGCACGATCACCGTGCAGGTCGGCGGCGTGGCTCCCGCCGCCCCCTCCGGGGTGAACGTGGCACCCGTGGGCGCCGACTCGGCACGCGTGTCCTGGACCGACGGCTCCGCCAACGGCTCCCCCATCACCGGCTACAAGGTGAGTGTCAACGGCGCCGAGCAGACCTGCACGACCTCGAGCTGTCTCATCAGCAACCTGACGCCCGGCCAGACCTACAGCATCCAGGTGGTGGCCACCAACAAGTACGGCGACTCCGCGGCCGCGACGGTTCCCTACCAGCACAACGCCACGGCCAAGACACCGGCCGCGCCCACGCTGACGGCCGACTCCGGGAGGGTCACCGCCGCCTGGACCGAGGTCGCCGACCCCTTCGGGGGCACGACGACCTATGACGTGCGCCTGTCGGACGGGACGATGCTCACGGGCCTGTCCGGGTCGTCGGCGTCCTTCGACGTCTCCCCGGGACGGGCGTACACCGCTCAGGTGCGCGCCCGGTCGAGCCAGGGGACGGTCTCGGAGTGGTCCTCCCCGTCCAACGCGGTGACACCCTTCGGGGAGCCCGGCGTCCCCGGCACCCCCGTCATCACCCCCAGCGGGGACACCGTCACGGTCAGCTGGCAGGCGGCCAACGGCAACGGCAGCCCCGTGAGCTACACGCTGCACTACTCCAACGGGAACACGAGCGACTCCAAGAACGTCGGAGGCGCCACCTCCACCACGGTCTCGATCTCCCGCGGAACCTGGACCTTCTGGGTCGAGGCCGACAACGGTCACGGGTCCAAGGCCTCGGCCCAGGCCAGCTACACCTACAAGCCGACCCCGCTGACCCCCTCGACCCCCGCAGTCAGGGCCACCGGCAACAGCGGCGAGCTGGCCGTGAGTGCCTCGCCCCGAGCCGGCAACGGATGGAGCGTGGGCGACCTGACGGTGGAGTACTCCGTCGACCAGGTCAACTGGACCACCTCCTCGACCATCCGGGGCCTGACCGACGGGCGGGCCTACACGGTCTACGCCCGGGTCAACGGCGGCGGACAGTACTCCGACGTCGTCGCCTCCTCCCCGGTGGCGCCCTACGGCCCGCCGTCGGCGCCCTCGGTCAGCTGCGAGCTCGGCGGCAAGAAGCAGAAGAGGGCCGTGTGCTCCTGGACCCCAGGAGCCAACAACGGCGCCGGTACCAGCTACGAGCAGAGCGACGACGGTGGCCAGACCGTGGAGAGCATCGAGGTCGGGGAGACCTACGACAAGAAGCTCAAGGCCGGCCATGCCGTGACCTGGTGCGTGCGCGCCAGGACCAACGCCGGCACCTCGGAGTGGGGCTGCGACACCGTCGCCAGGCCGCCCGAGCAGGACGACGACGATGACGACGATGACGACAACAACCGGGCCGTCCCGGTCGGCACCAAGCAGCAGTTCTACGTGGACTACACCCAGACCTGCCGTCCCTTCGGCCCCTGGGGCACCTGCTACCAGATGGTCTTCGACATCACCGGCAACCCCAACAGCACCGTGTCCTGCGGCTACTGGTACTGGGACACCTGGAACTGGCAGCCCGCCTGGAACGAGGAGGAGATCAGCCTCGATAAGAACGGTTACGCCCGGCACAAGTTCCCCCACCGGACACCGAACTGGGACCAGTCCATCACCTGCTCCCAGCAGTAACCGGATCATTAACCGGATCGATGCCCGGTACGCAACAAGTCACACACTCACATCTCTCCACCCGAAGGATCATTGATTCCATGCCGATGACCCCCGAGAACGCGACATGGTTCGCTGACGCCTTCTCCACCATTGTCAACAACGTCGGTCAGGCGCTGCTCGACAAGGAAGACGTGATCAAGCTGGCCCTGACCACCATGCTCTCCGAGGGCCACCTCCTGCTCGAGGACGCCCCCGGCACCGGCAAGACCGCCCTGGCCCGGGCCCTGGCGGCCTCGGTGCAGGGAACGCACTCCCGCATCCAGTTCACCCCCGACCTGCTGCCCAGCGACATCACGGGCGTGACGATCTACGACCAGAAGACCGGCTCATGGGACTTCCACGCCGGCCCGATCTTCTCCTCGATCGTCCTGGCCGACGAGATCAACCGGGCCAGCCCCAAGACCCAGTCGGCCCTCCTGGAGGTCATGGAGGAGTCCCAGGTGACGGTCGACGGCGTGCGCCACACGACCGAGCGGCCTTTCATGGTCATCGCCACCCAGAACCCCATCGAGCAGGCCGGCACCTACCGCCTGCCCGAGGCCCAGCTCGACCGCTTCCTCATGAAGGCCTCCGTGGGCTACCCCAACCGGGAGGCGCTCACTCGGATCCTGTCCAGCTCGGCCCACCCGGACCGCTCCAAGAACCTGTCCGCAGTGGTGGCCTCCTCCGTCGTGGCCTCCATGGCCGACCTGGCCGCCACCAACCACATCGAGAACTCGGTGCTGGACTACATCGGCGCCCTGGTCGAGGCCACGCGCGCCGCCGAGGAGACCCGCATGGGCGTGTCCACCCGTGGCGCCATCGGCATGGCCCGGGCCGCCCGCGTGTGGGCCGCCGCGCAGGGTCGCAGCTTCGTCCTGCCCGACGACATCAAGGACCTGGCCGAGGTCGTGTGGGCCCACCGTCTGGTCATGGATCCCGACGCCGAGTTCACCGGCGCCACCGCCTCCGGCGTCATCACCGCCGCCCTGGCCCAGGTTCCCGCACCCACGAGCCGCGATTGAGCCGCATGCCGCCTCGTACGACGTCGCCGACCCCTGCCCGCCAGGCCCGCCCGGGACCCGCGGGCCGGGCCGGCGCATCCTCCCCGAAGTCCTCGGCGGCGTCCGCCTCCGCGGTCTCCCCGGCATCCGCCGCGTCGTCGGCCTCCGCGAGCGCGGCCCTGACCGCCAGGCCGGCGAGGTCTCGGCTGATCGACGCCGTCGCCGCGGTGCTGCGTCCGCTGCGCTGGCTGCTGCACACCATCACCCCGATCGGATGGGGCTGCCTGGTACTGCTCGTGGCCTGCGGGCTGACCGGTGCCGTCATGGGCTGGCAGGAGGCATGGAGCGCCGCGATCGTCGTCGGCATCGTCGTGGTGAGCGCCTGGCTGTGGCTCGTCCCCCGCGGCGGCTACTCGGTCAGCCACAACCTGCTTGAGCCCCGCGTCACCGTGGGCGACCACGCCCTCATCCGCCTGACCGTCACCAACCCGCGCCCCCGGCCGCTGCTGCCCTCGCGCATGGAGATGCCGGTGGGGCCGGGACGCGCCGTCTTCGTCGTCCCCACCCTGACTCCTCGGGCCGTCCACGAGCGCGGCTTCGTCCTGCCCACGCAGCGTCGCGGCATCGTCACCGTGGGCCCGGTCCTGGCGGTCCAGCGCGACCCGGTGGGGCTGCTCCAGCGCGAGCGCTCCCTGACCACGCCGCAGCACATCCACATCCACCCGCGCACCCTGCGCCTGGGGACGGTCCTGCACGGCGTGCTGCGGGACATCGAGGGCGCCGTCACCCAGGACCTGTCCAGCTCCGACGTGGCCTTCCACGCGCTGCGCGACTACGTCCCCGGCGACGACCGGCGCAACGTCCACTGGCGCACCACCGCGCGCACCGGCAGGCTCATGGTGCGTCAGTTCGAGGAGACGCGCCGCTCCAGCCTGCTCGTCCTGCTGTCCACGCGCCAGGACGACTACGCCGGCGAGGAGGACTTCGAGACCGCGGTGTCCATTGCCTGCTCCCTGACCATGGACGCGATCCAGGACGGGCGCGAGGTCCGTTTCATCACCCAGATCGGGGCCCTGCCCACCTCCTCCTCCCTGCGGATGCTGGACACGTCCTGCCTGCTGAGCACCGGGGAGGACGATGTCAGCTGCGACCTCCTGGTGCGACACGCCTGTACGGCGCACCCCGAGGCCTCTATCGTCGTCCTTGTCACCGGTCAGCAGGTCGACCGCGCCACCCTGGCCCGGGCTCGCGGCCTCGCCCCCCTGTCCATGGTGGCCGTCACGCTGCGCGCCGGTCAGCAGGGGCTGTCGCGCCACCACGCCGGAACGATGCCGGTCGTGGACATGGACCGTCTTGAGCAGCTTCCCACCGCCCTGAGGCGAGCACTATGACCCCCTCGACGACCTCCACCACCTTGCCCCCGCGGACCGCGGACTCTCCGCTCTCCGGCTCCCCCGCCGGGGCGCCGTCCCCGGCCGAGGCCCCCTCGCGCGGCACGGGGGCGTCCTCCGCGCGCTCGCCCGAGCCGGCCCCCTCGACGTCGACGACGTCGACGACGTCGTCGCGCACACGCAGCCTCTACAGCACTGAGACGACTCGCCCGGCCCGGTCGATCACCGGCGCCGGCCCGCTCCTGTCGCGTCCGTCGCGGCCGGCGCTCTCCACTCGCCGCTTCCTGCCCCCCAGGCGAGGCGCCAAGCCGCCCACAACGGCGGTGGCCGCCCTTGAGCTGACTCTCATGGCCGGGATCATCGCCGTCGGCGCAGTCCCCTTCCTACCGGTCTTCGCCTCCGTGGTCGGCTGCCTGGCCGTGGGCTACGGGGCTCTCATCGGGACCCTGACCGCGCTGGCCTGCTCGCGCCTGCGCCTGTCGGTGCTGCCGAGCATGGCCGCCCTGGCGCTGGTGCACGTCCTGGTGGCCCCGTGGCTGCTGACCGACGTCGGCTCCGGGCTCACAGCGGTCAAGACCGTTCTGGCCTCCACGGTCACCGTGTGGCGTGACGCCCTGACCGTGCCGATGCCGCTGAGCTCCTTCAGCGGGATGACGGTGTTGCCGTGGCTGACCGGACTGGTCGTCTCGGCCCTGGCGACCCGTCTCATTCTGGCGGGCCGTGAGGTCCTGGCCGGTCTGACCCTGGTCCTGCTGCCCGTGGTCGGTATCGGCTGGGGCGGGCAGGAGACCGTGCGCCCCACCGCGCTGGGCATCCTGTTCACCATCGGAGTCCTGGCCCTGTGGACCTGCGGCTCCCTGCGACAGCGGCGCAGCCACGTCATCGAGGCACTGGACCTGAGCTCCTACTCCACGACCTCGGGGACCACCAGCGCCCGCTCCACCGGTGACCTGGGCCGGGCGGCCCTGCGCGGCGCCGTCATCGCGGCCGTGCTGCTCCTCGTCACCTCCCTGGCGGCCATGGCCTTCACCCCCACCGCCCCCGTCTCCCGGACGGTGGTGCGCGACCTGTTCCAGCCGCCGCTGGACCTGACCGAGTACGCCAGCCCGCTGTCGCTGGTGCGCACCCTGGAGACCGACAAGGCCCACACCCGGCTCATGAAGCCCACCAACCTGCCCTCGGGCGGACGCATCCGCATCGCGGCCATGGACTCCTACGACGGCCTGTCCGCCCACATCGGGCAGAACGAGAACGGGCAGTCGCGCTTCGAACGCATCGGCGACAAGACCCAGCTGACGGCGAGCCGGCTCGACGGGCGCAAGCAGACCTCCTCCCTGACGATCGAGGACTACAGCTTCCCCTGGGTCCCCACCATGCCCGAGACGATTCGTATCGAGTCCTCCGGCCCACGTCAGTCCGCCCTGCGCGAGGGCATGTACTACGACAAGTTCTCCTCCACCGGGATCGCCACCAGCGGCCTGGCCGAGGGCGACGTCCTCACCGAGCGGGTCGCCCCCTACACCCCTCCCTCCGAGGCCACTCTCAACAAGGCCTCCCTGGCTCAGACCGCACTGGGGCCGATCGACCAGGTGCCGCCGTCGGTGGCCTCCCTGGCCAAGGAGATCGTCGGGGCGGAGTCCAACCCCATCGCTCAGATCCGTGCCCTCCAGCAGCGCCTGCGCACGAGCTACTACTCCGACGGAACCCAGAGCCCCTCCCAGCCGGGGCACGGGGCCGCCCGTATCGCCTCGATGGTGGAGGCCGACTCCCTCATCGGCGACGACGAGCAGTACTCGGTCCTCATGATGCTCATGTGCCGCTCGCTCAACATCCCGGCCCGCGTGGTCATGGGCTTCGACCCGGCCACCGACGGCGATGCCAAGACCGTCACCGGTGAGGACGTCAAGGCCTGGGTGGAGATCCCCTTCGAGGGACTGGGATGGGTGTCCTTCGACGTGACCCCGGACCGCGACCAGGTTCCTCAGCAGCAGACCACCCAGAAGGTCTCCAACCCCGAGCCCAACGTCCTCCAGCCCCCGCTGCCCAACGAGGACCCGGCCCAGCTGCCCCCCAACTACGAGGACCCCCAGCGCGACGACCCCGAGGACGACGACAAGGGCGGCCTGCCGACCGCGGTCATCGTCGTCGGCGGCTCCATCCTGGGGATCGCGGCGATCGTGGGCTCCGTCCTGGGCTGGAAGGCCTGGAGACGCAGTCGCCGGCGCGGCCGCACCGGCGTCGGCAAGGCCCTGGGGGCCTGGGAGGAGATCCTCGATCGAGCCCGCGACCTGGGACGCGTCCCCGGCTGGGGGGCCACGCGGCGCGAGGCGGCCGAGCAGCTGGCTCCGCACTTCCCGCAGGCCGACCTGCCCCGTTTCGCCGGAGCAGTCGACACCCAGGTCTTCAGCTCCGGGGAGCCCGCGTCGTACGCTCTAGGGGAGTTGTGGGATTCCTCAGACGCGATTGTCCGCTCCATGGGTGCGCAGCGCTCGCGTCTGGGACGGGCCATGGCCCGCCTGTCCCCACGCTCCCTTGTCCATCCCGCCGGGAGGCGGTCACGTCGACCCAGGAGGTTGCGGTCATGACGATCACGGCCGGCGCCCGTAGCAGCGCCCCGACCGCCGCGGGGCCACCGACGTCCTCTTACTCGTCCGGTGATGCGTCGCAGGCCGAGATCGAGACCCCGTACGGCATCACACCGGGCGCTCCCGCCAATACCAGCGAAGCCGGTGAGCCCGGCCAGGCCGGGAACGGCCCCCGGGCACGGGTCCCCGAGACCTCATCGCCCTCCGCCCGCGAGCCGCGCCAGCCCCGTCGGAGGCTCTCCCCGGCCCCGGTCGGGGCGCGTGTCGTCGCCGGGGTGATCGACCTGGTCGTCGGCTCGCTTCTGGTCGGAGGCCTGACCGCCCTCATCTGGCAGGTGGCGGGCCGCCCGGTCCTGACCAGCGGACTGATCGCCTTCGGGGCGGTTGTCGCTCTACGGTGGCTCGCCATTGCCGCCACCGGCTGGTCCCTGGGAGGGCTGCTGCTCAGAATCCGCATGCTGGGGGCCCGCAACCAGACGCCCTCACCTCTGGGATCCTTCCTCCACGCGGACCTCGTCCTGGCCGTCAGCATCACCACGCTCGGCCTGGGCACCATCGCTCTCATGCGCACGGCGGCCGCCGACCCCGAGGGACGCGGTTGGCACGACAAGCTCTCCGGGATGGCGCTGCTTCACACCCGGAGGACGAACCGGACCGGCAGGGCCGCCACCTCCGCGACCGGCCCCGTCGGCTACCCGACACCCACCCCCGCCACCAGCGAGAACGCACCTGCCGGCTCCACGGCCGCCTCGACGTCGGGCTCGCCGGGCGGCATCAGCGCTGAGGCCAGGGACTCCGCCGGGCGTGCAACCCCTCACATCCAGCCCGCCGAGCCGGCCACGGAGGCCGCCGCTGCACAGTTCCCCACGGCTCAGCCGCACGACGATCCCCAGCCCCGTCGTCGACGCTCCGAGAAGGCCGATCGACGAGCCGACGCACGAGCGGAGAAGAAGGCGGAGAGGGCCTCGAAGCGCGCCTCACGGGCGGGCTCCGCGCACACGCGGGCCGACGAGCAGGTCGCCGATGACGCCGCCGAGGCCACCGCCGTGGGCGCCCAGAGCGCCACCGAGGCCGGCATCGCCGCCTCTCCCGGCGGGACCGCCCACCCGACGACGTCTGACCCGGTGTCCTCGTCGATCCGCCGGCCCCGGCCCGCCCGCCCGGGTCAGCCCGCGCGCCACGCCGGCCGCGCCATGGCGGCGGGTTCGCCCAGCAGCGCCCCCTCTCGGAGAGCGTCGGCCACAGCTGCCGCCTATACGTCAGCGGTCTCCGGCAGCACCACCTCCGCCGACGGTTACGGCGTCATCATGGCCCCCAGGACGGCCGGGACCACACCTCGAGCCTCGGCCAGGGCCGCCAAGGCGGCGACCGTGTCATCGTCCTCCGCGGCCTCGGCGGCCTCCGCCAGCCCGGCCGTCTCCGACACCGACGCCGCAGCCGTCGCAGCGGCCTCAGCCAGCCCCATGGACCCTCAGGCCTCCGCCGCGCTGGCCGCCGCCGAGGCCACCGCCAGGTCATCGGTTCAGACGCGGGCAGCGCGGTCTGCGCAGCCCGTCCAGACTGCCCGGACCGCACCGACCGCGTCGTCAGCCGCCCCGGCCGCACCACGGACCAAGGCGGAGCCTGCGCAGGCAGTCGGCAGGCCCTCAGCGGAGTCCGCGGAGAAGGGCGGCCCCACGCCCTCCACCGAGAGGACCACCCCCGAGGCCCCGCCCGAGACGACGGCCGGCTCCTCCCAGAGTCCCCGGGCCTCGGGCACCGGGAAGGAGGCGGAGGCCGCAACGGCGGAGACGGCGCCGGAGTCGGCGGAGACGACCACGAAGAGCACAGAGCCCACAGAGTCCGCAGCGTCCGCAGAATCCGCGGAGTCCTCCATGACGCCGGTCAACGAGCGGGCGGCGGTCAAGCCATCAGGAGCGGGCCGTGCCGCCTCGACCGCCTCGACCCGCTCCAGGCAGTCCTCGCAGATGGACGCCGAAACCGCTACCCTCGAAGCGGTGGAGGACGAACCGGCGTCCTCTGAGTCCACCGAACAGCCTGAGACGCCATCAACCCATGCGCCTCCCGCACCGCGGCACCCGGCCGACCGGAACCCCACGGAAGCGACGACGCCCTCAGCGGAATCCTCCAAAACGGCGGCCAGTTCCGAGGCCTTCCAGGCCTCATCTTCGCAAGATGCGACACCATCGACACAAGTCCCGCGCTCGAAAGCCACAAAACCCGTAACATCACAGACGATGGAACCACGACACGCCCACGCCCAGCGCTGGAGGACTCAGTCCGGTCACACCGGCAAGAAGGCCTCCGGCCCGTCTGCTGCACCCGCTGAGGATCAGCGAGATCCGGCGTCACAGCCCGGTGTTCCTCGCCGCGAGAGCCTCTTCACCTCCGAGCGGCACCGCTTCGCCTCCGGGGCGGGCTCGGCCCCGGAGGTCGCACACACCTTCGACACCTCCAGCATCCTGCCCTCCGGGGACCGCAACACGCAGGCCCTCATCGACTCGGTGCCCTGGTCCTCGGTCCCCACCTCGGTCGACGCCGCAACGGTGGACTCCCTGCCCGAGGGGGTCATCGTCTCCGACGACGGCCCGCCCCGGAGGCCCTCGACGGCGTCGACGGCCTCGCCCCAGGCGTCCCAGATGGACCTGACCAATCCCGCCACCGTGCCCGGCGGTGTGCCGGCGTCCGTCTCGGGAAACACGCATCCGACCGTGCGCAGTCACCGCAGCCATGCTCAGACCCCGGCCAGCAGCGGCTCAGCCAGCACGGCGGCCTCCGAGGAGACGTCACTGCGGCGCACCCACACCACGCACCGTTTCCAGGGGCCGGGGATCCCCTCGCCCGCGGAGGAACGCGCCGCACACGGTGAGTCCAGTCGGGAGTCCCACGGCGAGGTTCACCGTGAGCCCTACCGTGAGCCTCGCGACTCCCGCAGCGACGCACCGGCGGCCCCGACCTCGCGTCGGGAGCGTCGGGATGCCGCTCAACTGTCAGCGCGGTCTCGGACGAGCTCGGCGGGAAGCACCCCGAGCCGCTTCTCGGCCCGCACCGAGCGCAGCGCCGGCACCACGGCGAGCAGCACGACGGGCTCTGCGGCACCCGCTGCCGCCCACGCAGCCGCCTCTCGATCCTCTGCCACCCCGCCTCCTGCAAGCGCCCAGACGGCCACACCGTCCCTGCCGTCGGCTTCCTCGGCCGCTCCGGCCCTGTCAGTGAGACTCGTGCCCCTGCTGGGCGGCAACCCGATCCTCATCCACGAGCCCACGGTCGTCGGCCGCGACCCCGACAACATCTCGGCCTACCCCGGTGCGGAGCGTGTTTCCCTCGACGACCCCACGCGCTCGGTGTCCAAGACGCACGCGGCGATCTTCCCGTTGCTGGACGGGGTGTGGGTCACCGACCTCCACTCCACCAACGGCACCCGGGTGGAGTACCGCGACGGACGCAGCGTGGAGGCCGTGCCGGACAAGGCGCTGTCGGCCCTGGAGGGCAGCACGATCTTCTTCGGTCGCATCGCCTTCAAGGTGGAGGTCGTCTGAGCTCGGCCGCTGGTTTCCTCAGACGACGGGGTCCGCACTCCTCACGGAGTGCGGACCCCGTCGTCTTCCCACCGTCCTGCTTCATCGCCGCACTGTCGGACGGCCGCCGGGCTGGAACAGTCCTCAGGGGGTGTCGACGCAGGCGGTCTTGGCCTGGGAGGCCTTGCCGTCCGAGCGCACCGCGGTGACCTCCAGGCAGGTGCGTCCCTCCTGGGCCTCGACGACGACCTCGTTGGTGCGGATGGAGTCCACCTCGGTCTCCTCATCGGGCAGCTTGACCCGGTAGAGGTAGCTGCCGGTCCAGCCCGTCTCCGGCTCGCCCCAGGTGAACCGCACCGTGCCGTCGTCGAGCGGCTCGCCCTCGATGTCGCCCACCATCGGCACGGAGGCCTGCAACGGGTTGGCGCCGGGCTGTGGGGCGATGGTGGCGATGGGGTTGTCGGGCTTCTTCCTCGTGTCCTGGTTCCGGGAGAAGACGATCGCGACGATGACGGCCGCGACCATGGCCACGACCAGCAGGGCGGTCAGGATGGTCCGCATCCGGTTCGGGCGGCTCGAGTCGCCGGCCTCCGAGCCCGACGACGAGCGCTCGTCGTCACCGTCGGGATCCACCCGCATGGCGATGTGCTCGCTGGTGACATCGACCTGGTTGAAGACCCCCATCTTGGTGGCGGTGTCGTTCTCATCGGAGCTGGGACGCCGCGCGGACTTCGCGGCCTTGTCCGGCTCCTGGAACAGGTCGACGGTGGTGATCGGCAGGTCGAGCTCGGCCTGGACCTGCTGGAGCGCCCGGGCGAAGGCCAGCGCCGTCGGATAGCGCGAGTCCGGGTTCTTGTCCATCGCCACCGACAGCACCCGGTGCAGCGACGGCGGGGCGTCCTGCCGGCCCAACGGGGGCAGGGGGTCCTTGACGATGCGGCGGGAGAGCTCGTAGACGTCCGGGATGCCGTCGGTCTCGAAGGGGCTGCGCCCCGTGAGCATCGCGAAGGTCGTCGCCCCCAGGGAGTAGATGTCGGAGGCCGGGTTGGCCGATCGCATCCCGACCAGCTGCTCGGGGGGCGCCCAGGGCACGCTCATGCCCCGCAGCTCCTCGGAGGCCTCCGGACCGCTCATGGCGGAGATTCCGAAGTCCGAGAGCACCGGACGGCGGTAGGTGGTGAAGAGAATGTTGGCGGGCTTGATGTCCCGGTGGACGATGCCAGCCCGATGAGCGGTCTCCACCGCTCCGGCGATCTGGATCGCCGTCGACAGGGTCTCAGCGACGTTGAGGGGACCCTGGCGCAGGATGGCGCCCAGCTGCGGCGGCGGACAGTACTCCATGACCAGGAAGGGGTGGCCGTCGGCGGAGACGCCCGCGCCGAAGATGGACAGAATGGCCGGGTGGGAGGAGACCCGCGCCATGAGGTTCGCCTCCGACTCGAAGCGGGAGGCGGTCTTGTCCTCGACGTCGGCGTTCATGACCTTGACCGCGACCTCGCGGCGGGGCATGTGCTGCTCGAAGAGGTAGACCGTGGAATAGCCTCCCGCTCCGAGTCTCTCCAGGTAGGTGAACCCAGAGATAACCGGAGGCGGTCCCTTGTGATCCAGCATCAGGGGAGGTTCTCAAAGGCGAGGGTCTGGCCGTCGCCGAGGTCGAGGACGTCTCCGCTGCGCAGGAGCACCGGGGTTGCCGAGGACAGGCGCACGGGCGCCTCGTTCTGGCGGTTGAGAACGGTGCCATTGCAGTTGCCCAGGTCCTGGGCCAGCACGCTCCACGCATCCAGGTCGATGAGGATGTGGTTGCGTGAGACGAGCTGGTTGGGGCTGGCGACGGTCAGCGGGCGGAGGGGGACCTCCGCGACGCTGGTGATGTCGTCGGCCACGGGGTTGCGACCCACCAGGAGGGGACGGTTGAGCTCGATGCTCTCACCACCGGAGGTGACCACGCGCCCCAGAGGGGGGCAGGCCACCGACTTGGCCGGACGGTTGAGCTCGGCTCCGCAGACGCGGCACACGGTGTAGTTCGTGGGGTTGGGGTGGCCCTGAGGGCACACCGCCGACAGCACGATCCGGATGGCGTCGGGTTCACTGGGAGAGCTCGCCGAGGCCGGGGACGTCGGGCTGGAGGGCCCGGAGCCCACGAGGGAGACGAGCTCGCCCACCAGGTCCTCGGGCAGACCGTTGATGGTCTGTCCGTCATGGTCGCCGCGGCCGAGGTCCCCGGTGGAGGGCTCGACGGCGGGGGGCTGCACGAGCCCGACCACCGTCTCAGCCGCGGCAGCCGATCCGGCCGACTCGGCGGACGGGCTCGACTGGCTCGGCTCCAGGGGGCCGAGCCCCTGGTTGAGCAGCTCGGCGCGCAGCTCCTGGGAGAGGTCCTCGGGCAGACCGTTGATGGTCTGTCCGTCATGGTCCCCGGAGCGTACGGGCTCGTCCTCGGCATGCGCCTGCGCGGCGGCCTCGGCGACAGCGGTGGCCTCCGCGACCACGGCCGCCTCAGCGGCCTCGGCGGGCACGAAGTCGGCCGGGGTCGCAGCGACCTCGGTGACCTCGACGGCAGCGTCCTTGATACCAGCAGCCTCAAGATCCTCGCTCGACGGGGGTGGCGGGGGCGGGATCATGGCCTCTGCCTCCGAAGCGGAGGGGATCGGCAGGGCCGGGACATCGAAGACGGGGGCGATCAACAGGTCCTCGCCGGATGCCTCCGGTGAGGACGGGGTGGTGACCTCGGCAGCCTCAGGAGACTGGGCGTCCTGGGTCACGACGTGAGCCTCGAAGGGCTCAGCACTATGGGCGCTGTGGGCACTACCGGCGCTGTGGGCCGAGCCGGCGCTCTGGCCGGACGACTCACCCGCGCGAGCATCCGCCTCGATGACCTCGGCGACCTGCGCGCTCTCAACGAGCTCCGCAGGAGGCTCGGGCGACTGCGTCGACTTGGCCGACTCGGCCGACTCGGTTGACCCGGTCACCTCAGTCGCCTCAGGAACCGTGGCGGCCTCGGTGGCCGTAGTGGCCTCGGTGACGCCGGCGACGACGGCCAGCAGGTCGGCGGGCTCATCGGACTCGGCGAGGCGGGGGGTCTCCTCAGGAGCGCCCGAGACCTCGGCGGAGGCCGCGGACTGACCCGTCTGAGCAGCCTCGGACGCGGCGAGCTCGGCACCGTCAAGGGCCTGCTGCTCGGCGTTGTCCTGCGCGATCTCGATGAGGTTGTCGACGACGTCGGCGGAACCGGCGACCTCGGCAGGCGCCCCTTCAGATGAGTCGTCCTGCTCCGAGCGGTCCGACGAGGCGGACTGACGGCGCGAGGAACGGCGCGATGCCCGACGGGAGGTCCGGGAGGACCTCACCGCAGCGGCGGGGGATCCGGCAGAGCCGGCGGAGGCGGTGGAGTAGTCAGGACCGGCCGGGTCAGGGTCATCGTCGTCGGAGTCACCGGACCCCTTCGACGATGCACGGCTGGGGGACGGGGTCCCACTCGACTTCTCGGATCCACGCAGCACCAGGTGGCCGGTGCTCACGACGGCGTCGACCGCCGGGCGGCGGACCTGACCGGCGCCGTCGGGCGCGCTGACGATGACCGAGTTGGGGGCGGTCACCGTCGTCTCGAACCAGGTGGTGACCGCGGAGGCGTCCAGCGCCTTGCCGTCGACCTCCATCTGCGGGGCGCCGCGCAGCGCCACGTGGAAGACGTCCTCGGGCGCCGAGACGGCGAGCACGAAGTCCGGGATCGCGCCCAGACGTCCGCCCATCCCCATCACCAACTCATCCAGGGCCCGCGTCAGCGAGGCCTCCTCACTACGCAGCAGCCGCCACAGGCGCTCGGTGAGGTCCTGCGGCACCGACGGGGGCAGGATCATCACAGCACGTGGCGTGACCACGCCTGTCCACGAACCCTCGGTCCACCAGACCTCGTTGTTCGCGCTGCTGTTCGGGCTGTTTGTCATCATATTTCTCCTCAACGGACGATACAGACACCGTCACCCAAGTATGCCTGCCGTCCCCGGTGCACGTACTCCGGTCGACCCGGTGAGAGTCGGTGGACCCCCTCCTCGTCCTCGATGTGGGTGCCGTTGGTCGAGCCCAGATCTGTGACGAGCACCCCATCGGAGGCGGGGACAAACAGCGCATGCGTCTTGGACACGGAGTCCTCCGAGCGGAGCACCGCAACGAGCTGAGCGTCCGGGTGGGACTCGATCGGGGCCGGTCGACGCCCCAGGACAATCGGCCCCAGAACAGGGATTACTGACCCCTCAACCACCAGGGAGCAGGTCGATACCGAGGTCGGTCTGGCACTGAGGAGGACCGTCCCGGCCAGCCGGTCGAACCAGGTGCGCTGTTCAGCACGCCATAGTGAGAGGATCCACAAAACCAGGGGGGCCAACCCTGCGGTTGCCACCAAAGAGAGGCCCAAAAATGCGACGTAAATCACCGCAGAGCGGCCAGGAGGGCCGTTCGGGTCCGTCACCCTCCGAAGCCGGGCCCCCGTCACCAGCCCTCCGAGTGTGGCGCCGGTCATCGCCATCATGGCAGTCATCACAGCAATAAGCAGCACAACCGCCCCAACAGCGAATAAGATTCCACAGCAGCGCTCCGTGACGGCACAGAGTGCGATGATGAGCCCGGCATCCACCAGCACGCGAACCACACGGCGATGCGCGGATGCAGGCATAATTGTCGTATGTCGCTCTCGGGTCCTCATAGGACAGACATGGTAGGCGCCCAGTCCACTGCCTCGCAGTCAGACGAGGTCTCGGAAGGAGCACACAGTGCAGATCGCGGTCACGCCTGATCCCCAGCGATGGGTGATCATCCCGCCCTTCCCACCTCCGGGATGGGCGCGGGAGGAGGCGAGGCACCGCAGCGCCCACCTGGGAGTGACCGGTCCGCAGTGGCGCTCCGAGCTGGAGTCCCTGCTCAACGAGCTGCAGGCCATGGAGCGTCAGGGGCGCTTCGCCCGCCTCATGCACATCGACGACGTCGCCCATCCCCCCTTCGTCATCGACCTCAGCCTGGAGATCGCCAAGGATGACGGCTCCAAGGAGGGACGGCGTGCCACTCAGCGCCAGATCGTCGCCGCGCTCCTGCCCGAGGCCGAGCTGGTGCGCCTTCGGCCAGGACCGGACATGGTGGGCTTCTCCGCCTTCTACGAGTCCAACGGCCCCACCCAGGGCGTCGTCGTCCTGCGTCTGGCGGGGCTGCCCACCGTCCCCGTGGACCTGGTGATGCGCCTGTGGGGCGCCGCCGCCGAGGACATCGCCCCCAACCTGGACCACCTCATCGAGCTGGCGCGCCAGGTCGCCCCCGTCGTCTAAGCGACCTCAGGCCTCACCGGTCATGCGCCACTGAGATCGCTGACGAGATCGCCCCAGGATCGTCACCGAGGTCGCCGCAGACCAGTCCCGTCTCCCCTGTCCCGCTGCCTCCCCGCACCAGCTTCCTCCTCCCGCTCTCGCCCACCTCTGCCCGGCCGGTCCTCCGTGAGCGCGCGGTGACGGCACCGCCTCAGGACTCCAGCGCCTCCGCCGTCTCGAGCCACTGCTCCTCCAGCTCGGCATGAGCCGCCTGCGCGGCCACCAGCTCACGGCCGAGCTCGGCGAGCTCCCCCACCCGGGCCGGATCGGCCGAGGCCTCCTCCATGCGCACGTGCAGCGCGTCGACGGCCTGGGCCGAGCGCTCCATCCTCCGCTCGATGCGCCCCAGGGCCTTCCTGGCCTCATGGCGCCTGGCCCCGCTCGAGGCGCTGCGCTCGGCCCGGGGCCGATCCGCGGACTGCGTCGTCGAGCCCGCAGAGGCGGCCGTTCCGCCTCCAGCCGGTCCCGTGGCCTCGTGACGCAGCCGGAGGTACTGCTCCACCCCGCCGGGCAGGTCGCGCACGCCGCCGTCCCCCAGCAGGGCCACCTGGTGGTCGGTGACCCGTTCCAGGAGGTAGCGGTCGTGGGAGACGACGACGAGGGTTCCGGGGAAGGAGTCGAGGATGTCCTCGACGGCGGCCAGGGTGTCGGTGTCCAGGTCGTTGGTGGGCTCGTCGAGCAGGAGCACATTCGGCTCGGTCATGAGCAGGCGCAGGAGCTGGAGTCGGCGGCGCTCCCCGCCGCTGATCTCGCCGACCCGGGTCCAGGCGCGCTGGCGGGTGAAGCCGAGGCGCTCGACGAGCTGGGCGGCGGTCATCTCCTTGTCTCCGACGACGACCCTCTCCCCCACCATGGCCACGGCCTCGACGACGCGCAGGTCCGCGAGCGCGTCGAGCTCGTGGGTGGACTGGGACAGGGTGGCCACCTGAGCGGTCTTGCCGCGCGCGACGCGGCCGCCGGTGGGCAGCTGGACGCCTTCGAGCAGGCGCAGCAGGGTGGTCTTGCCGGCTCCGTTGACGCCGACGACGCCGACCCGCTCGCCCGGGGCGAGCCGCCAGGTGACGTGGCTCAGGACCTCGCGCTCGGCCGGGCCTCCGGCGGCGTCGGCCGGGCCGGTGGAGACCGGGTAGCGCACGGTGACGTCCTCCAGGTCGAGGACCTTCTTGCCCAGGCGGGCGGTGGCCATGGCGGTCAGGGCCACCGCGTCGCGCGGGGGCGGCACATCGGCGATGAGGGCCTCGGCGGCCTCGATGCGGAAGCGGGGCTTGGAGGTGCGGGCCGGGGCGCCGCGGCGCAGCCAGGCCAGCTCCTTGCGCAGGAGGTTCTCGCGCTTGACGGCCGACAGGGCGGCCTGGCGGGCGCGCTCGGCCCGGGCCAGGACGTAGGCGGCGTAGCCGCCGTCGTAGGTCTCGACGCGGCCGGCCACCTGGGGGCGCCCGCCGCCGGGGTCGACGCCGGGGACCACTTCCCACACGTTGGTGCAGATGGCGTCCAGGAACCAGCGGTCGTGGGTGACGGTGACCAGGGCTCCGGCGCCCCGTCCGCCGGAGCCGGAGAAGCGGGCCTGGAGGTGGCGGGCCAGCCAGTCCACGCCCTCGACGTCGAGGTGGTTGGTGGGCTCGTCGAGGATGACGACGTCGGCCCGCCGGGTGAGGACCGCGGCCAGGGCGACGCGGCGGCGCTGGCCGCCGGAGAGGGTGGTGACGTCGGCGTCGAGGTCGAGATCGGCGATGAGTCCGGCGTGGATGTCGCGCACGGCCGGATCGGAGGCCCACTCGTGCTCGGGGGCCTCGCCGTGGATCGCGGTGCGCACGGTGGCGTCGGGTGGCAGGTCGTCGGCCTGGCTGAGGACGGCCACGCTCACGCCGCCGGTGCGGGTGACGCGCCCGCCGTCGGGCTCGCGCCGACCGGCCAGGGCCGCCAGGAAGGTCGACTTGCCGGCGCCGTTGGGGCCCAGGACCCCCACCCGGGTGCCGTCCTCGAGCCCCAGGGTGACGTCGTCCAGGAGCAGGCGCGAGCCCACGGTCAGGCGCAGGTTCTCCACGCCGAGCAGGTGCGCCATCAGCCCACCACCCGGGCCCCGGCCACGGGGGCGTCGGCACGCAGGACGTCGGCGACCAGTCCTGAGGCCGTCAGGGCGCGCGAGACCCGCTGGGCGCTGCCGGGGTCCTCGACCAGGGCGGCGATGGTGGGGCCGGATCCGGAGACGATGGCGCGCAGGGCCCCGGCCTTCTCGGCCACGGCGATGACCCGGGCCAGCTCGGGGCGCAGGTCGAGGGCGGCGGTCTGGAGGTCGTTGTGCAGGGATGCGGCCAGGGCGCGGGCGTCGCCGGCGCGCAGGGCGGCGGTGAGGGCCTCTGGCACGTCTCGCACGGCGGGCCCGCCACCGGAGCCGGCTGCGCCGGCACCGACCAGCTGATCGAAGCGGCGGAAGACCGCCGGCGTGGACAGACCCTCCTGGGCCAGGGCGAAGACCCAGTGGTAGGAGCCCCGGGTCATGATCGGGGTGACGAGGTCGCCGCGGCCGCTTCCGACGGCGGTGGCCCCGGTCAGGGGGAAGGGCACGTCGGCCCCGAGGTCGGCGGCCAGGGCGGAGAGCTCGGGCAGGGAGAGGTTCGTGCCCCACAGGGCGTTGCAGGCCACGAGGGTGGCGGCGGCGTCGGCCGAGCCGCCGGCCATGCCTCCGGCGACGGGGACGCGCTTGCGCAGGAGGAGGTCGACGCCCTCGCTGACTCCGGTGGTCTCGGCCAGGAGCGCGGCGGCCCGCACGGCCAGGTTGGAGGCGTCGGTGGGGACGTCGGCGTCGGGCTCCTCGAGGGTGAGGGTGACGGCGCCGTGGTCGCGCGCGGACTGGCGACGAGCGGTGACGGTCTCGATGAGGCGCACCGCCTGGAACACCGTGATGAGCGGGTGGTAGCCGTCGGGGCCGGGAGCGCCTGCGGACAGGAAGAGGTTGACCTTGCCGGGGGCCTCGACGCGCACGGAGCTGGCCGAGCCGCTGCGGGGCGGCGGCATCGAGGGATCGCGGGGACCGGTGGGACCGCCGGGAACGGCGCGCAGATGACTCATGACTGCTCCTGTGAGGTGGCGGGAGGCGTTGGCGCGGCGGTCTCATCGGCGTCGATGGGGTGCAGCGCCTCGGCCAGGGCGGCGAAGGCGGTGATGTCGAGGGTCTCGCCGCGCCGCGCCGGGTCGATGCCGGCGGCGCGCAGGGCGGCCTCGGCGGCGTCGGCCCCTCCGGCGAGCCTGGCCAGGGCCCGGCGCAGGGTCTTGCGCCGCTGGGCGAAGGCGGCGTCGACGACGGCGAAGACCTGCTCCCGGGTGGCTCGTGTGACCGGGGGCCGACGGCGGACGAGCTCGACGAGGGCGGAGTCGACGTTGGGCACGGGCCAGAAGACGTGCCGGGAGATGGTCAGGGTGCGGCGGGCGGCGGTGTACCAGGCGGCCTTGACGCTGGGGACGCCGTAGGTGCGCGAGCCGGGCGCGGCGGCGAGGCGGTCGGCGACCTCGGCCTGGACCATGACGGTGACGGTCTCCAGGCCGGGCAGGGCCTCCAGGACGGTGAGCAGGACCGGGACGGCCACGTTGTAGGGCAGGTTCGCCACGAGGCGGGTGGGCGACTGCGCCCCGGCACCGCCCAGGGACTCGGGGCCGGTGATGCTCAGCGCGTCGGCCTCGATGACGCTGAGTCGACCGGCGGCCCGGGGCATGCGGTCGGCGACGGTGACGGGCAGGGCCCGGGCCAGGACGGGATCGATCTCGACGGCGATGACTCGCGCCCCGGCCTCCAGGAGGGCCAGGGTCAGGGAGCCCAGGCCCGGACCGATCTCCAGGACGGTGTCATCGGGGCGTACGCCCGCGCTGGAGACGATGCGACGCACGGTGCCGGCGTCGTGGACGAAGTTCTGCCCCAGGGTCTTGGTGGGGCGGATGCCCAGCGCCTGGGACAGTCCCCGGACCTCGGTGGGGCCCAGGAGACCGGCGGCCCGAGAGCCCATCGATGCCTCGAGCTCCTGAGGCTCGTGAGGATCCTCCTGCTGGAGGGGATCACAGGCGGGGTCGGATGAGGCCTCAGCGGCGGCCTCGCGGGCTCCTGCAGGGTCAGGTCCGTCCGTGCGGGCGGCTCCTGCCGGGGGCACCTGTGCATCGGGTACCGGCGACGTCATGGGGACACAGTAACCGGCGTCCGCCTGTTGTCACTGTGAGATATCTGGGAACATGCCGCATGCTCTCTGACGACTGGGGCCCCACGAACCGCGTGCGGCCGAGGGGCCCAGGGGCCTGCTCACGGGCGGTGGTGTCGCCTCGCAGCTGCCGCCCGGGGCCTCCTGGCCGCTCAGCCCAGGCCGAGCTTGTCGGAGCAGCCGGGCCACTGCCCCCAGCCGGCCTTGGCCTGAAGCTTCTTGGCCATCTCGGTCTGGGTGGCGGCGTCGGCCTCGTGGGGGTAGCCGGTTCCGCCCAGGGACCGCCAGGTCTCCAGGGTGAACTGGTACATGCCGTAGAAGCCGTTGCCGGTGTTGGTTCTCGGGTTGCCGCCGGACTCGCACTGGGCGAGCTTGGCCCAGACGTCGTCGCCGACCTCGCTCTGGCTGCCGTTGCTACCGCCGGATGCGGAACCGCCGGAGTCGCCAGAGCCGCTGGAGCCGCCGGAGGACTCCGACGGCGCCGGGGCGGCGGGCGGCTGCGCCTGGGGCTGGGACTGCTCCTGCTTCTTGGCGGCGCCGGTGCCCACGAGGACGACCTCATCCACCTTCTGGGTGACGACGACCTGCGCGATCGGGGTACGGGAGACCTCCTTGCCGTCAACGGTGGTGATCTCGTAGGTGGTGCGCACGACGCCGTCGACTCCCGGGGTGGCCACCTTGGTCTCGCCCTGGGGCAGGTCACTGCTCTCCTGCTGGGTGGAGCCGTGGGGGTCGGTGGTGTCAACCGTCTCGGTGGTGAGCGTCGAGGTGCTCGGTGCGACTGTGACTCCGCTGCGGCCGCCCTCGGCGCCGAGGGCGTCGATGCGCTGGCTCGCCGCGTCGGCATCGGTTGTCCGACCGTGCTCACCGACGCGCACGGCGGCGTAGGCGCCGCCGGAGACGGCGATCGACAGGGCCAGCGCCGCCAGGCCGGCGCGCAGCGCCATGGTGCGCGTGCTTCTGCGCTCCTGGGCCACCTCCTGCGGCACCGGTGAGTCCGGATTATCGGGCAGGGCGTGGCGATGGGTGGTGGGAGTCACGGGGAGACGTCCTTCCGATCGACGGCGGGTGCCACGGTAGTGGAATGACGAAGGTCCTGACAATAAGCCATCTCACTCCTATGTGAGACGCCTCTCCCCTTCTATGTGCTCGACGGCGCCCGCTCCCCTCGAGGAGCGGGCGCCGTCAAAGGTGTGACAGGCGGGTGCCGGCCGGATGGGTCGGCAGGCCTGACCGGCTCAGTACCAGCCGACGGACTCGGAGTGGGCCCAGGCCGAGCAGGGGCTTCCGTAGCGGCCGGAGATGTAGCCCAGCCCCCAGGTGATCTGGGTGGTGGGGTTGGTGGCCCAGTCGTCGGCGACCTCGCCCATCTTGGTGCCGGGCAGCGCCTGGGGGATGCCGTAGGCGCCCGAGGAGGCGTTCTCGGCCTGGTAGTTCCAGCTGGACTCGCGGGTCCACAGGCTCTCCAGGCAGGAGAACTCGGAGTCCCCCCAGCCGTAGCCGCCCATCATGGACCGGGCGATGGCCTTGGCGCTCTCGGGGTCGGTTCCCGCGCCGGGGTCGGCGGCCGGGGCGGGCGTGCTGGGGGCGGAGCCCTCATTGCCCTGGGCGGCCTGGGCAGCGGCGGCGTCCGCGGCGGCCTGAGCGGCCGCGGCCTCCTGCTGAGCCTGCTGCGCACCGGTGCCCACGAGGACGACCTCATCCACCTTCTCGGTGACGACCACCTGAGAGACCGGAGTGCGGGAGATCTCCTTACCGTCCTGGGTGGTGACCTCATAGGTGGTGCGCACCAGCCCGTCGACGCCGGGGGTCTCGACCTGGGTCTGCCCGGCGGGCAGGGCATCGCTCTCCTTCTGCACCGTGCCGTGAACCTGGGGCTCATCGACGGTGGTGGTGGAGATCTCCGCACTGGCGACCTTGCCGGAGCCGGGCGCCGGCGTCTCAGTGGCCTTGGACTGCCCGTCGGACTCACCGCCGATCAGGCCGAAGGAGCCGCCCGAGGAGGAGCGCCCCTCGTCATCTCCCGCGGAGATGGCCGCGTAGGCGGCACCGGAGACGGCCAGGGAGAAGGCGGCTGCGGCGCCCCCCGCCTTGAAGAGCATGGGGGTCAGCGCGGTCTTGGCCGGGCCTTCGGCGCGTCGGCGGCCGTGGACGCCGGAGGCGGTCCGCTTCCTGGTGGCCATGGAGCCGAGGCCGGAGAGTGTAGTACTCAGGGAGCTGGTCTGGGAGTGACGACCCACGATAGAACTTCCTTCGTTTGACGACTGCATGTCACCGTAACCGATGACCCAGGGGCGTGCCAATGCACCTGCTCACACCCCGGTGGCTTGTGACCGAAACCGTGCGAGGAGGCCCTGATCCCTCACTGTTCTCCACCTGAGACGACCCTGGAAGAATGATGGCAACCTGGGAACGGTTCGTCCGGACAAATCCAGTCCCTCCGGAGCTCGCGCAGTCTCTTTCCCAGGACCCTGATCGCGCAGGTCGACCCCCGCAGGACGTCAGGGACCGGTTCTCGCGTCCGGCCCCTCAGTGCCGTGCTCCCCAGCGCCCCATACCGCTCAGCACTCGCCGGCCCTCGCGGCCGACGGCGATCACCAGCTTCCGTAGACCGCCTCGGTGGTGGCCTGCAGGCGGTGGCAGAGCCGCTCCTCATCCAGCCCTCGCCGCTCGGCCAGGGAGCGGACCGTGTCGCCCAGGAGGTAGGAGGCGTTGGGGCGTCCGCGCCAGCGCTTGGGAGGAAGGTAGGGGGCGTCGGTCTCCACCAGGAGGAGCTCGTCGGGCAGGACGGCGACCGCCTCCCGCAGGGGGCGGTTGGCCGGGTAGGTGAGCGGGCCGGCGATCGAGGCGTACCAGCCGCGCTCGGCGCAGGCGGCCGCCAGCTCCGGACCGCCTGAGAAGCAGTGGAAGACGGTGCGCTCGGGGGCGCCGTCGGCCTTCAGCACCTCCACGCAGGCGCCGTGGGCGTCGCGGTCGTGAATCTGCAGGGGCAGGTCGAGCTCCTTGGCCAGGGCGATGTGGGCCCGGAAGGCCTCGCGCTGGGCGGCCGCCCCCTTTTCACCGGTGCGGAAGAAATCCAGTCCGCTCTCTCCGACGGCGACCACGACATCGGCGTTCGCCATGAGCGTCTCCTCCAGGCGAGCCATGACCGAGTCGAGCGGCTCGTCATGGTGCGCCTGAGCTCGGGGCTCGAGCCCGTCGGGGCCGGTCTCGCGCACCCCGGCGTGGAGAACGGCCTCGTTGGGGTGCACGGCCAGGGCCACGCGCACGCCCGGCAGCCGCCGGGCCAGGGACAGGCTCTCCTCCCAGGTGGTGACCTCGCAGGCGGAGGTCACCACGCGGGTGACGCCGACGGCGGCGGCGCGCTCGACCAGCTCGGCGGCACTCAGCGGCGCCTGGGATCCGGGGCCGCCGGCGTCCGCGGCGACCGGCAGGTGCGTGTGGTTGTCGGTGACCGGGGCCGCCAGTGGCGCGACGGCGTCGGCCGGCGGCCAGGAGCGGTCGCGCTTCCTGGGGCTCATGCATGCTCCTCAGGGGATGGGTGGGCACCGGGCGTCCGGCGCGCCACGGCGGAGGCAGCAGCGGGCACCGGGCTCAGGAGCCGGTGACGTCGTCGGGCACGGAGTCGGCGTAGCGGGCCAGCTCGGCCTCGACGATCGACTCGTCCAGCTTGGTGAACACCGGCGTCGGCTTGGCCACGGGCGTGCCGACGACGACCGGGTGGCGCTCCCAGGTGGGGACGCCCTCGTAGTCGCCGGTGATGATGGGGTAGCCGATGCGACCGTCGAAGGCCTCGGGCAGACGCTCGGGGTCGAGCTCGTCGACCTCCTCGATGCGGGGCATCGGGGCGATCTCGCCGCGCCCGCCCAGGACCCGGTCGACGTCGTTGGCGGCGTGCGGCAGGAAGGGCGAGAGCATGAGGTTGAGGTCGGCGACGACCTGGGCCAGCGTGTGCAGGACCGTGGCCAGGCGGGCCTGGGTGTCGGGGTCCTCGCCCTTGAGCTTGAAGGGCTGGGTGTCGGCCACGTACTTGTTGGCCTCACCGACCAGCCGCATGGCCTCGCCCAGGGCCGCCTTCTGACGGTGCTGGGCGATGAGGTCGCCCACGGAGGTGAAGCCGGCCTCGACGGCGTCGAGCAGGGCCCGGTCGATGTCCTGGAGCCGCCCCGGCTCGGGGATCTGTCCGAAGCGCTTGTGGATCATGGAGGCGGTGCGGTTGACGAGGTTGCCCCAGCCGGCCACGAGCTCGCCGTTGGTGCGCCGCACGAACTCCGCCCAGGTGAAGTCCGCGTCCGCGGTCTCCGGGCCGGCCGCGCAGATGAAGTAGCGCAGGGCGTCGGCCTGGTAGCGCTCGAGGAAGTCGCGCACGTAGATGACGATGCCGTGGGAGGAGGAGAACTTCCTGCCCTCCATGGTCAGGAACTCGCTGGAGACGACCTCGGTGGGCAGGTTGAGCACGCCCAGGCGGCCGGGCTCGCCACCGCGCTCGCCCTGGCCGTTGTAGCCCAGGAGCTCGGCGGGCCAGATCTGGGAGTGGAAGACGATGTTGTCCTTGCCCATGAAGTAGTAGGACAGGGCCTGCGGGTCGTTCCACCAGGCGCGCCAGGCCTCGGGGTCACCGCTGCGGCGCGCCCACTCCACGGAGGCCGACAGGTAGCCGATGACGGCGTCGAACCAGACGTAGAGGCGCTTGGTGGGCTGGTCCTCCCAGCCGGGCACCGGGATGCCCCAGTCGATGTCGCGGGTCATGGCGCGCGGACGGATGTCGCCCAGCAGGTTCTGGGAGAACTTGATGACGTTGGGCCGCCAGGTCCCGGAGGCCTCGCGCTCATCGAGCCAGGCCCCCAGGGCCTCGGCCAGGGCCGGCAGGTCCAGGAACCAGTGGGTGGTCTCGACGAACTCGGGGGTCTCGCCGTTGATCCGCGAGCGCGGGCTGATGAGGTCGGTGGGGTCGAGCTGGTTGCCGCAGGTGTCGCACTGGTCCCCGCGGGCGCCCTCGGCGCCGCAGATCGGGCAGGTGCCCTCGATGTAGCGGTCCGGAAGGGTGCGGCCGGTCGAGGGGGAGATCGCCGAGCGGGTCACCTGCTGGACCATGTAGCCGTTGTCCCGCACGGTGGTGAACATGTCCTGGACCACGTGGTAGTGGTTGCCGGCGGTGGTGCGGGTGAACAGGTCGTAGGACAGGCCCAGGGCCACGAGGTCCTCGACGATGAGGCGGTTGTTGCGGTCGGCGAGCTCGCGGGCGCTGACGCCCTCCTCGTCGGCGGCGACGAGGATGGGGGTGCCGTGCTCATCGGTGCCCGAGACCATGAGGACGTCGTGACCGGCCATGCGCATGTAGCGCGAGAAGACGTCTGAGGGAACACCGAAGCCGGCGACGTGGCCGATGTGACGCGGGCCGTTGGCGTACGGCCAGGCGACTGCGGACAGGATATGGGTCATGGGGTCACCCTATCCGGTTCCCGGCCGCTTCAGTCCCCACCGGTCTCATCGGCCGGCCCTGCCGCTCGCCATCCCACTCGATCCCGCTCGCCGCGCGGCAGAAGTGCTCAGGACCATGTCTCGTCCGCAGAGATCGGTTACCGGCTCACCCACAGTCTCGACCACAGTCTCAGCCACGGCCTGCGCCGTCTCGCCGGTACCCGGTAGTCTGTCCCGAGTCATGCAGTACCCGCTCGACGCTCGCCGTCTTGTCATGACCGAGCGGCGCACGTGATCATGACCTGTTCCCGTACGCCTCTGACATGGACACGATGGACCAGGAAGGCCAGTTATGTCCCAGTACCCCGGCTCCCCCTACCCCGGCTCCGCGCCCGACCCCCAGTACTCCGCGAGCTCAGCGGGCTGGCCGGCGAACGGTTACGACCCGGCCCTGGCCGGCGGCCAGCCTTCGCAGTACCCGTCGGCCGCGTCCTTCCAGGCGCCTCAGCCCGGCTACCCGGGAGCGGCGAGTCAGCCGGCACCGTCGAGGAGTCTCGCGGCTCCGACGGCCCTGGCGGCGGCGGGGCTCGCCATCTTCCTCATCGCCGTCATCGGCGGGATCGGCTCAGCGGTGACCCGCGGGCAGTTCAACGCCACGGTCACCAGCCTTCCGGATGACCAGGCCGCCGCGGTGGAGCTGGACAAGGGCAGCAGCTACGGGCTCTTCTACAGCGACGGCGACGACGCACCGGACTGCTCGGTCACCTCGCCCGACGGCGACGACGTCGCCACGAAGTCCAGCTCGTCGTCCACGACGGTCAAGGGCGGCAAGCTGTTCACGACCTTCTCCTCCAAGGAGTCGGGCTCCTACACCGTTGACTGCAACAACACCTCAGGCGTCTCCGTGGGAGAGATCGTCGCCCCGTCGTCGGCCAAGAGCACCTTGCTGTCACTGTTCGGGCTCGTCGGCTCGATCATCATCGCCGTCATCGGGATCGGCATGGGCGCCGGCGGCATGGCCTGGCGCTCCAGGCTGGCTGCCGCGGGAGCGACGCCCTCGCAGGCCGCGGCGGACGGATCGTTCAACGTGATGGCCGGCGACCCGATGGCCGGGGCGGCCCCCGGGGCCCCGGGCGTCTATACCCAGGGAGCCTGGCAGGCGGCCCAGCAGCCTCAGGGCGGGCAGTACGCGCAGCAGCCTCAGTACCAGCAGCCCGAGCCGGCCGCCCAGCAGGCCCCCTACGCCGCCTCGGCGGCCGGGGCGGGAGCACCCCAGTACCCGCAGACGGCTCCGACCGCGCAGTTCGGATGGTCGGGTCAGCAACCGGCTCAGCCGGAGCAGCCGTCGGTGTTCACGCAGCCCGTGCAGCAGCAGGGTCAGTACAACCAGCCCGGTCAGCCGGGCCAGCCCGGTCAGCCGGGATACAACCAGCCGGGCCAGTACAACGGCGGCTGGCCGGCGCAGTAGCGCCCCGCGCGGCCCAGGTGACACGACACGGGTGCCCTCGCCGACTCCTTGCTCGGCGAGGGCACCCGTGTGCTCATGGCCCCGGGGCGGGTTGCGGACGTCTGTCGGGCGCCGCGGACGCGCCTTAAGGCCTGTTATGAACAGTCTGTTGGGGGCTGCGGGTGCGTCTTAGGTCATGTTGCGACATGTGGGGCTGCGGCAAGGCACGTGACCCGTCGCGGTCGTACCTTAGGGCTCGCGTTCGAGGGGTAGAGGGTACGAACGCGCGACCTACCCTACGAACACGCGGACGCCTCATCGTGCTTTCGCAACAGGCCTTAGGGCCCGGCGGTCCGTGACGACGGTCCTCAGCGGGAGGGGACCAGCTCGATGCCGGCGGCGTGCATGTCTGCCCGTGCGGCTCGACCCAGCTCGGGGCTGACCGGCTCGGTCAGGTCGGTCAGGACCCGCACCCGGTAGCCCTGCCGGGCGGCGTCCAGGGCGGTGTCCTTGACGCAGTGGGACTCGGCCAGGCCGACGACGTCGACGGCCTCGATCCCGGCGGCGCGCAGGATGTCCGCCAGGGTGTCCCCGTCGTCGTCGACGCCTTCGAAACCGGAGTAGGCGGCGGCGTACTGCCCCTTCTTGACGGCGGCGTCGGCACCCAGGCCGTCCAGGGCGGGGTGCAGCTGGGCCTCGGGGGTGCCGGCCACCCCGTGGACGGGCCAGGTGTCGATGAAGTCGGGCTCGGGCGAGAAGTGCGCACCGGGGTCGATGTGCCAGTCCTGGGTGGTGACCACCAGGTCGTAGTCCTGCCTGCTGGAGGACAGGTGGGCGGCGATCCGCTCGGCGACGGCGTTGCCGCCGGCCACGGCCAGGGCACCTCCCTCGCAGAAGGTGGGTTGGACGTCGACGACGATGAGGGCCCGGCGAGCGCGGGCACCCGGGCCGGTGGGCTGCTCGTTGCTCATGACCCGACCATAGCCGGGCCTGCCGCGTCAGGGGCCGTGGTCGCCGAATCCCGGTTCAGGCGGTGGTCTCGCGCAGCTCCAGGGCGGCGCGGTAGACCTCATTGGGGCGCAGGCCGGCCTTGCCGGCCGCCTGGGCGGCCGCGGCCTTGAGACGCATACCGGTCCCGGCCAGTGCCAGGGCCTCGCGCGCGGCGTCCTGCGGGCCGGCGGTGACGGGCTCGGCGCCGGCGACGACGAGGACCACCTCTCCCAGGACGCCGTCGGCGGTGGACCGGGCGAGCTCGGCCAACGGGGCTCGTCGCACCTCCTCATGGGTCTTCGTCAGCTCCCGGCACAGCGCCGCCGGGCGCCCATCGCCGAGGACCTCGGCCATGGCGGTCAAGGAGTCGTGGACGCGACGGGGCGACTCCAGGAAGATCATGGTGCGCTCCTGGGTGGCCAGTGACTCCAGGGCCCGACGCCGCTCCCCCGGCTTGCGGGGCAGGAAGCCCTCGAAGCAGAAGCGGTCGGAGGCCAGGCCGGACAGGGCCAGGGCGGTCAGGACCGCGGACGGCCCCGGGGCGACGGTGACGGGCACCCGGGCACTGACGGCGGCCTGGACGAGCCGGTAGCCGGGGTCGGAGACCGACGGCATGCCGGCGTCGGAGACGACCAGGACGCGCCGGCCGGCGCGGGCCGCCTCAAGCAGCTCGGGGGCGCGGTCGCGCTCGTTGTGCTCGTGGAGGGCGATGATGCGCCCGTGGGGCTCGACGTCGAGACGTTGGGCCAGGGCGCGCAGCCGGCGGGTGTCCTCGGCGGCGATGAGGTCGGCCTGCTCCAGGCCGCGGCGCAGCCGCCGGGAGCCGTCGGAGGCGTTGCCGATCGGGGTGGCGGCCAGGGTGATGGTGCCACGGCGCAGGTCAGGGCTGTGGGCGACGAGCGCGCCGGCCGTGTCGGCCGTGTCGACCATGTCGGCAGCAGGGTCGGTGATGCCGTTGCCGTCGGCCTGGCCGCCCTGGTCGGGCTCGCCATCACGGCCGTCCCCGACGGCGGAGTGCTCTGCGGGCGGAAGGCTCTCAGTCATAGGACACAGTATGTCGCTGCGACCTTGATGGCGCCGCCGCCTAGACTCGGGGCGTGACGACTCCGAGCGCGCTGTCTCCCGAACAGTCCCCCGAGCAGTCCCGTGACGGTTCCGCGGACCCGTCCACGGAGCAGGAACCAGGACAGGAATCCGCCCCGGCTGAGGCCGAGGCGCCGGGTACCGGGCCGGCCGACGCCGCCGGCGGGACCAGCAGCGCCGTCGGCACACGGGACGGCGAGACCGGCAGCGGCATCGGTCGTCAGGGGCGCACCGAGAACGAGCTGCGCACCCTGCTCGGGCTCGGTCCGGCGGGCTGGGTCATGCCCCGCGCCGTGAGGGTGCGCGGTTGGGTCGCCACCGGCGTCGTCGGCGTCATCGCCGCCCTGCTGCGCCTCATCGGGCTGAGCCATCCGAAGACGCTCATGTTCGATGAGATCTACTACGTCAAGGACGCCTACGCCCTGTGGCACCTGGGCTATGAGGCGAACTGGGCGACGAACTCCGATGCGGCCTTCGCCTCCGGGGACTTCTCCGGCATGTCCACCCAGGCCGCCTACGTCGTCCATCCTCAGCTGGGCAAGTGGCTCATCGGTGCCGGGATGGATCTCTTCGGGCCGTCATCGTCCTTCGGCTGGCGCTTCATGCCGGCCGTCGCCGGGATCCTCACGGTCATGCTGCTGACGCGTCTGACGATGCGCCTGACCCGCTCCCCGTTGCTGGCGGGCCTGGCCGGCCTGCTCCTGGCGATCGACGGCGTGGCGCTGACCGAGTCCCGCATCGGCCTGCTGGACGTGTTCATCGGGTTCTTCGCCACCTTGTCCCTGTACTTCCTGGTGCGTGACCGGGAGTGGTCGCGGGCGAGGCTGGCCCGCAGGATGGCGTGGACGAGTCCCGGGGCGAGGCCGCCGCACGCCACGATCCGCCCCTGGCTGCTGGCCACCGGCGTCGCCCTGGGGCTGACCTGCTCCATCAAGTGGTCGGGGCTCTACCTCGTCGCGGTCGTCGGCGTCGCCGTCGTCGTGTGGGACACCCTGGCGCTGCGACGAGTGGGAGCGCGGGCCTGGTTCCTGGAGGGCACGGTCGCCCAAGGCGTGAGCGACTTCTTCCAGACGGTGCCTGTGGCTGCCGCTGTCTACGTCGGGTGCTGGTGGTCCTGGTTCATCCACCCCCGCGCCTACAAGCACGGGTGGGCGCTTGAGCAGATCGAGAATCACCAGCCGGTGCCCTTCCCCTCCCTGCCCCACAGCATCAACGACTTCATCGCCTACCACCAGCAGATGTACGAGTTCCACGTCGGCCTGGCCTCGCCGCACACCTACCAGTCGAAGCCCTACGGCTGGCTGTTCCAGACGCGGCCTACCTCCTTCTTCTGGGAGGACAAGGCCCAGGTACCGCAGACCTGCTGGGGCGGGGACTGCATCCAGGCGATCACCTCGATCGGCAATATCGTCATCTGGTGGTCCGCCGTGGTGGCGCTGGCGGCCATCGTCATCATCGGGGTCAAGAACCGCGACTGGCGGGTGTGGGTACCGCTCATCGGCTACCTGGGCCTGTACGTGCCGTGGTTCCAGTACCGGGACCGGACGATCTTCACCTTCTACACGGTGGCCTTCGTCCCCTGCGTCGTGCTCGTCCTCGTGCTGGCGCTGGGCATGGCTGCGGGCCTGGTGCCGCCGCTGCCGGGGTCCAAGGCGGCCCGGGCGCAGGTGGCGGCTCTGAGGAACGGGCAGATCGGTGCGGGCATTCGGCCCTGGCGCGGTGTGGGCGCCAGGTTCCTGGGCTTCGGTCCGCAGTTCGGGCGCACGCCGGTGTGGACTCCGCCGGTGGTGGAGACCGACCCGGGCATGTACCGCATCAGCGCGGAGACCCACGACGACGCAGCCGAGGGCGAGGCCGGTGCGCCCACCGGCCTGGCCGGCGCCGGCTCCCGAGCTGACGGGGCCGACCGGGCCGACCGGGCCGACACAGCGGAGGACCTGGCCGCGGCGGAGCTGACGGGGTATCTCGCACCGACAGCGTCGACGATCTCCGCGGCCCGCACCGCACCCGACCTCTCCGACGACGACCTGGAGGGAACCGGCCGACGCAGCCGGTGGACGGCGCTGGCGAGCTGGACGTCGGCACCCACGTGGCAGATCCGCAGTGAGGGCATCTCCCTCATCATCGTGGTCATGGCCCTGGCCTGCGCCGCCGCCGCCTTCTGGTGGCCGATCTGGACCGGGCAGAACGTCTCACGCACCTTCTGGCTCTACCACATGTTCCTGTCGTCCTGGATCTGAGGACGGCATCAGGAAGAGGCGATGACGGTGAAGTGCTGGTCGCCGCCGGGGTGCTCCAGCTCGTCGACGACGGCGCGGGCGAGGTCCTCGGGGCTGATCCGGGAGACGCCCTGATCGTCGACGAGAAGCGTTGTGGTTCCGCGCCTGTAGGAACCGGTGCTGGTTCCCGGTCCGAAGAGCGCCGGAGGACTGAGATAGACCCACCCCCGGTACTCATGGTCCCGGCAGGCGCGGAGCTGCTCGAGGCTCGCCCGCGCCACCTCTCGCCATGCGGGCGGTACGACGGTCGGGTCGTCAATGACCAGGGTGCCGGGATGCGCGGGAGATCGCAGCGGAGCGGCACCCCCGACGATGAGCAGCGGAGTCTCGCTTCTTGAGGCGGCGTCCAGGACCCCTCTTGTCATGCCCGCCAGGTCGCCCTCCTGGCCTGCAGGCGGACGGATGGCGACAACGGCGGCATCGCACTCCTCCAGGAGGCCCGCGACGCCGTCGACGTCGGTCACGTCGACCAGGTGGGAGGTGAGGCGGTTGCCGGTCTGGGGGCGCTGCTGCCGTGATACGGCGGTGACGTCGTGGCCGCGGCCGGCCGCCTCACTGACGACGGCGGCGCCGGCCATGCCGGTGGCTCCGAGGACGACGATTCTCATGAGTGGTCCTTTCGAAAGAAGGGGAAGGAGGACGGAGGGATCTGCCCCGCGGCCATGGCGCTCAGGGCCGTGGCGAATCCCAGGAGCTGGGCGGCGGTGAGCACCTCACCGGCCACGACGCGGCCGAGGAGAGCGGCCGTCAGCGGCGAGAGCAGGCCCAGTAGCGCCGTCGGCGTCACCGGTAGCCGGCGGACGCCTTCGAACCAGACGAGGTAGGCGACCAGTCCTCCCACGAGTCCGAGCCAGCTGTAGCCCGCCACCGCGGCGGTATCGATGTCTTGCGGAATCCCGTCGATGAGGAGTGCGGGGACGGCAAGGAGCAGCCCTGCAGCGGTCAGTTGCCAGCCCGTCAGACTGAGGGCGCCGACGCCGTCGGGCCTGCCCCACCGTTTGGTGAGCACGACCCCCAGCCCCATGGAGACGGCTCCACCGAGGCCCGCCGCCACGCCGAGGACGTCGAGCCGAGCCTGGGGTCCCAGCACCACGAGCGCCACACCGATGACGCCGATCACCGCCCACACCAGCCTTCGCGCCGATGGACTCTCCCCCAGGACGACGACGGCGAGGATGGCGACGATGATCGGCTGCGCGGCTCCGAGCGTCGCGGCCACACCGCCGGGCAGGCGCTGCGCGGCGACGAAGAGCAGCGGGAAGAAGCAGGCCATGTTGAGCGCGCCGAGTACGAGGCTCCTCCACCACCAGCCGCCTCGCGGCAGCCGTCGCGCGACCAGCAGCGCGAGAGCACCGGCGGGCAGCGTCCGCATGAAGGCAGCGAAGACCGGGTGGCCCGAGGGGAGCGCCTGGGTGGTGACCAGGTACGTCGTTCCCCACACAGTCGGCGCCAGGGCCGTCAGCACGATCCAGCCGGCACGATGGCGAGTGTCGGACTCCTCGGGCCGGTCAAGTCTCTTGATGTGGTGTAGAGGTCTTCGTGGAGTGTGGTTGTTAGTTGGTGAGGGAGGGGGCGTTGGGTAGGTTCCGGCTGCGGTTGAGGACGTCGAGGCTGAGGTAGCGGCGTCCTTCGGTCCACTCATCGGTCTGCTCTGCCAGGACGGCGCCAACCAGGCGGATAATGGCGTCTCTGTTGGGGAAGATACCTACTGAGTCGGTGCGGCGGCGGATCTCTCTGTTGAGGCGTTCTTGGGGGTTGTTGGACCAGATCTGTCTCCATACTTCGACAGGGAAGGCAGTGAAGGCCAGCAGGTCGGCTCGTGCGGCGTCGAGGTGGTCGGCAGCCTCGGGCAGGATCGTGTGGACGTAGTCCAGGAGGCGGTCGAACTGAGCCTCGACGGCTGCTGCGTCGGGCTGGTCGTAGACCGAGTGGAGCATGGCCTTGACAGCGGGCCACAGACTCTTGGGAACCACTGTCATCAGGTTGGCGGCGTAGTGGGTGCGACAGCGCTGCCAGGTCGCTCCGGGCAGGTTCGCGGCGATGGCCTCAACCAGGCCCGTGTGGGCGTCAGAGGTGACAAGCCGTACCCCCGTAAGCCCCCGGGCCACCAGGTCGGCGAGCAGCCCGTTCCAGGCCGCCGAGCTCTCGGTGGTGGCTACCCGCAGTCCTAGGACCTCGCGATGTCCGTCAGCGTTGACCCCTGTAGCGGTCAGGACCACCGCGCTGACCACGCGACCACCTTCGCGGACCTTCATGGTCAGGGCGTCGGCCGCCACGAAGGTGAATGGGCCTGCATCGCCCAGGGGCCGGTTGCGGAAGGAGGCGACCTGCTCGTCGAGCTCGGCCGCCATACGTGAGACCTGTGACTTCGACAGCGAGTTGATGCCCAAAGTACCTATCAGCTTGTCCATGCGCCGTGTGGAGACCCCGGCCAGGTAGGCGTCGGCAACCACTGTGATCAGCGCCGACTCCGCCCGTTTGCGGCGCTCAAGCAGCCAGTCGGGGAAGTACGAGCCGGTGCGCAGCTTGGGGACAGCCACGTCAATCGTGCCGACCCGGGTGTCCAGGTCCCGGTGCCGGTAGCCATTGCGCTGAGCCCGGCGCTCGGGCTGGCCTGACCGTACTCGGCACCGCACACCGCGTCAGCCTCGGCGCTCAGCAAGGAGTTGATCACCGTCTGCAGCAGGCTACGCATCAGGTCCGGGGAGGCCTGAGAAAGAGCCTCGCCAAGAAGGCGCTCAGGGTCGACAATATGAGGAGCGGTCTGGAGTGCGTGGTGTTTCTCGGACAGGGGGAGTTTTTCTTCCCGTGAGTCGATAGGATGGAGACCATGCCAGCAGCGAAATACTCAGAGGAGTTCAAGGCCCAGGTCGTGCGTGAGGTCATTGAGAAGGACCGCACGATCGCCTCGG
>NZ_JAAIJY010000009.1 GCF_011752065.1 Actinomyces sp. ZJ308
TGTTGCGGGTGATGAGCGAGCCCGCCCCGAACTCAGTGATCTCCCGCTCACAGAAACCACTGACCCGCCCGAAGACCTCCCCGCGCAGGTCACGGCCCATGCTCATCGCCGCCCGCGCCGCCAGATACGTCGCCACCACCGCACACACACCCTGACCAGCACTCACCACCAGCATCAACCCACCCATACGCCAGATATAACCGGCATCCCCAGCAGCCACACCCCTATCAATAACATCCGCATTAAGAGTCGGCAGATACAACGACGCCATCACCTGAACAAACTGAAGCACCAGAACACACACCAACAAACCCACATACGGGCGCAGACACCTACGCAGCAGCGCAATAAGCACGTCTCTAAATCTAGCAGATCACGGGCATAATCGGGCTATCAGTGAGATTTTCCACGGTTTAGGTGTATCGGTGTCAGATCCTTTGGTGACAGCCGTCTCGACATCGGCGCATACGTTTTAATATTCAGTCTCCGGCACGAAGGGAAGCGGCCGGCTGCTCAACGCCTCTGGCGCCCATCAAGCGATCGCGTCCACCTCATCAGCCCCGCACCCGCTCAGTCGTTGACGCTCGCGAGCGATCCTTCGTACGGTGCGCGCCACAGCGCCGACGCACCGACTGTCCCTCCAGACAGTCAGATCAACGTCTCCGCAGGACACGCCCCACCGGCACCCGGTCGCCTGAGTGCCGTCCGCATGGCTCAACAACAGCATCGACAGGTCCACTCGACGAAACCCGTCCAGAGTAGCCGCACCGATCTTGACCAAGGCCTCCTTGGCCACCCACAGCCGCAGCAGGTCGATCTCATCGCAGCCTTCTTCACGAATGATTCTCAACTCATTATGACTGCACAGAATATCGCGGACCGCCGCCATATCCTCGGCTCTGGACAGATCCTCAACATCTACGCCCACGCCCCCGGAACGAGCCACCGCGACCGCAACGCTCGACACCGAATGAGAAATACTCAGCTCAATTCCGCACGCAGTCACGGGACGACCCGACGACTCATGACTGATAACAGAGCACGGGCCATCGATTCCCCCAACATGGTCCGCCAGCATAGTCTTGGCAAGACAGTGGGCCAAGAAATGACTGCGACGATCCTCCATCCGCCTCAACTGCGCGATACGATCGGATTCCGATTCTGAGAACCACGCACTGAGAGGCACTCCAGCAGGACTCACAGCCCACCAGCGAGCCTCCGTGCACCCGTCAGCGGAGCGCCATTGCCCTAGCGCCTCACCGTAAGCAACAACCATTCGTCCCACAGATACAGCACCCTCGAAATCACCAGGTGAGCACGACCTCGAAAAAATAGTGTGCCCATCACTCTTTCACAGGCTCCAGGAAAGAGTTTCACTCATCTCCTGAAACAATCTGATCGACACCATCCACCAGCACCTCAAGAAAGCGGGGTCCGCAGTCCACAGGAAAAAAATGACCTCCGGGAACAATCTTGAGCATGAAGGAGGAGGAGGTGAACCGAGACCACTGCTCCATCATCTGCGGCGCCACTGTCAGATCCTCAGAACCAGCAAGAGCGAGGATGGGGCACGTCAGAACCGTCGAAGTGTGACGGAAGGACTCATGCAGCGCGTAGTCGCGGCGCACGCCGGGGAGCAGGGCCTCCATGAGCGCGTCGTCCGCAAGGATGTCGGGAGGAGTGCCACCAGCTCTCACCAGCTCCTCGCGCAGCGCGGCCAGCCCCATGCAGCTGCGGTACTCCCCCTCGATCACCTCCCCGGGAGCCTGGCGCGCGGCGACGACGACAGCTAGTGGAACATGGCGGTGGATCTCCTGAAGATGGGCGGCGCACTGATATGCCAGGGCCGCCCCCATGCTGTGCCCATAGAGCACCACCGGAGCACCGCGCGCTAGTCGACGAATATCATCAGCCAGGTTTCCAGCCAGAAGTGAGAAATCATCAATCCACTGCTCACTCATTCGAGTGGCCTTACCCGGAAGCTCAACCGGAACCACGTCGACCCGAGGATCACGCGCCACCCAATGACGATACACCGAAGCGCTCCCTCCAGCATGGTGGAAGCAGAACAGCAAGCGATCACCGGTGGACTCCATAAAGAATGGAAACGACTTCATATCGAATCCCATTTCCTTCTCCTCTATTCATTTCACCGTCAAGAATCCCGGTGGCCGCCCTAGCGCTGCAGACCGTTCATCCTACGACTGAGGACCAGCACACTGAGCAGGAGCAGTCCGATGAACCAGGATATAAAAACCAGAATATGCCATGCTTGGACCCGCTCAACGACGATGGCGTCGACAAGACGCGAGACCGCCGTGACCGGGGAGACGTCGACAAAAGGACGAAGCGCAGCGGCGTACATGTCCCGCGGCATCATGGCTGTATTGAAGACCGTGAAGGCCATGACAAGAGGAGTGAAGCTGAAAGCGCCTTGCGGGGTCTCCACGACGTAGCCGAGCATGACTCCAAAAGCACCAGCGGCCAAGGCAACAACAGTCAGGCTTGCAATGACCCCCAGGAGGTGCATTACCCCTCCGAAGGACGCACCGCACAGTGCCCCGACGGCCAAGGCCACCAGCATCGAGGCGAAAGCGCGTATCGACTCGGCGAGAATGCGTCCGGAAATTGCTGTGCCACGGGGCCCCGGCAAGGTGGCCAGGCGCTGAGGCAGTCCCTCATGGCGTTCCTGAACGATCGCGCCCGCCGCGGACAGCCCTCCGGTGAAGGCCTGGGATACCGCGACCATGACGGCGACATCGGTCATGTCCATCGGTGTCCCGCTGAACTGCTGGACCATCCCGGAGAACATCAACCTGATGATGGCGACCATGGCTACCGGCACGCCCACGGTATAGACGATTGCGGCCGGTGATCGCATCCAGCGCGTCAGCAGTCTGCCTGCGTGCACCTCGACAGCCCGCAGCCAGCTGACGCGCAGCTCCTCGGTGTCAGTCATTCTGCCTCCGAAACTCTCGAGACACCCACCATGAGCCCAGGATGAGTCCACCGGCCAGCCATGCCAGCGTCTCCCAGCCGGAGCCACCGGGAGAGACGCCCGTCAGCAGGGCACGGTTGGTATCGATCATCGGAGAGAAGGGCATATGGGCGATGATCGGCTCGAGCCAGTCCGGCAGCGTGCTCAGCGGAATGAACGCCGTTGACAGCATGAGCAGCGGCATCTCCAGAGCCTGTATGAGTCCCGCCGTCTGGACCGGATGTCTTGAGCGCAGGGCGATGCCCAGGAAAACCAGTACCAGCACCTCTCCCATCACCAACGCCACGAGGAAGGTCAGGCCGAGCCTCGCCCAGCTCGCCGGTCTTGCACCGCACACGAGCCCCACTCCGATCACAGCGCACAACGAGACGATCGAACGCACCAGGTCCGCGAGCATGCGGCCACCGATGACCACCATGGCGTGAATCGGCATCGCCCGCATCCGTCCCAGGAGTCCGGACTCCACGTCAACGGCCAGCGCCATCGCCGATCCTCCGGCGGCGAACATCGCCGCCTGGAACATGGATGCCGCCATGAGGAACAGGGCGTAGTCGAATCCGGAGCGGTTGGCGGCGTGACCGAAAACGGCCCAGAACGCCAGCATGAACATGCCGGGGATCACCAGCGCCGAGACCAATGAGGCCGAGTTTCGCGATAAACGCACCGAGTTGCGCCAGGTGGCGCCCCATAACGCGGTGAGATTGCTCGGCAGGGCCTCGGCCTCCGGCGTCGAGGAGCGGCTCATGCCTCAGTCCTCCGTGACGGCTTCGAAGGCCGTGCCCATGAAGACCTCATCGAGGGACGGAGGGCTGAGCGAGGCTGACACCACGTCGATCCCGAGGGCCGCCAGTCCCTCCGCCCCTCGGGACAGATCGTGAATCCCGTCGTGCGAGGTGAACAGGACCTCCATGGCATCGACCTGGAAGTCACCGGCTGGACGATCGAGCACCTCCGGAAGAAGGGACTCGGCGCACCGTCTGGCCGTATCGGCCTCATCGAAGCCCAGCCGGCACATCGGTGCGCCGAAACGCCGGCGGAGCTCGCTGGCAGTGCCCTGGGAGACCACCCGTCCCTCGCGCAGCACCACGATGTCGTCTGAGAGCCTCTCGGCCTCATCGAGGTACTGAGTGGTCAGCAGCACCGACACCCCGCGATCGCGCAGGCCGTCGATCACGTCCCACAGTTCGTGGCGGGACAACGGGTCCAGGCCGGTCGTCGGCTCATCGAGGAAGAGCAGGGAGGGCTCGACGATCAACGAGGCGGCGATGTCAAGACGGCGACGCATTCCGCCCGAGTAGTTCGCTACTCGTCGATCACCGACGTCGGCCAGCCGAAAGGTCTCCAAGAGCTCGTCAGCGCGTTCACGGGCCCCGGCCGCGCTCAGTCCGTGCAGGCGACCGAAGAACACCAGGTTCTCCCGGCCGGTCAGCTCCCCGTCCACCGCGGCGAACTGCCCCGTCAGGGAGATGCAGCGTCTCACCGCCGAAGGGTCCGCCACCACATCCGCACCGCACACGGAGATCTCACCCGAGGTCGGGAGCATGAGCGTGGAGGCTATGTTCACCAGTGTCGTCTTACCGGCGCCGTTAGCGCCGAGCAGAGACACGACATGCCCTCGCGGAACCTCGAACGTGAGCCCCTTGAGCACATCCGTCGCCTTGTTGCCTCGTCCGAACGTCTTGCACAGGTCACACACACGCAGTGCTGCCTGATCATGTTCTGCTGTCCGTAGCTGGGACATGAGTGCTCTCCCTCCACGACGCGGCCGTCAACGAGGAACTCGTCATCCACCTCGTCATCCACGAAGCCGTAGGATCATAGAGTTAAGTATGAACGAAGTTCACCTTAACCGACTCTTACCAGCAGCGCCAGATAGTTCCTGACATATGAGACGGTTCGCCGATGACGGACCATGACACAATATGACACGCTAGAAGATCAGCCGTGAATCAAGCCGGCCACGTCACGGCCTGGGCGCCTCGACCCCATTCACAGAGGAGCCCCTTCAGTTCCCCTCCTTCAGGAGTCCCATGATTTCACGGAGCACGTCGGTGTCGCAGTGCTTCGCGATCCCGACCTCCCCCCGCTCGATGAACAGAAGGAAGTCGCAGCACTCCGCGAGGAGCTCGACATCATGGGTGACAACGAAAACGGTCTACCCTGCTGAGTGAGGTCGCCGAGCTCCCTGGCCACCTGTTTCATATGCCTGTAGTCCAGCCCACTGGTAGGCTCATCGAAAACGAGGATCTCTCTGCCGCATACCAGGGCACCTGCTATGGCGACCCGCTGACGCTCGCCGCCGGACAGTGACATCGGATGCCGATCCCGTTTGTCCACCAGGTTCAGCGACGTCAGGACCTCAGTGATCTCAGACTCTCGATCGCTAAGAAAGCTCTCCGAGTCAATGACCAGATCACTGTCGATGCTCTCCCCGAAGAGCTGGTGATTGACGTCCTGCATGACGAGGTACACATGCCTCAGGCGCTCTTTCGGTCTGCTGTAGGAGCGCTCCCCGTGACGGAGAACCCCTTTGGCCTTGGAGTCAAGTCCCGCCAGTGACCGGACAAAGGTCGTCTTACCAGCCCCGTTCTTACCGACAACACCGATGACTCGTCCCTCGGGCAGCGTCAGGCGCTCAATACTCAGGGCCGGGCGAGACATCCCCCGGTAGCGGAAGCTGAAAGACTCCAGAAGCAGCTCCCTGTCACTCGAGCCGCGCGCATCCATCGCCTCCGGGACTGGACGAATGGACCTGAGCCCCAGATCATGCAGGTAGTCGTCCCCGAGCGACCGGAACTCCTCCCCCGTGAGCTCGGCAGCGATGCGTCCGTCCTTCAGATAGATCACCCGATCGACGACGTCGGCAAGATAGTAGAGACGATGCTCGGCGATCAGTATAGTTTTCCCTTGCTCCTTCCAGGTCGATACAGTCCGCCTCAGCTCCTCGATGGCACCGACGTCGAGATTGGCGGACGGCTCATCGAGCAGGAGAACTTGAGGCTCCATCGCCGCTACGGATGCGCAAGCAATTTTCTGCTTCTCACCCCCGGAGAGCTGAATGAGACTCCTTTCCACCAGGTGCCCCATACCGAAGTCACGCTCAACGTCCGCCAGGCGCCTCATAATCTCCTCAGGTTGGATCCCGAGGTTCTCGCAGCCGAATGCGAGCTCACTTCTCACGTCAAGTGTGAAGAACTGAGACTTCGGGTTCTGGAACACCGAGCCAACCGTCTGGGCGATGTCGCTCGCCTCCTGATGGGCGATGCTCTCACCGTTCAGCAGAACATCACCGGACACCTGGGCCTGGAAGAAGTAGCGCGCCACCCCGTTAATCATCCACAGTATGCTCGTTTTGCCGCAGCCGGACTCTCCGCAAAGCAGGACGACTTCACCCCGCTCAACACGCAGGCTGATGTCATCAAGCACCGGAGGTCCATCATTCTCACCATATGCCATCGTCACGTTCTTCAGCTCAAGCATGCATTACCACACCTTTCCGATAAGTACGATCCAGGCACAGGCCACAAGCAACACTATTACTGCACCGTCAATGATCCGGAACTTGATCTCACAGACGCTGGTTCTCTTCCGCTTGGCCCCCAGCGCCCTTGTGACCGCGGACCGCGACAGCTCGTTGCCGATGCTGACCACCGAGACCATCAGCGGAACAAGCCGGTACTCCAGCATCCTGATCGGTTGCCGGATGCCTCCGACGCCTCGCATACGCATGGCGGTCTTGATGTCTCGGTACTCCTCCCCCACGGTCGGGAAGAAGCGGAAGATGATGGCGGTGGGGATGGTGAGCGCGTCCGGGCAGTGAATACGTTGCATCGCCACAAGAAACTCGCTAGCGGTCGTGGTGCGCAATGCGTAAAGCCCGCAAGTCATACCTGGAACAATGATGGATAACGCCCCCAGCCAGGTAAGAGTGATATCGATCAGGGCATTGCTCGCAGGTATGACCCTCCATATGAGCAGAGGCAGGCCGGCAAGAGCTGCGTACGTTATCGCATAGCGCAGGGCCAGTCCATAGATCCTCGAGAGGACGAGCAGGAGGAAGGGCAGGGCGATAAGAAGCCATCTCACCACCATGACGGACCCGGACTCGCCACCGGAGGTGGACAGGAGTACCCAGGAGACGACCACGACGACGAGAAGCTTCGTCCGCGGATCCAGGACCAGCCCACCGGTGAGTCCACCCCGCCCCGGGGACGCCGCACGCATCACACGATTCCCGCGCGCCGGAAGTGCTTGTCGAACACTTTTTTCCCGAGGATGCCACCGAGAAGGGACGTCACGGCAGTCGCACCGACGATGACGGCGTACATCACAAAGCCTCGTTCGCCGATCTCGGTCATCCCCCTGGCCATCCCCTCACTGTATTTTCCCGCCATATCGCTATTCAGGATGTAGCTTCGTGTGGCGAAGAAGAGCGGAATGTAGTTGGCTGTGATGGCAATTGAGGTGAGCATATATGCGATGATGCTGTTCCGCACGCTCTTGTACTGACCGGACCACAGGACGAGCTCGGCAACCACAGCCAGTAGCACGCCAACGATCAAGTGGTACGGACCGAGCGCCATGAGAAGACTGAATGCACCTGAGAGTATCGCCGTGATCAGTAGCATCCCAGGCTTTTTGACCTTGGAGTAGAACAGCATGGTGGGGATGCCGAGAACCAGGCCCTGGAGGGGACTGACCATCACGAACGTCACTGGAGTGATCCCCACGAACGCCACAACGGTTCCTACCAGCGTGATGATGACGAAGAAGATACCTATCGTCATGAAGTCCGTAATATTGAGTTTTTGATACCTCGACGCCTGACTGCGGTCGTCCACCTTGTTTTCCATTTCATCTCCGCTTCAGTAGCTACTGACTGTACTTCTTCATGTCTCACCGACAGGCTCATGCCGGTCTTGCCGGCGTGAGACCTCAACATCAACCGCTTACGTGTCACCACCCCTTTCGATGAGGCCGCCCGTGGGACTCACCTATAGTTCTCCTTCATCCACGTCTCCCCCCACGCTCTTCTCAATGCGCTCCGCCAGAGAACGAATCGTCGGGGCCGTGAAGACGTCTTGTATGGATATCTCCACCGACATCTCCCGCTTGACCGAGTTGACAAGATGAACGGCGGCGAGAGAATCACCTCCGAGCTGGAAGAAGTCATCGTCGATTCCGATCCCTTCTGTGTTCAAGACCTTCATCCAGATCACTATGAGCCGTCGGTCTCTTTCATGACGCGGTTCCGCCGGAGCCCGGTGCTGCTCGGTCCTCTCCGAGTCGAGACGGTCCCTGTCGATCTTCCCGTTCCAGGTTCGTGGAATCTCGCTGCGCACGATGATTCTACGCGGCAGCATATAGTCCGGTAGATGCTCCTCCAGATGGTGCCTTATTGAGGACTCCCCGAGGTCGTCGTCCACCACGGCGTACAGGCTGATACCGTGCGCCGCGGTGGCGACGCAGTCTCGGACTCCCGGAGTGGATCGGGCGACGGACTCGATCTCGCCCAGCTCTATTCGGTAGCCGTTGACTTTGATCTGGCCATCGCTCCGCCCGAGGAAGACGATGTTCCCATCGCGACCATACATGGCATGGTCACCCGTGCGGTAGAGCCGCTCACCGGTGACGGGATGCCGGATGAATGACTGCTCGGTCCTCTCCGGGTCGTTCCAGTACCCCAGAGCCAGTCCGCGGCCGGCGATATAGAGATCACCGGGCACCAGGTCCGGTCGGTTCTCCAGGGAGGAGCTCAGGACATACATCCTCTGGTTCGCCAACGGCCGGCCATAGGGAATGCTCGGACGTCCTGCGTCCTCAGCGTCGATCTCGTACCAGTTGGACCAGATCGACGCCTCGGTCGCGCCGCCGAGTCCGTAGGCGCGGCAGTCCCGGAAGCACCGTTCGATACGCAGCGCGACGTCGACCGGAATCCAGTCTCCGCTCAGAAGCGCCGCCCGGGTGGAGGTGTCGGTGAACCCGTTATCCGTCAGGTGGCTGGTGTACATCGTGAAGAGTGAGGGAACCGAGTTCCACAGCGTGACGCGATGACGCTGCACCAGATCCCACCAGTGCGACGGCTCGCGCTGTTCCTCCGGGGAGGGCATGATGATCGCTCCGCCGCAGGCGAGCATGCCGAAGATGTCGTAGACGGACAGATCGAAGTTCAGCTGGGACAGGGCGAGGATCCGGTCGCGAGGTCCTGCTGCTAGCCGGCGGTTGACGTCTCGAATGGTGTTGACCGCGGATCGGTGGGCGATAGCCACGCCCTTGGGCGTCCCTGTGGTTCCTGAGGTGTAGATGATGTAGGCCGGGCCCTCGCAGTCGCAGGCCCGGGGCCCGGAGGCCACGACGCCGAAAGGATCTGCGGCGCCTGCCTCGCTCTTCTCCTCGAGGTCCGTGCCCGCACGGCCGCCGCCGCGCACGTCGGTAACGGTGATGACGCGGCACCGCCGAGCGATGTCCTCCGGCACACGGTCATCATCAGACAGGACGATGCGCGCTCCGGCATCGGCGATGATCCTGCTGTTGCGCGCAGGTGGCTGAGAAGTGCTCAGAGGAAGATAGGTGCAGCCCGCCTTGAGGACACCGAGGACGGCGCTGACCTGATAGGCCGACTTCTCCATGAGTATCGCGACGACACCATCCGCTGGAGTCGTGGCGGCGATGAGTCGGGCCCACTCATCGGATTCCGCGTCCAGCTCGGCATATGTCACCGTGCGTCGGGGATCGATGACCGCTGGACGATCACCGTCGGCCCGCAGGCTGTTAAGGAACAGGCCGAGCAGAGCCGGGTCCGTGCACCGCTGATCGAGGCCGTCGTCCTCCAGAACCTCGGTGGCGTTGAGCTCGGCGATCGCCTCAGCGTTGAAGGTCGGGCAGACCGTCACCCTCTCATCCTCCGCATCACCCCAGGTGGAGGGCGTGGTCGCCAGCGTGCGCACGGCCTGGGTCAGCGATTGGAACATCTCGGCCACCATCGCGTCGGGGAAGAGCCCTTCGACGGCGTCGAGGTTGAGGACGAGCCCCCCGTCGTCGTCATAGACCTGCAGGTCCATCCACACCTGAGGTGTCTGGGACAGGCCGTAACCGATGGTCCCCAGGTACGGGCCGTCCTCCTGCGGGGAGTGCTCGACGACGCCCAGGCCACAGGTGAAGACGACGGGCATGGTGATCCGGGACCTGCGCTGCCGGTTGAGCATGCGTTCGACCGTGACACCGGAGACATGGCCGTGCTCGAGACCGCCCCACATCCGCTGTTGCAGGGCGCGGGCGCGGTCACGGAAGGACCGTGCGCTGCGGGTGTCCACGCTCAGAATCGACAGGTTCGTGAAGTCCCCCACGATGGAGTCGACCTCGGGCGCGAACCGGACTCGGTCGAACTGCGTCAGGTTGATGCTGAGCGCCGGGCTCTGGCTGTAGAGGGCGAGCATCTCGGCATAGACCTCGGCCAGGAACGCAGCCTCCGTCAGGCCTTCGGCGCGCATCCGCTCCTGGGCGGCCCGCCAGACGGGGGCCTCGATGAGTGCATGGTGCCTGACGAACTCCGAGGCGGCCCCTCCGGGCAGAACGGGCAGCTGCGGCGCCGGGTGGATCTGCTCCAGCAGCTGCTCCCAGTACTGCAGGTCCCGACGGTAGACGTCGCTGTCCCTGAGGCGCAGTGCCGCCTCCACGTAGTCCTTGAAGGAGTAGGCCGGAGGCGCGGCCGCGGTGGACCGGCTGCCCGCCTGCTCGTACAGCTCCTTCCACTCACTCAGCACCTGGAACATGCTCCAGCCGTCGATGAAGGTGTTGTCGAAGCTCAGGAAGAGCCGTACGGCTGTGCTCCCCACCTTCGCGTACCGCACGTCGAAGCACGGCCAGCGTCGGGGATCGAACCGTTGACGCGACATCTCGCCTCTCACCCCGGTCAGGCCCTCCTGCGGGACCTCGGCTATCCGGTAACGCGGTACCTCACGCAGGAAGCGCTGGGTCAGGCCGTCGTCGCAGACGACGGCGCGCAGCATGGGGTGCCGATGGATGAGGGCGTTCCAGGAGTCCTCCAGCCGCTCCGGATCGAGGACGGGCGCGTCCATCTCGAGGTAGCAGTGGCTCGAGACCTCACCCAGCTCGATGGCTCCCGACCCTCCGATGAGGTAGGACTGCTGCACGTCGGTGAGGGGGAAGGGCGCGTACTGGTCCTCACCGTGCACGATCGGCGGCAGCTCGCTCCTGGGGCGGGCCTGGGCCGCCAGCTCATCGATCCGGGCGGCCATGTCGCCGAGCACCGGCACCTCGAAGACGGTGTCCAGGCTGAACTCGATCTCGAAGCGCTCCTCGATCCGGCGTCTGAGCCTGGTAGCCGTCAACGAGTCGCCACCGAGGCGGAAGTAGTCGCTGTCGGTCCTCGCATCCGCCTCCAGCAGGGCGTTCCAGATGTCGATCAGGCCGCTCTCGGTCTCCGTCACCGGCGCCGTCGGAGTACTCCGGTCGTCGCCCGACGGCTCCGGCCGTACCAGGTCCGCGAGCGCCTTCCTGTCCACCTTGCCGTTGGGGGTCAGCGGGAGACGGGAGAGTCTCATGATCGTCCTGGGAAGCATGTAGTCCGGTAACCGGGTGGACAGGGAGGCGATGGCCTGCTCGTAGTCCTGCCGGGGCAGGGGGGTCGCCGGGTCCTCGCCGTTCCTGGAGGCGACCACCAGCACGAGGGAGTCGGTCAGAGGAACCTTCGAGATCCGGGTGTAGCCCGCGCGGTCGAGGGCCGTGTCCCAGCCCTCCGCCGTGAGCAGCATGTCTCCACTGCCTCGACGGGCGTCTCGGTACTCCGGGCTGAGGAAGGCCGCAGTGATGTCGGCCAGTGGTGAGGACGCCGTCGGTTCGACGAGTATCAGCAGCCCCTGGGGGGCGAGCAGCTCCCGCACCTGCCGAAGGGTCGCATCGATGTCGGTGGACTGGTGAAGGGTCTGGTTGCAGATCACCACGTCGACCTGATGGGCGCGGGAGGAGGCTGCGGCGCCGCTGACGGGTCCGTCCTGGTGGTGGAGCAGCATCTGCTCGAAGCGCCCGGCTGCGAACTGCTCCACCCTGTCCAGGTAGTAGCGGGAGTAGTCCGCGATGACGTATGCACGGGGCTCGGCCGCCCGGCGGTAGTCCTCGGTCTGGCTCAGCCGTCGGGCACCGATCTCGAGTATCCGCAGCCCTCCCGCGGACTTGATGCTGATCTCGCGGAGAAGGTCCCGTATCGCCCGGTGCGCGAGGCGGCCCACGGGCCGATCGGACACGAACTCCTCGACGGGCACGAAGTCGGAGGACTGGACGAGCTCGGCTGCCGAGGGCGGTGCCTCGTCGTCGACGCCGTCGATGAATGCCCGGTAGAAGGCAGCGGTGAAGCGCTCCAGATCAGCCAGCTCGGCCGCGGTCGGAGGCACAGCCGTCCCCGTGTCCTGGGCGAGCCACTGCTCCCATCGTCTGCTCAGCACGTCGAGCCGGCTGGGCGCATCGTCCGGCCCGGTGGCCGCGCGGCGATCGGCGAGGCGGCGCAGCCACTGCCGCATGGTCTCCAGGGCGTACGCGTCCTGGAGCGCCTCGTCACGCGCGACGGCCTGACGCGTCGTCTCGTCGAGGAGCAGGGGCGCCAGCACGTCTGCGGCCTCCACCTGTACCGGCTCGGGCCGGACGCGCTGGGGGGCCGGCTCCGGTCCGATCTGCACGAAGGCCACCAGGCGCTGCGAGGCCGGTCCCCCGTGGAGGATGCATACGGCGCGTTGCGCTCCGAGCAGGGTCTCGCAGGCCGCCTCGATCTCACCGAGCTCGATGCGGTGACCGCGCAGCTTGACCTGGGTATCGGAGCGGCCGAGGAACTCCAGGGTGCCGTCGTTCCAGAACCGTCCCAGGTCACCGGTGCGGTACCAGCGGGCGCCCTCGTGGGCGACGAACTTCTCCGCAGTGAGCCGGGGGTCGTCAACGTATCCCTCGGCCACGCCGAGTCCGCCGATCCACAGCTCTCCGACGACGTAGTCCGGGCAGTCCCGTCCGGCGTCGTCGACCACCCGGTACATCTGCCGATCCAGTGCGCGCCCGTAGGGGATGGAGGCCCAGTCGTCGGGAACGTCTTCGACGTCGAGGGCGTTGGACCAGATGGCGGCCTCCGTCGCCCCTCCCATGGCCAGCAGGCGGCAGCCGGGGGCGAGCGTCTTCATGCGTGCGGGCACGGTGAGGTCGATCCAGTCCCCGGACAGCAGGACATGGCGCAGGCCGGCCAGTGCGAGCGGGTCCGCGCCGGCGCTGGCCAGGAGCATCTCGAACAGGGTGGGGACCGAGTTCCACACGGTGATGCGGTGCGACTGCACGGCCTTCAGCCAGAAGTCGGCGTCACGGCGTGCCCGCTCGGGAATCGTCACCAGTGTCCCGCCGGCCGAGAGGACGCCGAAGGCGTCGTAGACCGACAGGTCGAAGTCGAAGGCCGACACGCCCAGGACCGCGTCCCCGGGGCCCAGTCCGATTCTCCTGCTCACCGCCTCGATCGTGTTCCAGACGGCCCCGTGGCTGATCTCAACGCCCTTGGGCGCACCCGTCGTTCCTGATGTGTAGATGACGTAGGCGGAGTCCTGCGGCCTCACATCGGGAAGGCCGATCTCCGCACGACACCTCAGGGCCTCATCGACGGGGATGGCGACGACGCCTGCCCGCCTCCACTGCTCGGGCGAGGCCCCGTCCGTCAGGACGAAGCGCACCCGAGGGGAGGCCAGGATGGAGGCGACCCGTTGCCGAGGCTGGTTCGGGCTGATCGGGACGTAGGCCATGCCGGCCGTCATGACGCCGAGTGCGGCGATGATCTGCTGCGGTCCTCTGGGCAGCGCCACCGCTGCCAGGTCTCCTGGGCCCGCTCCAGCGACCATCAGGGACCGGGCGACTGCTCGCGCACGATCAGCCAGGTCCCGGTACGTTGTCACCTGACCGTCACAGGTGCTGATGGCGGGGGCGTCGGGCAGACGCGCCGCCGTGCTGAAGACGCGTTCAACCAGCGTCGTTCGCGGCGGGCGCCACTGGGCGACGTCGGCGAGCGCTCGGCGACGCTCGGCCACGGATCGGCTCTCGACGGCGTCGGTCAGGTCCAGGCCGGCGGAGATGACCCGCTCGACCTCGCGAACGAGGCGGTCGAACATCTCGTCGAGCAGTCCGGTGGGGAAGATCTGCTCGACGGCGTCCCAGATGAGGGTGAATCCGTCGATGGTGTTGAAGACCTGCATGTCGATCCAGACCTGCGGGGTCTGGGAGATCATGTACCCGATCTCGCCGAAGGCCTCGACGAACTCCTCGTCGACCAGGGGACTGCCGAGGTTGCACGAGAACACCACGGGTGCGAGGACCTGCTCCCCTCGCTGCGTGCGCAGGTCGCGCAGCACCTTGACCGCGGAGTATGCCGAGTGGGAGACGTCCTCGTAGAAGGAGTCCTGGATGGCGCGCAGGTCGTCCGCGAAACGACGCCGTCGGGAGTGATCGACCTGGGTGAGGGTGAGCGTGGTGAAGTCGGCTACGACGTTCTCGATCGCAGGATCGGAGTCCCGGTTGAACAGTGGGACGCTGATGAGGAACCTCCTGTCCTCGCTCCATGCGGCGATCGTGCGCGCGTAGGCCGTCAGCAGGACCATCGCCGGTGTCGTCGCGTGGTTCTCGCACAGGGTCCGCAGGTCCTGCCAGGACTGCCGGTCGAAGGTGTGCCGACGGCGGGTGAATCGAGGGTCGACCACCATCTCGGGGCTCTGGCGCATGGGGAGCCGGGGGGCGCCGGTGAGCTCCTGCAGTCGCGAGCGCCAGTAGCGCCGGTCGTGCTCGACGTCGTCGGCGTCACTGCGAGCCCTGTCCTCGATGTAGGCCGCGAAGCTCCAGGCGGGATCGACGCGGGGAGGCTCACCGGTGAGGTAGTGGTGGGCGAGGTCGCGCAGGATGATCTGGAAGCTCTGCACGTCGCAGACGAGGAGGTCGATGTCGAAGTGGATGATCGCCCTGCCCTGTTCCAGGAGACTCACCTGGAGGCAGCACACCTGGCCGTTGTCGATGTCCAGCAGTCGGTGGGACAGGTTGTCGCGCAGCTCCAGGAGCGCTGCCTGCCTGGCCGGCTCGTCCAGACCGCTCAGGTCGTGGACGGTGACCGCGGCCTCTCGGGGCTCCGGGAGCACGTACTGCTTGCCGTCGCTGGTGTAGCAGGCCCGGAGCATGGGGTGGGCCCGGAGTACCGTCTCCCAGCTGGCCTCCAGCCGCGAGACGTCGAGGGACCCGGCCTTGATCTCGACGTACCCGTGGCAACCGACGCCGCCCAGCTGCTGGCGCCGGCCGCGGCCGATCCAGTAGGCGTACTGGACGTCCGTCATATCGAATGGCTCGGCGTCTCGGCCCCGGGTGGGCGCATCCTGCGATGCCGGGTCGGTCCGAGCGCCCGACGGTTCTGACAGCGCACCGGTCGATGAGGGAGCGCTGGGATCATTGGGATCGGCGGGGGAAGTGGGAGCGGCGTCGAAGAGCATGTCGGCCCACTGAGCAACGGTCGGGCGGCGCATGAAGGAGCCGAAGGACACACGGTATCCCCGCTTGATCCACCCTGCGAGCAGACGCATGGTCGGCAGGGACTCCAGCCCCAGCGCCAGGAGGTTGTCGGTGTCCTTCAGCACGGCCTCGGGGCCGATGATCGTCGAGAGCGCCGTCAGAAGCTGTTCACGGATCTCGTCCTTGGTGAGCACCTGCTCTGTCCTTTCTCAGTCTGTGTGATCGGCGCAGCGCGTCGAGATCAGCTCGCGAAGGGCCTTCTTGTCGGCCTTACCGATATTGGTTCGGGGAATCGACTCGACGACGACCACCTCGTCGGGCGCCTTGTAGCGGGCGACTCCCCGCTGGAGGAGCCTCTCCAGGACGGTCCTGCGCTCGAGGCCGACCGTGTCGGTCACGACTGCCGCCACCGTCCTCTCCCCCAGCTCCGCATCCGGTACGCCGAAGACGACCGCCTCCCGGATCTCCTCGAGCTGCTCCAGCAGCTGCTCGACCTCCTGGGGCGAGACGTTCTCCCCCAGCCGGTTGATCTGTTCGACGACGCGCCCGCAGATGACGAGGTTGCCCTTCTCATCGAGGTATCCCCAGTCACCGGTCCTGAAGAAGCCGTCCTCGGTGAAGCAGTCGTCCGAGGCGTGCGAGCCCTGGTAGCCCAGGAAGGTGTAGGGGCCCTTCTCGATGATCTCGCCGGCGGCTCCCGCGGGGAGGCAGTGCCCCTGCGGGTCGACGATCCGCAGCTCGTCCCCCGAGGAGATCGGTGTTCCCTGCGTGTTCAGTGCCACCGGTAAGGGGTCATCGAGCGACGTGAATGTCGTGATGCCCTCACCCAGCCCGTAGCCCTGCTGGATCGTCACGCCCGTCTTCGCGATGATCTCCTGCCCCACAGACTCGTCGAACCTGGCCGCGCCCACAAGGATCTGTCGCAGGGAGGAGGTATCGGCCGGGTACCAGTCCCACGCCTCGTTCCATACCTCGGCAATCGCCGGAACGATGGCCGTCATGGTTACTGCGTTGGCCTCCACGGCGGCGAAGGCCTCGTCGAATGCCGCGGTGTGGCACATGACGACTGTTCCACCGTGAAGGAGGGTTCCCAGGATGCCGGGGTTGGCCAGCGGGAAGTCGTGCGAGGTGGAGAGCACCGCCATATAGACGCTGTGGGGGCCGACGCCGCATCGCCGTGCGGCGGCCCTCGCGTTGTAGGCATAGGCCTCATGCACTCGCGGGATGATCTTCGGGTTGTTCGTGGTGCCGCCGGAGAGCAGGTTGAGCGCCACGTCCCGGTAGTGCGGAGGGTTCGACGGGGGCGTCGTGTCCCCGGCGGACTGAGCGCAGTCAGCGGACTCGCACTGCAGTGGGTCGGGCAGACGGTACCGAGGTACGTCGTCGTGGCGCTCGGGCCCGGAGTCGGCGTAGATCATCCCGATTCCCAGGGGCCCGGGACCCATCTGCTCCACCATCTCGACGCAGTCGAAACCGAGCTGGTCCCGTCCACCGATGTAGGCGACGGGATGGAGCTCGTGGGCCAGCGAGGCCACCTCGCTGCGACGGTGCGAGGGCAGCAGCAGCGTGGGCACGACGCCGATGCGCATGAGCGCGAACAGCGTCACCACGTAGGCCGCGCTGTTGGGCAGCTGCATCAGCACCTGATCGCCCTTCGCCAGTCCCCTGGCCGAGAAGCCCCGCCCATAGGCCTCGATGGCCCGGTCGAGCTGGCCGTAGGTGAGCGTGGCGTCCGCGGCGACGACGGCCCGCGCGCCCGGCCGGCGCAGGCACACCTCGCGCAGCTCCTCGTCAAGGGTCTTCCTGGCGAGGTAGCCCTCCGACTCGTACTCGGCGAGAACCCGGTCGCGTGCCATCCGTCCTCCCATCACGCGAACCTCACCGAGATGTCTCCTGCGCCGAGGCGGTAGCTGAGGCGGTCCTCGGCCCCGGATCGGCGGCAGATGTCCACGGCGGCGGCGCTCCCCTCGAAGACGATCCGCTCGATCCGCGTGATCCCGTTGGGGTGGGCCGAGTCTCGGTGCGTGTCGACGGCGAATGGCGTGACGAACATCGGCACGCTCCAGTCGTCCGGCACGAGGCAGAGGCACGACAGCCGTCGGCCGTGCACATCCTTTCGGGAGATCGTCGGGGTGAGCGTTCTCAGACCGTGATCGCGGCAGATGCTCGCCAGCCCGGTGAACTCCTCCCGTTCCACCTCCAAGACGATTCGGCTGTATCCCTCGCGCTGCTGCGCAACGGAGTCCGAGTCCGCCACCATGCGGTGGTGACCGAGCATCCTGAGGTACGCGCGGGCAAGACGGGGCATGCGCACACCGGAGATGATCTCCAGGTACGGTCCCGTGGAGAAGTAGATCACCGCGTTCCTGGGACTCCTCGCCTGTCCGTACTCGACATCGAAGCCCTCCTGTCGGAAACGCGAGACGGCCTGCGCAAGATCATCGGCCTTGTAGATGACGTGTCCGACTCTGGTCACCGCCCGTCACCTCCTGGCGTCGAAGTAGCGGACGATGGACTCGACGTTGCCCTCGAGCAGACAGGTTGCGTGCGAACCGCTCACGGTTGCCGTCTCCAGCTCCCCCAGGACGGTACCGGGCCAGTCGACGTCGCCTCCCAGTGAGGGGTAGAAGCCCTCCACACCGTGCTCCGGCTCCAGGACGAGGACCTTGCCCAGATACACGTCCGGGACGTAGCCGATTGTCGCCCGCAGGGAGTGTCTGAAGACGTCGTACAGAATCTCCAGCATGGTCCGGGCGCTGTCGGAGTCGGCATCGATTCCCTCGATGGCCTCGTAGATGAGCCGTCGACGACGTCGTGGGGACATTCGCGACAGATCGGTGAAGAATGCACCGATGGCGGTGTAGTCCCCATCGAGGGCGCAGAGCTCGTCGTCGGCGATGTCACGGTTGACGCCGTCGAGAATATGGCTGAGCGCGTCGTGCAGCTGACTGAGGCTGAAGGACGCTCCGATGTTGCGGGGATCCATTTCGAGAATGCATCCGTAGGCGAGCTCGCACAGGAGCTCATTGGCGATGCGGTGCGGGCACAGGTGGGTGCTGATGGTGACGACTCTTTCAACGTGCTTTCCCAGCTCGGTGAGGATCTTGGCCGTCTCGATGGCGAGGAATCCTCCGATGCAGTACCCGACCAGCTCATAGCTGTCCATGTCGAGATCCACGAGGTCCTGGGCGTACAGCCGCGCCCGCTCGGTCATGAGCGAGTCCGTGGGGCTGTCCAGGTACTCGTCCGAGTCTGCTCCGGTGAACCCGACGTGGGCGGTATGGGGGTCCAGATCCATGAGGGCCGGCACGAGGCGCTCGTAGTCCTTGAGCCGGCCGGTTCCCGTGTGGAACACGGCTCGGCACCGCTTGCTGCCGTCAGGGATCGCGTAGACGTGCACGCGCTCGCTGCGGGCCGGCTCGCTGGGTGCGTCACCCTGAGCAGGAGCGGCATCCCTGGTCGCTGAGGCGATGTCGGCCACCGTGGGGCGCTTGAGCATCTCCCGCATGATGAAGTCCCAGCTCTGCCCGCTCAGGGCGTCGACCTCCTGGCGCATCCTCGTGACGGTCTGGGCCATGAGGAGCGAGTCCCCGCCCAGGGCGTAGAAGTCCTGATCCCGACCGACTTCCTCGAGGTCGAGCACGTCACGCCACACCGCGGCGATCCTCTCCTCCAGCTCGCCTCGGGGTACGATGGTTGCGGACGTGCTGGGGGCGGGGTCGGCGGAATGCGTCCCGGCCAGCGCCCGCCTGTCGATCTTCCCCTGAGGGCTCAGCGGCATGGCGTCCACGGCCTTGACGGAGACGGGGACCATGTAGCCGGGAAGATTGTCACGCAGGAAGTCCAGCAGCTCCTCCTCGACGATCGGGCGCGCACCGCCCTCCCCGACGACAAGGAGCCGTTGACCGCACTCGCGAAGGGGGTCTCCTGCAGCCGGGTACTCGGCGATCCGTTTCAGGCCCGCCCGGGCGAAGACATCCCTCCACTGCTCATCCGTGATGAACACCTTGTGGCCGCCGGCGCGAACGTCGGTGAATTCAGTCAGACTCAGTTTGATGAATATCGAGATCAGCGCTATGTACAGCTCGGTCACCGGTTCCATCATGACGATGATCCCGCCCGGACTCCGCAGCCGGTTCAACCGGGCGAAGGCGTCATCGATGTTGATCGCGTTGTGCAGGACGTTGGCGCACACAATGACGTCGTAGGAGCCCTCCTCGACATCCTGAGGCCCGCAATCGGCGTTGATATCGAAAAGTCCGTAGGTCATGAAATCATACTGACGATAAGTCTTTTTCGCGCGACGCAGGAAGAATTCAGATATGTCGGTGAACCTGTACTCGGTGACAGTGTCGGGGAGTCGCGGAAGAATGTGCTCAGTCGTGGCCCCCACACCGGCGCCGACCTCGAGGATCCTGGTTGGGCGGTCCCCGCGCGCCTCGACGGCGCTCACCAGCGCATCAGACACCGCCGCGTTGATCGAGACGCTCGCACGATTTCCCCCGTAGATCGCACGGGCTGTGCCTGTCCCGCCTCCGGGGAACAGTATCTCTATCGGATTCACCTCGCCGCGCAGCTGGCTCAGCAGGGTGCTCGCCGCGTGACGCTGATAGTCGAATGACTCGGGGCTGTTGCCCACCTGGCCATCGAGCGCGGCGAATCGGTCCCAGCTGTCCTTCATGCGATAGCGCTCAAGGCTGTCCCGGGTGACGCCGAGTCCACGTTCGTCGCGCAGCAGGACGCCCTCGAAGACGAGGATGTCCAGCCAGCGGTCCACCAGCCCCCTGAGCTCGGGAGCGGGATGGAGGCGGGCAACGATATCGCCGTCGTCACCACCTTGATGGTGGGTACCCGGTTCAGTGAAGAGTCCCGCCTCGGTGAACGCCGCCAGCAGGGCGGCCAGGGAAGCCTCGTTGGCGGCCTGAATCCATGCCGCGTAGGTTGCGGCGTCAGGGCCGGCCGGAGAGGGGCTCACGGCCCACTGACGGGTGAGGGCCTCCACCAGTGGACTGGAGTCCCCTGAGGCCGCATGAGCCGCTTCGGCGGCCGAGGAGGCCTCCTTCCGGACGGGGGTCACGAAGGCCCTCAGCGTCTTGCGACCGTTGCCGCCCTCGGCGATGACGACGGCCTGCTCCACGTCCTGGTGCCCGCGCAGAACGGATTCGATCTCGCCCGTCTCGACCCGGTAGCCGTTGATCTTGACCTGGTTGTCAGCCCTGCCGTGGAACTCGATGACCCCGTCGGAACGGTGGCTGCCGATGTCGCCGGTGTCGTAGAGACGGCGGTTCTGCCGGGCGGAGACGAAGAACTTCTGCTCCGTGGTCTGTGGGTCATTGAGGTACTCCACCGCCAGGCTGTCTCCACAGATATGGATCCTGCCCTTGACGCCGTCGGGGCACTCGCCCAGGAGCTCGTCGAGCACGTAGACCCCCTGACGCGACAGCGGCACTCCGTAGGGGATGTTCTCCTCACCGGTGTGATCGGTCATCACGTGGTAGATCGACCAGATACCCGCCTCGGTGGCGCCTCCCAGGCTGATGAGCTCGGCGCGCGGGAAGACCGGCACGGCGCGCGCCGGCAACGTGCGGGGGATGACGTCGCCCGACAGCAGGATGAGCTCCAGGTTCAGGTCGGGCGGCAGGTGCTGGGCCCGACGTTCCTCGAGGAGCATCTCGAACAGGGCGGGCACGGAGTTCCAGGTGTCCACACCGGCGGCGCGGATCAGCTCGATCCACGAGCTCGGGTCCCTGACCTCGGCCTCTGTCGGCAGGACGAGGGTCCCGGCGCTTGAGAGCGTCCCGAAGATGTCGTAGACGGACAGGTCGAAGGAGAGGCGTGAGACTCCGAGCACGGTCCTGGGGCGGGAGCGCCCGAAGCGCTCATTGACGTCGGCGATCGTGTTCATGGCGGCGGCGTGCGTCATGACGACGCCCTTGGGGGTTCCGGTGCTGCCGGAGGTGAAGATGATGTAGGCGGGCGCGTCGGCCGGCACGGGGGGTGGGAGCGGACCGGTCCAGGTGGTGGGGTGCAGACCGTCGACATCGATGACGTCCGGCGCACCGTTCGCCGCGCGGTGGCCTGCATCGGTGATGATCAGCCGCGGGCGGCAGGCCGAGATCATCCGTTCCTGGCGAGCGGCCGGCTGGTCGTGGTCGATCGGGACGTAGGTCGCCCCTCTGGACAGGACGGCGAGCACGGCGGCCACCTGCCAGACGCTCTTGCCCAGGACGACGGCGACCCTGTCTCCTTCCCCGACACCGGACAGCAACGGGTCCAGGGCCTGGACGTGTCCCGCCAGCTGTCGGTACGTGTAGCTCCTGCCACCGTGCACCAGGGCGACGTCGTCGGGACGGTCCTGTACCTGCTCCCAGAAGCCGGCGTGCAGCGTCGTGGCGGGCCGCTCGGTGTCCGTTCGCCGGATGCGGGCGCGCACGGCCTGCATCCGGCTCCCGAGGCGTACGACGTCGTCGGACTGCCAGACGGACTCGTCATCGGCCAGCCGGTCAAGGGCCTGCGTGAGGCTCTCCCACATGTCCTGGAGAATCGCCGGCGGGATGGTGCCCTCTCGCACGTCCCAGTTGACGTTGCAGGTCCCGCCGTCCTCCAGCGCCTGGCAGTCGATCCATACCTGCGGTGTGCGGCTGACGCCGTAGACGAGCTGAGCCGCCCCGTCCTCCTGGCGCCGCCGACCGGTTCCCAGCGCACCGGTGAAGACCACGGGGACGACGACGCTCTCGCCCCTGGCCCTGCTCATCTCGCGCAGGACCTCCATCCCGGGGAAGGCCGCGTGAGAGAGGTCTTCGGCCACCTGGTGCTGGGTGGTCCGGACCCTGTCGATGAATGGTCCGGGGTGCGCCCGGCTGGCGTGGACGGTGACGTCCGTGAAGTCCCCGACGACGCGCTCGATCCCGGTGACGCGGTCGTCACGGCTCATGGACGTCACGTTGACGCAGAAGTCCGGTGAGGTCGACCACCGCCGAAGGACGTCGGTGTAGACGGTCAGCAGGACGCTCGACGGCGTCACGGCGTACTTCTTCGCCCGGGCCACCAACAAGGCCCATGACTCCGGCGAGCACCTCCAGGTGCGGCGGGTGAAGCGGACCGGACCGCTGACCTCGCCGGCGCCGTGCTCGATCGGCAGGGACGGCCTGCCCGGCAGGGAGTCGATGGCCTCCAGCCAGTACTGCCTGGCGGTGTCGTACTCCCCCCTGCCGGCTGGGGAAGCACGCCGGGAGGTGCGGGAGACGACGATGTCCCTGAAGGACACCTCGGGCAGAGGGGCGAGCGGCCTGCCGGCGTAGAGAGCCAGGAGCTCATCCACCATGACCTGAACGCTGACGAAGTCGGCGATCGTCATGTCGACGGAGAACTGCACGATGCTGCACTCATCGAACTGGAGCAGGCGGAACTCGTGAAGCGGCCACTGACCCGGGGAGTAGGTCCTGTCCTCCATCTCGCGACGCAGGCTCAGGTAGTCCTCATCGGGGGACTGCGGGTCGTGCCCGCGCAGGTCATGCTCCCTGAGGAGGGGACCCTCCTCGAAGGGGACGACCCGGAGCATGTCCGGTGGAACCACCACCGCCGACAGCAGGTCATGCCGTTGGATCAAGGCGTGCCAGGCGGTCTCCAGACGTGCACGGTCCAGACGCGGAGTACGCAGCTCGACATAGCTGTGGCAACCGGTTCCCCCGAGCTCGTATCCGGCGTTCCTCCCGGTGTTGTAGGCGCGCTGGATATCCGTCATGGGGAACGGTTCGTACCGCGACTCGGCGTCGTGCCGGACGGCTCCCACCGATTGCAGATACTCCAGGATCTCGTGCTTACGGCTCTTGAGAGCAGCGAGATCCTGTTCGTCCAGCACGCCCCTGGGTGCCCGGTAACCCAGCCTGTCGCCGTTGTCCCACAGGACGACGCCACGAAGCCGGAGCCCCTCAATCAGTTCCTCAGTATCCACAGAAAATCTCCTGACACACTTGCGACCGCGAACGACGTATTTGCCGCCACTGCTACCCACCGGCGCCGACGGAGGCGTACTCCATGAGCCGGGCCAAGGAGAGGTGGGTGGGGGACATCTGGGAGCCGAGCTCCTGTGAGGACCCCAGCAGGCCTCCCATCTGCGCCCACACGGAGCAAAGAGCCAAGGTGTACTCGGCCTCATGAGCGCGCTCGGTCGGGTGGTTGATCTGACGCAGGGCGTCATCGAGAAACTCCGCCACCGCGCTGGGCCACACCAACTCGAACAGGCTGCGACGCGTCACGTCCGCCTCGACGGTCAGCTCCTCGTGGAGCACCGCCGAGCTCAGCCGCTCGTCGGCATCGACATCCAGAACGCCTTGCGCGCTACGAGGGCTGACGATGTTCGGATGCCAGAGGATCCTCCCGTCCGTCTCAGTAAGCACAAGAGTCCCGGCCGAGGTGAAGACAGTGACTCTGTGACCTGCGTGAGCGAAGTCGTCGGGGCTCGTGGGGTTCATTCTGTTGACCACGCGAAAACTGACGGGAACGTTCCTGAACGAGGCGAGCACGGTCGTGAACACCTCGGACTCGGCCCCTCGGAGATCAAGGCTCCACGGCGTGAACCCGCCGGCGACTCGCCCGACGATGTCTATCATGGAGTAAAGAAAGTGAATGCTGCACTCGGCCTGGACATGAATGATTCCGTACCGGATACGCAGCGCCTCCGCCATCTTGAGGAAGGTCTTGATCGTGGAGCTGTGACGGTAGAAGCTGTTGACGATGAACGCCCGCCCGCTTCTGGCCGCTTCTCGGTAGCAGCTCACCGCATCGGACCTGTGAACGGGATGCTCCGTGACCACGTGCTTTCCTGCGGCCAGGAACCGTTGGGCCAAGCCCGTCCCCTGCCCGCCCATGACCCCCGATCTGACCACGACGAAGGACACGTCGTGATCGGGGAGGTCCTCGATGTCCGTGCACAGGGGCACTCCCTGACTCCTGGCGACATCGCGGGACTGCTCGCTGCCCCGGGAGAGCATGCCGACCAGCTCGTAGCTCAGGGGTCGGAGCCGAAGCCCCGCAACGTAGAGACGACCGAAGGTGGCGCCGCACACGACCGCCCGCAACCTGTCCATATCGAGCACCTTCCTGATGGATTCGGAGTACCGCCCCCGGCATCGCGACCGGGGCCCAGTCCTCACGTTGGACGTCATGCTGTTTCTACGACGACGATCCAAGTCACACGAATCCGGACTCCACGAGCTCGTTATCGGGACGAGTCTCAGTCGCGTGGTGCGCAGTCGCGTGCTCAATCGTGACCCCGGACGATTCCAGGGATCCGATGACCGAATTCGGGTCCAGGAACTCGCACCCCCAGTGCACACCTCGCAGCTGGTCGATATCGAGACAACGAAATACGACCTCGGCCAGGATGATTGACGACAGCTCACTACTGTCCTGAGCGCGCACCGTGACTCCGACTCGCCGAAACGAGTTCCCCACGTATCCTCGCGCGCTCACCTGCAGGGCGAACCAGTTCTCCCTGCCTGCATCCAGCCTCGACTTGCTGCCATCAATCCGGGAGAACATCCTCATCAGCTCATCAGGATCGTCCGTGTGGCTGCTTGTCATGGCCTTGAGGAGCAGATGGAGCGAATCACGATCGGGAATCACCAGCATTCCGGTCAGCATCGGGATGCCGTGGGCGGACGCCACGTTGCGCAGCTCGTCGGTCACGAAGGGCGAATGGACGGCCTCGGCGTCCGACGGGAAGGAGTCCATGTCCGCCTCCTCCCCGTCGCGCTTGACGTACGGGCAGGGGGCTCCGTCGACCAGCATCTGGCCGGGGTAGCCGTACCCGTCGCGCGTACTGAGGATGACGTCGGCGAATCCCGCCACGCCCCCTTGCTCCCGGCCCCCGCTGCACACGGTCACCGACACGCATCTGTCCAGCCGCCTCGCGACGTAGCGCGCCAGGAGTCCGCTCAGCCCGGGAGTGCACCCCGCATTGATGACGCAGGCGCACTGCCCGTCGTAGTCGTTGAAGACGCTGCCCCCGAAGGGATCGACATAGATCGTGCCCGAGGGCAACGCGCCGGCGACGCTGTCCCTGATGATGTACGAGGGGCCCGCGCAGTTCACGACCACGCCGCACCCTTGAGCGAACTCGCGCACGCCTGCCGCATTCCGGGCGTCGACGAGGAAGGACCCCTCATCCGGAGTCCTTCTGGTCCTGTTCGCGCAGACGACCTCGCACCCCGAGCGGCGCAGGAGCTCGACCAGCATCCGCCCAACGGCTCCGTGCGAGCCGATGACCCCGATGCGGTGCCCGCTAGCAGCTTGCGACAAGACGCCTCCCCACAGATCGGTAGCCGAGCTCACGGATGCGCATGACACCGAAGGGACGTCCCGGCTACGCACCCTGCAAATATACTGTTTCTTTAGTTAGGTATACTTTACCTTAGTTACGGTTCCGTGTCAATAGACCACAAGCCCCCTTGGACACAGGGAGCACTGATCGTCACAGACGAGAAGAGGCCTCTCGCCAACACTCGACACCGCGGTGCGCAGCGGCCATCTTCATCGCTCTCATCGCTGCTATGACAGGGTTTTCGTGCGATGGAACCGCACCTTCGGCGATGGACGGCTCTCCACCTCAGACGCATCCACCCACGGCGGAGATATCCTCCGCTTTGACTTCACCCTGTCGTAAAAATGTGGACTCGCCCGTCGTGCGTCACGACGTTTCCGTCACGAGACCGCGTGCCAGGTGATGGCGACCAGCGCCCAGGTGAGCACGACGACGCCCCAGTCGCGCACCCTCCATGGTTCATCGGTCATCTCGGTGCGCCGCCGGTGGGCGCCGAAGGCGCGCGAGTCCATGGACAGGGCGACGCGCTCGGCGTGCTGGATGGCCAGGATCATCAGAGGCAGGATCGACCCGACCCACCGGGCCACGGGTGCGAGCAGCCCCCAGCGGCTGCCGACCCCACGCAGCGCCCTGGCGGTGCGCAGGAGCACGAAGTCGTTGTGGAAGCGGGTGATGAAGGCGATGGCCGCGGTACCCGCCGCCCCGAGGCGATAGGGCATGCGGAAGGTGGTGGTCAGGGTCCGGATGAGGGCGTCGGGGTCGGTGGAGACTCCGGAGACGAGGACGAGAGCGACGAGTGCGCCGATACCGGTACCTCCCGTTACCGCATCACCCAGGTCGTAGAGGCGCGCCGCGGTCTCCTGGCGGTGTCCTGCGCTGAAGATCCAGATCATGAGCGCGCTCACCGCCCAGGGGGCGATCACCGAGGTGATGGTGCGCCGCAGGGAGGCGCGTGCGGCGAGGACGAGGATCGAGGAGGTCAACAGGACGCCGAGGTTGAGGTGATGGTTGCGCAGAGCGAAGACCATCACCATGACGGGCAGGACCGACACGAAGAGGGTGAAGGGATTGAGTGAGGTGAACAGACCTCGCCGCGGCCGGGGTCGGGGCGGCACCGCTACCGGGTCGAGAGGTACGGGGGATGGAGCCGCCACCCCGGTTGCCGCAGCCATCGCCGTCTCGCCTGCGCCGTCGGCAGCAGCGGCCTCCTCGGCGGGAGCCGACCCTCTTCCGGCTAGCGGCGCCGGCTGCGGCAGAGCGATGAGGTGGGTGCAGTGCCTCAGGGCGAGCTCCAGGTCATGAGTGGCCATGATGACCGTGCGCCCCTGGTCTCTCAGCCGGTCGATGAAGCCCATGAGCTCACGAGTGTTGTCCCAGTCCTGCCCGTAGGTGGGCTCGTCCAGCACGACGACGTCGCGCTCCTCGCTGACCATGGTGGCCACGGAGAGCCTGCGGGCCTGACCGCCCGAGAGGGTCAGGGGGTGGTGGTCACGGTGAGAGGTGAGGTGGAACTGCTCGAGGAGCTGGTCGACCCTCGCCGGCGCCGTCCCCCCGACCGCGAGCTCGGCCCCCACAGTGGTGGCCACGAACTGGTGCTCGGGGTTCTGGAAGACGTAGCCGACCAGGTGCCTGCCCTTTCCCACCTCTCGGCCGCCGACCACCGCTCTGGTCGCGGTGGAGCGCACGAGTCCGGCCAGGGCGGACAGGATCGAGGACTTGCCCGCGCCGTTGGGCCCGACCAGCGCCACGAGCTCTCCGCCGCCCAGCCGCATGGAGACGCGGGGCGAGCGTCCCGGAACCTCGAGGTCGACCAGCTCGACACTGGTTCCGGACTCCGGCCGAGCGCAACCCGCGAGCGCGTCACGGGTGTCGATGACCTCGACCTCCTCCCACCTCTCACCAGCGCCCCACCTCTGCTTCTCCAGGTAGCGCACCTGGACGTCCGCACACAGATCGGTGAGTCGCGGCACCCGGATGCCGGCGTCGGCGCAGGTCAGTGGTGCCTGTGGCCCGGAGGAGCCGGCGAGGGGGGCATCGTCGAGGTCGCGCAGGGCCCGGGGCATCCACACTCCGGCGTCGGTCAGCTCGCTGCGGTGCCCGGTGAAGACGTCGCGCGGGGAGCCCACGGCGATGGTGCCTCCGGCGGCGTCGAGGGCGAGGACCTGGTTGACGATGGGCAGCACCGGGTCGAGGTCGTGGTCGATGACGACGACCGCCGTCCCGGAGGCCGTCAGCGAGGAGATGAGTGCGTAGAACTCCTCACGGCCGGTGGTGTCGATGGTGCTTGTCGGCTCGTCGAGGACGAGGAGCTGCGGACGCATGGCCAGGGCGACGGCGACGGCGAGGCGCTGACGCTGTCCGCCTGAGAGGGTCCACGGGTCGTCCCAGATGCGCTCGATGAGCCCCACCGCGCGCAGGGCCTCCTCCACCCGCGAGGTGATCTCGGTCCGGGGCAGGCACATGTTCTGCAGGGGGAAGGCGACATCATCATGGACGGTGCGGGTGACGACGGCGGCATCGGGGCTCTGGCCGACGTAGGCGACGGTCTCGGCGAGGGACTGGACGGTGGCGTCGGCGACCTCGGTGCCGGCCAGGTTCAGGCTGCCGGCGTACTCCGAGGGCAGGCAGTGCGGGACGAGGCCGCACAGGGCGCGCACCAGCGTGGTCTTGCCGCAGCCCGACGGGCCGATGACGGCGGTGACCTGGCCGCGCAGATGGGTCAGGTCGACCGACTCCAGGACCCAGCTCTCGCGCCCGAGGTAGTGGACGGAGAGGTTCTCGACCCTCACCAGCGCCGGTTCCGCCCGCTCCTGCGGGCACCCCTCCGTCCGGGGCGCCGAGGGCACGGCCTCAGGCACGGCCGCTCGTGCGGTGGTCGATGCCGACGCCGGCGCGGTTGAGCAACCGGGTCAGGACGATGGCGACCCCGCCACCGGCCAGCGCTGAGACGAGCGAGACCACGATGACCGCCCCGGTGAAGGAGGCACCGACCGTCGCCTTGAGAAGGGAGAGGTACATCGAGCCGTTGAGCAGACCGAAGACGGCCGCTGAGATCAGGAAGGACCACCAGGTCCACTTGCGGTACAGCAGGAGCGCCAGGGGCACCTCGATGAAGAGCCCACCGATGAGGGTGCCGACAATGGCCGCGGGGCCGGTCGGAGTGGTGAAGACACTCATGATGCCCATGAGGAGAGCGCCGATGACGACGGCGCCGGGGCGGCGCACGATAGTGGCGGGCAGCAGGAAGGGGATGACCCACAGGCCCATCATGGAGCAGCCGACGAGGACGCCGTTCGGGGCGGCGCCGGCTCCGGGCGCCACGTAGTTCAACGGCACCAGGAGGATCATCGAGACCACTGCCAGCGCCGCGATCGTCATGAGGTTGCGGGTTCCCAGGGTGGAGTCGGCCAGGCCCGAGCGCGATGAGGTGCGCACGGCGGGCCTTTCCGGCTCAGTCGCTGCCGGTGCGGGGCTGGCGGTATCCATAGTTTCTCCTTCGGGGGTTGTCGCGGACTCGCGGATTGTGATGAGTGAGTGTCCGATGTCGTGCCGGAGCACCTGGGGCGAGTCGCCTCAGGCGCGTCTTCGAGACAACCGCACGTCTACTCCAATATCACCATTTTTGCAAATCATTATCATTATTGACTTGTGTTCAGATTATGCGTGATCTCGACGACGTGGTCGGCGCACTCGTTGAGGAACTCGATGTCGTGGCTGATGACGATGACGACGCGGCCCTCGCGCGCCAGGTCTCTCAGCTCGGCTGCGATGGCGACGAGGTGACGGTGATCGACGCCGGAGGTGGGCTCGTCGAGGATGAGGACCCGAGCGTCCTGGTCGATGGCGGTGGCGATGACGAGGCGCTGCTTCTGCCCACCGCTGAGCGAGAGCGGGTGGCGCTCGGCCAGGCCGTCCAGGTCGAGGCGCTCGAGCTGGGCGAGGCCGGCCTCCTGGGAGACCGACTCGGTGAAGAGCTGGCGGTGGACGTCCTGCATGACGAGGAAGGCCTGGCCGGCGGCGAGCTCCCTGCCGTCCAGGGTGACGCGTGCGCCTCGCCGGGCGCGTTGCAGGCGGCAGACGGCCCGCGCCAGGGTCGTCTTGCCGATGCCGTTGGACCCCATGACCCCGGTGACGGCGCCGGCCGGGAAGAAGAGCTCGGGGATGTCCAGGATGAGGTGGCCGCCTCGCTCGACCCTGAGGTTCTCAATGAGCAGCCCGCTCCTGCCCGCCCCTCCGGGGCTCTCGTCGCACTCGATCCGGAGGGTGCGACTGGCCGCTCGCGAGCGGTGCACGACACTGTCGCCCGCGTCGTCGGCGGCCTGAGCACCCGCATACCCGGCCAGGGCGGCGACGGGCGCAGGAGTCGTGTCGAGACGGGGCCGCTCCAGGGTGCGCAGGCCCAGTTCCTTGCGGCGATCCTCCCCGATCCGCCACAGCTCCTCGCCCGACATCCGGTGCAGCACGCGCCCCCGCCCCATGATGACGGCCTGGTCGACGAGGCCGCGCAGGAAGTAGATGCGGTGCTCGGCCACCACAAGGGTCCGACCGGACCGCTTGAGCCGTTCGATGGCGGCGCGCACGTCGTCGATCGCGTGCGGGTCCAGGTTGGAGGTGGGCTCGTCCAGGAGGATGACGGGGGTCTGCTGGGCCAGGGCCTGGGCGCAGGCGACCTTCTGGGCCTGCCCGCCGGACAGGCCGCGCAGGTCCCGGTCGGCCAGGTCGGCGACGCCCAGCTCCTCCAGGGCATCGGTTCGACGTCGTCGGATCTCCTGCGCCGGAACCTGATAGTTCTGGGGGGCGAAGGCGAGCTCGTCGGCCACCGTGGTCGTGAAGAACTGGGTGGCGGGGTTCTGGAAGACGGTGGCGGTGCGCAGGCCGGACCGCTCGATCGGGACGGCGCGGACCTCCTCGTCGCCGATGAGGACCTGGCCGGTGAGATCACCGTCATGGAAGTGCGGGATGAGGCCGTTGAGCAGCCGCAGGACGGTGGACTTGCCCGATCCCGAGGCACCGCACACGAGGGTGAGGCCGCCGGGGGCGATGTCGAGGTCGACGTCGTCGAGTACCTGCTGGCCGGTGGGATAGGCGTAGGAGACGCCGCGCAGACGCGGGTGGGATCCACTGGCAGGCGACGGAGGGAACACTGTCACCTCCCCCAGGCGGGATGGAGCGCCAGGGCGACCAGGCCGCCGCTGAGCACCAGGAGCACGGCGTCGGCCGGAGCGAAGCGCAGGCGGTCGACGACGGTGGGGCGGCCGCCACTGCCCAGGCCCCGGATGAGGGCAGCGGCCGAGAGATCGTCGGCGCTGCGGGCCGAGGCGGCCAGGACGGGGACGACGAGCTTCTCGATGCCGTCCAGCGGGTGGCGCCACACATAGGAGCCGCTGTAGCCCCGCAGCCGCATGGCCTCGATGACGCCCCTGGCCTCGTCGAGGGCGGCCGGCACGAACCGGAAGAGGACGGCCAGCGGGATGGTGAGGAACCGCGGTGCGCGCAGCTGGTTGAGGGCCGGCAGCAGGGTGCTGACGCGGGTGGTGGTGACGAACCAGGCGCCCAGCGACAGCGAGATGGCGAAGCGCAGCAGCCAGTAGGCCGACACCCCGAGAAGCACCGCGAGGCCGGTGGGCCACCACTGCGGCAGCTGGGTGAGCCCCCAGAACACCGCGGTGATGAGGGCGTAGCTGACAAGGACCCGTACCGGCTCATCCAGCGCGATGAGCACGCCCACCAGGACCGCGATGAGTCCGACGAGCAGGCTTGAGGCCACCCCCATGACCAGCACGTTGCACACCAGCAGCAGGATGATCTTGCTGCGCGGATCGGCGTGGACACGGCAGGCGGCATGAGCCCGCGGCCGGGTCTTGCCTCCGAACAGGGCACCGAGGAGCGTGCGCGGCTGCCGGGCGGGCTCCGCCGGCGTCACCGAGCCGGCTGCCTGGGCCTGCGTGCGCCGCATGCTCAGGCGACGCCCGCGCGCTCGAAGTGCTTGCGCAGCACCCTCATTCCCAGCAGGGCGCTGGCGTAGGCGATGAGCGCGATGATGAGCATCCACCCCACCAGGAACATCGGGCTGATCAGTGACTGGAGGTCAGTGGCGTATTTGTCCCCCATGGACTCGCGGATGTGGGCGAAGTAGGCGTCCGAGGCCCAGATCACCGGCAGGATCGGACTGATGACCCACAGGGAGAAGGCGGCGAACCCCAGCGCGTTGGTGGTGGTCCTGGTGTATCCGCCGGCGCGGGTGATGGCGTCGGCGACGAGGCCCAGGCCGGAGGCGACCAGCGGCGTCACCCAGGCGTGCCCGGTGACGACCATGAGGATGCCGATGATGAGCCCCAGGATCGTGTAAGCGCCGAAGGCCCGGGTGCGGGCCACGTAGAGCATGCAGATGATCGCCTCCACGACGACGCCGAGGATCCCGCCGATGAAGATCATGAGCGGGTGGATCGCCCCGAGGATCCCGGAGCCGAACAGGGCGATGAAGTACAGGGCGGTGAAGACCCCCACGTTGATGAGGTTACGCGGAGCGGTGATGCCCACGGCCCGGGCGCCGCCGCGGCCCGCCGCGGCGGTCGCTGCTGTCCTGGCTGAACTGGCTGTGCTGGCCATAGCGGCTCCTTCCCGTCAACGCCTCATCGGCTTTGGTGAGGCACACCTAAGTGTCTACTCCTTCCCGGTGGTTCCCGCAAGGGCCTGACGGGCACGGACCGGTCGCCGGATGCTCAGAACTATCCGTTGAAAAGACGGGGAAACCTGGTGGTAGGTTGGCAGTGACGAAGGTGGGGCAGCGCCCGGCGGGAGCTAGCCCGGGGCTCCCAGGCCGCCTCGTCCCACGAGGTCGATGCGGTGCATCTCCTCGGGGTGCAGGCGCTTCACCCGCTCGGTCAGGCGCTGGGCGGCCTCATGGACCGTCGCCAGGGGGTCGGGCAGGTCCACCGGCGCGGTGGGCGGCGAGTCCAGGCGCAGACTCTCCCAGGTCACCGAGAAGTCGGCTCCCGCCTCCAGGCAGGCCTCCACGAAGGCTCCGCGCAGGGCGGCGCGCGTCGCCGGGGGCGTGCGGCGGGCGCGCTCGACCTCCTCCGGTTCGCACAGGCGCGTCATGGCCCCCTGCGCGGTCAGGCGCGGGGCGAGCCCGGTCTCGGCGTTGAGGTCGTGGTAGGCCAGGTCGATCCGCGAGCGCAGGACCCGAAGCGCCTCCCCCGTGAGCCCGGGGTGGCGCTCGCGCTGGGCGCGCATGAGGCGGCGTTTGATGGCCCAGTCGATCTCGGTGTCGATGGACCCGGCGTCATGGTCGCGCAGCGCGGCGATGACTCGGGGCGCCAGGTCGGTCAGCAGGTGCTCGGCGCCGCGGAGGGGCTCCGGCACTCCGACGTCGTCCAGGTAGGAGATCAACCGCTCCAGGAAGGACTCCTGGAGGTCGACGGCGCTCAGCCGGCGGCCGTCGGCGGTGACGGCGGAGACCTCGCCCCAGGGGCTCTCCCCCAGCGCGGACAGCGTGGCCAGTGGGTCGGTCAGGACGAGGTCGCTGAAGTCCCGGCCGGCCTCGAGGGCGTCCAGGAGCAGGAGGGTCACGGCGCTGCGCAGCCCCGTGGTCGGCTCGGCCATGGTGGTGTCGGCGCAGGTGACGTGCAGTCGGCGCAGGCGGGTGGGATCGGCGTGGGGCTCGTCGCGGGTGTTGACCAGGGCGCGCTGGCCGGTGGTGTCGGCCGAGGTCAGGGCCTGAAGGTGGGGGGCGCGCGGCGACAGGCCCCAGGCGGTCTCCTCGTCCTGCGCTCCCGAGCCGTCCGCGCCTGCGCCGGCGGTACCGGCTCCCAGCGGGCGCCCGGAGCCGACCAGGACCGGGCGGGTGGCCAGGAAGGAGGTGAGCACCGCCATGGTGAGCTCACCGTCCCCACCACTGGCGACATCGGGGCGATCAAGCAGGTGGCGGGGCACGGAGTAGCTCTCATGGCAGCCGTAGGTGTGGCCGGCCGAGTCGGTGTTGTTGGCCAGGAGGTGGAGGCGGGCCGCACCGCCCCGGTCCTCCTCCCCCTCCTGCCGGGCGAGGCTCGCGGCGGCGCGCTCGGCCATGGCGGCGAGGATAGCGCGGCCGGCCTGGTCCTGGGCGACGAGGTCGCGCACGCGCACGCACTCGGCGGTGGCGTACTCGGGGTGGGCACCGATGTCGAGGTAGAGGCGTCCGCCGTTGGGCAGGAAGAGGTTGGTGCTGCGGTAGCCGGCGGGCCGGTGGCGGAAGATGAGCGCCGCCGCCTGCTCGACGTCCGGCAGGTCTTCCGTCGCGGCCTGCGGCCCCGCGGAGGCGCACAGGACGCCGAACTCGGTCTCCAGACCGGTGACGCGCGGCCCGGGGGCACAGGTGCTCACTGGCCGCCCTTCTGGACGAAGCCGCGCACGAACTCCTGGGCGTCGACGGCCAGGACGTCGTCGATCATGTCCAGGACGGAGTCCAGGCCCTGGCCTCGGGCCGGTCCGGCGGGGGCGGGGGTCGGGTCGTCGTCGGGGGCGGGGTCGTCCTGGCGGCTGCGGGACGGCTGGGCGAACTCACTCATGGATGCTCTCCTTGCGGGGTGATGGTGCGGTCCGGGGGCGACCGGCTATCCCGGGGCGGTCAGGGTGCTCGCCCGTGAGGCGGGCGAGGACCTCGACGACGTCGGCGGCGCCCTCGATGGCCGATGACGTGGTGGTGCGGGTGAAGGCCAGGGGGTCGGTCAGGGGCAGGCGGCGCTGGTCCTTCTCACCGGTCTCCAGGACCATGGAGTGCCAGCCGGCGGCGACGACCTGGCCGGGGAAGGCTCCCACGAGCCTGCCGCGCAGCCAGGCCCGCGTGGTGGCGGGAGGCTCGCCGAGGGCCGCCGCAACCGCCTGGTCGTCGAGCCCGCCTCTCGCCGCGGCACCGGCCGGCACCCGCTCGGCCAGGCCGCGCCCTGCCGGGGACAGCTCGGACCAGGCCAGGTCGACGGCGCGCAGGACGTCACGTCCGCGTTCACCGGGGTGGCGGCGGGCGGTGGCGTCCAGGAGCTGCTTCTTGGCGACCCACTCCAGGTGCCCGGCGGGTCCTCCTGACTCTCCGCTCTCGCCGCCTGCGGCGCGCAGGGTCTCGAGCTCGCGCAGGGAGGCCTCCCAGAGGGCGAGGATCGCGCCGGTCTCGGCTCCGTCGGTGTCGCGGCCGTCGGCCAGGGCGAGCAGATCCGGGTGGAGCGGATCGCCCGCCGGCGCCGGCGCGCGGCGCCCCTGGTCCCCCAGGTGGGTGCGCACCGCATCGAGGTAGTGCTCCAGGATCTCCAGGGCGCTCATGCGCCGCCCGTCGGAGAGTTGGAGCGCTCCTTCCAGGCGGGTGTCGCGGGAGACGTCCCGGGCCTGGGCGACCGGGTCGGCCAGGCGCAGGCGGCGCCAGGTGTCGGGGACGCCGTCGGCCAGGACCTGGAGGACCAGGGAGGTCATGCCGAGCTTGAGCCAGGTCATGGTGTCGAAGCAGTTGGCGTCCCCGGCCACCAGGTGGAGGCGCCGCCAGCGCTCGGGGTCGGCGTGGGGCTCGTCGCGGGTGTTGACCAGGGGGCGGTCCACCGTGGTGCCCAGGCCCACGATCTTCTCCAGGTAGTCGGCCCTCTGGCTGATCTGGAAGTCGGCGTTCTGGGCGACGGCGCCGGTGCCGACGCGCCCGGAGCCCACCAGGAGCGGGCGGGCCACGAGCAGGGGCACGAGAGCCCCGACGAGGTCGTCGAAGTCGAGGGACCGGGGCACGAGGTAGTTCTCGTGCGTGCCGTAGGTGGCTCCCTTGCCGTCGACGTTGTTCTTGAACAGCCGGGCCGCCACGCCGCGGCGGCGCAGCAGGTCCGCTCCCCTGGCCACCAGGAGGTCCCCGGCCCGGTCTGCCAGCACGGCCTGCGCGGCCCCGGTGCACTCGGGGATCGCGTACTCGGGGTGCCCGTGGTCCACGTAAAGGCGCCCACCGGCGGGCAGGCAGGTGGCGGTGCCGCGCTGCCAGGCCTCCTCCTGAGCGGTCAGGCGCACTACGGCGGTGGTGCGCAGGCGCCCGGGGACGGGCCCCTCGAGGGAGCCGGCTCCGGGGACGTCGGTGAGCATGGAGGGGTCGACCGCCGAGCGGTCCACCTCGAAGCCGCGGGCGTCTCGCAGGGGGTACTCACCCGAGTAGTCCCAGCGCACGCCGTCGCTGCGCCCCTGCTCGCGCTCGGCCTCCAGGCAGGCGGCCACGACGTCCTCGGGCTCGGCGCCGAGGATCCCGTACTCGGTCTCCAGTCCCATGACCGTCATCTCGCGGCCGGGGGCGCGCTGGGGAATCGTCGATGCCGCCGATGCAGTCATTCTCACTCCTCCCGGGAGCGCTGGAGCACGGCCATGGAGACGACCGGGGCCCCGCGCCGCCCGCTGACGCGGGCCCAGTCGTCGGGGTGGACGGTGGCGGGCAGGCCCTCGTTCTCGACGATCTCCTCGATGACGGCGCGGTGCAGGTGCTCAGTCGTCAGGCCGCGCCGCCCACTGGTGACCAGGTCCTTGACCGCCGCCTTCTTGGCCCGGTCGACGATGTTGGCGAGCATGGCGCCGCTGACGAGGTCGGCGACGTGGAGGATCTCGACCTGCCCGTCGGAGCGGGTGAGCTCGACCATCTCGGTGGCGCGACGGCGGGTGTAGAGGGCCTCGACCACCTGGCCGATGAGGGCATCCACCGCCCCCTGCGCTCCGCCGTGGGCGTCCAGGAGCTCCTCGCTGATCGGGAGGTCGGGCGTCAGGTAGGTCGCCAGGATCTCACCGGCCCCGCGCCTGTCCGGCCGGCCGATGCGGATCTTGACGTCGAGGCGGCCCGGCCGCAGGATCGCCGGGTCGATCATGTCCTCGCGGTTGGTGGCCCCGATGACCACGACGTTGTCCAGCTCGTCGACGCCGTCGATCTCGGCGAGCATCTGCGGGACCACGGTGGTCTCCACGTCCGAGGACCGTCCGGACCCGCGGGTGCGGAACAGGGAGTCCATCTCGTCGAAGAAGACGACGACGGGCACCCCGGTGGCCGCCTTCTCCCGGGCGCGGGCGAAGATGACGCGGATGCGCCGCTCGGTCTCGCCGACGTACTTGTCCAGCAGCTGGGGCCCCTTGATGTTGAGGAAGTAGGCCTCGCCGCGCCCGCCCGCCCCCAGGGAGGCGGCGACGGCCTTGGCGATGAGGGTCTTGCCGCAGCCGGGCGGGCCGTAGAGCAGCACGCCGCGCGGCGGGGTGAGGCGATGCTCCCGGTAGAGGTCGGGGTGCAGGAACGGCAGCTCGACGGCGTCGCGGATGAGCTCGATCTGCTCCCCCAGTCCCCCGATGTCCTCGTACCCGACGTCGGGCACCTCCTCCAGGACGAGCTCCTCGACCTCGGAGCGCACGACCGGGCGCAGCGCCATGCGCACGGACAGGTCGGCCACAAGCGCGTCGCCCACCCGGGGGCGGCGGTCGGTCAGAGTCTCCGAGAGGCTGAGGACCTGCTCCTCGTCGTGGCGGGCCAGGACCAGGACGGTGGCGTCGTCGTAGGTCTCCTTGACGGTGACGACCTCGCCGAAGCGCGGCGAGGGGCTGGTGGCGGTGATGACGAGGTGCTCGTTGAGGACGACGTCGTCGCCCGGATGCAGGGACGAGGCCACCACCGCGGGCCCCACGCCCACCCGGTGGCGCCGCCCGGCGATGGAGACGTCGGCGGTGCGCGCGGTGGCGTCCACGGCCAGGACGGTGGCGTGCGCCAGGGGCGGGAGCTGGAGGGCCTTGACGTCCTCGTGCAGCGCGGCCAGCTCCTGGCGCGCCGCCCGCAGGGCGTTGGCCAGGTGGGTGTTCTTGCGGCTGAGCACGCCCGCCTGCTCGGCGAGCTCACGCAGACGGTCCGTGACGTCCGACGGCGTCCCTCCTGCCGGGTCCCTGTGCTCCATGTGCTCCACCGGCTCCTCGTCCATGCGCATCCTCCTCGACTCCGGTTCACCTCCGGCCGGCACCGGTGCGGGTCCTCCTCGACCCCTACTGGTACAAGCGTACCAATCCGTTCTCGTTTCGTAACCCGGATTCACGCCTGTGACACAGGAGGGCGCCGACGGCATTCGCGACAGCATCTGCAACGACATCTACAACAACATCTACGAGGACGTCCACGACGACGTCCACGGACCTCACACCGGGCCGTGTCGAGGCCCGCGGCCGCGCCGTGACAGAATCAGCCCCATGTCTGAGACCCCCACGAGCCACGCCTCTGCCCAGTCATCGTCCAGCCGTCTGCTGCCCCCCGAGCCGCACAGCCCGCGGGTGCCTGCCAAGGTGTCGACCGACGGCCTGGAGACCGCCTGGGGCGAGCGCTGGGAGGCCGAGGGGACCTACGCCTTCGACCGCAGCGCCGAGCGCGCGGAGGTCTTCTCCATCGACACCCCGCCGCCGACGGTCTCCGGCTCCCTGCACGTGGGGCACGTCTTCTCCTACACCCACACCGACACCGTGGCCCGCTTCCAGCGCATGCGCGGCAAGGCGGTGTTCTACCCCATGGGCTGGGACGACAACGGCCTGCCCACCGAGCGCCGAGTCCAGAACTACTTCGGGGTGCGCTGCGACCCCTCCCTTCCCTACGACCCGGACTTCACCCCGCCGCACACCGGCGGCGAGGGCAAGTCGATCAAGGCCCGCGACCAGGTTCCGGTCTCGCGTCGCAACTTCGTCGAGCTGTGCGAGCGGCTCACGGTCGAGGACGAGAAGCAGTTCGAGGCGCTGTGGCGCCGCCTGGGCCTGAGCGTGGACTGGTCGCACACCTACCAGACGATCGGTGAGCGGGCCCGCAAGGTGGCACAGACCGCCTTCCTGCACAACCTCGAGCGAGGCGAGGCCTACCAGGCGGCGGCCCCCGGCCTGTGGGACGTCACCTTCCAGACAGCGGTGGCCCAGGCCGAGCTGGAGTCGCGCGAGTACCCCGGCTTCTACCACCGCCTGGCCTTCCACATCGTGGATGAGGCCGCCGCCGCGAAGGCCGAGGCCGCCGGCGCCCCGGTGGAGAACGGCGTCGACGTGTGCATCGAGACCACCCGCCCCGAGCTGCTGGCCGCCTGCGTGGCCCTGGTGGCCCACCCCGATGACGAGCGCTACCAGCCCCTGTTCGGCACCACGGTCTCCTCCCCCGTCTTCGGCGTCGAGGTTCCGGTCCTGGCGCACCCGGCCGCGGAGAAGGACAAGGGCGCCGGCATCGCCATGTGCTGCACCTTCGGCGACACCACCGACATCGACTGGTGGCGCGACCTGCAGCTGCCGCTGCGCGCGATCCTGCGCAAGGACGGCCGCATCGAGACCGAGACGCCCGAGTGGATCACCTCCGAGGCCGGCCGCGAGATGTACGCGGCCATGGCCGGCAAGACCGCCTTCTCCGCCCGCGAGGCCCTGGTGGCCCGCCTGGCGCAGACCGGCGAGATGCGCGGCGAGCCGACCAAGACGGTGCGTCAGACGAACTTCTTCGAGAAGGGCGACAAGCCCCTGGAGATCGTCACCTCCCGCCAGTGGTACATCCGCAACGGCGGCAAGGAGTGGATCAACCCGGCCTCCGGCACCGACCTGCGCCACGAGCTGCTGGAGCGCGGCCGCCAGCTGGACTTCCACCCCGACTTCATGCGCGTGCGCTACGAGAACTGGGTGCGGGGCCTCAACAACGACTGGCTGGTCTCGCGTCAGCGCTTCTTCGGCGTCCCCTTCCCGCTGTGGTACAAGGTCGGGGCCGACGGCGAGGTCGATTACGACGCGGTCCTGACCCCGGCCGAGTCCGAGCTGCCGGTGGACCCCTCCTCCGACGTCCCGGCCGGCTACGCCGAGGACCAGCGCGGTGAGCCCGGCGGCTTCGTCGGCGAGCTCGACATCATGGACACCTGGGCCACATCCTCCCTCTCTCCCCAGCTGGCCTCGGGCTGGCTGACCGATGAGGACCTCTTCGGCCGGGTCTACCCGATGGACCTGCGCCCCCAGGGCCAGGACATCATCCGCACCTGGCTGTTCACCTCGGTGGTGCGCGCCGACCTGGAGTTCGCGGCGCTGCCGTGGACGAATGCCGGCCTGTCGGGCTGGATCCTGGACTCCGACCACAAGAAGATGTCCAAGTCGAAGGGCAACGTCGTCACCCCCATGGGGCTGCTGGAGCAGTACGGCTCCGACGCCGTGCGCTACTGGGCCAGCTCGGCCCGCCTGGGCCTGGACGCGGCCTTCGAGGAGACCCAGATCAAGATCGGTCGGCGCCTGGCCATCAAGGTGCTCAACGCCTCCAAGTTCGCCCTGTCCATGGGGATCCCGTGGGATGCCGACGAGGCCACCGTGGCCGCGGCGCCCGCGCCCTGCCTGGACGCCTCGGTGGTCAGCGAGCCGATCGACCGCGCGGTCCTGGCCGCGCTGGCCGACGTCGTCGATGTCGCCACGGCCGCCTTCGAGGAGTTCGGGCACGCCCGCGCCCTGGAGGTCACCGAGTCCTTCTTCTGGACCTTCTGCGACGACTACATCGAGCTGGTCAAGGACCGGGCCAACGACTTCGACGGCTCCCACGACGCAGCGGCCGTGCGCTCGGCGCGGGCGACGCTGGCGATCGCGGTGGACACCTTCGTGCGCCTGCTGGCCCCCTTCCTGCCCTTCGCCACCGAGGAGGTGTGGAGCTGGTACCGCACCGGCTCGGTGCACCGGGCCGCCTGGCCGCAGTCCACCGGCCTGCGTGAGGCCGCCGCCGGGGCCGACGCCGAGCTGGTCGCCCGAGCCGGAACCGCCCTGGCCGCGCTGCGCAAGGTGAAGTCGGAGGCCAAGACGAGCCAGAAGACGCCGATCCTCTCGGTGACGCTGGCCGTTGCCGCCGACCGCCCCGAGTACGCCGAGGCCGTCGAAGCGGTGCGCGCGGACCTGACCGAGGCCGCGAAGGTCACCGGTCCCTTCACCGTGGAGCAGGCCGCCCAGGCCGCGGACGCCGACGCCGAGGGAGCGGCGCCGGTGAGCGTCACCGCCGCCGAGCTCGGCGAGGCCCCGGCCAAGCCGGCCAGGAAGAAGTGAACCTCTAAGCACTCCGGCGACCGCATCGGCTGTATTTCAACAAAAAATTCATAGACGACACGGAGCCGTGTCGTCTATGAATTTTTTGTTGAAATCGAGGGGCTGACGACGGATCGCAGCGCTCGTAGGCGCAGGCCCAGGAGGATCCGGTACTCGATGAGGACGATGATGACGGCGGTCAGCAGCGCGGCGAGCACGTCGATCCGGCTCTGCACCACGCAGTCATGGGAGAAGAAGAGGCTGAGCCTGGAGTCGAGCGAGGCGAGACGCTCCCCGTTGCAGCTCAGCGTGCCGTCCCTGTAGTCGTCCTGGATGCGGGCGTTGCCGACCGTGTACATCCAGACGAGGCCCACCGCCAGTGCGAAGGTGCCGCCGAACGAGAACCATGACAGGGAACGAGGCGAGTGGGCTCGACCCCGCCAGGACAGCACCATCCCGCCGACGGCGATGAAGGCGAACACGATGCTCACCCCCAGAGCCATGAGATCCGCGCGGTGCCGGATGTCATCGGGAGGACTGGGACGCGCCGGATCGACGACCTCATCGCTTACCACCGCGTACCCACGGGCGTCGTTCCCGGTGAGGACGAGGCTGTGACGGTCCGTCTCCACGCTGGTCGTGCCGGAACCGTCTGCGTAGGTCTTGGACGTGGAGACCTCGGCTGTCACATGGACGCTGCCGTCATCCTGGAAGGTGGCCCTGATACGCCGGACCCTGCTCATCGCGGAGGTCACCGGGATGCCGTCCTGGGTCAGCTGCTCGCGCCCGTCACGAATGGTCTCCTCGGTCCGCATGGGTGGCGAGGCCCCGGTGGTGGCCTCGGTATCGGTCCACTCGGCGTCCAGCACCGCCTGATGCTCCTTGACCGCCGCCAGGACGAGGTCGGAGTCGGGCTTGTCCCGCACCGCCTCCTGGATCCTGGGTACCAGCCACGGGACGACGCTGAGGCCGACCACGGCCACGGTCAGGAGACCAATGAGAGTGTTGACAACACGGCCTGTGTTCGGCGCCATGACACCTCACCCCTCAACGGCACCGGCTCGCCTCCGAGTCTGGCACACTGCGGGCCCAGCCGGGCCGTTCCGTCGCAGCCGCCGGTCCCGGCACCGAGCCGTGGAGCCGCGGTCGCTCAGCACCGCGGACATGAGCGTACGGTGCTCACCCGGATCGGGTTCGCCCCTCAGCCGAGCCAGCAGCGCGGAGCCCGCCGCGGCCCCCATCGCCTCACGGTCCACGCTCATCTCACTGAAGGCCTCCCCCTGTCGTCCGCGGTACTCCGTGACCCCGAGGGTGAGCACCGACAGGTCGGCGGGAATGGACAGCCCGTGGGCCTTCGCCGCGCAGGCGAGCCCCACCAGGGCGGCCGGGTTGTTGGAGACGACGGCCGTGCGTCCGCCCAGGAGGCCATCAGCGCCCACGACGTCGCCGCCGGCCAGTGCCAGCTCCGGCACCTGGCGCACGAGGACATCCAGCCCGAGGTCGCCGGCCGCCCGCAGGAGCTCGCAGGCCTGATCCTGGCGCGCGTGGGAGTCGTCATGAGCCGTCTCCCGCATGAGCGCGACGACGCGCCGGTGCCCGAGCCCGGCCAGGTGCTCGACGGCGGCGCGCGCCATCTGCGCGAAGTCGGTGTCGATGCCCGGGGCCCCATCGCTGCGACCCGAGGAACCGATGAGGACGGTGGGGATCTTCTCCTGAAGGAGCATCTGCTCGCGCTCATCACCCTGGGCCACGTCCATGAGGACGACCCCGCCCAGGGATCCGGAGCGCACGAGCGAGCGCAGCTCGATCAGCGGCGCCGAGGACTTCATGGCCGGGATGACGACCTGGATCCCGCTGGGCTCCAGGGCCCGACGGACGCCGTCGACGTAGTCGAGGTCGTTGGCGTCGATGGTGGGGCGCTGGCGCCGGAACAGGACCCCCACGGTGCGCAGCACCGGCGAGGCCAGTGAGCGGGCGGCGGTGTTGGGGTGGTAGTCGAGGTCCCGCACGGCCCGCATGACCCGCTCCCGGGTGCTGGAGCGCGTCGAGCGCTGACCGGACAGGACGTAGGTGACGGTCGAGGGCGACACCCCGGCCGCTCTGGCCACGTCAGCGCGGGTCGCCGCCATCGGGTCCCCCTGCGGGTAGTTCCAGCCAGCAGGCTCCATTGGGCGGTACGACGACGCCCCCGGCGTCTCCGGCCTCCGCCCCGTCCTGGTCCGCCGGGTGCCAGGAGGTGATGATGGAGGCTCCGACGCCCTCAAGCCTCACCGGGTGCTCGGTGGTGTTGAGGGCGACGCCGGTGCTCCCGTTGCGCAGGAGCAGGACGCCGGGCTCGGCGGCGAGCCACTCCACCGCCCCGCGTCCGAGCCGGCGATCACGGCGCAGGGCGATGGCCCGCCGGTACAGGTCCAGGGTGGAGTCCTCACGTCCGTCCTGGGCCTCGGGCGAGTACTCGCCCCACCCCTCGGGCTGGGGCAGCCAGGTGCGGCCGGTGGTGCTGTAGCCGTACGAGGCCCCGTCGCGGCTCCACGGCAGGGGGACCCTGCAGCCGTCGCGGCCCGGCACGAGGTGGTTGGTGCGCTCCCACAGGGGGTCCTGGCGGGCCTCGTCCTCCATGGTGGTGTGCTCGGGCAGGCCCAGCTCCTCGCCCTGGTAGAGGTAGGCGCTGCCGGGCAGGCCCAGCATGAACAGCGTCGCGGCACGCGCCCGGGCCAGGCCGAGCTCGGCATCGGGTTGGGGGTCCCTCGGGCCGATCCCGGAGTCGGTATCCATGTCCGCGGGATAGGACAGACGGGAGGCGTGACGCACGACGTCGTGGTTGGACAGCACCCAGGTTGCCGGGGCCCCGACGGCGCCGTACTCCTTCAGGGAGACGTCGATGACGCGGCGAAGCTCGGCGGCGTCCCAGCCGGCGATGAGGAAGGGGAAGTTGAAGGCCTGGCTCATCTCGTCGGCGCGCACGTACAGGGCGGCCTCCGCCTCGGTGGGCACCCAGGCCTCGGCGACCATGAGGATGTCCTGCCCGACCTCGTCCAGGACACGGCGCCACTCGCGGTAGATGTCGTGGACCCCGGGCTGGTTGAAGGCGGGCCCGACGTCGGGCAGCTTCTCGCGAGAGGCGGCCCCGTCCTCGCCCTCCAGGCCGACGACGTTCCACCGGTCGGGGCCGAGATCGTCGTCGGGCAGCCCCTCGGCCTTGACCAGGCCGTGGGCGACGTCCACGCGGAACCCGTCGATGCCGCGCTCCACCCAGAAGCGCAGGAAGGCTCGGAAGTGCTCGTGGACGTCCTCGTTGGACCAGTTGAAGTCGGGCTGCTCGGCGGCGAACAGGTGGAGGTAGTACCAGTCGCGGTCCTCACTGCGGCCGGTGATCGGCTCCACCGGTTGCCAGGCCGGGCCGCCGAAGAGCGAGCCCCAGTTGTTCGGGGCGCCATCGTCGCTGTGACGGAAGATGTAGCGGTCGCGCTCGGGGGAACCAGGACCTGCGTCCAGGGCGGCGCGGAACCACTCGTGCTGGTCGGAGGAGTGGTTGGGGACCAGGTCGATGACCACGCGGATGCCGGCCTCGTGGAGGTCGGTGATGAGGGCGTCGAGGTCCTCCAGGCTCCCGTACTCGGGGGCCAGGTCGAAGTAGTCGGAGACGTCGTAGCCGGCGTCGACCTGGGGCGAGGGGTAGAAGGGCGAGAGCCACACGGCGTCGACGCCGAGTGCGGCCAGGTGGTCGACGTGCTCCCGCACTCCCTGGATGTCGCCGATCCCGTCGCCGTTGGCGTCGGCGAAGGATCGAGGATAGATCTGGTAGATGACGGCGTCGCGCCACCAGGCGTCGGTGTCTGTACGCGGCGTAAGGCTCTGGGAGCGGGAGCTGGTCGAGGTCATGGGCGGGTGGTCCTGGTCGGGCCGCGGCGCTGCGGCGGGGTGTGAGCTACGGAACGGAGAATCAGAGGGGACGGTAGGCGATGAGCGGCGCGCCTCAGACGTTCCCCGCGGGGCGGCGGCGCGGCGCTGCCGCCCCGCGGAGAGACGCTGAGATGTGCGTTGCGAACCCTACAGCGAACCGGGTTCAGAAGGCCCTGGCACTACTGCTTGAGGCCACCGGCGGCCAGTCCCGCCACGATGCGGCGCTGGAAGAAGAGCACCATGAGGACCAGCGGCAGCGTCATGATGACACCGGCGGCCATCTGGGAGCCGAAGGGCGTGTTGAACTGGGAGTCACCGGTGAACTTCGACAGCAGCACGGTGGCGGGCTGCATCGAGGGGTTGATGATCATCGTGACGGCCACGAGGAACTCGTTCCAGGCGCCGATGAAGATGATGATGGCGGTGGTGAAGATGCCCGGCGCGGCCAGCGGGAGGATGACCTTGCGGAAGGCCTGACCGGGAGTGCACCCATCGACCATGGCGGACTGCTCGAGCTCCTGGGGCATCTGCCGGAAGAAGCTCGTCAGGTTCCACACGGCCAGTGGCAGCGAGAAGGACAGGTCCGGGATGATCATCGCCTGGTAGGTGTCCGTCCAGCCCCAGGCGGCGAAGTTCTTCAGCAGCGGCACGATGATGGCCACGAGCGGGAACATCGAGGTGGCGATGATGAGGAGCATCAGCAGGCCCTTGCCGCGGAAGTCGAGGCGGGCCAGGGCATAGGCGGTGAAGGTGGCCACGGCCAGCGCCACGATCGTCACGACGATGGAGACGATGAGGGAGTTGATGAGGCCGTTGGCGAAGTCGTTCTTCGAGGAGAAGACCGCCTTGTAGTTCTCCAGCGAGGGGTTGCGGGGCCACCAGCTGTTCTCGAAGATCTCGCTGTCGGGGCGCAGCGAGGAGACCAGCATCCAGTAGAAGGGCGCCAGGCAGTAGATGACGATGAGGACGATACCGACGGTGGAGAAGACGCTTCCCCAGTCCCTCTTGGTCCTGTTGACCGGTGCGGCGGTGGAGGTGCTCATGCCTGCTGGCTCCTTTCAGTAGCCGTCTGGGAGGCCGGGGTGGAGGAGCCGGAGCGCTTGAAGAAGGCACTGACCGGCAGCTTGCGCTCATTGCGCTTGCGCCGAGCCTCATCGTTGCCGCTGAGGTCGGTGTTGGTGATCTTCAGGAAGGCGACGGCGAAGACGAAGACGTAGAGGAACAGGATGAGGGCGTAGGCCGCGGCGCTGCCGTAGCGGGAGTTGGAGCTCTCGTCCTGGACGAGCATCGAGAGGGTCTCCACGCTGCCCTTCCTGGGGCCGATGAGGATGTAGGGCAGATCGAACATGCGCAGGGCGTCCAGGGCGCGGAAGACCACGGCCACCACGAGCGCGGGCTTGACCAGCGGCAGCGTGATGGAGGTGAAGCGCTTCCAGGCGCTCGCGCCGTCGATCTTGGCCGCCTCGTAGACCTCGTCGGGGATGAGCTGGAGCCCGGCCAGGGTGAGCAGCCCGATGTAGGGGGCCGTCTTCCACACGTCGGCGATGATGATGGCCGCCTTGGCGCTCAGGTCCCCCGAGGCCCACATGACGTGCTGGCCCAGGATCGCGTTGGCGACACCGTTCTGGTTGAAGATCCAGCCCCACAGGATCGCGGAGACCGCGGTGGGGATCGCCCAGGGCACGAGGATGGAGGCGCGCACGATGCCGCGCCCCTTCATGGCCTTGTGCATGATGAGCGCCATGGCCACGCCGAGGATCGTCTCCAGGACCACGGTGACCACGCCGAAGAGAGTCGTGTTGTAGAAGGCGACCCAGAACCTCTCCCCCGCGCTGGAGAAGATGTCGGTGTAGTTCTTCAGGCCCACGAAGGGCTCGGTGGTGGAGAAGAAGCCGTCGTCCTGCAGGCGGGGCCGCCCGAAGAGCGACTGATAGAGGGACTGGGCGATGGGGATGAGAATGACGATGGTCAGCACCAGCACCGTCGGCGAGATGAGCAGCCAGGCCAGACGGGCCTGCGCCTTGGAGCTCTTGGACTGGCGGTTGACGACTTGTTCGGAGTGCGTCGTTGTACTCATGAGTGTCCTTTGACCGTCCTTTTGACTGTCCTTGTTGACATGACCGGTTTGTCTCAGAGGCGCTGCCCGCGGCAGCAGCCGTTGCTGGGGTCAGCCCTCCAGCTTCTTCAGGTCGTTGCTCAGGGCTGTGATGACGTCCTGGGAGGAGCGGCTTCCCGGCTGCTGGATCGCGGGGTAGATGTTGTCCTGGATCTTCGCGGTGACGTCGCCGTAGTAGACGGCCTGGGGACGGCTCTTGGCGTGCTCAAGGCTCTGCTTGAGGATCGGCAGGTAGGGGAAGTCCTTGAGGAGCTCGGGGTCGTCGTAGAGGGCCCCGAGAATCGGGGCGAGCGTCTGGGTCTGCAGCTGGTAGCGCTGGGACTCCTCGCTGATCCACCACTTGACGAACCTCAGCGCGGTGGCCTTGTTCTTCGATCCCTGGGTGATGGCGCAGTTGTGTCCGCCCAGGGTGGGGACGAAGTCCTTGCCGTCGATGCTCGGCAGGGCGGCGACGTCGAACTTCTCCGTGCCCAGGGAGTCCTTGTTGTTGGCGTACTGGTAGGGCCACTGGCGGTAGAAGAGCAGGTCGCCCTTCTCGAAGGCGTTACGGCCGTCCTCCTCCTTCCACTCCAGGGACTCCTTGGGGATGTAGCCCTGGGAGAAGCCGTCGATGAGCCACTGCAGACCGGCGACCGACTCGGCGGAGTCCACGATCACCTGGTTGTCGGAGTCGTAGAAGCCGCCGCCGGCGGTGTGGATGAACTCCGAGGCGCAGCAGGTCAGTCCCTCGTACTTGGCGAACTGCCCGCCGAAGCCGCCGATGCTCTCGTGACCGGGCAGGGCCCGCACCGCGTCGATGGCGGCCTTGACCCCGTCCCAGGTCGTGGGAACCTCAACGCCGGCCTCGGCCAGGAAGTCCTTGCGGTAGAACATCATCGGGGCGTCGGTGACGAAGGGGACCGCGAAGAGCTTGTCCTTGTAGAGGCCCGTCTTCCACACGGGCTCGAGGATGTCGTCGTTCCTCAGCTCGTCCTCGGGCAGCTCGACGACCCACCGGTTGGCGGCGAACTCGGAGACCCAGACGTTGTCCAGTGAGATGACGTCGTAGGCGTTGGAGTTGATTCGGGCGGCGTTGACGAAGGCGGTGCGCTGCTGATCGGCCTCGGCGGAGAGCTCGATGAGCTTGACCTCCTCACCGGGGTTCGCCTTGTTCCACTCATCGATCCTGGCCTGGACCTTGCCGGCCGAGTTGTCCTTGCCCTGGACCCAGGTGATCGGTCCGGTGCCTTCAAAGGTGACGGGGCCGTCGTCGTTCCCGCTGGAGGTGGAGCAGGCCGCGATGGAGGCCAGCGCCGCCGCCAGGGCCGAGCCCTGGATGAACTGACGACGGGGTAGGGGTGTCATGCGTGTTTCCTCCTTGAAACTGCGTCGAAGCCCAACGGCTCCGTTCCGGAAGGACCCACATCGTCGACGCGCGTCGACTAGGGCATGAGACCCACGTTACACATCCGTAACCGAACGGTCAAACCGTTTCGCATTCGTTTTCTCCGGTCCACCGGGAAGCAGGCTCATCCTCGCCGCGGCGGGCCCGACGCCGATTCCCTGTGATCTCCACGAGACCACCCGGCGCCGCCTGTGAAAACCTCCACAGGCACCCCCTCGTTCTCTCACCTCAACGGAGCGCCCCCTCTCGAGCCGCCTGACACAATGAGGGCGTGACCTCTCAGCCCTCCTCGCCCCATGGCACCAGCACCAGGCCACCGCGCTACCCCGGCCACATGACCGACGGGGTCTCCGGCACCGGGATCCCCTTCCAGCCGGAGGCGCACTGGTCGGTTCCGTGGCTGCTCGCCGACCGCATCGCCCGCAGCGGAGACAAGCCGCTCGTGGCCCGTAAGTCCTCAGTCTCAGGCGACTGGCAGGAGGTCTCCGCCCGAGTCTTCGGCGAGGAGGTGGCCCACGTGGCCGCGGGTCTCATCGGCATGGGGCTTCAGGCCGGCAGCGCCGTCGGCATCATGGCCCACACCTCCTACGACTGGTTCCTGCTGGACATGGCCATCGCCCGTGCGGGTCTGGTCTCGGTGCCCATCTACGAGACGAGCTCGGCCGAGCAGGTCGAGTGGATCGTCACCGACTCCGACGTGCGCCTGGTCTTCACCGAGTCCGGCACGCTGGCCGAGCTCGTGCGCGGCGCCGTCGCCGGCGTCGGGCACGCGGTGGAGGTCCTCGCACTGGACTCCGACGCCATCACCACAGTCATCCAGGCCGGCTCGGGCGTCAGCCCCTCCCAGGTCGACCAGCGCTCCAACGCCCTGGGGATCGACGACGTCTACTCCATCATCTACACCTCCGGCACGACCGGCCGCCCCAAGGGCGTGGAGCTCACTCACCGCAACGCCGTCGGCATCCCCTACCACGGGGTGCGCTACCTGCCCGGAGTCCTGTGGGGCGGCAACGTGCGCCTGCTGCTGTTCCTGCCGCTGGCCCACGTCTACGCCCGCTGCCTCCAGCTGCTGTCCCTGGCCGGGGAGGGCGTGCTGGGACACACCCCCGACGTCAAGACGCTCCTGCCGGACCTGCAGTCCTTCGCCCCCTCCTACGTCCTGGCCGTGCCCCGTGTCCTGGAGAAGATCTACAACGCCGCCGACGCCAAGGCCGGCGGCGGGGCGAGGCTCAAGCTGTTCCGCTGGGCCGCCAAGGTCGCCATCGCCTACTCCCGCGCCCTGGACACCCCCGAGGGCCCGTCCCGCCGTCTGCGGCGGGCCCACGCGGTGGCCGATCGTCTGGTCTTCCGCAGGATCCGCGCCCTCATGGGACCCAACGCCCGGTTCATCATCTCCGGCGGAGGCCCGCTGGGACAGCGCCTGGGCCACTTCTACCGCGGCCTGGGGCTGGTCATCCTGGAGGGGTACGGCCTGACCGAGACGATCGGCCCGGTCAGCGTCAACGCCGACTGGCTCAACAAGATCGGCACCGTCGGCCCTCCCGTGTGCGGCAACGAGATCCGCATCGGCGAGGACGACGAGATCCAGGTCCGGGGCCTGGGCGTGTTCTCCACCTACCACAACAACCCCGAGGCCACCGCCGAGTCCTTCACCGCCGACGGCTGGTTCCGCACCGGCGACATCGGGGCCCTCGACGACGACGGCTACCTGCGCATCACCGGACGCAAGAAGGAGCTCATCGTCACCGCCGGCGGCAAGAACGTCGCCCCCACCCAGCTCGAGGACCGGCTGCGCGGCCACCCGCTCATCAGCCAGGTGCTCGTCGTCGGGGACGGGGAGCCCTTCATCGCCGCGCTCATCACGCTGGACAAGGAGATGCTTCCCCAGTGGCTGCGCAACCACGGGCTGCCGGCCATGGACGTCGTCGAGGCCTCCACCCACCCGCAGGTGCTCGCCGCCCTGGACCGGGCCGTGGCGCGCACGAACCGCGCGGTCTCACGGGCCGAGTCGATCCGCACCTTCCGGGTGCTGACCACCGACTTCACCGAGGCCAACGGCCTGCTCACCCCGTCGCTGAAGGTCAAGCGCGGTCCGGTCATGGAGGCCCACGCCGACGTCATCGCGGACATCTACGGCTCCACGCGCAAGGGACCGCAGGAGTAGACGTCATCAACCGGCCGGGGCGGGCATACTTGCAGCCATGACCGACGCCCCCACCACCCCGGCCGACGCCGCCTCCCCCGCCCCGTCCGGGGAACACGCCACCGAGCTCCTGGTCCCGGTTCATGACGGCATGACGACGCCATGGGCACTGGCCGAGCGCGTGCGCCGCAATCCCGACGGCGGACTCATCGCCCGCACGTCCCCGCTGGGACGACGCTGGCGCGAGATGAGCGCCGGCGCCTTCCGCGCCCAGGTCCGTGAGGTGGCCGCGGGACTGGTGGCCAGGGGGCTCGAACCCGGCGACGCCGTCGGCATCATGTCACACACGTCGTACGAGTGGACGCTGCTGGACTTCGCCGCCTGGGAGGCGGGCCTGGTGGTGGTCCCCGTCTACGAGACCTCCTCGGCCGAGCAGGCCCAGTGGATCCTCACCGACGCCGGGGTGCGGCTCATCGTCGTGGAGAACGAGGCCATGGCCTCGATGGTCGGCGCGCTGGCCTCGGCCGTGCCCGAGCTGGCGGATCTGCAGGTCCTGTGCGTCGAGCGCGAGGACGTCCTGGGGCTCATCGAGGCCGGCCGGGAAGTGGATGCCGGCGAGCTCGACCGGCGCACCGCGGCCCTGACCTCGCAGTCCCTGGCCACGATCGTCTACACCTCGGGCACCACGGGCCGCCCCAAGGGCGTCGAACTCAGTCACGGCAACCTGGTGCACCTGTGCGTCAACGTCTGCCCGCACGTGCCCGAGGTCCTGGGCGGGGCCGAGGTCCGCTTCCTGCTGTTCCTGCCGCTGGCCCACGTCCTGGGCCGATTCGTGGAGATCGCGATCGTGTGCTCGCGCGCCGGCGTGCTGGGGCACGTGCCCGACGTGCGCAACCTTGTGAACGACCTGGGCTCCTTCCGCCCCACCGCGGTCCTGGCCGTGCCGCGCGTCTTCGAGAAGATCTACAACGCCGCGGACGCCAAGGCCAGCGGCGCCAAGCAGAAGGTCTTCCGTATGGCCGCCAAGACCGCGATCGCCTACTCGCGCGCCCTGGACACCCCCGAGGGACCATCGCGCAGGCTGAGGGCCCAGCGCGCCGCCTTCGACCGACTCGTCTTCTCCACCCTGCGCTCCGTCCTGGGTGGGCAGGTGACCCACGTGATCTCCGGAGGCGGACCGCTGGGCGAGCGCCTGGGCCACTTCTACCGCGGTGCCGGAGTGACCGTCCTGGAGGGCTACGGCCTGACCGAGACCATGGGGCCGTGCTCGGTCAACCTGCCCGGCGCCACCCGGATCGGGACCGTCGGCACGCCGCTTCCCGGTTGCGCGGTCCGCCTGGGCGATGACGGGGAGATCCTGGTTCGGGGCATCGGCACCTTCGCCGGCTACCACAACAACCCCGAGGCCACCGCCGAGTCCTTCACCGCCGACGGCTGGCTTCGCACCGGTGACATCGGCTCCTTCCAGGGCGCCGAGGGGTTCCTGCGCATCACCGGGCGCAAGAAGGAGCTCATCGTCACCGCCGGCGGCAAGAACGTCGCCCCGGCGCCCCTGGAGGACCGGTTGCGCGGGCACCCGCTGGTCAGTCAGGTGCTCGTGGTGGGTGAGAACCGCCCCTGCGTCGGAGCACTCGTGACCCTGGACGCGGAGATGCTGCCGCTGTGGCTCAGCTCCCACGGCCTGGAGGAGATGACCGTCGTCGACGCCGCTCAGGACCCGCGGGTGCGCGCCGCCCTGGAAAGAGCGGTGGCCAGGACCAATGAGGCGGTCTCGCGGGCCGAGTCGATCCGCACCTTCGAGGTTCTGCCCACGGACTTCACGGTGGCCAACGGTCTGCTCACGCCCTCGCTCAAGGTGCGCCGCGCCGAGGCGGAGAAGCGCTTCGCGGCTGAGATCGACGCGCTCTACACGCGCACGCCGCTGACGCCGAGTGCCTCCGCCACGCCGTCGAAGGGCTGAACACCCTAGGTAACTGCGTCCGTCGGTTCCGGCAGCTGCGCACGCCGGGCGCGCTCCGCCTCGTGCCCGTCGCGGATCTCCTCGTGGTGCTGAATGACCTCGGCGACGATGAAGGCGAAGAACTTCTCGGCGAAGACCGGGTCGAGTCCGGACTCCTCGGCCAGCGCCCGCAGGCGCGCCACCTGCTGACGCTCGCGCCCGGGATCGGCCGGTGGCAGGTCCAGCTGGGCCTTGAGCAGGCCCACCTGCTGGGTGCAGCGGAAGCGCTCGGCCAGCAGGTGAACGAGAGCAGCGTCCAGGTTGTCGATGGTGGCGCGGTAGAGGGCCAGCTGCGGGGGGACGCCGGCCTGCCCCGCGCTCATGCGGTCCGGCTCCGCTCCCCCGCCTTGGCAGTCGAGCGCAGCGTGCCCGAGCCCGCCTGGTAGCGCGGCTTCCCGGTGCCCCTGACCGCATCGGCGTCGACGACGACGCGTCCGACCTCGGGCAGCGAGGGCACCTCGAACATGGCCTGCCCCAGGACCTCCTCCACGATGGAGGTCAGTCCGCGGGCCCCGGTCTTGCGCTCCAGGGCGAGAGAGGCCACCGCCTCGATGGCGGCGTCGGTCAGCTCGAGCTCGACGCCGTCGAGGCTGAAGAGGTACTGGTACTGAGACACCAGGGCGTTCTTGGGCTCGGTCATGACACGCACGAGCTCGCGCACCCCCAGGTCCTGGACGGTGGCGATGACGGGCAGACGCCCGATGAACTCGGGAATGAGCCCGAACTTGTGCAGGTCCTCGGGGCGCACCGGCGAGGTGAAGACGTCCTGCGAGCCCGTGCTGCCGCCCAGCTGCGCGCCGAAGCCCACCATCTGGGCACCGGACTCCTTGCGCTGACGCTGGCGCACGATCTCCTCGATCCCGGCGAAGGCGCCGGCGGCGATGAAGAGGATGTTGGTGGTGTCGATCTCCAGGAACTCCTGGTGCGGGTGCTTGCGCCCGCCGCCCGGGGGCACGGAGGCCGTCGTGCCCTCGATGATCTTGAGCAGCGCCTGCTGGACCCCCTCGCCCGAGACGTCGCGGGTGATGGAGGGGTTCTCCGCCTTGCGACCGATCTTGTCGATCTCGTCGATGTAGATGATGCCCTTCTCGGCGCGCTTGACGTCGCCGTCGGCGGCCTGAATGAGCTTGAGGAGGATGTTCTCCACGTCCTCGCCCACGTAACCGGCCTCGGTCAGGGCGGTGGCGTCGACGATGGCGAAGGGGACGTCGAGGAGGCGGGCCAGGGTGCGGGCCAGGTGGGTCTTGCCGGTTCCGGTCGGCCCCAGCAGGAGGATGTTGGACTTGCCCAGCTCCAGGCCGTCGCCCTCGGCCACGGAGCGCTCCTTGACCTGGACGCGCTTGTAGTGGTTGTAGACCGCCACGCTCATGGCGCGCTTGGCGGCCTCCTGGCCGATGACGTACTGGTTGAGGAAGTCGAAGATCTCCTGAGGCTTGGGCAGCTCGAGAGGCACGCCGGCGCCGGACTCGCCCAGCTCCTCATCGACGATCTCGTTGCACAGCTCGATGCACTCGTCGCAGATATAGACACCGGGCCCGGCGATGAGCTTCTTGACCTGCTTCTGGCTCTTCCCGCAGAAGGAGCACTTGAGCAGATCCACACTCTCAGCGTTACGTGCCACAGTTTCCTCCAGATTCGTCATCGGTCCCCGTGCCCGGGCGGGCCCTGCGCCAGCCTACGGGCTGAGCCGGCAGGTGCCCCCAAGACATGGCGGCGTGTCCAGTCCGCAATATGCCATGTTGAGCACCGCGCTGCCAGCGTTTGCGCATTCGATTTTCACCGGCTGCACGGTCGGCGCTCCCGCCGGAAGCCGGCGGGAGCGCCGCGCGCAGTCTCAATGCAGTTGTCACCACCGTGACACTGCCCCGGTCGAGTCTCAGGAGGAGTGGGGAGAGGCCGGCGTCTTGCGTGAGGTGAGCACCTGGTCCACGATCCCGTAGTCCTTGGCGGCCGCGGCCGTGAGGATCTTGTCCCGCTCGAGGTCGGCGTGGATCTTCTCGCGGTCCTGACCGGTGTGTGAGGCCAGTGTGTCCTCCAGCCAGGAGCGCATGCGGTCGATCTCGTCGGCGACGATCTCGATGTCGCTGGCCTGCCCCTGCATCCCCTCCATGGCGGGCTGGTGGATGAGGACACGTGCGTTGGGCAGGGCCAGGCGCTTGCCCGGGCTGCCGGCGGCCAGCAGCACGGCGGCGGCGGAGGCGGCCTGCCCCAGGCAGACGGTCTGCACCTGCGGCTTGATGTACTGCATGGTGTCGTAGATGGCCGTCAGCGCCGTGAAGGAGCCGCCGGGACTGTTGATGTACATGGTGATGAGGCCGTCGGGGTCCTGGGACTCCAGGACCAGGAGCTGGGCCATGATGTCGTCGGCCGAGGCGTCGTCGACCTGGACGCCCATGAAGACGATGCGGTCCTCGAAGAGCTTGGCGTAGGGGTCCTGGCGCTTGAAGCCGTAGGCGGTGCGCTCCTCGAACTGGGGCAGCACGTAGCGGGCCTGCGGCATGGCGCCGGCCTGGCGGGCGACGGCCTCGAAGTAGGGACGGGTCGAGGACATGTCAGTTGTCTCCGTTCTGCTTGCCGATCTCCCGGCTGGAGCGCACGATGTGGTCGACGAAGCCGTACTCGAGGGCCTCCTGGGCCGAGAACCAGTGGTCCCGGTCGGAGTCGGCGATGATCTCCTCCACCGTGTGACCGGTGTTGGCCGCCGTGATCTCCGCGAGCTCCTGCTTCATCTTGATGATGAGGTCGGCATTGATGCGGATGTCCGTGGCCGACCCCCCGGCGCCGCCGGAGGGCTGGTGCATGAGCACCCGGGCGTGGGGGGTGAGGTAGCGCTTGCCCTTGGCGCCGGCCGACAGCAGGTGCTGCCCCATGGAGGCGGCGAGCCCCGTGGCCACGGTGGCGACGTCGGGCTGGACGTACTGCATGGTGTCGTAGATGGCCATACCGGCGGTGACCGAACCGCCGGGGCTGTTGATGTAGAGGTAGATGTCCCGCTCAGGATCCTCGGCGGCCAGCAGCAGCATCTGGGCGCAGATGGCATTGGCATTGTCGTCACGCACCTCGGAACCGAGCCAGATGATGCGCTCCTTGAGGAGGCGGTTGTAGATGGAGTCGGTCAGCCCCAAGCCTGCACCGTTGGCGTCGGCTGCCTGGGGCGGGGCGACCGCAGCGGGTGTATAGAGCTCGCTCACGTCAGTCCTCTCATGTTCGGTATCGCCAACGCTAACGCGGCCCAGCCATCCGCTATGCCCGCCATGGCGCCCTTTTCGCCCACGGCGCAGGTGGAGATACCCGCGCAGGAACGCAGCCGTCACGCAACCAGCGACCGATCCACAGCAGCCCCGGCACGGGCTCACCACCGACTCACTGCGACCCCGCGGCCACCACGCCACCAGCCCCGCCCCGAGAACCGCCCTCCGCCGCCGTCGCCCACAGCCCATCACCCGACGTATGCCACCGAGAACCACACGGAGAGCGCTCCCGGAGTAGACACACCTCACACAGTCTTGTTATAACAAACATATACGATAGGGTTTCGTTACGTATTTGCGTGAACGCCGTCCGCACGCCTCGGCGGCGCGCGACCGAGGAGGACGAACCGTGAGCGCGAACCAGCCCCCGAAGCCCCAGGACGCACCGGCCTCATCGCCCGCCGGCCCCTCCTCGGAGCGCGGAACCCGTCAAGGTCCCGAGGCGCAGCGCATGCAGGGGCACTGGCTGCTGGCCACGCTCGGTAAGAGGGTCCTGCGTCCGGGAGGAATCGGCCTGACCCGGCGCCTGCTGGAGGCCGCCGAGCCGACGTCGGCCGATCGCGTCGTCGAGCTGGGCCCCGGTGTCGGCAGAACCGCCGAGATCCTCCTGGCCGCCCGCCCCGCCTCCTACAAGGGCGTGGACCCCAACCCCGAGGGTCGCGAGCAGGTCGCCGACGTCCTCGCCGCCCACGGCCGGCAGACCGAGGCCGAGTACGTCGTGGCCGACGCCGCCGACACCGGCCTGCCCGACGCCAGCGCGGACCTCGTCGTCGGCGAGGCGATGCTGACGATCCAGTCCGACGACCACAAGCGCGAGATCATCGCGGAGGTCGCCCGCATCCTGGCGCCGGGCGGCCGCTACGCGATCCATGAGCTGGCCCTGCGCGCCGACCGCTCCCCCGAGGAGCTCGAGGAGATCCGCAGAAGCATCTCCCGCACGATCAAGGTCGGGGCCCGTCCCCTGACCGAGCCGGCCTGGGAGGAGCTGCTGCGCGAGGCCGGGCTCGAGGTGACCTGGAACGGAACCGCCTCCATGAGTCTGCTCGAGCCCTCACGCATCGTCGAGGACGAGGGCGTCCTGGGCGCCCTGCGCTTCTGGCGCGCCATGCGGAGTACCCCGGGCGCGCGCGAGAGGGTCAACGCCATGAGGCAGAGCTTCCGCCTTCAGGGTGAGGCCCTGCGGGCCATCGGCATGGTCGCGCGCAAGCCCGGCTCCCCCACTGACAAGCACAATGGGAACCACGATGAGCACACCGTGACGGATCTGGGCTCCGAAGCGGCCGAGGAGGCCGGAGACGCCACCGACCGTGAGGTTCCGGCCTCATGACGGGCACCGAGGCAGGAACCCGGGTCCTCGAGGGCCCGCCGGCTCAGCACGATGAGGGCCGCGGCGACCTCAGGCTCGAGCACGTGACGATGATCCGCCGGGGCCTGACCCTGGTGGAGGACCTGTCCGTGACGGTCCGCCCCGGGCAGACCCTGGCAGTCACCGGCGCCTCCGGCGCGGGCAAGACGACGCTGCTGCGGGCGATCTCGGGACTGTCCGACACCGACGCCGGCACCGTCTCCCGACCCGCGGGGCGACTGTCCCAGGTCTTTCAGGAGCCGAGGCTCATGCCCTGGTACTCGGCGCACCGCAACATCTCCCTGGTGGTCGGCGGCCCGACGCCGGACCTGACGGCCGTCCAGTGGCTCGAGCGAGTGGGACTCGCCTCGGCGGGTCACCTCCCGCCGGCCCGCCTCTCCGGCGGCATGCGCCAGCGGGTGGCCATCGCCCGGGCACTGTCCACGCAACCGACCCTGCTGCTGGTGGACGAGCCCTTCTCCGCCCTCGACCGTCCCCTGGCCACCGCGCTGCGGGCCGACCTCATCGCCCTGCTCGCCGACCAGGACGTCGTCACCGTCTGGGTCACCCACGACCCCGACGAGGCCGAGGAGGTCTCTCACCTCCATCTCCGCCTCGACGGCCCGCCGGGCACCTGGCACCTGTCCACCTGAACATCGGGCGACCGGCAGCAGGCGCTCCACCACCTCCCGCGCCCTTTGCCGCGCCCTTCTCCACGTCCTCCTCCACACCCCTACAGCCTCATCCACCTCGACCACGAAGGACTCAGCACCATGACCAGCTCACGCGCAGGCACCGCACGCACCTTGGCGGCCCCGATCAGGCGCCGTTCCCTCATGACCCTGGCCGGCCTCGGACTTCTGTCGCCGGCGCTCCTGTCGGCCTGCTCATCGCGCTCGGGCAGAGCCTCCTCCAGCGGGACGGGCGGGCATATCGACACCCTGCGCGTGCACGTTCCCACCACCCTGGCCTACATGGCGCCGATGACACTGTTCGGCCAGCAGGGCAAGCTGGCCCCGACGATCGGCAAGGCCACGGTGGAGAACTGGTCGAGCATCGATGCGATGAGGACACTGCTCGTGCAGAAGCAGACCGACCTGGCCGCCACCCCGTCCTACGCCGCCGCCAACCTGTTCAACAAGGGCGTCCCGCTGCGCCTGGTGGCGATGCAGGTATGGGGCATGCTCTACGTCGTCGGCCCGGAGGGGTCCTCGGCGCAGGGTCTCGAGGCCCTGCGCGGCAAGACGGTGGCCGTGCCCATGCCGAACAACATGCCGGACCTCGTCTTCCGCTACCTGCTCGGGCAGAAGGGCTGGGACACGGACAAGGACCTGACGATCCAGAGCTACACCGACGGTCAGGAGGCCCTGTCCAACCTTCTGGCGGGAAACGCCGAGTTCGCAGTCCTTCCGGAGCACCCCGCCAGTGTCAGCCTGGCCAGGGCCAAGCAGCAGGGCAAGGTCCTGGAGCGGACGGCCGACCTCCAGCAGGTCTGGTCCGAGGTGACCGGTGGAGAGGCGAGGTTCCCCATGGCCGGCCTCGTCATGCCGCAGGAGATCACGGACTCCAACCCACAGGCGGTCGGAGCGGTCCTCAATGAGGTGGAGGCCTGCATCGCGGCCACCAACGCGGCCTCCGAGGAGACCGTCAACGCGATCTCCCAGAGGACCGAGGTCCCCGCTCCGATCGTCACCGAGGTGATCCCCCGTCTCCAGCTGAACCTGGTTCCGGCGGCCCAGGCCAAGGACCAGCTGGTCGACTTCTACACCCGCCTGTCCACTGTCAGCCCGGACATCGTCGGCGGCAAGATGCCGGCCGACGACTTCTACCTGAAAGACCCCCGGTGATCCCGGAGCGTCCCTCCACCCTCGCACGCTGGCGCGCGCGCCTGCTGTGGTGGGCCGGCATCGGTCTGGCGATCCTCATCTGGTACTGGGCCGCGCTGGACCAGCCCGAGTACGCGCTTCCCGGCCCGGAGGCGACATGGCGCGCCTTCCTGGGGCTCATCGACGACGGCGACCTGGGCTGGACGCTGTGGCTGACTGTCTCCAGAGCCGTCATCGGTCTGGGACTGTCCTGCCTCATCGGCATCCCGACGGGCTGGGCACTGGGCACCTGGACCTGGCTGCGCGAGCTGCTGGACTCCTGGGTTCAGGTCCTCATGGCCGTGCCGCCGATCGTGCTCGTCGTGGTCGGGATGATCTGGCTCGGCCCGACGGCGGGAGTCGTCATCCTGGTCGTCACCCTGGTCACGCTGCCACTGCTGGTGGCCTCCATGCGCGACGCGGTCCTCAATGTCGACGGCGATCTGCTGGAGATGGCGACGGTCTTCTCCAAGTCCCGTGTGTGGACGATCCGCCGAATCATCCTGCCCGCGGTCGCACCACCGGTACTGTCCGCGCTGACAGTCGCCGTCGGGCAGTCCGTGAGGGTGACGGTCATGGCAGAGCTTCTGAGCACCCCGACGGGGCTCGGCGCGCAGGTCCAGCAGGCACGCACCAACCTGGAGACGGCCGACGTCTTCGCCCTGTCCGTCATCATGGCCGCACTGACGCTCATGCTTGAGCTGTGCATCCTGCGCCCGCTGCGCCGACGCCTCATGGCGTGGTCGTCCCTGCCCTCGTAGTCTCCACAGGACTCGTCGTCACCCGTCCCTCATCAACCATACCGAAGGAGTACACCATGCCCCCCTCTTCGAGCACCCCGTCCACCGAGTCCCTGTTCCGGCTCGACCTCAACAACGCCCTCCCGATCTCTGAGGAGGCCACGACCTCACGAGTCGTCGTCAACAATGACATCCTCCGCACCGTCGTCTTCACCTTCGACGCCGGTCAGGCCCTCACTGAGCACGCCTCCCCTCGCGCCGTGGTCGTCACGCTCCTGGAGGGGGAGATGGACTTCTCCATCGGCGAGCGCACCGAGCGGATGAGCGCCGGGGACGTCATTTACCTGGCTCCCAACGACCGCCACGCCCTGACAGCGGTGACGCCGTGCCGCATGCAGCTGGTGATGGTCGACGTCGACAGGATCGAGGCGACGGCCGCGAAGTAAGGCGGGAGGCGACACCCCTGCCATCAACGAGTTCGCCGACCCGGCGGAGCGGCAGCGGCCGGACGGGCGGGGTGCGGAGCGCTGAGCTCTCCGCACCCCGCCCGTTCCTGTGGGATCCGCAAAACTAGAAGTATGTCAGGGTGCGCCGTAGGGCCAGTGGGATTCCTCTCGACCACGAGCATCACGCACGGTGTCGCGCCTGACGACGATCGAGTGGCAAACGGGCCCGGTAGGTCGACTCACGGCCCCTTGTAGGAAAACTAAACCTTCCATAGGTTAGGTTGTGGGTGCCCGAGATCTTGACGTGACTCGCTTCCCACACCGTGGCACATGCGGGGCGGGCGTGGCACCATCGATTTTATCCACCCAGAGAACACCAAGAGAGCCTGCATGTCTTCTGACGAATTCAAGCCTCGCTTCTCTGCTCAACCACTCTACCACGTTCTTTCACCGTTCAATAACCCCTCTCCCTCCCGACCGCCATATCCTTCGCCTGCCGCACAACCCAGTAAGGGGCTACCAGTGTTCAGCACGCCCACACAATTCCATGCATCAGAGAGGACCGCCGCATGATCGTCATTACCCTGCTGGTGGGAATCCTGTTCTGGATCGGAATTGACATATGGGCCGGCGTCACCTCGAAGTGGTACAAGGCGGTAGAGCTGGATCCGAGCATCAGCTCTGACGACTTCAGTGTCCTCGTGCCGATCTACGGCAACGTCAAGTATCTCCAGAACGCGGACTACCTGCATCCCTACGGTGATCGCGTGGTCCTGTGCACGACCTCCGGTGAGTCCGAGGAGTTCTACCGGGACCTGGAGGACCTCGCGATTCGCTACGGATTCAGGATCTTCCGCAGCGAGTACGTCCCCCGCAAGGTGGGACGCAAGCGGAGCACCTCGGGCATTACCAGAGACACGGTGGTCCGAGACGCGCTGCTGGCCGCCCCGCTCAACTCCTACACCGTCTGCCTCGACGCCGACACCACGGCTCAGGAGCCGCTGACCCAGATCATCGGCGCCCTGGTGGCCAACAAGGCGGACTTCGCCTCGGTCACCATCGTGCCTCAGAAGAAGGGGCCCTTCATCGTCCAGATGCAGCGTCACGAGTACGTCGTCTCCATGCGCGCCCGCAGAATCATGCCCTGGCTGCTCAGTGGCGCCCTTCACATCGGCAAGACCGACGTCATGCGCCAGATCATGGCCCGTCACTCCCTGTTCTTCCAGGGCAACGACATTGAGTCGGGCATTATCGGTGACGCCCTGGGATACAGGGCGGTCCACATTCTTGCCCATGTCAACACCAACGCCCCCGATACGCTCTACGCCTGGTGGCGTCAGCGGATTGCGTGGAGCGGCGGATCGTTCAGACTCTTCATCATCAACTTCCGATTCGTCTTCCAGCACCCATTCCTGTGGCTCTACAGCGGCATCGTGGTGATCAGTATGTTCGTCCTCAGGTGGATCGCCGTCGTCAATCCCGGATGGACGCTGCTGCTCGCACTGTTCATCTACTACGCCGCGATCGTGTGGCTTCACTGGGACCACGGGAACAAGTGGCTCATCTTCCAGCCGTTCTACTGCCTCTTCGTCAGTCTCATCGTGGTCCCCATCGGTGTGGCGTACTACTTCAAGATGGCGATTCCCGAGCGCAATTTCGGAGTCATTCGCCCCAAGCGCAAGGAGCTGGTGACGGCCAGCTGATTCCCCGCAGCGGCACGGCAGCACGCTGTCGGCGCACAGGACGTCGGGGGGCCCACCTTCTTGAAGAAGGTGGGCCCCCCGACGTCAGGTTTCCCAGCGCAGGGCGGCTATCAGCTCACTTCCGCGGAGTCGTCGGCGCCGTCCTCATCGGTGGCCTCGGCGGCGACGGCAGCGGCCTCGGCGGCCGCCGTGGCGTCGTCCTCGTCAGAGCCGACGTAGGCGGACAGGTCCACGGTCTCGCCCTTGGAGTCGACGACCTTGGTCTGACGCAGTGCCGTGGCCAGGGACTTGTTGCGGGCGACCTCGGAGACGAAGGCGGGGATCTGGCCGGCCTGCTGAGCGCCCTGAAGGAACTGAGCGGGCTCCATGCCGTACTGCTGGGCGGTCTGGAAGAGGAACTCGAGGAGCTCATCCTGGGCCACGCCGATCTTGAGGTCCTCGGCCAGGACGTCGAGGATGATCTGGTCGCGCACGCCGGTGACGATGTCCTCGCGGATCTCCTTGGCGTGCTCGTCGTCGCCCTCCTTGCCCTCGGCCTGGAGGTGCTGGGCGATCTCGGCCTCGACGACGGCCTCGGGGACGTCGAAGGCGATCTCGCTGCGCAGCTGCTCGAGCAGGGCGTCACGTGCGGCGACGGCCTGCTCACCGGTCTTGCGCTCGGTGACCTGCTTGACGAGGTCCTCGCGCAGCTCCTCAACGGTGTCGAACTCGGAGGCGAGCTGGGCGAACTCATCGTCGACCTTGGGCAGCTCACGTTGCTTGACGGCGGTGGCGGTCACGGTGACCTCGGCCTGCTCACCCGCGTGCTCGCCACCGGCCAGCTCGGTGGTGAAGGTGGCGGACTCGTCCGTCTTGAGGCCGCGCAGGGCGGTGTCCAGGCCCTTGAGCATGTTGCCCTTGCCGATCTCGTAGGAGACGCCCGAGATGGAGTCGACCTCCTCGCCGTCGATGACGGCCTTGAGGTCGATGGTGACGAAGTCGCCGGTCTTGGCCTTACGGCCCACGGACTTCAGGGAGCCGAATCGGGCGCGCAGGCTGTCCAGCTCGGTATCGACATCCTCGTCGGTCACCTCGACGGCGTCGACGCTCAGCTCGGTCCGGCTCAGGTCCGGCAGCTCGATGACGGGGCGGACGGTGACCTCGGCGGTGAAGGCGAGCCGACCGCCGTTCTCTCCGGTGGCGTTGGGCAGCTCGACGACGTCGACCTCGGGCTGGAGCATGGGAACCCGCTCGGCCTCGGTGATGGCGTCCCGGTAGAAGTCGGAGAGCTTGTTGTTGACGGCCTCCTGGATGACGGCACCACGACCGACCCGCTGGTCGATGACCCGGTTGGGGACGTGGCCGCGACGGAAGCCGGGAACCTGGATCTGGGAGCCGATCTCCTTGTAGGCGGCATCAAGGCTGGGCTTGAGCTCCTCATAGGGGACCTCGACGGTCAACTTGATGCGACTGGGGTCAAGATTCTCGACAGTGGTCTTCACGGGGGTTGCTCCCAAGGTCTGAGTTCTGCGGTAACACCGAAGCCGTCGGAGGCGTTCGGTGGACGCGTGTCTGCGGCGTCAATCCGTGCCATCTTAGGGCAAACGGGCAGTGGGATCGATGATGCGCCCCCACCTGGCGCATGAGTCTGGACACAGGGTCGAAAGCATCCGTCACCGCCTCCGGCCCAGCGGCACGCTCCGACCACCGGCGACGACGGCCGGCCAGTCCCGCTCCACCCGGGCGACCTTCCCGACCGCGTCGACGACGTCGGCGTGCACCCGGCGGGCCTCGACGTCATCAGAACCGGTGAAGCGAACCGTCACTCGGGGCTCGCCGCGCACGACGTCGACCTGAAAGGACTCCAGAACGGTCGTTCGTCTCACGGCGTTGCGAGCGGCGGACTCGACATCCTCAGGTCGGTGCCCCGTCTTGAGCACGGTCACCGTAAGAATCGATCGGTACGAGGGCATGCCATCAGCCTATGGCCCCGCAGCACGGCACGCTCGCGGGTCACTCTCCGGCGCGCACGCGTCCGTATCGCACCGTCGCCCGCGCGGCGAGGGGTCGGGCTGGCGGGATTTGAACCCGCGGCCCCCTGCTCCCAAAGCAGGTGCGCTACCAAACTGCGCCACAGCCCGTGACGTGATGAAAGGGACCGCCGAGGAGGCGGCCCCTTTCGGCTCACAGAGCGGGTGACGGGAATCGAACCCGCGCAATCTGCTTGGAAGGCAGAGGCTCTACCATTGAGCTACACCCGCAGGGATGAAGGGCTGACACCCTCCACCGGCGGCCTCACTGCTCGATGAGGCCCTCCTTGTAGGCCCGCGCCAGACGGCGGGGCACGGAGATCTCGCGGCCCTGGACGCGGATGGTGTTGAGCTCGGTGAGCTTGGCCTTCCACTGCGAGCGGCGGTTGCGGGTGTTGCTGCGGGACATCTTCCGCTTCGGCACTGCCATGGGCCCGCTCCTCTCTCATAAACCACAGGGATCAGATGACCCCTCGAAACTGGACCGAGGGACACCATAACGACATTGACGTGACGGCTTCCAGTCCAGGACCGTCTCAATGCGTGTGACATCGATCCCGCACCTGCCCGTGCGAGGATCGCCCCATGGCCTCGCACGCCCCTCACGCACCGTCCGACCAGTCGTCTCAGGAACAGGTCTCCCCCGGGCTTCTGACGCTGGCCCGCGGCGAGCAGCCCGAGATCGACCTGGAGATCAAGAGGTCGCACTTCCTGGCGCGAGCCTGCCGCACGGACTCCATGGACGAGGCCCGCGAGTTCATCGCCCGTGTGCGCTCCACCTACCCCGATGCCCGCCACCACTGCTCTGCCATGACGCTCACCGACCTCTCGGAGGCCGACGCCCTGTCGGCCTCGGCAGCCTCCCACCAGCCCACCGAGCGCTCCAACGACGACGGCGAGCCCTCCGGCACCGCGGGCCAGCCCATGCTCGACGTGCTGAGGGGAACGGGACTGGCCAACACGAGCGTCGTCGTCACCCGTTACTTCGGCGGGACGCTGCTGGGAACCGGCGGGCTGGTGCGGGCCTACTCGGAGGCCGCCGCCCAGGCCCTGGAGCGGGCCTCGTGCGTCCTGCTCACCCGACTTCACCTGTGGGACCTGCGGGTGCCGATCGCCCAGGCCGGCAGGATCGAGGCGGATCTGCGTTCCCGGGACCGAGGCGTGTCGGCGGGACCCACCCGGGCCGACGACGCCTCGCAGGCCGAGCCGGCTATCCACGTCGAGGAGACGATCTGGGGACCGACCCACGCCGTTGTGGTTCTGGCGAGCCCCTGTGCCGACGCCGCACTGCTGCGAGCACCCCTGGCTGCCATCACCCGAGGCGAGGGCAGGGCCGAACCCGCTGGAAGCCGGCTGGTCGAGGTTCCGGTGGCCCCTGCCTGACGGCACTGGTCCTGCGCCGGCGCTGACTGACGCCCTGACCGGTGTGATTGCGACACGCTCAGGGACACAACCAGCAGATGCCCACGATGTGACACAGGCGGAGAGCAGATGTGGCGATCGCCGCCGGGCACGGGGTAAGGTTCCGGCAGCAGCCGGGGGCACCCGGGGACGCCAGGGCCCCGGAGGAGCCCACGAGCAGTGAGCAGTTCGGACACAGGCAGGCGCAGTTCAGTCGCCTTTGAGGACAGGAGGACCCATGATGGCCACGACCGTCATGCGCACCATGTTCTCCGCGTTCTCCGTGCCGTCTGCGTCCTGCGCCCCCATGTGTTGCTGCTGCCGGTGTCGGTAGGGCGCCAGGCCACGACATCTGTGCGCGTACCGCTGCGCGCATGCCCGGCGCTCCCGGAGCAGGCGGTCACTCCTGCTGTTCCCGCCACCTAGACGACCACCTAGACGACGACGTGGCACCCCGCTGACGGACGCGGACCGTCTCCCCCTCTCTGTTCTCAGGAGTTCTCACGGGCTCGGTACCGCCTGGCTCACCGGCGGGCCGATCAGCACCGAGTGCTCATCCAACCCACAACCCTCAAAGGACGTCACTATGACCTTCGCACCCGACGCAACCGCTCTGGTTGGCAACACTCCCCTGGTTCGCATCAACCGCGTGACCGATGGCGCACCCGCCACCGTCCTGGCCAAGGTCGAGGCCTTCGAGCCGGCCTCCTCGGTCAAGGACCGTATCGCCCTGTCCATCGTCCGCGCAGCGGAGGAGTCCGGCGCTCTCAAGCCCGGCGGCACCATCGTGGAGGCGACCTCCGGCAACACCGGTGTCGGCCTGGCCATGGTGGGCGCGGCCCTGGGCTACAAGGTCATCATCACCATGCCCGAGACCATGTCCAAGGAGCGGCGAGCCATCATGCGCGCCTTCGGCGCCGAGCTGGTGCTGACCACCGAGGGCGGCGTGGCCGGGGCGGTCAAGCGCGCCGAGGAGATCCAGGCGGCCACCCCGAACTCGATCCTGGCCTCCCAGTTCACCAACCCCGCCAACCCCAAGGTTCACCGAGAGACCACGGCCCGGGAGATCCTGGAGCAGACCGGGGGCGACATCGACGTCTTCGTGGCCGGCATCGGCACCGGAGGCACGCTGACCGGCGTGGGCCAGGTGCTGCGCCAGGAGAAGCCCGGGGTCAGGATCTACGGCGTCGAGCCCTCCGAGTCCCCACTGCTGAGCGAGGGCCAGGCCGCTCCGCACAAGATCCAGGGCCTGGGACCCAACGTGGTTCCCGAGATCCTCGACCAGGGCATCTGGGACGAGCTGCTCCACATCGAATCCGAGACGGCCATCACCTACGCGCGGCGTGCTGCCGCGGAGGAGGGCCTCCTCGTGGGCATCTCCTCGGGAGCCGCCCTGGCCGCCGCCAGCGAGCTGGCCAGGCGCCCCGAGCTGGAGGGCAAGACCATCGTCACCGTCCTGCCGGACACCGGCGAGCGCTACCTGACCACGCCTCTGTACAAGGACTACCTCGACTGACTGCTCCGACGGCGGCGAGCCTGGGAACAGGGGAGCCGCCGTCGGTGTTGTCACCGGCGCAGCGAGTGAGGTGAAGGCTGACAAGCCGACCTGGGCCGCACCGCCACCCACCAGAGGAGCACACCATGCACAACTCTCACCGGTCCCTGCTGGACCTGGCCCGCGAGGACCTGGCCACGGCCCGCAGACGTGACCCCGCCGCCCGCTCCAACGTGGAGGTGGCCCTCCTCTACCCCGGCGTCCACGCCCTGTGGGCTCACCGAGCCGCCCACAAGCTGTGGCACAAGGGGCACCGCTTCGCCGCCCGGGCCCTGTCCCAGGCCGCCCGCAACCTCACCGGCATCGAGATCCACCCGGCGGCGAGGATCGGTGAGCGCTTCTTCATCGACCACGGCATGGGGGTGGTCATCGGTGAGACCGCCGAGGTCGGAGACGACGTCCTCATGTTCCACGGGGTGACCCTGGGCGGGGTGTCCATGAGCCCGGGCAAGCGCCACCCCACCATTGGCAACGACGTGCAGATCGGAGCCGGTGCCAAGGTCCTGGGCCCGGTGGTCGTCGAGGACGGCGCCAAGGTCGGGGCCAACGCGGTGCTGGTGAAGAACCTGCCTCAGGGGCACGTCGCGGTGGGTGTCCCCAGTCGGGCCCGGGACCCCCGTACCGACCCCGAGCTCATGATGGACCCGACCATCTACATCTGATCGCCTGGCGGTCGCCTCTGCGCGTCACCGGATCGCCGGCCGTCCCGGCCGACAGCACGTCCGGTCAGCGCGCGGTCATCCCTGAGGCGAGGTCTCGCAGACGGGTGAAGACCTTGCCGCCCGAGGCTCGCGAGCCGTCGTGCTCGTACTCGCTGGTGATCCAGGTGCGCAGGCCGGGGATGAGCGCGGCCGTCTCCAGCGAGGTGGTCATCGGCACGAACACGTCGCGGGCGTAGACGGCGGCCGCCCCGGGAGTCGTCGTGGCCCCGAGGCGAACCGGGTCGTAGAGCGCCGGCCACTCGTGCGCGGCCAGGAGGTCGGCCACCTCCAGCCAGGGTCGCAGGCCCGCGTCCTCCAGAAAGACCTCACGGCGCACGTGCTCGCCGGTCAGCAGCGTGGGGTCGTCGTCGAAGGCCGCCGGCCGCACGCGCTGGGCGGCCCAGTCGGTGGTGCCGGCGTCGGCCCAGCAGGACTCGTGAATGACGGCGTAGAGCGGGAACCTGCCACCGAAGGCAAGGGACTGCCCCAGGTCATAGCGGAAGGCCCAGGAGACGGGGTCGCGCTCCAGGAGGTAGTGGATCGTATCCGCTCCCCCGGCTCCTCCCAGCAGGGCGCCCAGCGAGCGCAGGCGCTCGGGCCCGACGGCGTCCCCGCTCGCCGTGATCAGCTCACCCCGGCCGGCCAGCTCGGACAGGCGGGCCATCCGGACACGGTCCTGGGGGTAGCGGGTGTAGTACTCCTCGCTCTTGACGCGCATCGCCTCATAGCTGAGGGCGTAGACCTCGTCGATGCTGTGCCCGACGGCGGGCAGGCCCCCGGTGATGTAGACGGTCTCCAGGCTCTCGGCGTGCTCGGACAGGTATCGGGTGACGCAGAACCCTCCGAAGGACTGGCCCAGCAGGCTCCAGCGCTCCAGGCCCAGGCCTCGGCGCAGGTCCTCGCAGTCCTCGACGATCTCGTCGGCACGCAGGTGAGTGAGCAGCCGGGCGGTGGCCGTGGGCGAGCCGGCGGCATCGGGCCGGTCCACCGGGCTGGAGGCTCCCGTGCCGCGCTGGTCGACGAGGATGAGCCGGTGGTGCTCCAGGATCGCGCCGATCCATCCCAGCCCGGCGTCGGCACTGGGGCGGGGCGCCTCGCAGCCCGGTCCTCCCTGAAGGAAGACCAGTGGTGGCCGGGAGAGCGGGTCGATGCCGGCGGCTGACATCTCGCGGGCGTAGACGGTGATGGAGGTCGTTCCGTCAGGGGCGGGGTCGCCCTGTCCGCTGCGGTCCAGGGGCACGTCCAAGCGGTGCTCCCGGGTCAGCAGACCGACGGTCTGAGAGGTCCAGCTCGAGGAGCGCAGGCGGGGCGAGGCGTTCGACATGCGGCCAGCCTATCCATCTGTCCTGCGGCCCGGACCTCCTCGTCTCGCGGCCAGCGTGCGGGTTCAGTGGGACTGGCAGGAGGGGCACCAGAAGAGGCGGCGGGCCGCAACCTCCCGCTCCGCCACCGGGGTCCCGCAGCGCAGGCAGGGGCGACCGGTGCGGTGGTAGACGTACCACCGTCCGGCCTCGGGATCCTCCGGCGGCAGGGGGTCGGGGACGTCGTCGAGGTCAACGGTGGTGATGAAGCCGGTGGCCACGCCGTACTCCATGAGGGGCCCCAGGTCCTCCCAGATGGTCCGCAGTCGCTCCTCGCTGACGCGGTTGCCGGGACGGAAGGGCGAGACACCCACCCGGAAGAGGGTCTCGGCCCGGTAGATGTTGCCGGCCCCGGAGATGACGGCCTGGTCCATGAGCAGCTCGCCGATGCTCTTGCGCCGCGAGCGCGCCTTGGTCACGAAGGCCTCCACGTCGGCGTCGGCGCGCAGCGGGTCCGGGCCGAGCCGGCGGCGCACGGCGGCGACGCCCTCGGCGTCCAGGAGCTCGCAGGCCGCCGGCCCCGTCAGGTCGGCCACCCCGTGCCTGCCCTGGAGGCGGAGCCTCACCACACCGCGCGGCTCGGGCGGCTCCCACTCCTCGGGATCCGGGCCGACGCGACTGGAAGCGTCGTCGGCTCCCTCGGTACCGACGGCATCGGAGGTCCCGCCGTTCAGCCCGGTCAGGGCGGATCCTCCCCCGCCCTTGAGGGCGTGCTCACCGCGCTCACCGACGCGCCGGCGGGGTGCGCCGATGGCGTGGGGCGCGGTGAACTCGCGGTCGCCGTCGAAGGTCCACGAGCCGTAGAGGCCCAGGTGGATCCGCAGCCAGGTGACGGAGGCGTCGTCGAGTGGCATGTCGGAGCGGGGCCCGAAGGGCAGGAAGAGGTGCTTGCCGTGGGCCTGGCTGCCCAGGAGCACCTGGCCGTCCAGGCGGCTCGCCCCGTCGGCGAAGCGCCCCTGCGGGGATGAGGCGCGCAGGCTCTGTCCACCGTAGAGCTCGTCCAGGGCGGCGGCGAGCCGGTGGATGGTGTGTCCCTCCGGCATGGCTAGCCCGACTCAGGCCCCGGCGGGTGTGATGGTGGGAGCGCCTGAGGGACCTCCCGCAGGGGCGACGCCGTCATGGATGCGCATCTCGTAGTCGGCGAGCTGGGCGATGCGGCGCACGTGACGCTCGTCTCCGCTGAAGGGCTCGTCGAGGAAGGCGTCAATGATCGCCAGGCCCGCACCCAGGTCGTGCATGCGCCCCCCCAGGGCGACCACGTTGGCGTTGTTGTGCTGGCGAGCCAGCCGGGCGGTCTCGATCGACCACGCCAGGGCCGCACGCACCCCGTCAACCTTGTTGGCGGCGATCTGCTCCCCGTTACCGCTTCCCCCGAGAACGATGCCGAGGCTTCCGGCGTCGGCGACCACGGCCTCCCCGCAGGCCAGGCAGAACGCCGGGTAGTCGTCATCCGGGTCGTAGGCGTGGGCTCCGTGGTCGATGACGTCGTGCCCCTCGTCCCGCAGGTGCTCGATCACGGCGCTCTTGAGATCGAAGCCGGCGTGGTCGGAGGCGATGTGGATGCGCATGACAGGATTGTGCCTCACGCGAACAGCGCTTCGCACCAGGAGGGCGTGAGCGTCGTCAACACGCCCGGCAGGGCCGGAGCGGGTTAGCGTGTCCGTTATGACTGACGCCTCGCCGAATCCCAACGGTCCTTCCACCAACTCATCGTCCCGGCCCTCCGAGCAGTCGAGTGACACTGTCGGCTCTGCAGACGCGGTTCTCGCCGGCGTCCTGGAGACGGCGACGACCGATTCCTCCGTTCGCCCCCAGGACGACCTGTTCCGTTTCGTCAACGGCGGATGGCTCGCCACCGCCGAGATCCCCGCGGACCGCCCCGGCAGCGGCGCCTTCACCACCCTGCGCGACGAGGCCGAGGCCGCTTGCCGCCAGATCGTTGAGGAGCTCGCCGACAGCTTCTCCGCGGCGCCTGTGGAGGCGGCCTCTGAGGCCCTGACCACGAACCGGGGTCGTGTCGGCGCCCTCTACGCGGCCTTCATGGACGAGGAGCACCTGGAGGAGCTCGGCGCCGCACCCCTGGCTGAGGAGCTGGCGCCGGTACTGGGCGCAGACTCCAAGAAGGAGCTGGCCAAGGTGCTCGGAGAGATGACGCCGATCGGCTTCATGGGCGTCGTGGGCGCCGACGTCGAGGTCGACATCAACGACCCGCAGCGCTACACGAGCTGGATCGGCCAGTCGGGTCTGGGACTGCCGGACGAGTCCTACTACCGCGAGGAGGCGCAGGCCCCCCTGCGCCAGGCCTACGTGGCGCATGTGGCCAGGATGCTCGAGCTGGCCGGACTGACGGAGTCCTTCGGCGCCTCCGGCGAGAGCCTTGCCGAGCGGGTCATGGCCGTGGAGACCGCTCTGGCCAAGGGCCACTGGGACCGCGTCACCTGCCGCGACGTGGAGAAGATGAACAACCCGATGTCCTGGCAGGAGATCGTCGACTCGGCACCGGACCTGCCCTGGCAGGAGTGGCGCGAGGGAGTTCGCACAGCGGCTCGGACCACCGGCATCGAGCAGACCACGTTCCTCGACGAGGCCATCGTCACCCAGCCCGACTACCTGCCCCACGCGGCCGGCGTCTGGCAGGGCACCGACCTGGCGGACCTCAAGGCCTGGGCGGCCTGGCACGTCGTTCACGGGCGGGCGACCCTGCTCTCACGCGCCTTCGTGGAGGAGAACTTCGGCTTCTACGGCCGCACGCTCCAGGGAACCGACGAGCTGCGGGCCCGATGGAAGCGCGGCGTGGGACTGGTGGAGTCCTGCCTGGGCGAGGCGCTGGGCGAGATCTACGTCGAGCGGCACTTCCCGCCGTCGCACAAGCTGGCGATGGAGGCCCTGGTGGACCGGCTCATCGAGGCCTATCGCCAGTCCATCTCCTCACTGGAGTGGATGAGTCCCGCCACACGGGAGCGCGCCCTGGACAAGCTGGCGCTGTTCACCCCCAAGATCGGCTACCCGGTGCGCTGGCGGGACTACTCGGCCGTCGAGGTCACCCCCGGGGACGTTCTGGCCTCGGTGCGCAGCGTGGAGCGCGCCGACATGGCCTACTCCCTGAGCAAGCTGACCAAGCCGGTGGACCGCGACGAGTGGCATATGACTCCGCAGACGGTCAACGCCTACTACAACCCCACGATGAACGAGATCGTCTTCCCCACCGCGATCCTGCAGCCGCCCTTCTTCGACCCGCAGGCCGACGACGCCGTGAACTACGCGGGCATCGGCGCCGTCATCGGCCACGAGATCGGCCACGGCTTCGATGACCAGGGATCGACCTTCGACGGCACCGGGAAGGTGAGCGACTGGTGGACTCAGGAGGACCGCGAGGCCTTCACCGAGCGCACCCGGGCGCTCATCGACCAGTACGACGTCTACACGCCCGAGGTCGTCACCGCCAAGCACGAGGCCGCGGGCACGACGGAGTCGGAGGTCCCCCATGTCAACGGCGCCCTGACCATCGGGGAGAACATCGGTGACCTGGGCGGCCTGGGGATCGCCCTCAAGGCCTACGCCCTGGCCCTGGCCGACTCCGGTATCGGCTCAGTGGACCAGGCCCCGGTCATCGACGGGCTGACCGGCCTGCAGCGCTTCTTCTACTCCTGGGCGCGGATCTGGCGCTCCAAGAACCGCCCGGACTACGCCGAGCTGCTTCTGACCGTGGATCCGCACTCTCCCGCCGAGTTCCGGTGCAACGGAATCGTGCGCAACGTCGACGCCTTTTACAAGGCCTTCGATGTCGCACCCGACGACGCCCTGTGGCTGGCTCCGGAGAAACGGGTCTCGATCTGGTAGTCGGCTTCAGCGCTCAGCAGCCTCTGCCGATTCATCGAACCGGGTGAGACGAATCACGCCGGTTTAATACTGAGGCCAACACCTCATTCACAGAAAACGATGGATCCTCCTCCCATCGAACGCTAAGGTAGATAACGACGCGGTGACACCCCGGCTCACCGGTTGCCACCCATACCCATAGATCTAGGAGTACTCATGCGTCTTGGACGCCCCTTGGCCGCCGCGAGCGTGATGACCGCCGCCATCGGCGCCACCCTTGCCGCCTCCCCCGCCCTGGCCGACGGCAGCATCAAGTTCGCTGACAACCAGCCCCACACCGTCACCACCACCGACACCGCCTTCGCGGTGTCCGGAACCGGTTGCACCGGCCAGGACGCCACCGTCGGCATCGCTTTGTACGCCCCCGACGGCACCATGTCCACCGTCGTGACGGCCACGCCCGGTGAGGACGGCAGCTGGTCCACCACGCTGAACATTCCCGAGCTCGTCAAGTCGACCGGCGTCGAGGCCAAGACCGACGGCTCGGCCGACGGCTGGACCATTGACGCCGGCTGCCTGGCCTACGGCCAGCCGCAGGGCGAGCAGGCCCAGCACGGCATCGTCTTCGACGACACCGACGTGGAGGGCACCTACAGGGTTGCCACCGACGAGAACGGCGCACAGACCTTCACCATCGACGCCACCGGCTTCTCCCCCAACGAGCAGGTCACCGTGACCCTCGTCGGCAAGGACGACCAGTCCATCACCTACCCCGTCGGCACGCTGACCGCTGACGCCAACGGCGCGGTGCAGGGCTCCCTGGCCACCCCCTCAGGCGTCGCTGACGGCCAGTACCTGCTGACCCTCGAGGGCGCGCGCTACGGCGAGGGCGGCACGGGCGATGGCGTCGTCGTCGTCGAGAACGGCGTCTTCAGGCTCGCCGACGACCCCAGCGGTGACAGCGGCTTCTCCGGCAACGGAGGCAGCACCACCGACCCGGCGACCCCCAGCAACAACGGCAGCAACGTGAACGTCCCGGCCAGCACCGGCGCCACCCAGGCTGCGTCCACCTCCAACAAGCCGCTGGCCCAGACCGGCTCCAACGGCCTGCTCTTCGGCGGCATCGCCGCGGCCCTCGTGGCCATCGGTGGAGGCGCCCTGTTCCTGCGTCGCCGCAAGGCCTGACAGCAACCTCCCAGCATGACTGGGAACACTTCCCGCCGGGGATACGGCACCGTCGTGCGCCGTATCCCCGGCGGTCTTGTCATACCCGTCGACACCGCACGGCGCATCGACGATCCCACCTGAAACCACGACACTCCCCCGGGGCTGACACACAGAGAGACCATGGACTCCACTGCCGACGACGAGCACAGCGCAGACTCCCCCACCACCTCCGAGCGCCCTGGAGGCGCCGACGACGACATCCCGTCCCCTCCTCAACCGCCTCAGCAGCGCCGCCGGGGCCAAGGTCGCAGGCAGTGGTCGAAACGCCGAAAGATCACTGTTGCACTGAGCGTCATGATGCTGGCCGCCGGACTTGCTCTGGGGGCCGACGTGGCAGTCCTGGCTCATCGTCCCGCACGCGTCAGCATCGCCATGCCGTCCACATCATCTCCGACGGCGGGCGAGACCTGGCTGATCCTCGGGACGGACTCGCGCGCCACCGTGCCGGGGGACCAGAGCCGATACGGCACCGCTCAGGAGGTGGAGGGCTCCCGAGCCGACGTCATCGCCCTGGTGCGCCCCTCGCAGACGGGACTCACGGTCATCAACCTGCCCCGGGACCTCACCATCAACAGCAAGGGCAAAGAGCTGGACCGCCTGGCCACCACCTACGTTCCCGGACCACAGAACACGGTCAATGCGCTGTGCACCGGCCTGGGGATTCCGACCACCCATCTGGTCACCATCGACATGGCCCAGTTCGCCGACATCATCGACTCCCTGGGAGGCGTCGAGGTGGACGTCCCCGAGCCAGTGCGGGACGCCTACACCGGGCTGAACCTGAATGCTGCCGGCCGCCACAGGCTGACGGGGATCGACGCTCTCGCCCTCGTCCGCTCCCGGCACCCCGAGATTCTGCGCGACGGCGATTGGGTTCCCATGAGTGAGGCCGACGGCGCCCGGCGCCGCAGCGAGTCCACGGCCAAGGTGATGCAGGCGGTGCTGTCCGCCGTCGGGCAGAAGGCCCGTAACCCTCTGACACTCCATCACATGGCGCACACTGTCGCCGGCAACATCACTCTGGACTCAGGCACCGGACTCGGCGATCTGGCCGCGCTGGGCCGTAGTGCGTCGAAGGCCGGATCCGCCGACGCCACCACGATCATCGACCTTCCGGCGGGGCCTCGAGACGAGTCCATCATCGTCTCACCCAATCAGGAGTCCCGCGACCTGCTGGCCCGTTACGGGTACAGTCCCAAGACCTGCCACCCGGCGAGCTCCTGATCGCCCATCGTCGACACCACAGGTAATCCCCGCCATCTCAACGTTTCGTGAAGCGCTCGGTCAATCATCGCCTTTCTCACGTGAGCGAGGACACTATCAGAAGTGCTCGGTATCACATGACATACCCACGTCCTCGCCCTATTCCTCGTTACGGTAGATAACGAGCCGGTGAAGAATCGGATCGCCGGCAGTCATCGTCCCCGTCAACCTAGGAGGACACATGCGTCTTGGACGTCCCCTGGCCGCAGCGAGCGCAGTGGCCGCAATGACCGGAGCTTCGCTCATCGCCTCCCCGGCTCTCGCCAACGACTCCAACAGGAACAGCCCCAGTAGCCCGAGCAGCTCCAGCAGCCCGAGCGCCCCGGCCACTCCGAGCAGCCCTGGCAGCCCGACCCCCAGCCAGACCCCATCGACTCCCGGCAACTCCAGTGAGACCAGCTCGGGCAGCAGCTTCAGGATCACCCAGGAGAAGACCTTCGTCTCCGCCAGCACCAACACGTCCTTCACCGTCTCCGGCACCGGCTGCACCGGTCAGCAGGCGACCGTCGGCATCGCGCTGTACGCCCCGGACGGCACCGCCTCCGACGTCGTCAGGACCGAGGCGGCCTCGGACGGCAGCTGGACCACCGACCTCGACCTGGCGGCACTCATCAAGTCGATCGGGTCCTCCTCCGCCACCACCACCGACGGGTGGACCATCGGTGCCGGATGCATGACCTACGGCGGCAAGACGGAGACGACCCAGGCGACGACTCAGCAGCAGACTCAGATCTACTTCGACGACACGCGCATCACCGGCTCCTACGAGGTCTCCGCCCGCACCGAGAGCCAGTCCCAGACCTTCACCTTCAACGCACAGGGCTTCTACGCCAGCGAGACGGTGACCGTCCTGCTCAAGAGCAAGAGCGACTCCAGCATCACCTACACCCTTGGAGAGCTGACGGTTGACGCCAACGGCAACCTCCAGGGCAACCTGCCCGCGCCCACCGACGCGGCCAACGGGGAGTACCTGCTGGTTCTGACCGGCTCCCACCACAGTGAGACGGCCACGAGCCAGACCGTCACCACGGTTACCAACCACACCTTCACCATCGAGAACTCCGAGCGCTCCACCACCGAGCAGGAGAACACTGAACGCTCCACCTCCGAGAACAATGGTGGCGGCAACAACAACGGCGGTGGTGACAACCAGGCCAACGGAGGCGGCGACAGGGCCAACTCCGAGCGCTCCACCACCGAGCAGGAGAACTCCGAGCGCTCGACCAGCGAGAGCCAGAACACCGAGCGCTCCACCACCGAGCAGGAGAACACTGAGCGCTCCACCTCCGAGAGCCAGAACACCGAGCGCTCCACCACCGAGCGCAACAGCGCCGCGAACAACGGTGGCGGCGACAACCAGGCGAGCGGCGGTGGCGACAGGGCCACTACCGAGCGCAACAGCGCCGTGAACAACGGCGGCGGCAACAACAACGGCAGCAGCCAGGCAGGCGGCGGGGAGACCCAGGCCAACGGCAATGCTGCCAACAACAATAACCAGGCCGGCGGCGGCGAGAACAATAAGGCCGCGGCCGACCAGCAGGTCAACAACCGGACCGAGAACGACAAGAGCACGAGCACGAGCGCGAAGGAGTCCTCCTCCGACAGCAGGGCCGCCGGTACGAACACCAACGACAACGGCAGGTCCCTGGCGCACACCGGTGCGAACGGCATGATCTTCGGCGGTATCGCCGCGCTCCTCGTCGCGATCGGAGGGACGGTCCTGTTCCTGCGTCGCCGCAACAAGGCCTGAGCAGGTCCCAGCGATCTCCTCACGTTCCTGAGCTCACAGGAACTGCCTCGGTCACCGGGGGACGACACATCGTGTGTCGTCCCCCGGTGACGTCGTGCACTGCGGGGCTCCCGCCTGAGACAGGAAGATGAGACAATCACCCGGCGCTCCATGAGCCGCTTCCCCCTTTCAGACAGGAGTTCCTATGCCCGGTCAGAACCTGACTCGTCTCGAGGCCGCCGAGCGCAGTGCGACGGTGCACACCGGCAGCTACGACGTCGTCCTCGATCTCACGCGCGGTGAGAGGGTCTTCGGGTCCTCCACCACTGTGCGGTTCACGGCGACGCCGGGATCCTCCACCTTCATCGACCTGATCGCCCCCGCCGTCCACTCCATCACTCTCAACGGGCGGGCCCTCGACCCCGCCGAGGTCTACGAGGACTCCCGGATCGCGCTGACTGGGTTGGCGACGGACAACGAGCTGGTCGTCGTCGCGGACTGCGCCTATATGCACACCGGGGAGGGGCTACACCGCTTCACCGATCCGGTCGACGGCGAGACCTACCTCTACAGCCAGTTCGAGGTGCCCGACTCCCGCAGGGTCTTCGCCGTCTTCGAGCAGCCCGACCTCAAGGCGTCCTTCACCTTCACCGTCACCACCCCGGCGAGCTGGACGGTGCTGTCCAACTCCCCCACGCCTGAGCCGACTGCGGCCGAGGCCTCCGACGGCTCAGGAGACGCCCTCACCTTCGCCTTCGCCCCCACCGAGCCGATGAGCTCCTACGTCACGGCGATCGTCGCCGGCCCCTACGTCGGAGCCACCGATGAGTACGTGGCGAGCGACGGGCGCACCGTGCCACTGGGCGTCTACTGCCGCAGGAGCCTGGCCGAGCACATGGACTCCGAGGAGATCCTGGACCTGACCAAGCGGGGCTTCGCCTACTACGAGGACCTGTTCGCAACGCCCTACGCCTTCACCAAGTACGACCAGATCTTCGTGCCCGAGTTCAACGCCGGGGCGATGGAGAACGCAGGCTGCGTCACCCACCGTGACGACTACATCTTCCGCTCCCGGCCGGTCGAGGCCCGCGTGGAGCGGCGAGCCGTCACCATCCTGCACGAGCTGGCCCACATGTGGTTCGGCGACATGGTGACCATGACCTGGTGGAACGACCTGTGGCTCAACGAGTCCTTCGCCGAGTTCACCTCCACCCTGGCCACCGCCGAGATCACCCGGTGGAACCAGGCCTGGACGACCTTCCAGACCCTGGAGAAGGGGTGGGCCTACAACCAGGACCAGCTCAGCTCCACCCACCCCGTGGCCGCCGAGATCAACGACCTCCACGACGTCGAGGTGAACTTCGACGGCATCACCTACGCCAAGGGAGCCTCGGTCCTGGCCGCACTGGTGGGATACGTGGGCAGGGAGAACTTCTTCGCCGGTATCCAGCGCTACCTGGCGGCGCACGCCTACGCCAACGCGGAGCTGGGCGACCTGCTCCGTGAGCTGGAGGCGGTCTCGGGCCGCGACCTGAGTGCCTGGACCCGCCTGTGGCTCCAGGAGGCCGGCGTGACGACCCTGCGCACCCGGATCAGCACCGACGCCGAGGGAGTCATCACCCAGGCCGCTGTCAGCCAGGAGATCCCCTCCGGCTCACCGGCCTCTCTGCGTCCGCACCGGGTGGCGATCGGCTGCTACAGCCTGACCGGTCAGGGCGCCGAGGCGCGTCTGGAGCGCACCGGCCGCGTCGAGCTCGACGTCGATGGTGAGCTGACGCACGTCCCCGAGCTGGTGGGCACCAAGCGGGCCGACGTCCTCGTCCTCAACGACGACGACCTCACCTACGCCAAGGTCCGCCTCGACGAGGCGTCACTGCTCCACGGGCTCGCTCATATCGAGGCCTTCACCGAATCCCTGCCACGCTCGATCGTCCTGGCCTCGGCCTGGGACATGGTGCGTGACGGAGAGCTGGCAGCCTCCCGCTTCCTTGAGGCGGCACTGCGGGCCCTGGGCGTGGAGGAGCACTCCTCGGTCATCCAGGGGCTCCTGGGACGGATCGCCACCTGCCTGTCCGCCTTCCTGCCCCCGGCCGTGCGGCGAGATCTCGCTCCGGCAGCGGCCGGCCGGCTGCTGGAGCTGGCTCGGGCGGCCCGAGCAGGTAGCGACAAGCAGCTCCAGCTGGTCCGGGCTCTGGCCGCTCACGCCGTCACCGGTGAGCAGCTCGACGTCGTCGATGGTCTCCTGGAGGGCACTGGGGAGCTTGAGGGCCTGGACGTCGACCAGGACCTGCGCTGGGACCTGCTGACCGGGTTGGTCGCGGCCGGTCGCGGCGGACAGGAGCAGATCCGCACCGAGGAGGCTCGGGACCGCACGACCACCGGGCGTGAGCGCGCCGCCGAGGCCCGCGCCGCCATTCCGACGCCGGAGGCGAAGAAGGCCACCTGGCGGGCGCTCATTGATGACGCCTCCATGCCCAACGAGACGCAGGTGCGCGTGCTGCGCGGTCTGACCAACGTCGAGCGTCATCCCGAGCTGCTGGTGCCCTTCGTGAGTCAGTACGTGGAGGCCATCGACTCCGTGTGGTCCTCGCGCACCTTCCACATGGCGGAGAACCTGCTGACGGGACTGTGGTCCTGCGCCACGGTGGGCCTGGACGGCTCAGACCCGGCCGCCGCTCTGGAGGGCTGGCTGGACTCCCACGCCCAGGCGCCGGCCGCCTTACGGCGGATCGTGCGTGAGAACCTCGACGACACCCTGCGCGTGGCCAGGGCTCAGGCCGCTGAGAACGCCACCGACCAGTAGCCGTATGTAGCCGTATCAGTCATATCGGGTCCCTGCACCGAGCAGGATCAGGATCCGCACTGGCCGGGGCCGGGCACCTCAGGTGCCCGGCCCCGGCCAGGTGAGCATCGCTCGCCAGCGCGACGGTGCCAGACGGTGGCGGTCAGGGCCGGCTCGCCTCCGCGGACTTCTTGCCCGTGGACCTGGCGGCGGCGGCCTGCGCGGCGGCGAAGGCGTCGACGTCGTCGTCCTCGCGCCCCGGGGTCTTGAAGTCGAACCTGACGATGAGGAACCGGAAGAGGAAGTAGTAGATGACGGCGTAGACCAGGCCCATGATGATGATCACGACCGGCCCGTGAACCACTCCTCCGGAGAGCTCGGCGGACTTGCCGAAGTTGAGCAGGTAGTCGATCGCCCCGGCGGAGAAGGAGAAGCCGTCCTTGGCGCCCAGGAGGTTGGCGATCGCCAGGGAGGATCCGGTCAGGACCGCGTGGACGGCGTAGATCGGGAAGGCCACGTAGGCGAAGGCGTACTCGAGGGGCTCGGTGATGCCGGTGATGAAGGCGGTCAGGGCCACCGAGATCATGAGGGCGCCGGTCGTCTTGCGCTTGGCGGGCTTGGCCGTGCGCCAGATGGCCAGCGCGGCGGCGGGCAGAGCGAACATCATGATCGGGAAGAAGCCGGTCATGAAGCTGCCGGTCCACGAGTTCGAGCCGTCCACGCCCTGGAAGAAGCAGGTGAGGTCGCCGTGCGCGGTGCCTCCGGAGGCCGTCTGGCAGGATCCGAGCTGGAACCAGGGAACCGAGTTGAGCAGGTGGTGCAGGCCGAAGGGGATGAGCAGCCGGTTGACCGTGCCGAAGACGAAGACCGCCAGGGCACCGGCGGCGCCCTGGGAGTTTCCGGCGTTGATGAGCCAGCCGCCGAGCTGCTCGTTGATGAGCCAGTTGAAGGCCGGGTAGAGCGCCGACATGGCCAGGGCGATGATGAGCGCCGCGCCGGAGGTGATGATCGGGACGAAGCGGCGTCCGCCGAAGAAGGCCAGCCAGTCGGGCAGCTTGACGCGGTAGTAGCGCTGCCAGAGCAGGGCGGCGACGACGCCGATGATGATTCCACCCAGGACGCCGTAGTTGATGGGCGTCTGGGTGGGGATGTCGCAGATCTTGACGCCCTGGTTCCAGGGCCCCACCTGGGTGATCTCACCCTTGGCGGGATCGAAGCCGTGCAGGCAGTCGAGGGCCTCCTGGCTCAGGGGCTCGGGCTTGCCCATGACGATGGGCGACATGGCCCAGGTGACCGCGCGGTAGACGAGGTAGCCGAACAGGCCGGCCACTCCGGTGGAGCCATCGGCCTTCCTGGCGAAGCCCACGGCGACGCCGACGGCGAAGATGAGAGGAAGGTTGTCGAAGACCGCGCCGCCGGCCGCGACGAAGATATCGGCGACGGGCTGAACCCAGGACAGCTTCGCAGCGAGCCCCTCGGCTCCCAGCATGTCCGTCTGCCCCAGACGCACCAGCAGCCCCGCCGCAGGGAGTGTGGCGATGGGCAGCATCAGGGATCGCCCCAGCCTCTGAGCAACGGCGAAGGCCCCCCTCGTCCTCTTCTTGTCTGACATGATGTTCTCCAGTTCAGGATCAAGCAGCAGCACTGCCGCGTCAGAGACCGTCACCATGACGGTGGTAGTCGGGACGGATCGACACCGAACACGTCTGGACCAGTACAACCAGAAAAACCGATAGAGCCTTCAATGTCAAGCACTGAGTGCACTCTTCGGCCATAATGAGGGGAGTCGACGCGACGGAGCGGAAGCAGTGGTCGCGACCAGCCCGCCTCTCTGGCCGCCTCCACCCATTGTCAACCAGGGGAGCCTCATGCCCAAGAAGCCAGGCAAGAGACCGGCGAAGTACGTCATCGTGCGCAACCACCTGCTGGAGCTCATCAGGAACGGACTCGCCAGCGGCAGCCCGGTCCCGTCCGAGCGCGAGCTGTGCGAGCAGTTCGAGGTCTCCCGCATGACCGTGCGCCAGGCCATCGACACCCTCGTCGTCGACGGGGTCCTGGAGCGTCAGCAGGGCAGGGGAACGTTCGTCTCACCCCCGAAGCTCGACCTGCAGGTGCGACTGACCTCCTTCACCCAGGAGATGCAACGTCGTGGGATGGAGCCCGGCGTCGTCATGCTGCAGGCCGAGACCGTTCCCGCCGGCGAGACCGTGGCGGAGGCGCTCGAGATCGAGGCGGAGGCCGAGGTTCACCACCTGCGTCGCCTGCTGACCGCCAACGCGATCCCCATGGCCATCGAGGAGAACTGGATCCCCGCCGCGCTCCTTCCCGACCTGCTGCGCACCAGCCCGAACTTCTCGGTCTACGCCGAGCTCACCCAGGCCGGCCTGACACCGGAGTGGGGCGAGGACATGATCGAGGCCCACGCGGCCACGGCCCAGGAGGCGGCCCTGCTGTCCGTCCAGGAGAACGCCCCCACCCTGGACATCACCCGGCGCACCTTCCACGAGCACTGCGCGATCGACTACTCGCACACCCTGTTCCGGGCCGACCGCTACACCCTGTGGGTCCCGGTGGCCGCCCCCAAGCCGGCCTTCCGCCCCGCTCGCCAGCGGCCTTGAGAAACACTCGCTGATCAGCACTGGACATGCCCATGGCGACCTGTACCATGGAGTACTGGTATGGACCACTAGTTCGGTACCGGCGAAGGGGCCGCACCTGACTGCGTCTCCCCTGCTTCCTGACCACTCTGACCACTCCACCTCGGCACTACCACCCACCCGAGCCCGGCACCCGACCGGGCAGACCCAGGAGGAACCCATGTCCCAGGCCCAGAGCATCGTCGACGCCCTCGGCGGATTCGACAACATCGTTGAGATCGAGCCCTGCATCACGCGCCTGCGCTGCGAGCTCGAGGACGGCACTCTCGTGGACGAGCCCGCCCTGAAGGCCGCGGGCGCGCACGGAGTCGTCAAGCTCGGTAAGATCGTGCAGGTCGTCGTCGGTCCCAACGCCGACACGATCGCGGAGGACATCGAGGACCTGCGGTGAGCCTGGCCGTCCGGTCCCCGGTGACCGGCGTCGTCGTCGCCCTCGACGACGTCCCCGACCCCGTCTTCTCCGGCCGGATCGTGGGCCCGGGAGTGGCCGTCACCCCGGACCGCGCCAACAGCGACGACATCAGCGCCCTGGCGCCGATCAGCGGAACCATCGCGAAGATCCACCCGCACGCCTACGTCATCACCGACGACGACGGCCACAGCGTCCTGGTCCACCTGGGCCTGGACACCGTGAGCCTGGGAGGAAACGGCTTCACCCTGCTGGCCAGTGAGGGCGAGGCGGTCGACGCCGGTCAGCCCGTCATCACCTGGTCCCCCGCTCGGGTCGAGGCCGACGGTCTCAACCCGATCGTCCCCGTCATCGCCCTGGAGGGCGACGAGTCCACGATGGAGCAGACCCTGCCCGGCCGCAGGGTCACAGCCGGCGAAGCGCTTGTGACCTGGGTGTAGGGCCGATCGCCCCCGGCCTCGTCCGGCTCGAATCGATCTCACCAGGGACCGCCGCCGAGGCGACGGGCACGATACAGCCGCCATCTCGAGACCGAGGTGATGGAGACTGGTCCCCAGCAGTCCGCCCGACTGCTGGGGACCACATCATCGTGTCATCGACCTTGGACCTGGTCGGCGACCGGTTCTCAGTCCTGAGACGCCATCTCGTCGCGCACGACGGACAGAAGACTGCCCAGGCGGGCGTTCTCGGGCAGGTCGTCGACCAGGACGACCTCGCCCGCACCGTCGGCCAGGGGGATCCTCCAGTTGGGGTACTCCTGGTCGGTACCGGGCTGGTTCTGGGCCCGCCGCTCCCCCACGCCGTCGACCAAGGCGATGCCAACCAGCACCGAGGGGGTGCGCACCACGTAACGGTGCAGAGCCTCAACCACCTGGCGCTCAGTGGGAGCGTCCCCCAGCAGGCCGTGCTCGCGCAGCCGGGCCGTCATCCGGTCACGCTCGATGCGCGCCTCGGTGCGCACCTGCTCAACCGGCTCGGTGAGCAGGCCGAGACGCTCACGCAGCTCGACGTGCTCGTCGGCGAGGTAGCCTGCGGTCGGGGGGAGGTCGTGAGTGTTGACCGTGGACAGAGCCAGGTGACGGTAGTCCTGGGGCTGGAGGGGCCAACCATCGTGCTGCTTCTCGAACCACAGCACGCTGGTCCCCAGCACACCACGGCTGGCCAGGTAGTCGCGGGCCCAGGGCTCCACGGTTCCCAGGTCCTCACCGATGACCACGGCGCCGGCCCGGTAGGCCTCCAGGAGGACGACGCCGAGCATGGCCTCATGGTCGTAACGCACGTAGGCACCTCGATCGGCACCCATTCCCTCAGGGATCCACCACAGGCGGAACAGGCCGATGACGTGGTCCACTCGCAGCGCTCCGGCGTGACGCAGCACTGTGCGCACCATGTCACGCAGAGGGGCGTAGGCGGAGCGCGCCAGGTACTCGGGGTTCCACGGCGGCTGGGACCAGTTCTGGCCCTGCTGGTTGTACATGTCCGGCGGGGCGCCCACGGTGACTCCCGAGGCGAAGGCCTCCGGGTTGGACCACACGTCCGCGCCCTGCGAGTGCACGCCCACGGCGAGGTCGTCCATGATGCCCAGAGCCATTCCCGAGGCCAGGGCCTCGGACTGGGCGCGAGCCAGCTGCTCGTCCACGACCCACTGCAGCCAGGCGAAGAAGTCGATGCGCTCGGCCAGCATGCGCGCCTCATTGGCGACGTAGGCGGAGTCAGCCTCACGCAGAGTGGCGGGCCACGTCTCCAGAGGGCCGTGCTTCTCCACCAGCGCGCTCCACAGGGCGAAGCGCTCCAGCCCCTCGCCCTGCTCGGCGCGGAAACGCTCGAAGTCACGCTGGCGGGAGTAGGAGCGGCCGGCTGCGAAGATGACCTCGAGGGCCTCGCGCTTGGCCTTCCACACCGCATCGCGGTCTATCGGCTCGGCGCTCAGGTCGCTGTCCTTGACCTCCTCGAAGGCCCACTGCACCAAGGAGCGCTTGGGGCCCGACAGCCGGCCGACCTCCGGAATGCTCTCGGGCCGGATGTAGAGCGGGTTGACGAAGCGACGGGTGACCGGCAGGTAGGGCGAGGGGGTCATCGGCGCCACGGGCTCGGCGGCGTGCAGCGGATTGATGAGCAGGAAGTCGGCCCCCTGGTCCCCCAGGAAGGAGGCGAGCTCGGTGAGGTCGTCGGTGTCACCGGTCCCCCATGAGCCCCGCGAGCGGATCGAGTAGAGCTGGGTCATGACGCCCCAGCCACGATCCCCCAGGGACTTGGGCAGATCGAGGTGGTTGGGAGTGACGGCGAGGGCCGAGGTCACCGTGACCGTCTCCGCCTGACCGTCAGTCGGCGGGGCGGCGTGCGCCCCCTGCAGAGCCGCCTGGTCGATGGAGTCCGAGCCGGGGCTGACCTCGGCGATGAGCCGATGCCAGCCCAGGGGAAGGTCGGCTCCCAGGATGAAGGAGGCGCGACCGCGCTTGATCCCGTCGACCTCACGGGGAACCGTCCAGTCCTCGGTCTGGGTCAGCTCGCGAACCTCACCGTCCTCGAGCTCGACGCGCACCCGCACCTTGGCGCCGTCGGGAACGTAGACGGGGACGGTGGACTCCACACCACCGCGCGTGACGACGGTGGGGGCGAGCGTGTGCCGCCAAGGAGCGTCCTCGACCTCTCGTAGGGAACGCTCGATCTCCTCGTCGGTGCGCGCACTCACACCGAGCGCGGTGAGCACGGCCTTGAGGGTGGCGCTTGAGGGCGAGGCAAGGTTGCCGTGGTAGTCCCAGTACTCGGTGGAGACGCCATGCGCCTCAGCGAGGTGCTTGAGGCTCTCAGAAGCAGGTAGCTGGTCGTCGTTGAACTCGTTCATGTGCGTGGGTCAGCCTTGCGTGAGCAGATGTGCGGTGGAGTGCCGTGGAGCAGGGTTGCGCTCCGCCGTCAGCCCGCAGGGGCCTGGTGGGCTGGAACGGGACGCAGGCGCTAGGAGGACTAGCAGTGTCCAAGTGTGCCCTAGCGGCTGACGGTTGTGCACCCTGCCGCACCGTGTCCGCTGACGTTTTGCTGCAACTGTTTCACCACGGCGCCCCGGGATCGTGCCGATGAGGATGATGACCCCGATGCGTGTGTCGAGGACCGCACCGTCGGTTGAACGGACGGGCAGTCAGTGGGCCGCCGGCCCGCCCCGACGCCGTCCGGCCAGAGACATCGCCCGGCTCAAGCATGTGGGTGCTCGAGTCGGGCGATCCGCCGACCGCCTGATGACGGATCGGGGTCAGAGGGAGGCGATCTCTGAGGCGAGGGTGTCCGCCGTCGGGCCGACGACGACCTGAACGACGCGGCCGGAACGCACCACGCCGAAGGCGCCGGCCGCCCGCAGCGCCTCCTCATCGACCTTCGCCTGGTCGGCGACCTCCACGCGCAGACGCGTGATACACGGTTCGAGATCGGTGATGTTCTCCTGGCCGCCAAGACCGGCGACGATGTCTGATGCAGTGCTCATGGCTACTCCTTCTCGGTTCCCCGTCCTCGCGCAATCCCCGTCTGTCATGCGGTCGGTCGGGCGGCTACGGTCCTTCGTGGTCACGATCACTTTATCCCACCTCCACGCCGTTCGCGGCCAAGGAGTCAGGTCGGGACGGAGGCGAGACCGTGAGGGGACTGAAGGGACACTGAAGGGACTCCGCCGCCCGAGACGAGAGGCGGCCCCACCGCAGGGCCCTCCTCGCTCAACGACGTTCCCTCGCGTAACCTTACGGGAACGCGATAGACGCCTTGACGGCGCCACAGAGGAGATCGTTATTCCCCTGGCGGAAACGTCTCATTCAGGCCGTAGTCGGGGCACAATGAGCGATGATCCCCTTTCGTCTCCGATGAGGAGCACCACATGACAGCGTCCGACACCACTTCCACAACCCTGTCCGGCATCGGTGTGAGCCCTGGCCTTGTGGCCGGCCCCGTCGCCAGGATGGCGCCCCCTATTCCCGAGCCCGAGATCGCCACCCTCGAGCCCAGCCGAGACATCGAGAAGGAGTGCGAGCGCATTGCGCTGGCGGCCCAGCAGGTCAAGAAGGGCCTGGAGCTGTCCGCCGCCGAGGCCAAGGCCGAGGCCCGCACGCTCCTTGAGACCACCGCGCAGATGGCGGCCGACCCCACCCTGACCTCAACGGCGCAGGCCATGGTGCGCGAGAAGCGCCTGGTCCCCGAGCGGGCCGTGTGGGAGTCCGCGGGGACACTGGCCACCATGCTGGAGTCCCTGGGCGGCTACATGGCCGAGCGCACCCGGGACGTGCAGGACGTGCGCGACCGCATCGTCGCCGTCCTGACCGAGTCCCCCATGCCGGGCATCCCCCGCCTGCCCGAGCCCTTCGTGCTCGTGGCCACGGACCTGGCCCCGGCGGACACCGCGCTGCTGGACCCGGAGAAGGTCATCGCCTTCATCACCTCCGAGGGCGGGCCCACCTCCCACACCGCGATCCTGGCGCGCGCCCTGGGCATGCCGGCGATCGTCGGCACCGGTGAGGAGGTCACCGACGCGCTGGCCGAGGGCGATATCGTCCTGGTGGACGGCACCAAGGGAACCATCACCATCAATCCGTCCGAGGACGCCCTGCGCCGGGCTCGGGAGCTCGCCTCACGCGTACGCGTCTTCAACGGCGACGGAGCCACCAAGGACGGTCACGAGGTCCAGCTGCTGGCCAATGTCGGCGACGCGGCCGGCGCCCGCAGTGCCGCGGAGGCCGGAGCCATGGGCATCGGCCTGTTCCGCACCGAGTTCTGCTTCCTCGACCAGCCCGAGGAGCCCACGGTGGAGGCCCAGGTGGAGGCCTACCAAGGGGTCCTGGCGGCCTTCCCCGGCAAGAAGGTCGTCGTGCGCACGCTCGACGCCGGAGCCGACAAGCCGCTGCCGTTCCTGACCGACGCCACCGAGGCCAACCCGGCTCTCGGCGTACGCGCCTACCGGACCACGCGCCGCGACCCCGAGGTCCTGGAGCACCAGCTCGAGGCGCTGGCCAAGGCCGAGGCGGCCACCGAGGCCAAGGTGTGGGTCATGGCCCCGATGATCTCCACGGCCGACGAGGCCAAGGCGTTCACGGAGAAGGCCCGCTCCTACGGGTTGAAGACGGCCGGCATGATGATCGAGGTGCCCTCGGCCGCGCTCATGGCGGACAAGCTCTTCGAGCACGCGGACTTCGCCTCCGTGGGCACCAACGACCTCACCCAGTACGTCATGGCGGCCGACCGTCTGCTGTCCTCGCTGGCGGACCTGTCCACGGCCTGGCAGCCGGCGGTGCTGCGCCTGATCGGCACGGCGTGCGAGGGGGCATCCCCCAAGGGACGCCCGGTGGGCGTGTGCGGTGAGGCCGCCGCGGACCCGGCGCTGGCCGCCGTGCTCGTGGGTCTGGGCGTCGCCTCGCTGTCGATGACGGCACGCGCGCTACCGGACGTCGACGCCGTCCTGAAGTCCATCACGCTCGACGAGTGCCGGGAGCTGGCGAGGATCGCCATCGCCTCCGCCACCGCCGAGGACGCTCGTGCATCCGTGCGCGCCCAGCTGCCGATCCTGGAGGAGCTCGGTCTGTGACAACCCCCTATCCCGTCCCCGCCGCCACGGAGGAGCCCCTCGGCTCGGTGACCCGGGTTCTCAGCCTGGCGGCGGGTGACGGGGAGGATGTCTTCACCGGCAGCTCCCTGCCGCAGCTGTCGGGCCGGGTCTACGGGGGCCAGGTAGTGGCCCAGGGCATGCTCGCGGCGGCCGCCACGGTCGAGGATGATGGCGACGGAGAGCGCCTGCCGCACTCGGTCCACGCCTTCTTCATGCGGGGCGGTCAGCCGGACAAGCCGATCAGCTTCGCCGTCGAGCGACTGCACGACGGGCGGTCCTTCTCTCAGCGGCGCACCGCCGCCTCCCAGGAGAGCACGCCGATCCTCACGATGCTCACCTCCTTCCAGGAGGAGCAGGAGGGCGCCAGTATCCACGTCACCGCCCCTTCGGTTCCGCTCCCGGAGGAGCTGACGAGCGCCCTGGAGATCTTCCGCACCATCGACCACCCGGTGGCGCGCTTTCTGGGACGCACGGCGGCCTTCGACCTCAGGCACGTGGAGGGCAATCTCTACCTGCGCCCGAGCAAGGAGCGGAGCAACATCCAGCACCTGTGGATGCGCTCACGCAGCCGCATCCCGGAGCAGACCCCTCAGACCGTGCACCGGGCACTGCTGGCCTACGTGTGCGACCAGGTGATGCTGGAGCCGGTGTTGCGCAGCCAGGGGCTGTCCTGGCGCAGTGAGGGCATGAGCCTGGCGACTCTGGACCACACCCAGTGGTTCCACCGGGACGTCGACATGGGCGACTGGTTGCTGTTCGTTCAGGACTCCCCCTCCTCACAGGGCGGTCGCGGGATGGCCCGCGCCCAGGTCTTCGACTCGTCGGGCAGGCTCGTGTCGACCATCGCCCAGGAGGGCATGGTTCGCATGCCCACCGACTCCGAGCCCGACGGCGGCTCGGGCCGTTGGCGGGTTCGCGTTGCCGAGGGCGACGACGGCAGCCCGATTCCCGGCTGACTCTCTGCGCATCCATCTCCATCGTCTCAAACGATTCAAGGCGGTGACTGCCGTGCTACCTACCGTGCTACCGGTTCTCAACGCCATCGCAGCGGCAATCAGCACGGCGTCGTCGCTACTGGTCGTCTTCCGGCCTCACATGATGAGCAAGTCGCGAGAGGTCAGTGCCGGTGAGCGGTTCTTCGCTCAGATGTATGCGGCCCGGGCGGTTCCGCTCGGTGTCATCACCGCAGTCGCTCCGTTCACCGTCGCCTCAGACATCAGTACCGTGAGGCTGATCCTCATGGCTGCGATGACGGTTCAGGTCATCGACGTCGGCATCGGCATCCGGCGCAGAGAAACAGCGATGATCATCGGTCCGTCAATCGCTGCTGTCATTCACGGTGCCACGGCATGGTTCGCTTGAGGTTCCAATCATTTCGACTGATGATCGCCCCCTGATCGGGCAGATATGCCCACGCGCAAAGGCTTATTCACGGGGCTGGCCATGAGTGATCTTGCCCGTGCTGGGTACAGGGGACACCGCGTTCGAAGGGGTAACGGAGACGCCGAGTCCGTACCTTGAAGGCTCGAACCGGAGTCTCGCTCCCGACCGCAACGCTCACGGCGGGACTCAGTGGCCAAGAATCACACGGACGGCCCAGGTCATGCCGCTGTTGTGTCCACAGAAATGACATTGGGGCCTCAACACCTGGATTCGAGTCGACGGATCGGCGTAATTCCAACGATTTACCAGCGTCGCACCCGCCATGACCGCTTCAATGTCATTTCTGTGGACACCAGAGTCCGCACACCCATCGCAGTTCAAGAAAGGTAGCGGAGACTGCTATGAATAATCCTCGCAGTACTCTCGACAGTACAGCGCACCGTGGTGCATCGCCTCGAGTGCTGCATTATTCTCACAGACAATCGCCCACGCGTTCAACGCCATGGTGGTGAGCCCCGAGGTGAGGGCGTTCGCACGGTTGGCCCACAGCCAGTCGACCGAGGTCGGTCTGCTCGCGAACAGCATTGGGGCCTACTTCTCCTTGTGCGACACGCCTGCCGGGACCTTCGAACGCGCTTGGCTGGTGTCGCCGCTCCTTGACCTCGAGTACTACATCCGGGACATGATGGCCAAGTACTCGGTGACCGATGGACAGCTGGAGGCAGAGACCGTGATCGACACGCCTCGTGGAGTGCTCGAGTGCCCCTACCTGCGCTTCGTCGAAAAGCATCCGGCGAGGCTGGACATTCCCAGCTGGATTATTCGCGGCGACCAGGATGAAGTGGTCTCTCTGGAAGCCCTCGGCCGGTTCGTCAGCGCACCCGGGGTCGAACTCGTCCAGATCGAGGGTGGCCAGCACTTCCTTGGCCGGCCCCCTCATCTCGACACGGTAGTTGCATGGTTCGAGCAACGTTATCCGTTCTGACATCGGAAGGGGATGGCCATGAGGATCGAGGACTGCGATTCCCCTCCAGGACGTACTTCTCCCGCAGACGACTGTGGTCAGCCCCAAGTCACCTGCGGGAGAACGCAGTCCTCGCGGAGAAAGTACGTCCCCGATCAGGACCAGCGTGCCAACCCGCGGGCTCATTCTCCGCTGCTCGCCTCAATCAGGCCGCCGCAGCCCCAAGACGCATGGCGAGCCACCGGCTCTGAGGTGACTCCAAGGCATCCCATCAGAGCCGGCTGATGATCGCCCCCTGCTCGGGACAGGTCCGCTCGTGCAACGACGACGGGCCGCTTTGCTTCGGGCTGCGTTGCTGGAACTCGTCGAAACGGAGCGGCACCCCTTTCGCGGCATGGAGATCAAGGCTGTCCATCGCCTGGATGTGGAGATGGGGCTGCGTGGAGTTCCCGGAGTTGCCGCATCTGCCGATCTGGTCACCAGCACGCACTCGGTCACCGGGCGACACCTGGAGGGAACCTCGCTGAAGGTGCACGAGTCCAACGTAATGAGCACTTTCTGCGACCTGGACGATGACGTGGTTTCCCAGGATGGTGGCCAGTCCCTGCCGAATTCGCCGGGGCTGGCTCAGCCCGTACGGGATGAGCGTGAGCATCGAGCGACGTGCCTCGTGATCGGGTTCGCCGTCGTGGACGGACACCACCGTTCCTGCCATAGGCGAGTACAGGGGGCGCCCGAAGGCGTAGAAGAGCTCCGGAGGCTCAGTTGCGAAGACCGTGCGCAGGCTGCGCGTGGGGGCAGTGCGTCCTTCATCGTCGACGGCGACGAAGTCGAAGGCGTAGGTGGTGCCGAACAGGTCGGTCCCGTGGCTCGGGACGCGGCGCGTGGGACTGACCTCGGTCAGCCACCACCCATCGAACGGGAGCCTCCCTATGACACCGCCTTCGGGAATGAGCTCTGGTGCCTTCCCACTCATCGCGACACCTCCCAACAGGCACTCTAAGCACGGTCATTGTTGTCAGGCAAGACGAGTGAGACGCAATCGGGGTGTTTACTATGAGAGTGGCGCCGATCGACATCCTCAGATCCGACCGACGCCACCGTCACAACAAATCCTCACAAGGACTAGAATGCACACACCCCATTCATGCACACCCTGTCGTAGTTGACTGAGTGCGACGCGTTCTCGTTCTTGAGGCCGGGCTGCAGGTTGACCAAGCTGCCGTTTGGAATTACCTGACTACGCCCGGAGTGGTTGGAGTTGTAGTACACCGTCACCGATGTCCCCGTCCTGTTCCATACCGAGGCCGCATTGTTCTTCACACACTTCCCTCGCCCATTGCCAGCCCCCTTGAACTCATAGCAGTTGGGCTGACGACTTCCATAGTTGGGAATGGATCCGTTGAAGTCGGAGACCGACCCCTGCCCGTTGCTGTTGTAGTAGAGGCAGAACTCTCCCGGGTCACAGACCCCGTCTCTCGTGGCGGCACTTGCTGTCGACGTCGGAATCAGGAGAGCACCGGCGGCGAGCATGATAAGTGAGCCGGCGCTTGCGATACGGCGAGCCATTGACGCACCCATGACGATTGTCCTTTCAAAGTGGAGGAGTACTCAAGGCGACGACCACGATCACATGAGGTCGCCGCCTGAAAAAACCTTAAAATCCACCTTAAGAACCTCACCAGAGCGGTCAATCCCCCTTGACGAACATCTACCCCAACCGCTATAGTGTTCAATTTTCTGCATCCGGTCGCACCAACGCCGGCGCCACCACTCTTGGTGAATTACTCCGGATCTCCGGCGACAGCAGCTTCCAGCACCATGACGCGACGCCCTCATTGTCCATAACAGAGACGCCTTTCCCCGGTCAGTCGGCTGGGGAAAGGCGTCTCTGTCTGAAGATGGCGGATCGAGCAGGTCGATCGCCCAGCGCTCAGTCGCGAGTGAGCTTCCTGTAGGTCACCCGGTGGGGGCGGGCCGCCTCCGGTCCGAGGCGCTCGACCTTGTTCTCCTCATAGGAGGCGAAGTTGCCCTCGAACCAGTACCAGCTGGCCGGGTCCTCATCGGTTCCCTCCCAGGCGAGGATGTGGGTGGCCACTCGGTCGAGGAACCAGCGGTCGTGGGTGATGACCACGGCGCAGCCGGGGAACTCCAGCAGGGCGTTCTCCAGCGACCCCAGGGTCTCGACGTCGAGGTCGTTGGTGGGCTCGTCCAGGAGGATGAGGTTGCCGCCCTGCTTGAGGGTCAGGGCCAGGTTGAGGCGGTTGCGCTCACCGCCGGAGAGGACACCGGCCGGCTTCTGCTGGTCGGCGCCCTTGAACCCGAAGGATGCGACGTAGGCGCGCGAGGGCATCTCCACGTTGCCCACCTGAATGTAGTCCAGCCCGTCGGAGACGACCTCCCACAGGGTCTTCTTGGGGTCGATGCCCGCGCGGGACTGGTCGACGTAGGAGAGCTTGACGGTCTGGCCGATCTTGAGGTCTCCGCCGTCGAGCGGCTCCAGGCCCACGATGGTCTTGAACAGGGTGGATTTCCCGACGCCGTTGGGGCCGACGACCCCGACAATGCCGTTGCGAGGCAGGGTGAAGGAGAGCCCGTCGATGAGGGTGCGTCCGTCGAAGCCCTTGTTGAGGTTGGTGGCCTCCAGGACCTGGTTGCCCAGGCGGGGCCCCGGCGGGATCTGGATCTCCTCGAAGTCGAGCTTGCGGGTGCGCTCGGCCTCGGCGGCCATCTCCTCGTAGCGGGCCAGACGGGCCTTGGACTTGGCCTGGCGCCCCTTGGCGGAGGAGCGCACCCACTCGAGCTCCTCCTTGAGGCGCTTGGCGAGCTTGGCGTCCTTCTTGCCCTGGACCTCGAGACGCTTCTCCTTGGTCTCCAGGTAGGTGGAGTAGTTGCCCTCGTAGGGGTAGAGGTGGCCGCGGTCGACCTCGGCGATCCACTGGGCGACGTGGTCGAGGAAGTAGCGGTCGTGGGTGACGGCGATGACGGCGCCCTGGTAGCTGGCCAGGTGCTGCTCGAGCCAGAGCACGGACTCGGCGTCGAGGTGGTTGGTGGGCTCGTCCAGCAGGAGCAGGTCCGGAGCCTCCAGGAGCAGCTTGCACAGGGCTACGCGGCGGCGCTCACCACCGGAGAGGTTCTTGACCTCGGCGTCCGGCGGGGGGCAGCGCAGGGCGTCCATGGCCTGCTCCAGCTGGGAGTCGAGGTCCCAGGCGTTGGCGGCGTCCAGGGCGTCCTGGAGGGTGCCCATCTCCGCCATGAGGGCGTCGAAGTCGGCGTCCGGGTCCGCCATGGCGGCGCTGATCTCGTTGTAGCGGTCCAGCTTGGACTTGATCTCGGCGACGCCCTCCTCGACGTTGCCGAGCACTGTCTTGTCCTCGTTGATCGGGGGCTCCTGGAGGAGGATGCCGACGCTGTAGCCGGGAGTCAGGCGGGCCTCGCCGTTGGAGGGCTGGTCGATGCCGGCCATGATCTTGAGGATGGAGGACTTGCCGGCGCCGTTGGGGCCGACCATGCCGATCTTGGCCCCGGGGAGGAAGGCCATGGTGACGTCGTCGAGGATGACCTTGTCGCCGTGGGCCTTGCGCGCCTTGATCATCTGGTAGATGTACTCAGCCACTGCTCGTCTGCGCCTTTCGTCAGGGTGTGAGCGGAGGTTCTGCGCGACGACGGCGACCGGTCGGTCCCGTCCGTGCGCACCGTGGCCAAGCCTAAGGGAGCCCCTGCGCCATGGCGACGACGGCGGAGGTGAGACGGTGCACGCGATGGGCTCGGCTCAGGTCCCTGGCAAGGACGATGCCGGTATCCGACGACGGCGATGGACCGCGAGAATGAGAAGACCGACCGCGGCCCAGAGCAGGCCCTGGAGAATCCACGTCACCGATCCACCGGGCAGGCGCAGAGAGCCCGAGACGTAGTAATTCACCACATGAAATCCTCCGTGCACGCCGATCGCGGCCCAGGTCGACCCCGAGATGAACCGAACGATCAACGCGGTTATCGCGAATCCGCACGGCAGGGCGAGATACGTGATGCGCTCCAACAGGTTCTGCTGGCCTCCCTGGGAGAAGAGGTGGAGGGCGGTGAATCCCAGAACGCTCGCAACCGCCGCGAACCGCCTCTCACCCAGTGAGGAGAAGAGCCAGCCCCTCCAGATGATCTCCTCGGGAATACCCTGGAGGAGGAATGCTATGGAGAAGGACTCCACGGCGACGAGCCACGCCGGCCCCGTGGACGCGGGCTGCTCGCCACCTGCAACACCGAGCACCTGGACGAAGCCGGCCGCTGCGAGATCCACGACGAGCGCGGCCAGAACCATCCCGGCCAGCCAGAGCAGGACGTGACGATTGATCTCCAGGCCCAACCTGACACGCCGGCCCCGATCCAGTGTGCGGCGCAGGAGACCGCACAGGGCAAGAGCGAGCAGCGTTGCCGACCCGTGTATCAGCAGCACGCAAGCACTCACCTCGATGGACTCCAACACGCCATCAGGATTCTCGTGGGCCATAGCAAAAGCCTGAATAGCGGGAATCTGCTTCAATAATGCCGGCGTGAGCGCGCATGCGAACATCACACCAACCGCAATCGCAACACGCAGGAACTTGCCGCCCAATAATAGTCGACCATCTCGATCCGATCGATATTCATCGAGATTCGAGGACTCGAGGGAGGATAATGTTGCCGAGGCCTGCACTGACTGAGGTTTTCCGTGTGATGCGCTCATGAAATTCACGGTACGCCCACCGTATAGCCCTCTCAATCGCAGAACACGAGAACCAGGGGCCGCCGGAAAAGAAATCAGGGATCCCTCCGGGGGATCCCTGATAATGGCAATGCCTCCGGAGAGCCTCTGAAGACCCTTCGGAGAATCGTCTCACTCAGTCCTCGGCGGTCTCCTGCTGCTTGCGCCAGCGGATACCGGCGTCGATGAAGCCGTCGATATCGCCGTCGAACACCGAGTCGGGGTTGCCGACCTCGAAGTTGGTCCGCAGGTCCTTGACCATCTGGTAGGGGTTGAGGACGTAGGAGCGCATCTGGTCACCCCAGGAGGCCTTGACGTCCCCGGCGAGCTCCTTCTTCTTGGCGTCCTCCTCCTGCTGCTTGAGCAGGAGCAGTCGCGACTGGAGGACGCGCATGGCGGCGGCGCGGTTCTGGATCTGGGACTTCTCGTCCTGCATGGAGACCACCAGGCCCGTGGGCAGGTGGGTGATGCGCACGGCGGAGTCGGTGGTGTTGACGCTCTGGCCGCCGGGTCCCGAGGAGCGGAAGACGTCGATGCGGATGTCGGTCTCGGGGATGTCGATGTGGTCGGTGGACTCGATGAGCGGGATGACCTCGACAGCGGCGAAGGAGGTCTGGCGCCGCCCCTGGTTGTCGAAGGGGCTGATGCGCACCAGGCGGTGCGTGCCGCCCTCGACGCTCAGGGTCCCGTAGGCGTAGGGGGCGTGGACCTCGAAGGTGACCGACTTCAGACCCGCCTCCTCGGCGTAGGAGGTGTTGAGGACCTTGACGGGGTACTCGTGGCGCTCGGCCCAGCGGGTGTACATGCGCAGCAGCATCTCGGCGAAGTCGGCGGCGTCCACGCCGCCCGCGCCGGAGCGGATCGTGACGACGGCGTCGCGCGGGTCGTACTCGCCGCTCAGCAGCGTGCGGATCTCCAGGTCGGATAGGTCCTTGCCGATGGCGTTCAGGTCCGACTCGGCCTCGGCGAGGATCTCGGCGGCGTCGTCGCCCTCCTCCTCGCCGGCGAGCTCGACCATGGCCTCGAGGTCCTCGATGCGCTCCCCCAGGCTCTCGACCCGCTTGAGGTCGGCCTGGGCGTGGGACAGGGCGGAGGTGACCACCTGGGCGGAGTCGGGGTCGTCCCACAGGTCAGGGGCGGAGGCCTGCTCGGAGAGCTCGGCGATGCGGGCACGCAGGGCCTCGGGGTCGGTCACCGCGGCGATGGAGGCGTAGGTGTGTCGGAGTCGTTCGATCTCGGCGGAGAAGTCAGTGGCCACGAAGGGGAGTCTACGGCAGAACGCACCGGGGGCGTCGCCGGGGCCGGTCCAGCACGCCGGGTCGTGAGCTGCTGGGACGTCCGCCGTCAAGCCTCACCCCAGCTCGAGCCCCTGGGCCTGGGTGAGCAGCGCCTCGAGAACCGCGCGCGTCGCCGGGCCCGGCTCGGTGCGGGTCGAGCGGTGACGCACCACCAGCTGGCGCACGCCCAGCCCGGGCAGGCGCACCACGCTCAGCTCGTCCGGGACGAGCCCGGAGTAGACGGCCAGCTCGGGCAGGAGCGCACATCCCAGGCCCTGGCTGACCATGGCCAGGACGACGTCGTAGTCGTAGGCGATGTGCCGCATCGTCAGCGGTGTGCCCAGCTGGCGCTCGAGGCGGTCCAGGGCGAAGGCGCCCGCGGTCCCCGGAGCCAGGTCGATCCACGTGGCGCGGACCAGGTCCGCCAAGGTGGAGGGAGTCGCCTGCTCGGCCGGGACGACGACGAGCCAGGACTCGTCCAGCAGCGGGACGTCAGTCATGCCCCGGGGGGCGGGAGGCAGCGTGTGCTCGTCGCGCTCGATGAGGACCAGGTCGAGCTCGCCGCGGCGCAGCCGGGACAGGGCGTTGCGCTCCTCGACCTCCTCGACGATCACCTCCAGCTCCGGGCTGGTGGTCGCTAGCGACGACAGCAGGGGCAGCAGGAGCGCACGGACCGCGGAGGCGAAGCTGCCCACCCGCACCACACCGGAGGGGACGGAGTCGTCCAGGTCCGCCAGCTCCCGGCGCACGGTGGTCAGCTCGTCCTCGATGCGCTCGGCCGCCTCCGCCAGGACCCTCCCGGCCGCGGTCAGGACGGCACCGGTGGGCGCGCGGTCCAGGACCCGAGCACCGCACTCGCGCTCCAGCAGACGAATCTGCTGGGAGACGGCAGAGGGCGTGATGTGAAGGATATCTGCCGCTGCGACGACTCCTCCGGCACGGTGGACGGCCAAGAGAACCGAGAGCCTCTGAGGTAGTACCTGCATGAAGCAAATCTACATCCCTCATGCAGAGAGATGCGATTGACCTTCATCTGCACGGAGTCAAGAATCGGTTCCGTGAACGACGTGCTCTCCTCCCTCATCTCTATCGGCGGCTGGATCGGTGCCGCTGAGCTCCTCGTGGCCTACTTCCTGGTCTCCAAGGGCACGATCGCGGGCGATTCGCTCAAGTACCAGGCCCTCAACATCACCGGCTCCGTGCTGCTGACCATCAACTGCGCGAACTCCGGGGCCTGGCCCAGCGTCATCGCCAACGCCTTCTACCTCCTGGTGGGCATCAACATCCTGTTCACGGTGAAGCGGGCCTACATCGCCCAGCTCTCCCGCCGGCAGAAGGAGGAGCTGAGGGCCCGGATGAACCTTCGCCGGCGCCACTCCCCCATCGTCCCGACAGGCTTCGTCGAGCAGGCCTGACGGCTCGGAGCCCCAGCCTGCTCCTTCACCGACCACCACCCAACAGTCCGCTACGACGCGGTGAGTCCCGCCGGCTCACTGCGTCGTCGTCATCCGGGCCGATCCGGTGGCGGTGATGGTGAAGCCGTCGGCAGGGACGATCCCCCAGGGCAGGAAGGGCGGGCGGGAACGGGCCTGGAGCGTCACGACGGCGGTGCGGCCGTTGGCGGCTCGGGCGCTGACGATCGTGATCCCCTCCAGCCTGGCCGCTGCGGGCTGGGAGGACAGGTCGGCGGCAGCGTTGGTGCTCACCGCGGCGTCGGTCAGAGCGCCGGGTACTGTATCGGTTCCGTCGATCCCCTCACCCTCGTAGTACGGGTTCCCGTCCACCCCGTCCGCACCCGCGGCCGCGGCCGAGTCAGCCAGCGAGGTGAGGGTCTTGAGGTCGAGGTAGACGGCGGTGGCCGAGGCCGCGACGAACAGCAGTGCGAGGACGACGCAGATGAGCCCGACTCCCAGCAGTAGCGTCTGACCGTCCTCCTCCCGGCGAAGCCGACGCGTCAGCGCCCCGGCCCATTGAAGAACGGCCCTGAGGCGCTGAGGCCTGATGCTCTGCCCTGCGCCCGCTGCTCCTCTCACTGCTCCTCCTTGCCCGGCAGGGTGATGGCCCGTTCGGCGTCCACGACGACGACGTCACGGCCGATACCCAGGGAGGCGAAACCCGGCAGGTCCACGCCGACCGCGACCTTGACGATCGCGGCCTGACCGCGAGCACAGCCGCGAGCACAGGCCACCGACAGGGACCCGGCCGGATCGGCGTCGACACCCTGGTCGGACAGGGCCAACCCCGTCGCCACCCGGGCCTTGTCCATGGCGGAGGGCGAGTCATCGACCTCCAGGACCCGACTGGCGGCGTCGGCCGCCGAGGCAACGGCGAAGGTCGTGGCCTGGATCTGGGCGAGTGTGACCACGAGGTAGAGGACGGGCACCACCAGGACGGCGCTCCAGCCGATGAACTCGACGATGGCGTTGCCCTCCTCCCGGCGCGCCAGCCTCCAGCCGCCCCGACCGCCACCGCCGACAACGCCTCGCAGCCACAGGGCGGAGCGCCGCCCCAGCCGCCCGATCAAGCGGGCACGCCCCTCCACCGAGGCCCGGGAGAAGACAGAGATGACAGAGACAACGGGGAGTCTGGGGACTTTGGAGAAGGGCACGGCAATCACTCGTACTCACCTCTCCCGGATGAGGGAGGACTCGTCGACCGCGTGCCCCGTGGCCGTCAGCGTCCCTCCGGGGCCGAAGAGTCCCAGAACCGGAAAGGGGGCTTTCACCGTTACCTCAACGATCGTCAGATCACCGGAGGGGACGCGGGAGACGGTGACGGTGTCCACGTAGCCGCGACGCAGTGCGGCGTCGGACAGGACCTGCACCCGCTGGCGGGCCTCGGCCTCCGTACCTCCGACCAGAGCGGCCCGGCGGGCCCCGTCGCCGGCGGCATCGGTGAGGACGTTGCGCGCGTATACCCCCAGGGCGACCTGGAGGAGCGCCACGAACACGATGATGACGAGTGCGCCGACCATGACGAAGTCGACGACGGCGGAGCCCGACTCTCCCCGAGTGCCCAGACGGCCCCGGATCCCGCAGGAGACGGCTCGCTCCAGGCGCTGAGGCACGAGGCGACGATGACCCCGTTCAGATAGCACTCGTCACCTTCGCAATGGCGTTGAGGAAGACCTCGGTCAGCGTGCTGCCGGCAACCGTCCACAGGGCCACGACGAGGCCGGCGGTCATGAGAGTCACCAGTACCCAGCCGGGAACGTCACCACGCTCGTCCCGCAGATCGACTCGGGGCAGGCGGGAGAGCCACCACGACCTGGAGCTGGAACAGGACTGGCGGGAGAGGGAGAGAGGGCGTTTCATGACTGCTCCTTGCTGGCGGGTAGGAATCTTCTGGGAGGAACGGCGAATGGACGAGCTCTGGAGATGAGGTGGAGGACGGCTGTTGCGTTCACACCCCCAGCCTGAGGACGAACAGCCCCGGGAAGAGGGCGAAGACGACGGTGACGGGCAGGACGAGGAAGACGACGGGGACCATCTGGGCGATCTCGCGTCTGCCGCCCTCCTCCATGAGGTCCTGACGTGCCGCCTCACGCGCGTCAGTGGCCTGGGAGCGCAGGACGTCGGCCAGTGGCGTGCCGCGCTCGAGAGCCACGACGATCGCCTCGCACAGGCGGGTGACGTGGACGGAGCCGACTCGCCTCTCCATACGGTCCAGCGCGGTGGACAGGACGGTTCCGGAGCGGATGTCGGTCAAGGTGGCACCGAGCTCGTCGATGAGGTCGCCCCGTCCGAGTGCCACGACGCGTTCAATGGCGGCCACCGGGCCCTGGCCTGCGCCGACGGCCAGGGCCAGGAGCTCGACGACGTCGGGCAGCTGGGCCTCGATCCGTGAGAGCCGCTTCGCCACCGCCCGGCTGAGCCACCAGTCACGCGCGGCCGCCCCGGCCACGGTCGCCATGAGGGACAGGACGATGAGCGCGGGCACGTTGACGGACCTGACCAGGGCCGCCAGGCCACCGACTGCCAGAACGAGGAGAAGCGCCGTCGTCGACCACAGGACCTGCTGAAGGCGGAACTGGTCGAGATCGACAGATGAACCGGAGCGCGTCAGACGCCGACGGACCGATTCCGCCGATGAGCCCAGGGAGTCGAGCATCCGGCCAAGGTTGAGGGCACTGGCGGTCGACGACATGAGCAGACCGACCACGGTGCGCCCGTCGGAGGCCAGGCCCGCCGGTGAGGTCAGGAGTCCCGAGGTCCTGGGCTGCCGGTGGACATAGGGCTCCAGCCTGGCCATGAGGGTGGGACGGCGTCGGCGGACGGCTGAGATGATAGTCAGGATCCCCACGGCGCCCACCAGACCCGCGAGTCCTCCGGCGAGTGTTGCGTTCATCGGCGTCATCGCAGCATCCTCTCCTCCTCGGGCAGCCGCCCCAGGCGCAGCATGAGGCGGTAGGCGATCACCGAGACGACGGCGCCGACAAGGAGGATGAGGGCACCGGTGGTGGTGGCGTAGGCGGCCGCCGCCTGGGGGCGGGTGGACAGTAGTGCCAGGACCAGCCAGGGGGCGGCGACCGCGACCTTGGCGCCGTTGACGGTCCACGACTGGCGAGCCTCGAGCTCTCCGCGGGTGCGCATGTCCTCGCGCAGCATCTGCGACAGGGAGCGCAGCAGCGTCCCCAGGTCCGTACCGCCGACCTCGTGGGCCAGGCGCAGGGCCTCGACGATCCGGTCGGCGACGGGGTCGGCGAAGCGGGCCTTGAGTCGGTCCAGAGAGCTGTCGAAGCGGGCGGTGGCGGCGTAGTCGGTGGCGAAGGCCCGGAACTGGGGACGGACAGCCTCCGGGCCACGCTCACCGAGGTTGGTCAGGGCCTCCGGCAGACTCATGCCCGCACGGACACCGGAGACGAGGGTATCGACGGCCTCGGGCCACACCTCACGCAGGCGGGTGCGGCGGTTGCGCGCCCGCGAGGAGATGACGAGGAAGGGGATCGTCGTGAAGATGGCGGCGAAGGAGGCCGCGACCGGCCAGGCGCGAGACACTCCCAGGAAGACCAGACCGACGAGCAGCCCCAGCCCGACAGAGCCCAGGACGAACATCGTGGGACTGGTGCGTCCGGCACCGGCCTGAACCAGGATGTCGGCCAGGAGCCGGGAGCGCCGCGAGCGCCACTGGGGCGGGTCGGAGGTGCAGGCCAGCCAGATGAGCAGCATCCCCACGCCGGCGAGGAGTCCCGCGACAGCACCCATCAGTACCCCTCCCTGCCGTTGGCGGGGCGCGCGTTCAACAGGGCGGTGAGGTCGTGACCGGCCCGGCTGAAGCGCTCGGCGGAGCCCGGCATACCCGCGCCCCGCACGAGGTTGCCGGCTGGGTCGCGGTGAAAGACGTCGGAGAGCTCGATGACGCCGTTCTCGACCCGACCGGACAGGGCCGAGACCTCTCTGACGGTACGGCGCCCACTGCGGTCCAGATCGAGGTGGACCACCAGGTCGATCGCGCTGGCCACGGTGGGGACCACGAAGTCGCTCGAGACGTTCTCCCCCGCCAGTAGAGGCAGCGTGCAGATCTTGATGACGGCCTCTCGCGCGGAGTTGGCGTGCAACGTGCACATCGAGGGCAGACCGGAGTTCATCGCGATGAGAAGATCGAGGGCCTCGGCCTCACGCACCTCCCCGATGAGGAGCCGGTCGGGGCGCATGCGCAGGGCCTCCTTGACCAGTCGGCGCAGGCTGATCTCACCGACGCCCTCGAGGTTGGGCGGCCGGGTCTGCATGGCCACGCAGTCCCGGTTGCGCAGAGCCAGCTCGAAGACCTCCTCGCAGGAGATCACCCGCTGCCCGCCCGGGATGGCCCCGGCCAGTGCCCGGACCATCGTGGTCTTCCCGGCCTGGGTGTGGCCCCTGAGACCAGGATGTTGAGACCGGATTGCACGGAGGCGTCCAGGAAGGCGGCCACCTGGCTGGTCAGCGAGCCCATGCGCACGAGGTCGCTGGTGCGTGAGGCACGGGACGTGTGCTTACGAATATTGACCGCCCAGTGCTGGGAGGTGATGGGCGGGATGACGACGTGAAGCCGCTGTCCCCCGGCCAGCTGGGCGTCGACGAAGGGGCTGGACAGGTCCAGACGCCGCCCGGAGGCCCGCAGCATCCGCTCGACCAGGACAGTGAGGTCCTCGTTCTCCAGGATCGTGGTGGTCAGCTCGGGGCGCCCGGAGCGGGCGATGAAGACGCGACCGGGGGCGTTGATCCAGATCTCCTCGATGGACTCGTCGTCCAGGTAGCTCTGGAGCGGTCCCAGGCCCGCCATGGAGTCCAGCACGTGGGAGCGGGCGCCAGTGGGGTCGATGAGCGGTGGGACGAGTCCGGCGTCGGAGCGGCGCAGGTAGTCATCCTCTGCCTCGGTCACGAGCTGCTCAAGGGCGGAGGTGTCCTTGAGCGGGTCGATCTCGCGAGCGCGAACCAGCTCGCGAACCTCCGTCAGGAGAAGATCGGCAGCGTCCATGATGCCTCTCAGCGTGTGTGGGGTTGTCAGAGGGAGAAGTGAGGATGAATGAGGATCGATCGGGGGTTCAGCGCCGAACCCCCGACACACCGGTCGGTTGGTGACCGCTGTCACGAATGAACTCTAGGGCACCTGGTCACGAAATGGCCACTGCCTTGGCAGGACCTGTGGATAACTCGGAGGGTGTCGCGCATCGGTCGGACCGGCTCCCATCGTTTTCGACGTTTGCCGCCAGCGGACGGGCGCGGCTGTCCTGCGAGATGTAGGACCTGTCGCCTACGGTTGGACCATGTCACAGCCTCCGCAGTCCCCGGACGCCCCCGGCACCACCGATGTCGACAACGGTGTCGACGGCCTCACCGACGAGGCAGCCTCCGACGTCGCTGCGGCTCCGACTGCCGATGACCGCGACGATCCCGGCGATCAGCACACTGAGCTGCCCGACGAGCATGACGACGGCTACCGCGCGCCCGTGGTCGTCGCGCCGTTGCCCGGCGCATCGGCCGGGCCGCCGCCGAGCGGCGGACCGGCCCCGCAGGCCCAGCCCATCGAGGAACCCCGGCCCCATCACTCCGCGCTGGCCCTGGCCGCGATGGCCAGCGTCGCCGTCGCCGGTCTCAACCCGGCCCGGCTGGCACTGCCGCAGTCCGAGACCGCGGAACGGCACATCATCGGCGTCATCGACACCCAGGGACGGCACTGGGAGGTTCATGAGGCGCGCACCGACGCCGTCGGCGCGTCCCTGGAGGCCGAGGCCGAGGTGCTGCGCCGCATCGGCCGGGTCGTCGACGACGGCAGGCTCTCCTTCGACGTTCCTCGCGTCAGCGGGTCCCTGCGCCAGAAGAGCGCCCACGTCCAGGTCCGCTCCCACGTGGAGGGCAAGCCGATCCCGGTGGAGGCGCTTCGTCCGGGCCCGGGAATGTCGGCGGGCCTGGGCAAGGCCCTCGGCGAGATCCACGAGCTGGCGATGTCGGTGATCTCCGAGGCGGGCATGCCGGTCTACGACGCCGAGGAGGTGCGCCGGCGCTGGCTGAGCCTGCTGGACGACGCCGCCGCGACCGGCAAGACTCCGCCGTCCCTGCTGGGGCGGTGGGAGCAGGCCCTGGAGGACACCGCCCTGTGGCGCTTCCGCCCCACCGTGGTCCACGGGGACCTCGCCGAGGAGAACGTGCTGGTGGCCGGTGGCACGGTGGTGGCCGTGCGCGGCTGGACCCAGGCGCACGTGGGTGATCCGGCCGAGGACCTGGCCTGGGTGTACTCCTCGGCGCCGGTGGACTGCCTGGACTCCATCGAGGACGCCTACGACATCGCGCGCTCCGAGGGCGTCGATCGGCACCTGCGCGAGCGGGCCGAGCTGGTCAGTGAGCTCAGCCTGGCGCGCTGGCTGCTGCACGGGGTGCGGACCGGGGACAAGCCGGTCATCAATGACGCGGTGGCGATGCTGGAGGACCTGGCGGCCCAGGTGGGTGACGCCCCGCTGGTGGAGCCGGCCACGCCCCGGCTGGCACCGGTGCCCGGCCAGCGCGAGCCCGCGGAGCCCGACGCCGTCACCAACCCGGTGGCGATGGTGCGCGTCGACGACGAGGAGAGCTAGCTGCCACCTCGTGCCTCATGGGGATCAGGTCAGTGGACCCCCGTGGGACGTCAGTGGGGTGTCAGTGGGGTGTCAGTGGGATTCGGCTCAGGAGCACCAGGAAGGCGATGGCCCATACCAGGTTGACGATGTTGAGCAGGGCCCCGTCCAGCAGTGGCTTGCCGGGGTAGGGCAGGCGGGTCAGGGCGTACCACGGGGCGGCCTGCACCGGAGGGGTCAGGAGCAGTGACCAGTGGGGAAAGGCGGTGGCCCCGGAGCCCAGGGCGATGCATACGAGGATCCATCCCAGCGTCGTCAGCCCGACAGCGGGGACCCAGGCCTGCATGAGGAAGCGGTAGAGCCTGCGCGCGTGCTCCAGGGCGGCGGGCTCGGACGCCTCGTCGTCGGCCTTCCCATCGTTCACCGTCTTTGCCTCCAGGTAGGCGGCGTGGGCGCGCTCGGAGGCCAGCGCGAGCGGGTAGAAGGAGGCGTGGGCCAGGGGTGAGAGGCTGAACCCCACTCCAAGAAGCACCACACCCGCCATCCCGACCGGTGATCCGCGCAGCAGCACCCAGTGCGCGTAGAGGCCGGCGAGCATGAACGGGATCGAGTAGTTGGCGACCAGTGCGCCCCATCGCAGGCGGCGCTCGTGAGTACGCGTGTAGAAGGCGTAGGCGTCGTCACCCATGAGCTCGATGAACTCGCCGTGCTCGTGCTTGTCAGGCCTGTGGAAGCCGACGATGAGCGCGTCCCCGAGGATCCAGCACAGGGCACTGACGAGGAAGGCGATCATCGACCAGGTCACCAGCACGTGAAGTCTCCTTACAGCGTCGAATGCGAGGAGCGGTGCCGGACCGCACCGGCCGCCTCTGGCCGGGCGGCCGAGCCGAGGACGCTCCTGAGGCGGACGTTAGCCCGGCTGCTCGGAGGCGGGAAGAGCCGTCATCTCGTTGCGCGATGAGTCGGGGGTCAGGGCGGAGGCGATCTTCTCGAGGCTGAGCAGGCCCTCCGCGGTGAGCTCGTCAACGCGCCCTGCGGGGTAGTCGACGTACACGTAGGCGGCGCGCACGCAGCTCGTGGGCACGCCCTGGGACGCCGCCCAGGCGTGGACGTAGACGCTGAGCTGGTCCACGGGGACCTGGCGGCGCCCGGTCTTCCAGTCGACGATGAGCCAGCCGGTCCCGTCCAGGCGGCGGAAGACGGCGTCCATGCGGCATCGCAGGGTGGTGGCGCCTACGGTGATCTCCCGGTCGGTCTCGGTGGCGGCCAGGACGTAGTCGTCCAGGATCGGCAGGTTCTCGGCCGTCTCCAGCCAGCGCTCGATGCGGGCCCGGTCCTGGGGGGCGAGGTTGTCGGGCACCCCCGCCTCCCCCAGGCCGAACAGGGTGCCGCGGGCGCTCAGGCGCTGGGCGACGGCGTCGTGGAAGACGGTTCCGAGCCGGCCCGCGGCGCGGGGCTCTGGCGGGAGAGGGCGACGCAGGTCCAGGGCGAATCGCCGCCGGTCGGCGCGCAGGTCGTCCAGGCGGGTGGCGGCCAGGTGCTCGGGAAGCCGGACGGAGGGGACCTCGGTCGAGGCACTGGCGCGCTCGGCCAGGAGCAGACCCGCCTCGACCTGCCAGCGCCGCAACGTGTCATCGCTCGCCTCCGGTCCCTGGCCGAGGCCCGTTGGTCCCCTCCTGCCAGGAGCCGGCTCAGTGGGGTCGGCCTCGGTCATGGCGGTGTTGACCCGGGCTGCGGCCTCATGCCTGGCCCGGCGCAAGGCGCCGGCCCGGTCCGAGACTCCTTCTCCCTCTGCGCCATGACCCGGCGCACCGCTCTCCGGTTCCTCGGCGTCCGGAGGCCAGGTGCCGACATGGGTCAGAGCGGTCAGCGGGTTGGGGCGAGTCTCGTCGAAGTCCACCCAGCCCTCTGCGTAGGGCACGAGGAGGTCGCGCCGTCGGAGCTCGGTGAGGAAGCGTGAGGGCTGACGTGGCTTGGAGGCGGTCTTGGACAGGTGGGAGCCGGTCAGGAGGAGCTCGTGGCGGGCCCGGGTGAAGGCGACGTAGGCCAGGCGGCGCTCCTCGCGCAGGCTCTGGCGGCCCAGGGCCTCCTTGTAGGCGGTCATGGTCTCGGTCAGGAGGGGCTTGTCGGTCGCCGCCGGGTTGAGGTCGCCGACGGTGAAGGGAGGAAGGTCCTCGGCGTCGGCCCTCAGCGGGTAGGGGAAGGTCGAGGTGCTGCCCATCCATCCGGTCTCCACCACACGCAGGTCCTCCTTGACACTGCTGGTGTAGGAGGGGAAGACCTGCTCGTCCATGCCGGGCACGGCGACGACGTCCCACTCCAGGCCCTTGGCGGCGTGGATGGTGAGGAGCTGGACCGCACCGGGCGCGGGGTCGACCTCGGGGGCGCTCATGGCGTCCTCGTGCTCCTCGGCGGCGTCGAGCCACTCCAGGAAGCCGGTGAGTGTGGCGGCGTCGGTGTCCGTGGCGTAGGCAAGGGCCGTCTCCTGGAAGGAGTCGAGGGCGCGGTGCCCCATCGGGTCTCCGACCCGGGCGGCGATCTCGATGTCGAGGTCGAGGGCCTGCTCGGCCAGTGCGACGAGGTCGGGCAGGGGCAGGGACATGGCCTCCCGGACGCGTCTGATCGCCCGGGCGGTGCGCAGTGCGACGGCCAGGCCGGCCGGGGTCAGCTCGACGGCGGTGGTGGGCACCGCCTCGCCCGTCCCCTCCTCGTGGCGGCGCAGCAGGGTCTCCAGGGCCTCGCTGAGCAGCGGGGAGTCGGCCTGGTCACCGTTGCCGTCGGCGCCGGGCCGGCTCTCCTGGGGGGCGGGGCGGACGATCTCGCGGGCCAGTGCCGCCAGGGCGTGCAGGTCGCCGGCACCGATGCCGAAGCCGGTCAGGAGCCTGACCACCCTGTCGCCGCGCTCGGGGTCGGAGGCGGCGGTCAGCAGGGCACGGACGTCGGCGACCTCGGGGACGTAGAGCATCCCGCCCAGACCGACGATCGTGTAGGGCAGGCCGGCGGCCTCCAGCTCGACGGCGATGGGTTCCATCTGCGCGCGGGTGCGGCACAGGACTGCCATCTCGGCGCTGGGCGACCAGCGCTCGGCGAGGAAGGCGGTCACGGTGCGGGCCTCCTCGGCCGGGGCCTGGAGGAAGGCTCCGTGCACCGACCCGGGCTCCAGGCCGAAGGCGACGGGCCGGGCCTGCAAAGGTGCGACGGCGATGTGCTCACCCACCGGGTCCCCGTCCTGGACGACCCCAGAGCGCAGGGGCGCCGAGACGGCGTTGGCGACCTCCAGGATGGTGGAGTCGTTGCGCCAGGAGGTCGACAGCTCCAGGACGGGGGCGGCGTCGGCCGGTGAGTCCCCGGAGGCGAGGCGGGCGGTACCGGTGGGGTTGAAGCGCTGGTGGAAGGTGTCCAGTGCCCCGGCGCTCGCCCCGCGCCACCCGTAGATGGCCTGGTGGGGGTCGCCGACGGCGGTCACCCCGGAGTCGGCGAACAGTGCGGACAGGAGGCGGACCTGGGCCACCGAGGTGTCCTGGAACTCGTCGAGCAGGACCGCGGGGTACTGCGCCCTCACCTGGGCGGCCGCCTCCGGGACGGACTCGGCGATGGTGCAGGCCAGGGCGATCTGGTCGCCGAAGTCGAGCAGGCCGTGGCGGCGCTTGTGGTCGTGCAGCTCGGCGACGACGTCGAGCAGGGCCTCCCACTCCGTCATGACCTCGGGCGCCTTGCCGACCAGGGTCTTGCAGCCCTTGATGGCGGCCAGGGCGGTGAACTGCTCGGTCAGGTCGGCCAGGTCCGTGGCGGCCTCCTCGATGGTCAGCAGGTTCTGGCTCAGGGCGTCGCTCAGGACCAGGGCCGCGCTCGCGTTGTGAATGAGGCCCTCACTGGGCAGCGGGAGCGTACGCGCCTCGAGCAGGGAGGTGACGATCTGCCAGGAGCGGGCCTGGGTGATGAGGGTGGAGTCGGGGTCGACGCCGATACGCAGACCGTGGTCCCGCACCAGTGAGCCGGCGAAGGAGTTGTAGGTGGCGATCATCGGCTCGCCGACGTCGGTGGCATCGCCGGCTCCCCCGCCGCCGTCCGGTGCACTGACTGGGAGCAGGCCGGCGGCGCCGAGGCTGGCCAGACGGGAGGCGACGCGCTGGTCGAGCTCGGCCGTGGCCTTGCGGGTGAAGGTCAGGCCCAGGACCTGGTCGGGGCGGACCTGTCCGGTGGCGACCAGGTGGACGACCCGCTGCGCCATGGTGGCGGTCTTGCCCGAGCCCGCCCCGGCCACCACCAGGAGCGGGCCGAGCCGGTGGGCGATGACGCGGGCCTGCTCCTCGGTGGGGGTGTGGATGCCGAGCGCCGCCGCCAGCACCTGCGGGGTGAGCTCGCCAGGGCCGGTGGGGGTCATGAGACGACCCTCCTTCCCTCGACCTGGACCGGGCATGAGTCCTTGACCATGCAGGTGCGGCAGTGATCGCCGGTTCGGGCCTCGAGCAGGGGCCCCAGGCCGGCCACGGCCGCGCCGGCCACGAGATCCTCGGCCCAGTAGTCCTCGAAGCCCTCTGCCGCGGCGCTCACGTCTGCGTCAACGGGCTCGTCACCGGGCGTGCCCGCAGGCTCCGGGGCTGCGGGGCTGGGGTCGAGCGCGGCGCCCGGTGGGGCCAGGACGTAGCCGTCACCGGAGCGCCTGGAGGGCTCCTTGCCCAGGAGCACCAGGGCCCCGCCGACGACGTCGCGTCCTTGAGAGCTCAGGGCGAGCCGGTAGGTGGCCAGCTGGGGGTGGCGTTGGACGTCCTTGGGAACGCGTTGACCGGTCTTGAGGTCGATGACGCGCACCGCACTGTTTCCGGCAGCCCCGGCGGGGTCCTCCGGGGTCTGTGCTGCCCGGGCCCCGAGGTGCTCGAGCCGGTCGATGCGGCCGGCGATCCTCACCGGGACGGCATCGAGCCCGACCGCGGACATCCGCACGCCGGCCCGGTCACGAACCTCGGGGCTGAGGACCCGCAGGGGGATGTCCACGTCGGCACGGACGGGCTGCTCGACGTCGGCGCGGATGCCCAGGGCGTCGCAGTCGCTCAGGTAGGCGTCGAGCCGTTCGATCATGGCGCGGGCGCGGTCCGCGGCCAGGCCCCCCTGCCAGGTACCGGGGTAGCCGAGGTCGCCCAGGCGTTCCTCGAAGGCCTCCCGCAGGGCGGGACCGCGCAGGTGCTCAGCCTCCGCCCGCTCGGCCACCGCGTGGATGAGGCTGCCCAGGGCCTGGGCGTCGCTGGCGGGGGCGGAGCCGCCGTTGCGGGTCAGGAACCACTTGAGCGGGCAGGCGGCCAGGCCCTCGACGTCGGAGGGACTGACCCGAATCCGCTCGCCGGCGGCGACGAGCGGGGCGGTGGACGTGGGGCCTCCCGCACCGATCCAGGTGACGGGGTCCGCACCGGGTACGTTCTGACGAGCGAGGTCGGCCAGCAGATCGACGGCGACCCGTCCACGCCGACGTTCGGCGGCGGTGGCCGTCTCCAGGTTTCCGGCGACGGCCGCCCGGCGCAGCTCCCCCACCAGGCCGCGCAGGGTGAGGTCGCCGGTGTCGGGACTGACGACGGGGGCGCCGTCGGCGTCGGTCAGGGCGATCCCGGTTGCCCGGGCGATCTCCGTCAGGAAGGGTGACGGGGAGTGATCGGCGTCGGCGGTGGCGGTCAGCAGGAGGCGTCGGGTGGAGCGCGAGAGAGCCATGATGAGCATGCGTCGCTCGTCGGCCCGCACCTGGGCGCGGGCGGCCGCAACGACGCCGCTGCCTCCAACCTTTTCCCCACCCCTCGAGGTGTCGCCGCCTGCGGGCAGGCGGTCGGTGACGGCATCGACGAGCAGACCGGTGCGCGTCAGGGAGTCCCGCAGGCGCAGGTCCGGCCAGCGGTCCCGTTCCAGCCCGGCCACCACGACGAGCTCCCACTCCTGCCCCGCGCAACGCGCCGGAGTCATGACGGCCACGCCCTCGGGACGCCGCCCCTGGGGGGCCACGGAGTCCGAGGGCAGGACCTCGGCGTCGAGCTCGGCCAGGAAGCTGGACGCGTCCTGACCGGGGTGGCGCTCGGCCCAGACCTCGGCACGCTTGAACAGGGTGGTGACGACGTCGAGGTCGTGCTCGGCGGCCTCGGACAGGAGTGAACGCACCGAGCCGGCGGATGGCCGCAGGGCGGTGGCCCGCCAGGCCTCGGCCCGACCGGAAGCGGCCCAGGCGGCCCACAGCAGGGCCTCGACATCGCGAGGGGAGTCGGCGGAGGTGTCACCGATGGCGTCGCGCAGCGCCGAAATGATGCGGGCGGCGGCGAGCAGCCGGTCCGCCTGAGCGCTGAGCGGCTCACCATCCAGGGACCGGGCGAAGGCAGTGGCCTGATCGGTCTGCGCCAGCAGGGTCAGGAGGGCGGTGTCGGCGCCGGTTCGAGGACCGGTCCCCGGAGTCGGCTCGGTGGGCGTCACGAGCTCGGCAACCCCAGTGGAGTCAGTGGACTCAGTGGGCTCAGCCTCGCCGGCACTCCTGTCTGCGGCGGCCGGGTGCTGGCGCAGCCTGCGGCGCAGCCGGCGCAGATCCATGGTGGTCAGCCCGACCATGGGGCTGGTGAGCAGGTTGATGGCGGCCTCCCGCTGCGGTGGTGCGCCGGTCTCCCCCAGCTGGCCGCGGACGGCGGCACGAACGATGTCCAGAAGCGCGGCGGCAGCCGGCTCGGCGCGCAGCAGCACCGCGGGCGTGCGGGAAGCCAGGGGCACCCCCCGTCTGCGCAGGTCCCTGGCCAGTGCCTCGGCGTCTCCGGCGCTGCGGACGATGACGGCCATCTGCGACCAGGGGGTGGCGTGGTGGACATGCTCGAGCCGCAGCGCCCGGGCGATGTGGGCGCGTTCCTGCCAGGTGCTGGAGGCCAGGATCGCCTCGACGCCGGCCGGAGCCGCAGGCCGGTCATCATCAGGCGCACGGGAGGAGCTTGAGTCCGAGAGGTCAGGATCCAGCGTCGTCTGCCGGTGGGTGGCCGTGCCGGTCACCGGGACGCGGGCGCTCTGGTCGGCCACTGCTGCCGCGATCGCCGGGTTTCCCCGGTAGCAGGTGGTCAGCGTGAGGCGCGTGGCCGCCAGTCCCGAGCGGTCCTCAGCGGCGATGAGCAGACTGGGCGTGCCTCCGCGGAAGGTCTCGACAGCGACGTCCGGGTCTCCCAGGACCACGATCTGCGCCCGGTGCCCGTCGGGGTCCGGGGTGGCCAGGGCCGTCAGGAGCCTGGCGGTGGCGGCCGTGCAGTCCTGGTAGTCGTCCACGATGACGAGGTCGGGGACGGGCCGGGGGACGGTGACGCCGTCGGAGCTCCAGGCCCGCAGGGCCTCAACGGCCCGGTCCTGGAGACGGGCCGTGTCCATCTTTCGGGTCTGCGCCCTGCGTTCGGCACTGGGTCTGCCCTGGGCGTCCCAGGTGCGCAGGAGCTGGGCGGACGGCTCCCAGATGGGGACGTTGAGCCGGCGTCCGAGGTCGGCCAGCTCCTCGGCGGTGGTACCGAGCTCTCCGGCGCGCGCCAGGAGATTGCGCAGCTCGGAGCGGAAGGCCCGCGAGCCGGTTGCCTCGGTGGGGAGCCCGGGCCAGGTGATGGTGCTGATCATCGAGGCCAGGACGGAGTCCTCCTCCGCACCGGCCAGCAGGACCGGGGGCGGCAGCGGGTCGGGTCGTCTGGTCAGCGAGGTGGTCAGGATCGTCAGGGCGAGGGCGGTGGGCGTGCGCACCCGCACGACGCCGTCGCCGTGACCCTCTCGCAGCAGGTGGGCGGCCCGGCCGCGCAGCGAGTCCGCGCGCGCGCGGGTGGGGGCGAGCAGAACGGCGTCCCGACCGTCGGCGACCGCCTCCGACAGCAGCCTCAGGGCCAGCGAGGTCTTCCCGGTTCCGGGCGCGCCCAGGACGACGACGTTGGAGCCCTCGGACACGCGGTCCAGGACCCGCTGCCCGTCGGCGTCGGCACAGGGGAGCTGCGGCGCCTCAGGGGGCGGGAGGAGGTGGATCGGGTCCTGGGACATGGGACCATCTCACCACGAGCCACTGACATGGAAGGCGCACCGTTAAGGGATCGTCACCGGCAGCGGGCCCGCAGCCCCCGGGGAAGTCGGCCGCGCGCATGTCCGCGTGGCGCGAAACGGCGCGGTTCCGCGGCGCTGGGACGCATGGCGCGACCCAGGCGCCTCTAGGATCAGGGCAGGTTCAAGCCGCCTCTCCCCGAACGGGCGGCACGCCGCTCAATACGGCACACAGACGATGCGAAGGAGTCCCATGCAGGTCACGATCGGAATCAAGCACGCCAGCCGCGAGCTCTCGCTGGAGACCTCCGACTCTCAGGAGAAGGTCCTGGCCGCCGTGGCCGACGCCGAGACCAAGGCCATCACCCTCACTGACGACAAGGGCCGGAAGGTCTTCGTCCCGGCCGGGTCCCTGGCCTACATCGAGCTCGGCGAGGCCGAGCCCCGCCGGGTCGGCTTCGGCATCTGAGCCGCGTTCTCTCAACGTCGGCGCCGCCTCTCCAGACGGGAGGCGGCGCCGTCGCACGACGGAGGCGTTGAAGGGGATACGGCGTCCGCGAATCGGTACAGTCGAGCTCATGAGGTCACCCACGATCGCGACCGTGTGCGCCGTCTCCTTCTTCGCCAACGGTGTGCTGCAGCTGCTACTGGCTCTGGGGCTTCCCCTGGGTCGGTTCGTTCTCGGAGGGGCCTACACCGTCTCCCCTCCCCTGCTCAGGCCGGTCAACCTGGCCTTCTTCCTGGTCTGGTCAGCTTGCGCTCTGGCCTACCTCAGGTACGGCGGCCTGCTGCGACGCCCTCTGCAGGAACGCACCGCACGCGCCATCGTGTACGCCTCCACCCTGTGGCTGCTCATCGCCTCGGTGTTCAATCTCCTCATCACCACCAGTGCCTTCGAGCGCTACGGCACCGGAACGCTGTCAACCCTCACCTGCGCCCTGAGCCTGTACCTGGTCCGGCGCCGTGACGGATTCGGCTTCTGCCCCTGCCGGATCGACGCCCGGCGTTAGCCTGGAGGCATGGACCAACAGGACGGCCAACCCGACCGACGGAGCCTGCTCGCCCAGTGGATCGAGGAGTCCAGACGCATCGTCTTCTTCGGCGGCGCCGGGGTCTCCACGGAGTCGGGCATCCCGGACTTCCGGGGAGCCACGGGCTTCTACCACCAGGACCTCGAGATCCCCCTGGAGCAGGTGCTGTCCATCGACTTCTTCACCGTGCACCCGCAGGCCTACTGGGAGTGGTTCGCCCAGGAGAACGCCCGTGAGGGCGTGGCCCCCAACGCCGCCCACAGGTTCGTGGCCGACCTGGAGAGGGCCGGGAAGCTGTCTGCCGTGGTCACGCAGAACATCGACGGGCTCCACCAGCGGGCCGGCTCCGAGCGGGTCCTCGAACTCCACGGCAACTGGTCGCGCCTGATCTGCACCGGCTGCGCTGAGCGTTTCTCACTGTCCGAGGTCGAGGGCGCCCGCTCCGGGGCGGTTCCCCGCTGCCCGGAGTGCGCCTCGGTGCTGCGGCCGGACATCGTGTTCTACGGGGAGATGCTGGACAACGACGTCGTCGAGGGCGCCGTCCGGGCCATCTCCGAGGCGGACCTGCTGATCGTGGCCGGCACGAGCCTGGTCGTCTACCCGGCGGCGGGCCTCATCGACTACTACGCCGGTGAGCGCCTGGTGCTCATGAACGCGACTCCCACGCCCTACGACTCCCGCGCCGACCTCATCATCCGTGATCCGGTGGGCCGGGTCTTCCAGGAGCTGGAGCACACGGGACGCCGGCCTTAGCCGATCCCCTGGTCCTCGCGGTCCACGTAGCGCTCGGGCGCCTCGGCCGCACTGAGCGTGGCCGCGTAGTCGGGAACCTCGTGCTGGAGGGTCCGGTCGGTGCGGCGGTAGCCCGACGACGGGAAGGAGGGCTTCTTCGGGAACTTCATCTCGGGGCGCTCCACGTGCTCGTAGGGGATGGACTCCAGCAGGTGGTGGATCATGTTGATGCGCGCCTTGCGCTTGTCCGCGGACTCCACGACGTGCCAGCGCGCGGAGTCGATGTCGGTGTGCACGAACATCTCGTCCTTGGCCCGCGAGTAGTCCTCCCAGCGGGGCAGGGCCTCGAGGTCGGTGGGTGAGAGCTTCCAGCGTCGCATGGGGTCGGTCATCCTCGACTTGAACCGCTTGTACTGCTCCTTCTGGGGCACGGAGAACCAGTACTTGCGCAGCAGGATGCCGTCATCGACGAGCATCCTCTCGAAGACCGGGCACTGCTGGAGGAAGCGCCGGTGCTCCTCGGGGGTGCAGTAGCCCATGACGTGCTCGACGCCGCCGCGGTTGTACCAGGAGCGGTCGAACAGGCAGATCTCGCCGGCGGCGGGCAGGTGAGCGATGTAGCGCTGGAAGTACCACTGGGTGCGCTCGCGCTCAGTGGGGACCGGGAGCGCGACCACGCGCGCAACACGCGGGTTGAGGTACTCGGTGATCCGCTTGATCGCCCCGCCCTTGCCGGCCGCGTCACGGCCCTCGAAGATGACGACGACGCGGGCTCCGGTGGCCCTGACCCACTCCTGCATCTCGACCAGCTCCGCCTGCAGTCGCAGCAGCTCGGCCTCGTACAGGGAACGGTCCATGGTGGGGTGCTTCTTTGCCATGCTTGAGTTTCGCACAGATCCCACCCAGCGGCGCGGCCACCCCTGAACGTGTCAATAGGGGAGATACAAGCACCACGTTCACGCCGATAACCCGACGAAGCAGAGGAGCCCAGTCCTGGAAAGGACTGGGCTCCTCTGGAGTGGTAGCGGGGACAGGATTCGAACCTGCGACCTCCGGGTTATGAGCCCGGCGAGCTACCGAACTGCTCCACCCCGCGTCGGTGAGAACAACCTTAGGTGCCACCCCGCCTTCAAAGCAAACAGCGAGGGCGTGCCCTTGCTCACCGCCCGGTGAGGCGGGTCGCAGGGCACGCCCTCATGCGGCCGGTCGAGTGCGCTCAGCCCAGCTTCTGCTGCGCCGCGATGGCGCGGTTGACGGCGTCGTTGAGGCGCTTCTGCGCCTCGCCGTACGCCGCCCAGTCGCCCTTGCTCCTGGCCGTGTCCGAGTCGCTCATCGCGGTCTGGGCATCCGACAGGGCCTGGTTGAGCTCCGCCTTCGGGTCTCCTCCCGCGGCCGATGGATCCGCGGACGAGGACGCCGGCGCGCTCGCCGAGGCCGTGGGCTCGGCGCTGGGGGCCGGTGAGGCCGCCGCTCCTCCGCCCGCCGTCGGGTCGTTGCCGTCGGTCGTCTCATTGGTGTCGTTGGCCGCGCCGGCATCCCCGTTGACGGCCTGCTCCCCCGTCGTCGCCCCGGAGTTGCCGCCGAAGACCTGGTCGAGCGCCTCCGAGAGTGTGTCCGCGAAGCCGACGTTGTCGCCGAAGGAGACGAGCACCTTGCGCAGCAGCGGATACTGCGTGCCCGAGGAGGACTGGACGTAGACCGGCTGGACGTAGAGCAGACCGCCCCCCACCGGCAGCGTCAGCAGGTTTCCCTTGATGACCTGGGATCCCTGCTGGGAGAGCAGGTTGAGGGTGGTGGAGGCCGCCGGGTTGGAGTCGAAGATGTTCTGCACCTGGCCGGGCCCCGAGACGTTCGAGGACCGTGGCAGCTCCAGGAGTCTCAGCCTGCCGTAGCTCGCACTGCGCTCGCCCTTCCTCCCGGTGCCGGGGGACGTCTCGGAGTCCACCGCGAGGAAGCCGGTGAGCACGTTGCGGTTGGTGTTACCGCCGATGATGTAGGCGCTGGACAGGGAGAAGCTCGCCTGGTCCTGACCCGGCATCTTGAGGGTCAGGTAGTAGGGGGCCTGCTGGTCCTGACCGGGCGTGGTCGGGTCGTCCGGGATCTTCCAGAAGTCACCACCGGAGTAGAACTCCGCGGCATCGTTGACGTGATAGCTCGCCATGATGGTGCGCTGCACGTTGAACAGGTCCTCCGGGTAGCGCATGTGCGCGATGAGGTCGGCGCTCATCTGGCTCATGGGCGTGACCGAGCCGGGGAAGACCTTCTCCCAGGCCTTGAGGATCGGATCCTTGTCATCCCACTGGTAGAGCTTGACCGATCCGTCATAGGCGTCGACGACGGCCTTGACGGAGTTGCGCACGTAGTTGGACTCCTCGGGCGCCCCGAGCAGCCCGCCCTGGCCGTCCGCGGTCGCCGTCGCCTGGGCCAGTGACTCGTGCTGGGCGTAGGGGTAGTTGTTGGTCGTGGTGTAGCCGTCGAGGATCCACATGACCCGCTTGGGCGTGGCCGGGTTGTCGTCGTGGTCGACGACGGCCGGGTAGGGACTCTTGTCCAGGGTCAGCCAGGGGGCCACCTTGGAGACGCGATCGGCCGGGTTGCGGTCGTAGAGGATCTGGGAGCCCTCACGCACCTCCTGGGAGAAGAGGATGTTGGGCTCCTGGAACTTGGCGGCGTAGAGCAGCCGGTTGAGCGGGTTGGACACGCTCGGTCCGCCGTTGCCGGAGAAGGTGGTGTTGACCTGGCCGGTCTTGGACTCGTCGTCGGGGTAGTCCAGCTCGCGGGGCGAGCCGTTGTCCTTGCCGCCCACGATGGAGTACGACGGCGAGTACTGCCCGAAGTAGATCCGGGGCTCGTACTCGCCCAGGTCCCCCTTGGACGGGATGCCGCCCTCCCAGAAGGAGGGGTAGCCGCCGGAGGCGACCGTGTTGCCGTAGGCGTTCACGACGCCGTAGCCGTGGGTGTAGACCGTGTGCTCGTTGACCCAGGTCCGCTGTCCCTCGCCGAGGCCGGACAGGTTCAGCTCACGTACCGCGATCACCGTGTCCCGGCTGGTGGAGTCCACCTTGTAACGGTCAACGTTGAGACGGTTCGCGAAGGAGTAGTACTGCTTGTTCTGCTGGAGCTGCTGGAAGGTCGGTGAGACCAGGCCCGGATCGAGCAGACGGATCGAGGCGGTGGACTCGGCGTCCTGCTCCAGCTGACCGGCCGACGCCTCGGTCTTGGCGTCATAGCTGGTGGTCTCGACGTTCTCCAGACCGTAGGCGGCCTTGGTGGCGTCGATGTTGCGCTGGATGTACTGGGCCTCCTGGCGCTGGGCGTTGGGGTCGACGACGAACTTCTGGATCACCAGCGGATAGGCGGTCCCCACCACCAGGGAGGAGACGATCATGACGGCCACACCGATGATCGGCAGGCGCCAGGAGCTGGAGCGCACCGAGGCGATGAAGAGGATCGCCACGGCCAGCGCGATCGCGGCGAGGATCGCGCTGGCGGGGATGACCGCGTTGACGTCGGTGTAGTTGGCGCCGTCGAACTTGGAGTTGGAGGCGTACAGGGCGCTGTAGCGACCCAGCCAGTAGCCCACCGCCCGGATGACGGCGTACAGGGCCAGGAAGACCGCCAGGTGGATGCGTGCCGCCTTGGTGAAGTGGGGTTTGCGCACCACCGAGATGCCGCCGTACAGGTAGTGGACGACGACGGAGGCCACCCCGGAGAACAGCACGACGCCGGACAGGAAGGACACGAGCGTCAGCACGGCGGGCAGGATGAAGACGTAGAAGGAGATGTCGATCCCGAACTGGGGGTCCTTGACGCCGAAGGACTGCGAGCTGAAGGCCAGGAGGACCTCGCGCCAGCTGGGCGCCAGCTCCCAGGCCGACCCGAACAGGGCCAGCACCGCGGGCACCGCCCAGGTCAGGCGGCGCCGCACGGGCTCAATGACCGTGCGGTAGGCCTCGAGGTTGCGGGTGGCCTCGTCGTCGGGCATCCCGATCTCCCGGGCCCGGTAGGCCCTGGTCATGGAGACGAAGACGGCCCCGAACATGACGACGAATCCCACCAGGAACAGGACGATGGCCGCGATCCACTGCGTCCACAGCACACGGGCGTAGCCGATCTGGCTGAACCAGAGCACCTCGGTCCACACCTGGGACATGATGCCGATGATGACGGCGATCGCGGCGATGATCGAGATGGTCAGCGCCAAGGGTCCGGGACGACGACGCCCGGTCCTGCTGCGCGGCGTGCGGGGCGGGCGCGTCCCTCCCCGGCCCATACGTCCCAGCCCGAAGGGCCCGGTCCTGTCACCGGGTCTCCTCTGCCGGGACGAGCCGGAGGGCTTGCTCGAGGACTCCTCGGAGGACGAGTCCCGGGACTCGTCGTCGGGCGTGGTGCTCACGATCCTGCTCCCTGTCTGACGTACGTGGTGGCGCGACCTCGCGCACGGCTGAGCGCGGCGCCATCGGCCGGAAGGGCCGCTCGGGTCATCGTCCCACACACCACTGACACGCCCATAACCTTCTTCCGGTTGAGAAACCGTCCGGGGCTACCTCGACGCGAAGGCCGGGCGAGCCCTGCAGGCCGTGTCATTGGAGGTCGTTGGAGCCGACGGCACCACCGGTGAGACGATGGCGGGGTGAATGACGACATGCATGACGATGCCAGCACCCCGGACGCGGACCGGTCCGCCTCTCCTCGAGGCCGGGCCCTGGTCCGTGCGGTGACGGAGACGGAGGCCCACGTGGCGGCCTTCGGCTGGGACCAGCCGGTGCGCATCTTCGCCCTGGTGCGCACCGCCGAGGCCCTGGCGGCCGACCCTGAGGTCGCCGAGCTCCTGGAGGCCACCACCGTGGAGGAGGCCCGCACCGACCCCGAGCTGCTCATGGTGGTGGAGCAGGAGGGGCTGCCTGCCGCCGCGGACCTGGAGCACCTGCTGGCCCAGCTCGCCTGGCCCGAGTCCGTCGACGGCGCAGCAATCAGCGTCGAGCGCCTGGTCCTTCCCCCTGCGGCGCAGGAGGAGGCCGACGCCATCACCGACGCCGCCGAACGCCTCGCCTTCCTCCGGGCGCGCCCCGACGGCGAGGACATCCGCATGGTGGTGGGGGTCCTGCGCGGCGGGGAGTCCTGGTGCGCGCTGCGCTCACGCACCCATGACGACGACGCCTCGGTCTACCGGGGCGAGCGGCTGGTGCCCGGCCTGGTCGAGGCGCTGGCGTCAACCTTCCTGTAGCAGCCGACGCCGCTCCTGGGCCCCGCCCGTCTCAGGACGTTGCCGGACCCTCCGAGTCCGAGCCGTCCGAGCCGTCCGAGCCGTCGGCCTCGTCAGACCGGTCACCGTCGGGCCGGTCGCGGTGGTCCGCCCCGTCGGAGGAGGCTGCGGACTCGCCGGGCTCCTGTGAGACGTCGTCGGTGGAGTCGGCGGACCTGGAGGTCCTGTCCCCCAGCCCCTCGGGACTGTTCTCGTCCGCCTCCTTGGCGCCCTCGGCGTACCCGAGGGTGCCGTCCAGAAGGGAGGCCAGGTCGGCGTCGATCTCGGCGTCGATGTCCTGGGCCATGCGCCGCATGGTGAGGAAGTCCTTGGGGTTGGCGAGCTCGGAGGCCGTGGGCATGACGTCGGGGTGGTTCCAGAAGGCGTCGCGCTCGGCGTCACCGGCCTGGGCGCCCAGGTGCGCCCACAGCTCGGCGGCCTCACGGGCCCGGCGCGGGCGGAAGGTCAGGCCGATGAGGCGGGCGAAGACCTGCTCGGCGGCCCCGCCCTGGGCGCGGCGCCGGCGCATCATCTCAGCCAGCGCCATGAGGTGGGGCAGGTGGGGGGCGGCCGCGCGGGCGGTGACCACCTCGACCCAGCCCTCCACCAGGGCCAGCAGCGTCTCCAGGTCCTCGAGGGCCTCGCGCTGGGCCTGGGTCTCCTGGGGCGCGAACAGCCCGCTCTCGAGGGCCTCGCGCAGGGCGTCGGGGTCGTTGGGATCCACCTGGGCAACCGCCGACTCCAGGGTCTCGGTGTCGATGCGGATCTCGCGGGCGTAGGCGGCCACGGCCTGGAGCACCTGCCCGCGCAGCCAAGGCACGTGGGCGTAGAGGCGGGCGGTGGCGGCCTCGCGCACCGCCAGGAACATGCGGGCCTCGTCCTCGTCGACATCCAGGCCCTCGGCGAAGGCGGCCACGTTGGCGGGAACCAGCGCCGTGCCCGGCTCGCGGGTCAGGGGCAGGCCGGTGTCCGTGGCCCCCAGAACCTCCTTGGCGAGCTCACCGATGGCCTGGCCGATCTGGAGCCCGAAGGCGGTGCCCGCCATGGTGCGCATGATGGATCCGAGCGCCCCCATCTGCTGGGCGGCCTGCTCCATCTCGGCCGGCATGGCACGGATCTGATTCTCCAGGGTGCGGGCCAGGGCGGTGGTGACGGCCTCGGCCACAGGGGCGCACACGTCCTTCCACACCGGCAGGGTGCGCTCGACCCAGGTGCTGCGGCTCCAGGCCTCCCGCTGCCCGGGGGCGGGCATGAGCTCGGTGGCGGTGTCGAGCCACAGGTCGGCCACCTGGAGGGCCTGGCGCGTGGAGTCGGCGACCGCGGCGGTCACCATGGGGTCGCCGTCGCCGCGCGCCTGCCTCAGAGCCAGGTCCTGCCCCATCTGCCAGTTGACCGGCTCGGCGGTGGAGGCGGAGAACATCTGCTGGAACTGGGCGCGCATGGCCAGCAGCTGGGCGGGGCTGAGCTGGGAGATGTCCCCCACGCCCGGCATCTGGGCGATGGAGCTGGGGTCCACCCCCGACGAACGCAGGGCTCCGACGGCGTCTGAGGCCATCTGCTCGCCGAACAGTGATGCGAGCATCTTCTCGAGCTCGTCGAAGGCGTCCTCGCTCACGGGTTTCCTCTCGCCGGGTCGTCCTGGGACATCATTCTGGACATCGTCTGTAACGGCCTTATGGTCGCACCCATTCCTGTGCGGGTGCCATGTTCCGTTCGCCGACGGCGTGCCCACCGCCGTCCCGATACGACTTCGGTCGAGGCCGTGTCGTCATTGTGTCGACTTCGTGCCAGGTTCGTATCGATAACTGTCCGTCTTCCCCAGGAAGATGTCGCATGATGAGCGCGTGACGCACCCAGACCAGCACGACGCCGCCGACGCGACGGACTCAGTCGGTTCCGACATCCCCCAGCCGGCCCAGGCGGAAAACGAGGACCAGCGCGACCAGCCCGGCCGGACCGGGCAGGCCGGGCAGGCCGAGCAGACGGAGAAGCCGGACACGGAGCCCTCCCGGGAGGAACGCCGTCGGCGCAGGCTGCGGCGATCCGCGGCCGCCGGGACGTTCGTCCTCGTTGTCGTCTTGATCGTTGCCGTCTTCACCGTGCCGGTCAACGCGGTCATCGAGGCCCCCGGCCCGACCTGGAACGTGCTGGACAACGGTTCGTCGTCGGACCAGGACGTCCTGAAGGTCTCAGGCACCGAGACCTATCCGACCGAGGGGGCCCTGCGGATGACGACCGTCTCGGTCTCGGGCTGCCCCGGCTACCCGGTGACGACCGCCGACCTCATCGGCGCCTGGTTCTCGGCGGACAAGCGGATCGTGGACCGTAACGAGGTGTGCCCCCAGGACCAGAGCGCCGAGCAGGTCGAGGAGACCGGCAAGGCCCAGATGACCGCCTCCCAGGACTCGGCCGTCATCGCCGCCCTCATCGAGACCGGTATGGCCGGGGCCATGCACCTGACCGTCACCGAGGTGACCGAGCAGCAGACCTCGACCGAGATCCAGGCCGAGGACGTCCTGGAGACCATCACGCCCGAAGGCGGCCAGACGACCACGATCACCTCCTTCTCCCAGCTGCGCGAGCTGATGACCACGATCCCCGAGGGCACCCGGGTCACGCTCGGTGTGCGCCGCGGTGAGCAGCAGGTGGCCGCAGCGCTGACCACGGTCGCCCCCCAGGAGGGGACGACCGGGTCCCTGCTGGGGCTGAGCCTCAAGATCTCGGTGGACAGCCCGGTGGAGGCCACCTTCGGACTCTCCGACGTCGGCGGGCCCAGCGCCGGGATGATGTTCGCCCTGGGGGTCGTCGACGAGATCACCCCCGGCTCCCTGACCGGCGGCAAGGACATCTCCGGGACCGGGACGATCAACATGGACGGTCAGGTCGGCCCCATCGGGGGCATCCAGCAGAAGATGGCCGGGGCCCGCAACTCCGGCTCGAGGTTCTTCCTGGCGCCGGCGAGCAACTGCGATGAGGTCAAGGACCACGAGCCCGAGGGGATGCAGGTCTTCGCCGTGAGCACCCTGCACGAGGCCGTCGCCGCCACTGAGGCGATCGCGTCGGGCAACACCTCCGGCCTGGCGACCTGCTCCGCCCAGTGACCACCGGGCGGCCGGAGCCCGGCCCGCGAGAGTTATCCACAGGCTCGTGATCGCCTCTGGCCGCCCGGGCCGACTCGTGCCACTGTCGGCTCAGGTCCTGGCGCCGTTGCCAGGGTTGTCAGGACGAGGGGTCCCGGCGTCCCCTCGCCGACACCGGACTTGAGGAGGCACGAATGCGTATTCGCGGCGGGTGCGCCATCCTGTGGCGCCAGCAGGGCGTCAGCCAGATCGGCACGAGCCCGGGGCGACGCACCATCGTCAGTGACCTGAGTCTGGCCGAGCAGCGGCTGCTCGACGAGCTCGCGCGCTCCCTGGAGGCCGGTGGCGTCTACCGGGCCGCCCGGCGCAGCCGGGTGCCGGTGACGCGGGCGCGGCAGATCGTCGAGGACCTGGAGCGCCGGGGCGCCCTGGTCTCCTCCGCGACCAGCGAGCTCGGCGGGGCCGACGGCGTCTACTGGGACCGGCTGGGTGTCGACGCCAGGGGCCGTGGTGCAGCCCTCGCCCAGGCGGTGCTGGCGGTCCACGGCGTCAGCGCCCTGGCGCAGGAGACCGCCCTGTGGCTGGCGGAGGCCGGGGTGGGCACGATCCTGTCCACCCGCTCCCCCGAGGACGGCGGCCTGGAGCCGCTGCTGGCGGCGCACTTTCCCGCCTTGAGGACGCGGGCGCCGTTGCGTACCCGCCCCGATGTCATGGTCACGGTGGACGCGCACGTGGTGGAGCCGCTGCTGGCCCGCAGGCTCGCCCAGGAGGATGTTGTCCATCTGCCGGTCGTCGTCGGTGAGTCCGGGGTGCGGATCGGCCCGGTCCTGGGTGACGGCGGTCCGTGCTCGACCTGCCTGAACCTGTGGGAGCGGGACGCGGACCCGTGCTGGCCGGCGCTGGCCACGCAGATGCGCACCCTGCCCATGCCCGACGTCGAGCACCTGGTCCTGCATGAGGCGGCAGCACTGACGGCTCGTGCCGTCATCGACACGCTCCTGGGACGGGCAGGCGCCGTCGACAATGCGACCGACGCTGCCGGCCGCGCTGCTGCGGACCGTCCTGAGCATGACGGAGACCCGGTGGGGAGCCCCGCCTTCTGGTGGGGCACGCACTCGGTTGAGGTCACCGGCCAGGAGCCCCTGGGGCGGCCGCGGTCCTGGGAGCGCCACCCCGAGTGCCTGTGCTCGCAGCTGTAAGCCTCTGTAAGCGCCGTCGGGCCGCCGGCGCGTGCGACGCGTAGCGCGCCGTTCAGCTCCCGGCCTCGAAGTCCCGCAGGAGGGCGAGGACCGGCCCGCCGTACTCCTGGAGCTTGGTGGCGCCCACGCCGCGGATGAGGGAGAGCTGGGGCAGGCTGGTGGGCTTGACGACGGCGATGTCCCGCAGGGTGGCGTCGGCGAAAACGGTGTAGGCGGGCTTGGAGCGCTCCTTGGCGATCTGGGAGCGCCAGGCCCGCAGCTCCTCGAACAGGGCGATGGTGCGCGGGTCGTTGCTGGCCTCGAAGTCGGCGGCGGACTGCCGGGCGCGTTCCTTGGCGCTCCGGCGCTTCTGGTTTCGGGAGGCGGCGCGGTCGTCGTGCGCGGAGGGCCACAGGCCGTCCAGGAAGCGGGAGGGCTTGCGGGCGGCCCGGCCTCCGGCATTGCGGGCGCGCGCGTAGGAGATGATGAGGTGCTCGCGCGCGCGGGTGACGCCGACGTAGAGCAGGCGCCTCTCCTCCTCGATGGCCGCCTGGCCCTCGGCCAGGGAGATGGGCAGCAGGCCCTCGCAGGCGCCTGCGAGGATGACGGCGTCCCACTCCAGGCCCTTGGCGGCGTGCAGGGAGGAGAGGGTGACGCCCTCGACGGTGGGGGCGTTCTGGGCGTCGGCGCGCTCGCGCAGCTCGGTGTGGAAGGCGTCGAGGTCGGCGCCGCGCATCTGGGCCATCTCGTCGGCCAGGGACACGAGGGCGTTGAGGGCGTCCCAGCGCTCGCGCACGGCTCCGCGGGCGGCCGGCGGCTCCTCACTCCAACCCTCACGGGACAGGACGGTGCGCGCGTCCAGACTGAGGTCACCGGTCAGGGTGGCCCTCTCAGTGCGGGCGGCCCCGAGGATGACAGCCATGGCGCGCTTGACCTCCTCACGCTCGAAGAAGCGCTCGCCGCCGCGCACGAGGTAGCCGATCTGGGCACCGGCGAGGGCCTGCTCGAAGACCTCCGACTGGGAGTTGGTGCGGTACAGGATCGCGATCTCGCTCAGGGGGACCCCGGCGGCCTGCAGGCGGCGCACCTGGGCGACGGCGCCCTCGGCCTCGGCGACGTCGTCGTCGTAGGTGTTGAAACGCACGGCGGGGCCGCTGGGGCGCTGGGCGACCAGCTCGACGGCGCCGGCGGGCAGGTGCAGGCCGCCGCCCCCGCGCCGGGAGCGGGAGAGGACCTGGTTGGCCAGGGAGACGACCTGCGGGGTGGAGCGGTAGTCGCGGCTCAGGCGCACGGTGCGCGCGCCCTCGTAGCGGGTGGTGAAGCCGGTGAGGAAGGTGGGCGTGGCTCCGGTGAAGGAGTAGATGGTCTGGGAGACGTCGCCGACGACGCACAGCTGGCGGCGTCTCCCCAGCCACAGGTCCAGCAGGCGCTGCTGGAGCGGGGAGACGTCCTGGTACTCGTCGACGACGAAGTGCTTGTACTGGCCGCGCACCTGAGAGGCGATGTCGTCGCGGTCCAGGAGGATGCCGATGGTCAGCAGGAGCACGTCCTCGAAGTCAATGACGCCGCGCTCGCTCTTGGCCTCCTCGTAGAGGGACAGGACCTGGGCGACCGTGGCAGCCTCCTGCCCGGCCACGCCGGTGCGGCCGGCGGCGACGGCGACCTGGGCGTAGTCCTCGGGCAGGGTCATGGTGACCTTGGCCCACTCGACCTCGGCGGCCAGGTCCCGCACGGTGGCGCGGTCGGTGGGCAGGCCCAGGCGGCGGGCGGCGGCGCCGACCAGGGGGGCCTTGTGCGCCTGGATGTCGGGGCGGCGTCCGCCGACGGCGGTGGGCCAGAAGTAGGTGAGCTGGCGCAGGGCGGCGGCGTGGAAGGTACGGGCCTGGACGCCGGGGACACCGAGGTCGGCCAGGCGCGAGCACATCTCGCCGGCGGCGCGGGCGGTGAAGGTGACGGCCAGGACCTGGGTGGCCTGGTAGGCGCCGGTGGCCACGCCGTGGGCGATGCGGTAGGTGATGGCCCGGGTCTTGCCGGTGCCGGCTCCGGCCAGGACGCACAGGGGCCCCTCGAGGTGCTCGGCGACCTCGCGCTGGTCGGGGTCGAGGGCCTCCAGGAGGCTGCCGGCATCCAGCGGGGAGTTCGGCCGGCGGGCCGGTCCGGGGACGGGCGTTTCGGTCGGGTCGGGGCGGGGGGCGGTCGGGCTCATCGGGACCAGCCTGCCACGGGTCGGTGACAGGAATCGGCGACAAGAAGTCGGTGGCTGTGGGCCGGCAGTCGGGCGGCGGTGACAGCCGTGGAGCGGCAGGAGCCGGCTGGCGGCCGGCTGACGCTCAGCTGACGACGGGACCGCCGTACCAGTCCTCGATGAGGAGGCGGGCGATGGAGGTGGGGCCGGGCAGGAGGATGCTGCCGTCGTCGGCGCCCGCGGTGAGCTCATCGCGTGAGACGAGGCGGGCCTCGACGACCTCCTGGCCGTCGGGGCGGGGCCGGTCCTCGCCGGGGGCCAGGCGCGCCCGGCAGCCGAGCATGAGCGAGCGGGGGAAGGGCCAGGGCTGGGAGGCCACGTACTCGACCTCGGCCACGCGCATCCCGGTCTCCTCCCACACCTCGCGGGCCACGGCCGCCTCGACGGACTCGCCGGCCTCGACGAAGCCGGCCACCACGGAGTAGCGCCGGGGCGCCCAGGTGGCGCCGCGCACGAGGAGGAGGCGGTCGGACTCGTCGGCGACCGTCATGATGACGGCGGGGTCGGTGCGCGGGAAGTGGACGGTGGCGCAGTCGGTGCACCTGCGGGCCCAGCCGGCCTCGATGGTCTCGGTGCGACCGCCGCAGGCCGGGCAGTACGCGGAGCGGGCGTGCCAGGCGGCCAGGGCGGTGGCGGTGGTGGCCAGGCCGGCGTCACGGGCGGTCATCTGGGCGCCCATGGCCCGCAGGGCGGAGAGCGGGTAGCGCTCCAGGAGGCGGCGCAGGTCGGGGTGGTCGACGGCGGTGCCCTCGGCGTCGGATCCGGTGGCGGGCGGCTCGGGGGCGTCGGGGACCTCCAGGGCCGGGGGCACGACGACGGCGATCCAGCCGGGGCCGGTGGGGGCGCCGTCGTCGTCGAGCTCTCTGCCCATGTAGAGGACGGTCAGGTCCGGGCAGCAGGTGGGGGCCGAGGCTCCCAGGTAGCCGGCGCGCAGGTCGGGCAGTCCCCAGCCGCTGCGGGTGCCGGGGCCCTCCCAGGCGGTGGCGCCGGGGCTGCCGATGAGGCTGGGCGGGGTGAGGCCGTCGTCGGGAAGGTCGGGGTGGATGGCGGGGCCGGTCAGGGCGACGCGGCCGCGGGCGTCGACCAGCAGCAGCCGGGTGTCGGGGTCGGCGGCGAGGCGCTCCAGCAGCCCGGGCTCGCTGCGCCGCTCGGCGTCGCGGTCGGTGGCGGAGCGGGACAGGGCGAGCTGGTCGGTGCGCATGGCCTCACTCTCCCACCCCGTGGTGCGAAGTGCACATGGGCACACCTACACCGATAGGAGACAAATATCAGGCCGTACCAGAGGTGACCACTCGCCTCGGCGCCGAGGTCTAGTTGTACTTCCCTGTGAGGTTGTGAACGCGGCTGGCGGGGGTTTGGCCGTTCAGGGCGGTGTGGGGTCGGTGGTGATTGTAGTGGTGGAGCCAGGTCTGGTAGGCGGCCTCGCGCTGGGTCTGGCTGGTGTAGGTG
>NZ_JAAIJY010000010.1 GCF_011752065.1 Actinomyces sp. ZJ308
TCCATGAGCAAGCCGTCCTTCCCAGCAGGAGCGGTGAGATCTGGTGTAACACCACCGATCCTGCGAGGCCCTCACCCCATTGCCCAGCACCCACGCCGACCCACACCCCTTGGACTTACTCATCTAGGATGGCGTAGTCCTGCCCACCGCCTCCGGGGTTCCCATTGGCGTCCCACGCGGGAGAGCTACGAGAGCGCCGAAAGACCACGGCCATTCGTACGATGCTTCGCATACCGAGGAGTCCTCGTGTCCTCTACCTCGAACAAGATGATCGGCGACTTCAGCGGCAAGCCAGCGACGGCCACCATGTACACGGCGATCGAGTCCTACGTCATGTCTCTTGGCGACGTCACGAAGCACCTGACGGCCCAGGTCAGCTTCTCCGTCAACCGGAAGTTCCTCTGGGCGTGGGCCTACGAGAGGACGACTGACGGCACCCTGTTCCTGAACGTGAGACTCGACCATCCTCTGGAGGATCCGAACCTCCACCGCGTCACCCAGGTCAGCACGAACCGGTGGAACCATCACGTCGTCGTGAAGACGATGGAAGCCGCGGAGAGCGGGTGGCTCAGAGCTCTCATTGGTGCCGGATACGAGTTCGCCTCCCGCTAAGCAGCCCGCCATCGCTGCCAGCGCCGCCAAGCACGAGTCGCCAAGCACGAGGCCGCGGACGTCAAACAGTCCTGACCTCATATAGCTAACGCTTAAACGCGATCAACGAACTCCACGGCGATCTCGAGGGGGACCGGATCCCATTTCTTCACGTATCGCACGGCTCGCACACGCCCGTTTCTTCTTCCCGAGTCACGCAGGCGCCTGACCTCGTCGCGATCCAGCGGACTCTCCGAGAGCATACGGTCGATCGACAGGTTATAGGCCTGTCGGAAGTGGAGGCGCTCCAGCTCACGCTTCGTCATGGGATATTTTCGGCCGCCTGCCAGAATCCAGACATACAACAGCATGGCGACGACAACCATGTAGGGTAACAAGTCATCAAACATCGCAGCTCCTTCCTCTGACCCAATCCTATGCCGGTCACCACAACGTCTTCTGAGTTGTCCCGGCTCCCCTGCCGGTGTCGACCTGCGGTAGCCTGCCACGGCTGTACCCGCTTGCGTGAAGGAGACCCTCGTGCGCGTCCTGGCCGCCCTGTCCGGTGGAGTCGACTCCGCCGTCGCCGCAGCGCGCGCCGTCGACGCAGGCCACGAGGTCGTGGGCGTCCACATGGCCCTGACCCGCAACCGCGCCCAGACCCGCACGGGCTCACGCGGCTGCTGCTCCATCGAGGACTCCGCCGACGCCCGCTGGGCCGCCCAGATCCTCGGCATCCCCTTCTACGTGTGGGACCTGTCCGAGGAGTTCGAGGAGCGCGTCGTGGCCGACTTCCTCGACGAGTACCGCGCCGGCCGCACCCCTAACCCCTGCGTGCGCTGCAACGAGCGCGTCAAGTTCGACGCCCTCCTGGAGCGCGGCCTGGCTTTGGGCTTCGATGCGGTCGCCACCGGCCACTACGCGCGCCTGAGCGGTGGCGCCGCCTCCGGCCGCCCCGGTGACACCACCGGTCTGAGGCTTCGCCGTGCCGTCGACACCGCCAAGGACCAGTCCTACGTGCTGGCGGTCTCCGGGCGCGAGGGCCTGGCCCGCGCCCTCTTCCCACTGGGCGATGCCCCCTCCAAGGCGCAGGTGCGCGCCGAGGCCGAGGCCCGCGGCCTGCCGGTGGCCTCCAAGCCGGACTCCTACGACATCTGCTTCGTGGCCGACGGCGACACCCGCGGATTCCTGACCCGCTCGCTCGGCGCCCACGAGGGCGCCATGGTCTCCCCCGACGGCGAGGTCCTGGGCACCCACCAGGGATACTTCGGCTTCACCGTCGGCCAACGCAAGGGCCTGGGGCTCTCCCGCCCCGCAGACGACGGCCGCCCCCGCTACGTCATCGAGACCCGCCCAGCCACCAACGAGGTCGTCGTCGGCCCCGAGGAGCTGCTGAGCCGCACGACGGTCGAGGGCGACGGGCTCATCCTGCTGGCCGATCCCGAGCCGCTCGCCGACGGCGTCGGCGCAGTTCCCGGCCTCGGTGACTCCCCCGCCGTCGGCTGGCAGGAGGCCAGCGTCCAGGTGCGCGCCCACGGCTGCCCGGTACCGGCCCGCGTCCGCGTCGACGAGACCGCGGGTCTCCTGCACGCCGAGCTGGCCACCCCCCTGCGCGGCGTCGCCGCCGGTCAGAGCCTGGTCATCTACGGCGGCGCCGACGGCGACCAGGTCCTGGCCCAGGCGACCGTCACCTCCGAGCACGCCACCAGCCGCGCCGTCGCCTGAATCTGCGGAGCGGCTCCGGACCTCCACCGCGCCGGCACCGTGGAAAAGGGCTAGGGTTGGAGGCACCCCCGGCGCCCAGCAGAACCAGCAGGAAAGGGATCCTCCAGCATGTCAGCCGACACGTCCGCCGATTCTCCGTCGGACACGCAGCCCGGCACCCCACCTGACCTCACCGCCCAGGACCCGGAGCGCTACATCGCCACCGTCAGGCTCGGCCCCAAGTCACAGATCGTCATTCCCAAGGAGGTCCGGGAGATCTTCAACCTGGCCCCGGGAGACAACCTGCTCCTCCTGGCCGACCGCACCCAGGGGATCGCCCTGGTCAACCCGGCCGACTACGCCGACGTCGTCGCCGCCGCCTTCGATGCGGCCGCGCCCAGGACCAGCGGCGCAGCGGCGCCCAGGGCCACGGCATAGCCACCGCGCCCCGAACGCCACGCGCCGGGTTCCTTCACCCCCGGTCAGCGCAAGCAGGTGTGCCGCTCGATCGCGCGCACCGCCCACCAGACCAGGATCGCAGCCAGGACCGGCGCCGCCACGACGGAGCCGATTCCCACCAGAAGCGGGTCCTGGCCCGTTCGGGCGGCCTCGATGAACTGCGGGAGCATCATGCGCCCCACGATCCGCCCGCTGGTCAGATCCAGCGACAGCGGCAGCAGCACCGTGGCGACCAGGCCCACAACCTGGTTGACCACGTAGAGGATGACCAGGCCGGCTGCCGGCGCCCCGAAGCCGAGTCGGTTCCAGCGCCCCTGCCCGCCAATGCTCATCACCGCTGCGACCTCGATAATCGTCACGATGACGCCCTCAACGACGGTCAGCCCGTAGAACACGACCATGCCGGTTCCCACCATGCTGATCATCTGACGCACCGGTTCGAGGAGCTGCCCGAGCGTGGAACCGAGCAGGTGCACGTAGGCGGCGAACCAGCCGATGGCGAGGAGCGTCGCCGCCGCCGCGGACACCACCACCGCGATCACGGCGTACAGGACCTTGGCGGCGAACACGGTACGTCCCCTCACCGGCAGACTCATGGTGAGGTAGCCACGCGCACCGTACATGGACGCCCAGTACTCGATGCCGACCTGGACGCTCACGACACCGGGCATGGCCACGAGCGCCACGAACGCGCCAACGAGCAGCATCGAGGAGATCACGGGAAGCTCGAGCAGACTCAGAAGCATGAAGCCGGCGGCGATGACCGCCACGATCCCCACGACTCCGGCGTTGCGCCGGGCCTGGGTCCGGACCTCTTCCATGAGCAACGTGGTGAACATCAGTGGTACTCCTTCCTGAACAGGGCGTCCAGGCTCATACCGCGGTCCTGGCGCAGGTCGTCGGCGTCACCGGCCAGCAGCAGACGGCCGTCCTTGAGGAAGACGGCGGAGTCGATGATGGGCTCGACGTCGGCGATGAGGTGCGTGGAGATGAGCATGAGCGCATCGGGGTCGAAGTCCCGCAGGATGCCGCCGAGGATGACGTCGCGGGCGGCGGGGTCGACCCCGGAGATCGGCTCGTCGAGGAGGTAGACGCGGGCCCGGCGGGACATGGCCAGGCTGATGCGCAGCTTCTCCCCCATGCCCTTGCTCATCTCCTTGAGGGTGCGGTCGGTCGGCAGGCTGAAGAAGCGTACGAGCTCGGCGGCCTTGTCGGCGTCGAAGTCGGCGAAGAAGCGCCGGTACTGAGCGATGGCCGCCGGGGCGGTCAGGTTGGAGGCTAGGAAGCTCGCGTCGGGCAGGAAGGAGACGAGAGCCTTGGACTCGGGTCCGGGGGCATGTCCGGCGATACGGACCTGCCCGTCGTAGTCGGCCAGGACTCCGGCGAGGACCTTGAGCAGGGTGGTCTTGCCCGATCCGTTGGAGCCCATGAGGCCGACGATCCGCCCGGGCGGCAGCTCGAGGCTCAGCCCGTCCAGCGCGGGTCGGCCCTGGTAGGTCTTGGTGAGGTTCTCGACGGCGACCAGCGGTGAGGCGCCGTCGAGAGAGGGAATGGTGATGGGTTTACTGAGGGTCTGTGCGCTCATGACGCATCTCCTGTGGTACGGCGGACCAGTCGGTCCGGAGCCCACCAGCGCTCGGTGAGGAGCGCAGCGGTCTGGTCCAGGTCCATGCCGATGGCGGTCAAGGTGTCGATGTAGGCGTCCGTGGCCCCGGAGGCCAGGTCCCGACGCACGGAGTCGATAACGCTCGCCTTCGAGGTGACGAAGCGCCCGGCGGTGCGCTCCGTCGCGGTGAGCCCCTCACCGTCCAGCGCGCCCAGTGCACGCTGGACGGTGTTGGGGTTGACTCCGGTGTCCGCAGCGAGCTCGCGCACGCTGGGGACCTTGGTGCCCGGGGGCCACTGGCCGGAGACGATCCGGCGACGGAAGTCGTCGGCCAGCTGGACCCAGATCGGGCGGGAGTCGTCGCGATCCATGGCTCTCCTGGTACTCGGGGACGGGGACTGCTCATGAGCGCAGCGCAGGCGGCCTCGTCAGACCGGCTGTATTACTGCACTAATACAGTGACACAGACCGGCGGCGTCGTCAAGCCGGAGAGCCCGGACAGTCACGACCCCCCATCAACGACAGACGGCCTCCAGACCGAAGAACAAGAGCATTTATTCTCTCGGGAATTACCGAGCGAACAGTCGCGCGAATATCTACCAATTGATCGATCATCTATTTCGCCTTTCGACCGGCCTGTTTCCTTCTACGCTGTGCCCATGTCTCCGTCTCCCGAATCTCAGTCTCCCGAAACTCCATCCCCCTCTTCCGCGTCTCCCTCGCCCGAATACCCATCACCCACTATGCCGCCCGCCGGGTTCGACCCCGCCCCCATGGCACCGTCATCACCCGGACGTCCTCGGCGGGGACGGCTGGTGATCCTCGGCGTCGTCCTCACCCTGGTCCTCGCACTGGGCGGCGGAGGCCTATGGGCGCTGACCCGCGACTCCGATCCGCTCTCACTGGTCAAGGCCCCGATCCTCAAGGCCCAGCAGGACCTGTCCAACCTCGGCAAGGAGCCCACGGCTGCCCCCTTCGACTCCAGCGGCACAACGGCCATTGTCAACAAGCAGCTGACGATCCTGCGGGTGATCGCGGATCGCCGGGAGACCCTGGTGGCCCTGAGCACGAGCTCCTCGGCCTCCCATGCCGCCTGGCAGGTCCCAGTCCCCGACGAGCTGGCGGGGCAGAACCTCAGCTGCAAGGTGAGTACCAAGACCCTCGACTGCGGAGAGCGGATCAGCATCGACCTGGCCTCCGGCATCAACAGCCCCGCCAAGCCGTCGACGGTCTCGGCGGCCCCGGCCACCTCCTCCTCACAGGAGCCGGGGCAGCAGGAGCCGAGCGGCTCCAGCACGTCGGCCGACGACCCGACCTCGTCGACGGCACCAGCGCCCGCCGCCTCCCCCGAGTCCTCTCCGCAGACCTCCGCCACCGCATCCGATTCCTCACCCGTCCCCTCATCGTCTGACGCCTCCACGACGGCCTCCCCTGCCGTCTCCGCCTCGCCATCAGCATCGGATTCCCCGGCCCCGGCATCAGCGCCCGCCTCGGTGCGTCTGAGTGAGACGCCCTCCGGCGACGTGCCGCTGTCCGTCGACAAGGACGGTGCCGTGAGCGTCAATAATGGCAAGGTCTCCGGCCTGAGCCTCGACGGCTCCAAGCCGGTGTGGGCGGCCCGCGTCGAGGCGCCCCGCAAGGTCGCCGGCGTCAACCTGCCGTCAAGCCGTGAGGTCTGGGTCGTCAGCGACGGCCTCACCGTAGCCGCCCTCGACGGCAGCACCGTGCTGTGGTCGAGCGAGCTGCCCGACGGCGCGGGCGCCCTCAACGGCCTGGGCGCCGAGACTCCGCCGCGCTGGCAGATGAGCAAGGGCGCCGTCGTCATGGCCTACCCGGACTCGCTGCGCGCCCTCGACCCGATCGACGGCACCGCGATCTGGCAGGTCTCCACCCCGGTGACCTCATGGGCGGCCGGTGACGGCTACGTCGTGGTCTTCAACGGCTCGACGACGTCTGTCCTGGCCTTCGACTCCGGCTCGAGCTCAACCCGAGCCACGACGCTGCCGACCTCGGCCCCCGTCTCCACGGACGTCCCAGACCAGAAGGAGATCGAGAACGCGAGCCTCGACGTACCGGGCATCTGCGCGGAGGCCTTCAGCGGAGGGGGCCGAGGCATGACGAGGGCTGACATGGTGAAGCAGGCCCCGGAGAAGACGACGGTCACCTTCTCCGACGGAAAGGCCGCCGGTACCGCCAGGGGCAACGGCGTTGGCAGCAGCATCTCGAACACGATCTCCATGAAGGCGACGCAACAGGGGCTGCTCGGCAGCACGCCGGTCATGGTCACCGTCCTGGACTGCAACGCGGACAATCCCACCTACGGGTTCGATGTTCTTGTCGCCTACAACGCAGACAAGGAGATGGTCGGCTCACTCGTCATGGACGCCGAGGCCAACGAGATCGGCTACGTGTCCGCCCCGCACATGGAGAACCTGCGTGTCGTCGGCGGCACCATCACCTTCGATGAGCCGCAGCTGCGGATCTCCGGTGACGAGTCCTGCCTGACCTGCGGCGGCAGCGCCTCGGCCACCGTCACCGCGCAGTGGGACGGAGACTCCCTGGAGCTGTTCGACGTCGTCTACCACCTGCCGACCCAGGACATCCATCGCCCGTCACTGGCCACGGTCCAGGCCGTCTACGACGCTCTGGCCGCCAAGGAGGACAGCAGGGTTGCCAACCAGGTCGACCCCTCAGTGCTCTCGTCCCTGGATCAGCCCGCCAGGGCGGCGCAAGCAGGCGACGCCACGCTGCGCACCGCCTTCGTGCCCGAGGGCGGCAAGGTGGTCACCTGTCTGCTGGCCGGTTCCAAGGACTCCTCGGGCGCCTCAATGGCCTTGACACAGGATCTGCCTCTGGGCTCGATCGTCTGCCCGATCACCTCAGATGATCCTTCCAAGCCCTGGATGCAGCCCACCCCCAAGTACTCCGCCCAGGCCGAGTACGGTTCCTGGCTGGTGCTCACCTCGAACGAGGAGGGTTTCACGGTCACCGATATCGGACACAAGACCAACTGACTCGGCCCGATACCGCCTGAAACGGCACGAATGGTGGGGGGCGCACCGTCAGATCGACGGTGCGCCCCCACCATGTCGTTGGAGAAGCTTCTCAGCCGCGCAGCCTGGCGAGCTCCTCGACGAGCTGGGGGACGACGTCGGTGACATCGCCGACGACGCCGAAGTCGGCCATCTCGAAGATCGGCGCCTCGGAGTCGTCGCAGATCGCCACGACGGTGCCGGCACCCTGGATGCCGCTGGTGTGGTGGACGGCGCCTGAGACGCCGAGCCCGATGTACAGGCGCGGGGAGATGGTCTCGCCGGTCTGGCCGATCTGGGCGCTGCGCTCGATCCAGCCCTCGTCGCAGGCCACGCGGGTGGCTCCGACGGCCGCGTCCAACGGCTCGGCCAGGGAACGGACCAGGTTGAAGTCCCCATCCACTCCACGACCGCCCACGACGACGGTGCGGGCCTCGCTCAGGGCCGGACCGGCGGCGACGGAGGTGGCCTCGCGCGAGACGAGGCGCACGGCGGCGGCCTCGGCGCTGACGGGCACCTCCAGGGACTCGGCGGCGAGTGCCGCACCGTCAGCGGCGGCGACCTCGGCGATCCCGGGGCGCACGGCGATGATCGGTGCGCTGCCGCCCGAGCCGACGGAGGCGGTGGTGGACCAGGAGCCGGACAGGACCAGCTTGGAGGCGCGCAGCGTGGCGCTCTCCCCTGTGCCGGCGGCCTCCAGGGCGGTGGCGTCGGAGACGCAGGCCGAGCCGAGCAGGACGGCGGCCCGCCCGGCCAGCTCCTTGCCGCGGTAGTCGGAGACGACCAGGACCGCGGCGGGCTGGACCGCGTCGACGGCCGCGACGACGGCGTCGGCCGCGGTGGCCGGCAGGTGGGCGGACTCGCCCAGGTCGGCGGCAAGCAGGCGGGTGGCGCCCGCAGCGGCCAGGGCCGCGGTGGCCGGATCGCCCAGGGGCTGGAGGGCCAGGGCGACGACGTCGCCGCTGGTCAGACCTCGGGCGGCGGTGAGCAGCTCCAGGCTGGGTCCGGTGGGGGCGGGGGCCGCCTCGGTGGTCTCGAGGTCGATCAGGACGAGGATGGGGGCGTCGAGCATGGGAATCAGCTTCTTTCGCGGGTGGTGTGAGGCGGGTGAGGCGGCACCGCGGGCTCCGGCGTCCCTCGCTGAGGGGTGACGGCCTGCGACGGCTTGGCTCACCGTCAGACGAGCTTGTTCTCCACGAGCCAGGCGGCGAGCTCGCGGCCCGCCTCGCCGGCATCGGTGCGGATGATGCCGGCCTCGCGGGCCGGCCGGGCCTCGTCGTCGACGACGCTCACGGCCGGGTCGGCGACCTGGAGCCCGAGCTCGGAGGTGTCCCAGAAGTCGACGGGCTTCTTCTTCGCGGCGCGCATGGCGGCGAAGTTGGGGTAGCGGGGCTCGTTGGCCTGGTCGGTGACGCTGACCAGGGCGGGCAGCGGTGCGCTGACGACCTCGCGGACGGTGCCCACGGTGCGGGTGACGGTGACGGCACCGCCGTCGACCTCGAGCCGGTTGGCCAGTGTGAGGGCCGGCAGGTGCAGGGCGGCGGCCAGGGCGCCTGGGAGCATGGAGGTCAGGGAGTCCAGGGAGGCCATACCGGTAACGACCAGGTCGACCTCGCCGATGCGCTCGATGGCGGCCGCCAGGACCCGGGCGGTGGTGACGACGTCGGCGCCGGCCAGGGCGTCGTCGGCGACGACGATCCCGGAGTCTGCTCCCATCTGGAGGGCGCGGCGCACTGCGTCCTCGGCGTCCTCGGGGCCCATGGTCAGGGCGATGACCTCGCCGTCGGCCTCCTCGGCCAGGGTGACGGCGGCCTCGACGGCGTTCTCGTCGAGCTCGTTGAGGACGTCCTCCTCACCTCGCACGAGCCGGCCGCCCTCGAGACGGCGCTCGGACTGCACGTCGGGAACGTGCTTGATGCAGACCACGATTCTCATGCGCTCAAGGGTGCCATAACAGCGGCATCTCACCACTGAGCGCTGAGTCACCCTGACACGGCGTCAGGGCCCGGGTCGTGCCGGCTCCGTCGAGGTCGACAGGACCGCTTGACACGACTGCACGGTCACGATGGTCACGATGCCATCACCAGGCAGCATCGAGCCGCATCGATGCGTCGGATAAACGCGACGCGGCGCACTCTCACGAGGGAGACCTCACTGCGCCTCAACTGGTAGCGAACTGCGGGCGCCAGGACAATGGACCCATGCCTTCGACGCCAGAGCCCGCTCCAGCACCGCGCGCCGAGCTGCCAGCAGCTCCCGACCACGGGCTGGGCGTCACTCTCAGCGGTGACGGCGCGGACTTCGCGGTCCACGCCCCGCACGCCACGGCCGTGGACCTGTGCCTGCTGACCATGAACGCCGACGGCTCGGTGGCGGAGGAGACCCGGATCGGGATGCACGGCCCCTCGCGGGGCGTCTGGAGCGCTCACGTCCCCGGCGTCGGCGCCGGCCAGCGCTACGGCTACCGCGCCCACGGGCCCTGGAACCCGCACGAGGGACTGCTCTACAACCCTCGCAAGCTGCTCCTGGACCCCTACGCCCGCGCCCTGGACGGGCAGGTCGACCTGGGACCGGCCGTCTACGCGCACGAGGTCACTGACGACCTGGTCCCCGCGGCCGAGCCGTGGCGGCCCTCGCACCTGGACTCGGCCGGCCACAGCGTCGTCGGCGTCATCACCGGCGACACCTTCCCGGTGGTTCCGGGCCCGCACGTTCCCCGCGAGCGCACCATCATCTACGAGGCCCATGTCAAGGGCCTGACCTACAAGCTGCCGGGCGTGCCCAAGGAGCTGCGCGGCACCTACGCGGGCCTGGCCCACTCGGTGACGGTCGAGCACCTCAAGGGCCTGGGGGTCACGACGATCGAGCTGCTGCCGATCCACGCCTCGGTGACCGAGCCCTTCCTGACCAAGCGGGACCTGACCAACTACTGGGGCTACTCCACGCTGAGCTACTTCGCGCCGGAGCCCTCCTACGCCACGGCCGCGGCGCGCGCCGCCGGCCCGCAGGCCGTCCTGGACGAGGTGCGCGGCATGGTCTCCATGCTCCACGAGGCCGGTCTGGAGGTCGTGCTCGACGTCGTCTACAACCACACCTGCGAGGGCGGGGTGGACGGCCCCTCCCTGAGCCTGCGCGGCCTGGACAACCTGGACTACTACCTGCACGCCCCCTACCTGCCGGCGCAGTACATGGACGTCACCGGCACGGGCAACACGGTGGACTTCCGGGCCACCGGTGCGATCCGGATGGTCCTGGACTCGCTGCGCTACTGGGTCACCGAGGTCGGCGTGGACGGCTTCCGCTTCGACCTGGCGACCACGCTGGGGCGCCACGCCGCGGAGTTCTCACCGCGCCACCCGCTGCTCACGGCGATCGCCACCGACCCGGTGCTCAGCACGGTCAAGCTCATCAGCGAGCCGTGGGACGTGGGCCCCGGCGGCTGGCGCACCGGTCAGTTCCCCGAGCCCTTCCAGGACTGGAACGACCACTTCCGCGACACCACCCGCTCCTTCTGGCTGCACGACGCCTCGGAGATCTCCAAGGGGCGCCTGGGCTCGGACCTGCGTGACCTGGCCACGCGCCTGTCGGGCAGCGCGGACCTGTTCAGCCACGGGGAGTTCCCCGGGGGCCGCGGTCCCCTGGGCTCGGTCAACTTCGTGGCGGCGCACGACGGCTTCACCCTGCGTGACCTGGTGGTCTACGACCACAAGCACAACCTGGCCAACAAGGAGGACAACCGCGACGGCACCTCCAACAACCGCTCCTGGAACCACGGTTTCGAGGGCGACGTCGTCGAGGGCATCAACGGCGGCCCGATCGAGGTGCTGCGCCGCCGCTCCATGCGCAACCTGCTGGCCACCATGCTGCTGAGCGCCGGGACCCCCATGCTGCTGGGCGGTGACGAGATGGGCCGCACCCAGCAGGGCAACAACAACTGCTACTGCCAGGACTCGGTGCTCTCCTGGGTCGACTGGAACCTGGAGGTCTGGCAGCGCGACCTGGTCGCCACCACGCGCTTCCTCATCCACCTGCGCCAGACCCACCCGGTGGTGCGCCCCTCGCGCTTCGCGACCGGGCAGGTCCTCGATGGCGACACGATCCCGGACCTGGCCTGGTACCGGGGCGACGCCGTCCCGATGGACGGGGAGTCCTGGCACGATCCGCACACCCGCGTGGTCCAGATGCTGCGCTCGGGCCGCCCCTGGAACGACGACGACATGCTCGTGGTCATCAACGGCGCCCTGGATCAGGTCGACGTCGTCCTGCCCGAGGGACGGGGCACCGACTGGCACCTGGCCTGGGACTCGACCTGGGCGGTCCCTCAGCCCCATACGGCTCCCTTCTCCCAGGCGCGTCGCGTCAGCCGGAGCCCGCAGGACACGGAGGCCGATGTCATCGTCGAGACCGACGGCTCCGGGGAGGTGAAGGAGGTCAAGACGGTGGCCAGCGGCCCTACCGGACAGACCACCGAGAGTCTCACGGACTGCCACCAGGACCGCCCGGGGGACACGACGATGCTGGAGCCGCTGTCGCTGCGGGTCTACTTCTCCGGCGAGCTCCTGGAGACCCTCAAGGCGGGTGCTCAGGCGGAGCACGGCGGGAAGGTCGGCGCGCACTAGCTCGCCACTCACGTCGTAGGCTGGGGCCGATGCCGACTCTTCCCCCTCTTGCTGAGCGCGCCTGGGACCGTCTGCGTCCGGACCCGACCGGCCTGGTCCTGGGCTCGGTGTTCTTCGTCCTGGCGCTGACGCCCTCCCTCATCCCCCGTGACATCCTCTTCCAGGGGGTGGCCTGCGGGCTGTGTGCAGCGACCGGCTACCTGGTGGGGGTGTGGCTGTCGTGGAACTGGCGGACCTGGGTGAGCAAGGTGGTGCGGGTCCTGTGGGAGGCCAGCGGCCGGAGCCTGCCGTCCTGGGTGCCCCGGTGGCGGCGGCGCGTGGAGATCGCGCTGACCGTGATCGTCGTCGTGGCCCTCAACGCGATCCTGCTGCGGGCGGTCCACTGGCAGCAGCAGGTCGCGGCCCTGACCGACTACCGCGCCTACACGCCGGTGCAGTACCTGCTGGTCTTCCCGGTGGGCTTCGGTATCTGGATGGCCCTGGTAGTGGTGGGACGAGGCTTCCTGCGACTGGAGACCTGGCTGCGCCGGCACCTGCCGCAGCGCCTGCCTCTTCCGGTGCGGTCGGTGTCCTCCTGGATCATCGTGCTGGTGCTGGTGTTCGCGCTGGTCAACCAGGCGATTCCGGGCATTATCATCCGGGGCGCGGAATCGGCCTTCTCCGTGCGCAACAGCGCCGATCCGCCCTCGACGCCGAGGCCGACGGCGGCAGAGCGCTCGGGCTCTCCGGACTCGCTGGTGTCCTGGGAGTCCCTGGGGGCCTATGGCAAGCGCTTCGTGGGCCGCGGCCTGAGCGCCCAAGGGCTTGAGGAGGTGACCTCTCGGCCTGCCAGTGAGCCGATCCGCGTCTACGCCGGGCTGGAGAGCGCCGGCAGTGACGAGGCCCGTGCCGCGCTGGTCGTTGAGGAGCTCAAGCGCACCGGGGCGGCCTCACGCTCGGCGATCATGATCGCTCCGACGACGGGAACCGGCTGGGTGGACCCGGTGGCGGCCCTGTCCCTGGAGGTGCTGTACGACGGCGACACGGCGATCGCCGCCGCCCAGTACTCCTACCTGCCCTCCGGCGTGCAGTTCATCGCGGACACCGACAAGGCCCGGGCGTCGGGCAAGGCGCTGGTGACGGCCATCGTGGCCTGGTGGAAGACGCTTCCGGAAGGAGACCGGCCCCGGCTCCTGCTGTACGGGGAGTCGATGGGGGTCCTGGCGGGCGAGGCGGCCTTCGATGACCTGGCAGGAGTCCTGGACTCGGTCGACGGCGTCCTGTGGGTGGGGCCTCCCAACTCCTCGCGGCTGTGGCGGGACCTGGTGACGCGACGCGACCCGGGGACCCGGGAGGTGGATCCCACCTACTCGGCCGGGTTGACGGTTCGCTTCGCCCAGGATGAGTCGGATATGGAGTCCTTCGCGGGGGACACGACCTGGGGAGATCAGCGCATCCTCTACATCCAGCACGCGAGCGACCCGGTGGTGTGGTGGTCGCCCAGGCTCATCCGTGAGAACCCGGACTGGCTGCGGGAGCGTCCGGGGACGGACCGCTCCCCCGCCATGCACTGGATGCCCTACATCACCTTCTTCCAGGTCAGTGCGGACCTGCCGCGTGCGATGAACGTGCCCGCGGGGCACGGGCACCGCTACGGCGCCGAGATCCTGGACGGGCTGGCCCTGGTCGGCCACAACAGCTCCTTCACGCCCGAGCGCGTGGCCCAGGCCCGCCAGGAGCTGGAACGGGCCCTGGCCACCCAGCCCGCCGACGACTGAGATGACGGAGGTGCGGGCCCGATCGACGTCGGGCCCGATCCGCAGCGCCACCCCCTAGGATGAGGCCATGACTCAGACCCCCACCGCGGCCGAGGAGGCCCTGGCCAACGCCACCAATGACGCCTCCCTGGCCCGATCGATCGCCCGCTCCGCCGAGATCGAGGCCGATATCGCCGTCAACCCCGGCCGCTACCGGATGTTCACCGGGGTGCGTCCCACCGGGAACATGCACTTGGGCCACTACTTCGGCACCATGCACTCCTGGAAGACCATCCAGGACGCGGGCGTGGACACCTGGATCCTCGTGGCCGACTACCAGGTCATCACCGACCGCGACGGCGTCGGCCCCATCCGCGAGCGCGTCCTGTCCCTGGTCACCGACGCCCTGGCCGTGGGCGTGGACCCGCAGCGCTCGACGATCTTCGCCCACTCGGCGGTCCCGGCCCAGAACCAGCTGATGCTGCCCTTCCTGTCCCTGGTCACCGAGTCCGAGCTCCATCGCAACCCCACGGTCAAGTCCGAGCTGGAGGCCACCGACGGTCGCGCCATGACCGGCCTGCTGCTCACCTACCCGGTCCACCAGGCCACTGACATCCTCTTCTGCCAGGCCAACCTCGTGCCCGTCGGCAAGGACCAGCTCCCCCACCTGGAGCAGGCCCGCCTCATCGCCCAGCGCTTCGACAAGCGCTACGGGCGGGCCGTCAAGGACCACCCGGTCTTCCGCCGCCCCGAGGCCCTGCTCAGCCAGGCCCCGATGCTGCTGGGCCTGGACGGGGAGAAGATGAGCAAGTCACGGCGCAACACGATCGAGCTGCGCATGAGCGCCGATGAGACCGCCAAGGCCATCAAGAAGGCCAAGACGGACTCCGACCGCGTCATCACCTACAACCCGACCGGGCGCCCCGAGGTGGCCAACCTGCTGATGCTGGCCTCCCTGTGCGGGGCGGGCGCGCCCGAGGAGATCGCCGAGCGCATCGGCGACGGCGGCGCGGGCACCCTCAAGAAGGTCACCACCGAGGCCGTCAACGAGTTCTTCGCCCCCATCCGCTCCCGCCGGGCCGAGCTGGCCGCCAACGAGGACTACCTCCTGGAGGTCCTGGGTCAGGGCAACGCCCGGGCGAGCGAGGTCGCCGAGAAGACCCTCGACGAGGTCCGTACCGCCATGCACATGAACTACTGAGGGCCGGTGAGCGTCAGGAGACGTCCCCGGGCCCTGCGGTTCACTGGCCCCGATCGGCCCGGTTCGCGACGCGCGTACCGGGCCGATCGGCGTCGTGCGGTCGGACATGTGACTCAGGTCGTTTCTCACCGTAGTCTTGCCCCTGTGACTCCTAACACGACGCCCAAGGCCGGCAAGAAGCAGTCCCCCCGTTCCTCCAAGTCCGCTGCCGCTCCGACCGACGCGCCCGTCAAGGCGCCCGAGACGGCGTCGACGCCGTCCGCAGAGTCCGCCGCGTCCCCGGCATCCGCAGCGGCTGGGCCGGACGTGGCGAGCGGGCCGCAGCCGGCCCAGCACTCGCTGATCGGCCGGATCCCGGTCACCGAGGTCTTCCCCGTCGTCGAGGACGGCCGCTGGCCGGCCAAGGCGGTCGTCGGGGAGACCTTCCCGATCCGCGCCACCGTCTTCCGCGAGGGACACGACCGCTACGGAGCCACCGCGGTCCTGGTTCGCCCCGACGGCACCGACGGCCCGCGCGCCCGCATGCACGACATCGCCCCCGGCCTGGACCGCTACGAGGCCTCCCTGGCCCCCGACGCGCCCGGCAACTGGCGCTTCCGCGTCGAGGGCTGGTCGGACCCGTACGCCACCTGGAGCCACGACGCCGGTATCAAGGTGCCGGCCGGCATCGACGTCGAGCTCATGCTGGAGGAGGGCGCCCGGGTCCTGGACCGGGCGCTGGCCATCGAGGGCCGCGACGAGGAGGGCACCAAGGCCCTCAACGACGCCGTGTGGATCATGCGCGACCCATCCAACCCCGTGAGCGACCGCCTGGCCGCCGGTCTGGCCGACTCGGTCAAGGCGGCCCTGGAGCGGCTGCCGCTGCGCGACCACGTCTCCCCCACCGCCGAGTACCCCCTCCAGGTGGACCGCGAGCGCGCCCTGACCGGCGCCTGGTACGAGATCTTCCCGCGCTCGCTGGGTTCGGGGGTCAGCCAGGACGGCACCTGGCACTCGGGCACGCTGCGCACCGCCGCCGAGCGCCTGGACCGCATCGCCGCCATGGGCTTCGACGTCCTCTACCTCACGCCGATCTCGCCGATCGGCACCACCAACCGCAAGGGCCGCAACAACACCCTGACGGCCCGGCCCGGGGACCCCGGCTCCCCCTACGGCATCGGCTCGCCCGACGGCGGCCACGACGCCATCCACCCCGACCTGGGCACCTTCGAGGACTTCGACGCCCTGGTGGCCCGCTCGCGCGAGCTGGGCATGGAGGTGGCCCTGGACCTGGCGCTCCAGTGCTCCCCGGACCACCCGTGGGTGGCCGAGCACCCGGAGTGGTTCACGGTCCTGGCCGACGGCTCCATCGCCTACGCGGAGAACCCGCCCAAGAAGTACCAGGACATCTACCCGCTCAACTTCGACAACGACCCCGAGGGCATCTACCAGGCCATCCTGGAGGTCGTGCGCACCTGGATCGCGCACGGGGTGACGATCTTCCGCGTGGACAACCCCCACACCAAGCCCCTGGCGTTCTGGCAGCGGCTCATCGCCGAGATCCACGCCGAGTCCCCGGACGTGCTGTTCCTGGCCGAGGCCTTCACCCGCCCGGCCATGATGCGCACCCTGGGCATGATCGGCTTCCACCAGTCCTACACCTACTTCGCCTGGCGCAACACCAAGGAGGAGCTCATCGAGTACATGATGGAGCTCAGCAAGGAGACCGCCCACCTGCTGCGCCCGGCCTTCTGGCCCACCACGCACGACATCCTCACGCCCTTCATGACCAACGGGAAGGTGCCGGCCTTCAAGCTGCGCGCCGTGCTGGCGGCCACGCTCTCACCGACCTGGGGCATCTACTCCGGCTACGAGCTGGCCGAGTCCACCCCGCGACCGGGCTACGAGGAGCAGATCGACAACGAGAAGTACGAGTACAAGCCGCGTGACTTCGCCGCCGCGCGCCGCAACGGCATCGAGGACCTGCTCACCCGTCTCAACGCCGCCCGGGCCTCCCACCCGGCGCTGCGCCAGCTGCGGGACATCTACTTCCACCCCACCAGTGACGACCAGATCATCGCCTACTCCAAGCGGGTGGACGCCTCTCACAGCCCCACGGGCAGGGACGACGTCGCCCTGACGGTGGTCAACCTCGATCCGCACGGGGCCCGGGCCGGCGAGGTCTACCTGGACCTGGAGGCCCTGGGCCTGCCGGGCTGGGTGGACGCCTCGCGCCCGGTGGTCAGGGTCACCGACGAGCTCACAGGAGACTCCTATGACTGGTCGGGGCAGAACTACGTGCGCCTCGATCCCTTCGCCGGGCAGGTCGCCCACGTCTTCTCCGTGGAGCCGCTGTGAGTACGGACCCGATGGGCGCGGCCCCGATGCCGCTCGGCGGCGAGGTTGCGGGTGTACCGCCGGTGCAGCCCGGACAGCCTGCTCAGTTCCCCCCGACGGGTCAGCCCGGTGCGGCGCCGATGTCGGTGCCCGTACCGGCCCCCATGGCGGCGATCCCCACCCCCAGCGGCGGGGTCCCCATGCCGATGACGGTGGCGCCGCCGATCCCCGGGGTGCCGGTCCTGCCGGCCCAGGCCCGCCCCGGCATCAGCGCCGACCCCGAGTGGTTCCGCACGGCCGTCTTCTACGAGGCGCTGCTGCGCTCCTTCGCCGACTCCGACGGCGACGGGATCGGTGACCTGCGCGGGCTCATCTCCCGCCTGGACTACCTGGCGTGGCTGGGCGTGGACTGCGTGTGGATCCCGCCCTTCTACCCCTCGCCCATCCGCGACGGCGGCTACGACATCTCCGACTACACGGCGATCGACCCGCGCTACGGCACGATGGAGGACTTCCGCGAGCTGGTCCACCAGGCCCATCAGCGCGGGATCCGCATCGTCATCGACATGGTCGTCAACCACACCTCCGACGCCCACCCCTGGTTCCAGGCCTCCCGCTCGGACCCCGAGGGCCCCTACGGGGACTTCTACGTGTGGGCCGACGACGACTCCGGCTACGACGACGCCCGTATCATCTTCGTGGACACCGAGGAGTCGAACTGGGCCTACGACGTCGAGCGCGGCCAGTTCTACTGGCACCGCTTCTTCTCCCACCAGCCCGACCTCAACTACCGCAACCCGGCGGTCATCGAGGCGATCCACGACGTCATCCGCTTCTGGGCGCGCACCGGGGTGGACGGCTTCCGCCTCGACGCCATCCCCTACCTGACCGAGTCCGAGGGCACCAGCTGCGAGAACCTGCCCGGCACCCATGAGATCATCGCGGGTATCCGCGAGATGCTCGATCGGGAGTTCCCCGGGACGATCACGATCGCCGAGGCCAACCAGTGGCCCGACGACGTCGTGGAGTACTTCGGCACCGAGGAGGCGCCGGAGTGCACGATGTGCTTCCACTTCCCGGTCATGCCGCGCATCTTCTACGCGCTGCGCCAGGGCTCGGCCGAGGCCATCCGCTGGGTGCTGGAGAAGACCCCCGACATCCCCGCCCACGGGCAGTGGGGGACCTTCCTGCGCAACCACGACGAGCTGACCCTGGAAATGGTCACCGACGCCGAGCGCGACCAGATGTACGCCTGGTACGCCCCCGAGGAGCGCATGCGCGCCAACATCGGGATCCGGCGCCGCCTGGCCCCGCTCCTGGACGCCTCGCGCGCCGAGGTCGAGCTGGCCTACGCCCTGCTCCTGTCGCTGCCGGGCAGTCCCTGCCTCTACTACGGCGACGAGATCGGCATGGGTGAGAACATCTGGCTGGAGGACCGCGACGCGGTGCGCACCCCCATGCAGTGGGACGACTCGCCCAACATGGGCTTCTCCACCGTCGTCGACCCCGGCGCGCTGACCCTGCCGCTCATCCAGGCCCCGGGCTACGCGCACCTGACGGTGGCCACCGAGATGGGTCGGCCCGACTCCCTGCTGCACTTCACCCGGCGGATCCTGCACCTGCGCCGCTCCCACCCCGTGCTGGGACGCGGCGGCTTCCGTCTGCGTCCCACCAGCGACGACGCCGTCCTGGCGCACACGCGCTGCGACGATCCCTCGGAGGAGGGCGCCGAGAGCCTGCTGTGCGTCGCCAACCTCTCGGCCACGCCCCGCTCGGTGACGATCGAGGTGCCCGAGCTGGCCGGGCGGCGCACCACCGACCTGTTCGGCGGCTGCGCCTTCCCGTCGGTCGATGACGATGGTCACCTCACCCTGACGCTGGGGGCGCGCGGCTACTACTGGCTGTCCGTCGAGCGCGAGGAGCCCGATGTCTCACGGGAGAGCGGCAACCGGGAGGCCCCCGGGAGCTCGCACGCCGCCGAGTCCCCGGCTGACGCCTCCCACGCGGACGCAGACCACGACCACCACCCGATCGAGGATTCCTGATGCCCACCGAGTCCACCTCCGCCGCCGAGCAGTCGCACGCCCAGGCCCCAGCAGCGCCGGTCAGGTCGCTGCGCAGCGCCGAGGCGCCGTCGACCTGGCCCAGTGACGCCGAGATCCTGGCGGCCCTGGGCCCGTGGATGCTTCAGCGACGTTGGTTCCCGCTCAAGGGGGACGCCGCCCCGCCGCTGGGCTCCTTGCGGATCATCGCCTCCTGGGAGCCGGAGGCGGGGGTGCGCGACCTGGTCATCGCGGCCCTGAGGGGAAACCAGGCCGAGACCGGCCACAGCGACGGGATGGTGCTGCTGCACGTCCCCGTGGTCCTGGAGGCCGCCGACGCGCTCGATTCCTTCGCCGCCCCGGGTGAGGCGTCCGGCAACCACGGCCTGCTGTTGGAGACCGCCTCCGGCGGAGCGCCTTCGCCGGTGGCCCTGGTCGACGGCGCCCACCACCCGGCCTTCTGGCGCGCCTGGGCCCTGGGGGCGCTGGAGGCGGGCACCGTCCTGAGCCGGGCCGGCGCCCTGGCCATCGCCCAGCGCGCCCCGAGGCTGCGGGTGACCACCGGGGAGCAGTCCAACACCTCCGTGATCCTGCCTGCTCCCGCAGGCGACGGCGAGGCCCTCGGTGAGCAGGACGCCGCCACCGGTGACCTCATCGTCAAGCTCCTGCGGGTCCTGGAGCACGGCCGCAACCCCGACGTCGAGCTCTCCGTGGCCCTGGCCCGCAGCGGCTGGGACCGGGTGCGCACCCCGGTGGCATGGTCCACCCTGACCTGGACGCGCATCGGAGGCTGCGGCCAACCGACCCTGGAGGAGTCGACCGACTCGGCGGTGGCGTGCAGCTTCGTGCCCCGTGCCGACGACGGCTTCGAGCTGTTCTGCTCGTTGGCCTCCACCGACGACGTCGACGGGCCGGTGCGGGCCCGCGCCGTCGACCTGGCCCGGGACCTGGGACGCACGACGGCGCAGATGCACCACCACCTGGCCGCCTCCCTGGGCACGAGCCGGCCCCCCGCGCCGGCCGAGCTGGCAGCGGCACTGCGCAGCCGGGCCCGGTGGGCGCTGGAGGAGGTGCCCGAGCTCTCCGGCCACATCCCCGCCCTGGAGCTCAAGGTGGAGCAGACGCTGGCGCGGCTCGAGGAGCTGCCCGCTCTGGAGCCGGTCACCCGCATTCACGGCGACTACCACCTGGGGCAGGTGCTTCATGAGGTCGGCGGCCGGCAGCGCTGGTACGTGCTGGACTTCGAGGGCGAGCCCCTGCGCCCCCTGGCCCAGCGCTCCGACCCCGATCTGCCGGCCCGGGACGTGGCCGGGATGCTGCGCTCCTTCGACTACGCGGCGGCCGTGGGAGAGGCGCCCCACCCCGACTGGCTGGCCGCCGTACGCACCGCCTTCGAGGACGGCTACCGCCAGGCGCGCCGGGAGACCCGCCCTGAGCCCGCCTCCCAGGGCGATTCACAGGGCTCGTCGCAGGCAACCGGGCAGGCGGAGGATTCGCGCCAGACGGTCCTGACCTGCCTGGAGCTCGACAAGGCCCTGTACGAGGCCGTCTATGAGGCCCGCAACCGCCCCGACTGGCTGGGCATCCCCGTGGCGGGGATCGACTCGGTCCTGAACGAACGCACGGAGGGCTGAGCACGGAACGATCTCTTGCCCCCATCATCCCATCGGTTCGACGTCCAAAAGCACCCGTTAATCACCGACGCATGGAAGAGTTGCTGTATGAGCGCCAACACCCCTGAGAACGACCCCAGGTCCCCGGCCCCGGCCGACCTCAACCCCGTACCCGTGGACCCCTGGGTTCTGGCCGACGTCGCCTACGCGCGCTACCACGACCCGCACGAGGTCCTGGGCGCGCACGTGGGCGAGGACGGGGTCACCGTCCGCACCGTCCGTCACCTGGCCGACAACGTCGTCGTCGTCACCAAGGACGGCACCTACCCGGCCACCCACGAGCAGGACGGCGTGTGGGTCGCGGTCCTGCCGGGCCAGGAGGTCCCCGACTACCGCATCAAGGTCACCTACGGCGACGAGACCACCACCGTCGACGACCCCTACCGCTACATGCCCACCCTGGGCGAGATGGACACCTACCTCATCGCCGAGGGCCGCCACGAGGAGCTGTGGGAGGTCCTGGGCGCACACGTCAAGCGCTACGACGGCCCCATGGGCGAGGTCGAGGGAACCGCCTTCGCGGTGTGGGCCCCCAACGCCCGCGCCGTGCGCGTCGTCGGCGACTTCAACTACTGGGACGGCACCGCCACCGCCATGCGCTCCCTGGGCTCGTCGGGCGTGTGGGAGCTCTTCGTCCCCGGCGTCGGCGTGGGCGCGCGCTACAAGTTCGAGATCTGCTTCGCCGACGGCTCCTGGCACCAGAAGGCCGACCCGATGGCGCGGGCCACCGAGGTCCCCCCGGCCACCGCCTCGGTGGTCACCGACCAGTTCCACCAGTGGGAGGACCAGGAGTGGATGGCCAAGCGCGCCACCACCGATCCTCACAACGGCCCGATGAGCATCTACGAGGTCCACATCGGCTCGTGGCGCCAGGGCCTGGGCTTCCGCGGCCTGGCCGAGGAGCTGGTCCCCTACGTCAAGGAGGCCGGCTTCACCCACGTCGAGTTCCTGCCCGTGGCCGAGCACCCCTTCGGCGGGTCCTGGGGCTACCAGGTCACCAGCTACTACGCGCCCACCTCGCGCTTCGGCACCCCCGACGACTTCCGCTACCTGGTGGACCAGCTCCACCAGGCCGGCATCGGCGTCATCCTGGACTGGGTGCCCGCCCACTTCCCCAAGGACGAGTGGGCCCTGGCCCGCTTCGACGGCACCCCGCTGTACGAGGACCCCGACCCGCAGCGCGGCGAGCACCCCGACTGGGGCACCTACGTGTTCAACTTCGGACGCAACGAGGTGCGCAACTTCCTGGTGGCCAACGCCCTGTACTGGCTCGAGGAGTTCCACGTCGACGGCCTGCGCGTCGACGCCGTGGCCTCCATGCTCTACCTGGACTACTCGCGCCAGGACGGCCAGTGGCACCCCAACCAGTTCGGCGGCCGCGAGCACCTGGAGGCCATCAGCTTCCTGCAGGAGGCCACCGCCACCGCCTACCGCAAGAACCCCGGCATCATCATGGCCGCCGAGGAGTCCACGGCCTGGCCCGGGGTGACCGCCCCCACCGAGTACGGCGGCCTGGGCTTCGGCCTGAAGTGGAACATGGGGTGGATGAACGACACCCTGCGCTACCTGGCCGAGGACCCGGTCAACCGCCGCTACCACCACGGCGAGCTGACCTTCTCCCTCGTCTACGCCTTCTCCGAGCAGTTCATCCTGCCGCTGAGCCACGACGAGGTCGTCCACGGCAAGGGATCCCTGCTGTCCAAGATGCCCGGCGACGCCTGGCAGGAGCTGGCGGGTCTGCGCGCCCTGTACGCCTACCAGTGGTCGCACCCCGGCAAGCAGCTGCTGTTCATGGGCCAGGAGTTCGGGCAGGGGACCGAGTGGAACGCGGACAACTCCCTGGACTGGTGGATCCTGGACGACCCGGGACACCAGGGGCTGCTCGCGCTGGTCGGTGACCTCAACCGTCTCTACCTGAGCTCTCCGGCCCTGTGGTCGGAGGACTTCTCCCACCGGGGATTCGAGTGGATCGAGGCCGGCGACGGCGACCACAACGTCCTGTCCTACCTGCGCAAGGGAGTCGACGCCGACGGCAAGGCCGACCTCATGGTCTGCATCATCAACTTCGCCGGCACCCCGCACGAGGGCTACCGGGTGGGTCTGCCCTTCGCCGGGGACTGGGAGGAGGTCCTCAACACCGACTCCGAGGAGTACGGCGGCTCCGGTGTGGGCAACCTGGGTCACGTCGAGGCCGAGGACCTGCCCTGGAACGGGCGGCCGGCCTCGGTGCGTCTGCGGGTCCCCCCGATGGGCGCGGTCTTCCTGCGCCCCGTGCAGGACTGATCCGGGTCGGCGCCGGCCAGCACAGGCCGACGCCGGCTGACGCCGACTGAAGCCGTCTGACACGGACGGTACGAGCCGGCGCGAGCACGGTGCGGCCGGCCGTCACGGCCTGCGACCACACGCCGCGGTGGGGCGGGAGGTGAGGAGCCTCCCGCCCCACCGCGTGCTCGTGGGTCGCGAGACTGATGACGTCCTTGTTCCGCACCCGACTATCTGCACCCGGCACCATCACCTATGAGCCGGTAGTCTGGGTCCTGTCTCGCACAGGCGCGCGGCCTCCGGCGCCCTGTGCTCCCTGCGCAGGCCGGGCGGCCCGGCCCTCGTCGATGTACGCTTATTTCAGTCCGCTGCAATAATCTTGCAGTCGGTGACCACGAAGCCTGACAAGGGAAGAAGAATGACACAGAAGCTGGTCACGAGCGCCCCCGCGCAGGTGCGCGCCGTATCCGGTCGCCCCGCCACCGCAGCCACCCTCATGGAGGTCTGGCAGGGCCTGTCCGCCGCCGTCGTCGACACCATCGCGGACGACTGGTACGCCACCGAGCAGAAGTACAGCGCCGGTCGTCAGGAGCACTACTTCTCCGCCGAGTTCCTCATGGGTCGCGCCCTGCTCAACAACCTGTCCAACCTGGGCATGGTCGACGAGGCCCGCGAGGCCGTCGGCTCCTTCGGCGTCAGCCTGACCGACGTCCTGGAGCAGGAGCCCGACGCCGCCCTGGGCAACGGCGGTCTGGGCCGCCTGGCCGCCTGCTTCCTGGACTCCTGCGCCACCCTGGACCTGCCGGTCAACGGCTTCGGCATCCTCTACCGCTACGGGCTGTTCAAGCAGCTCTTCGAGGACGGCTTCCAGACCGAGCACCCCGATCCCTGGATGGAGGAGGGCTACCCCTTCGTCATCCGCCACGAGGAGGCCCAGCGCCTGGTGCGCTACCGGGACATGACCGTGCGCGCCATCCCCTACGACATGCCCATCACCGGCTACGGCACCAAGAACGTGGGCACCCTGCGGCTGTGGAAGGCCGAGCCGGTCGAGGAGTTCGACTACGACGCCTTCAACTCCCAGCGCTTCACCGAGGCCATCGTCGAGCGCGAGCGCACCTCGGACATCTCCCGCGTCCTCTACCCCAACGACACCACCTACGAGGGCAAGGTCCTGCGGGTGCGCCAGCAGTACTTCTTCTGCTCGGCCTCCCTCCAGCAGATCGTCGAGAACTACGTCAGCCACCACGGCCAGGACCTGTCCGGCTTCGCCGACTACAACGCCATCCAGCTCAACGACACCCACCCGGTGCTCGCCATCCCCGAGCTCATGCGCATCCTCATGGACGAGCACCACCTGGGCTGGGAGGCGGCCTGGGACGTGGTCACCAAGACCTTCGCCTACACCAACCACACGGTGCTGGCCGAGGCCCTGGAGACCTGGGAGATCTCCATCTTCGACCGTCTCTTCCCGCGCATCACCGAGATCGTCCGCGAGATCGACCGTCGCTTCCGTCTCGAGATGGCCGAGCGCGGCCTGGACCAGGGCACCATCGACTACATGGCCCCCGTCTCCGGAGACACCGTGCGCATGGCCTGGATCGCCTGCTACGCCTCCTACTCCATCAACGGCGTGGCCGCCCTGCACACCGAGATCATCAAGCGCGAGACGCTGGGCGAGTGGCACGCCATCTGGCCCGAGCGCTTCAACAACAAGACCAACGGCGTCACCCCCCGCCGCTGGCTTCGCCAGTGCAACCCGCGGCTGTCAGCGCTCCTGGACGAGGTCACCGGCTCGGACGCCTGGGTCAAGGACCTCTCGCTCCTGGGCGACTTCACCGACGCCGTCGACGAGACCGTCTACGACCGCCTGGCTGAGATCAAGCACGCCAACAAGGTGGACTTCGCCGCCTGGATCGCCCAGCGCGAGGGCATCGAGATCGACCCCGAGGCGATCTTCGACGTCCAGATCAAGCGCCTCCACGAGTACAAGCGCCAGCTGCTCAACGCCATCTACGTCCTGGACCTCTACTTCCGCATGAAGCAGGACCCGAGCCTTCAGGTCCCCAAGCGGGTCTTCATCTTCGGCGCGAAGGCGGCTCCCGGCTACATCCGCGCCAAGGGCGTCATCAAGCTCATCAACGCCATCGCGAGGCTCGTCAACAACGACCCCGTCGTCTCCCGGACCATCAAGGTCGTCTTCGTCCACAACTACAACGTCTCCCCGGCCGAGCACATCATCCCGGCCGCCGACGTCTCCGAGCAGATCTCGATGGCCGGCAAGGAGGCCTCTGGCACCTCCAACATGAAGTTCATGATGAACGGTGCCCTGACCCTGGGCACGCTCGACGGCGCCAACGTGGAGATCCTTGAGGCAGTGGGCGACGACAACGCCTACATCTTCGGCGCCACCGAGGACGAGCTGCCCTCGCTGCGGGAGAGCTACGACCCGGTGTGGCACTACGAGAACGTCCCCGGTCTCAAGCGCGTCCTGGACGCCTTCACCGACGGCACCCTCGACGACAACGGCTCGGGCTGGTTCGCCGACCTGCGCCGCAGCCTCCTGGAGGCCTCCTACGAGCCGGCCGACGTCTACTACGTCCTGGGCGACTTCGCCTCCTACCGCGAGACCAAGGACGCCATGGCGGCCGACTACGCCGACGCCCGCGCCTGGCAGCGCAAGGCCTGGGTGAACATCACCCGCTCGGGCCGCTTCTCCTCCGACCGCACCATCAGCGACTACGCCCGCGAGGTCTGGAAGATCGGTCCCGAGCCGATCGCCTGATCCTCACGACCCACACCGCACGTCAGTGCCCCTCACCGACCAGGTGAGGGGCACTGACGTCTGCCGAGGAAGCGGTGCAGGCGCTCAGTAGAGCATCGTGGCCAGGCGGCGGCGGGCCTGGGCGACCTCCGGCGAGGTGGAGCCGATGACCTCGAAGAGCTCGAGCAGGCGCAGGCGAGCCGTCTCACGCTCCTCGCCCTGGTGGGTGCGCACGGCCTCCAGGGCCCGGCCGAGGGCGGCGTTGACGTCGCCGAGGGCCAGTGCGGCGTCGGCCCCGGCCAGGGCGGCCTCGAGATCGGTGGGGGCGGCGTCGGCCGCGGCCAGCAGCTCATGGGGGTCCTGGCCGTCCAGGCGGGCCATGAGGCGCACCTGGTTGCGGGCCACCTTGAGCTCGTCATCGCCCGGGTTCTGGGCGATGGCATGGGTGTAGACCTCCTCGGCGGCGGCGAAGTCGCCGGCCTCGATGGCCTCACGGGCGGCACGCTCGACCTCGGTCTCCTCGGGCTCCTCCTGAGCCGTGGCGCCGGCCCCGGAGTCGACGGCGATGGTGCCGCTGACGCCGTTGGCGGCCGCCACCTCCAGCAGCTGGTCGATGACCGAGCGCAGCTGCTCCTCGGGCACCGGCCCCTGGAACATGGGCACCGGCTGTCCGGCGACGAGGGCCACGACCGTGGGGACGGCCTGAGCCTGGAGCGCCTGAGCGACCTCCGGGGCGGCGTCGACATCCACGCGGGCCAGCTGGAAGCGGCCGGCGTACTGGCCGGCGAGCTGCTCCAGGACGGCGGCAAGATCGGCACTGGCCTGGCTTCGCGGGCTGTGGAGGACGACGATGACGGGGACCTGGGTGGAGACCTCGGCGACGTCACGCAGGCTGGAGGCGTCGACGTCGACCACGAGCGGCACTGGCAGGCCACCACCGGCGCCCCCGGGCCCGCCCGCCATGGGAGTCGTCGCAGGAGCCGGGGCCCCGCCGGCAGGACCGGCCGGCTTGGTGGCGGGGGCGAAACTGGACAGGTCGACGGCGCCGAACATGCTCATTGACAGCTGCCTTCCTCGGGCCGCAGCCCGGTTGCTTCATTGGTCGGGGTCTTTCGGTGTCTCTCAGCGCAGGCGCGACCGGCAGGCCTCACTCGTCATTCAGAGGCGCACCGGCGGCCCGACTCCGTGGGGTCACAGTGGTCGTCACAGTGATCACGGAGCCGGGCCGGGGATCGGAGAGGTCAGGACGGTCTGGTCGACGCCGCGGCCGTGGGAGCCGGGGTCTGGGAGTCGTCCCGGTCCACCTTGATGAGCGCGGTCTCGGCTCCCAGGATCGCCGCCTTCTCGCTGCTTCCCTCCTTGGGGATGGAGAAGGCGACCATGGAGTCGTAGGTGGCCGTGACCGTGCCGACGATCTTCTGGTTGCCCCCCATGAGAGCGGCGACGTCACCCTGCAGGGTGAGATCGGAGCCGTCGACCGTGCGCTTGTAGACAACCGTGTAGGTCAGGGTCGTGAAGACCAGTGCCCCACCGTCTCCCTCCTCCATCTGGAGCCCCTGGAAGCCGTCCTGACCGGCGGCCACCGTCAGGGTGACCTCGCCCAGGGAGCTGAGGTTGGTGGCACGGGTGGCCTGGATCTTCTGGCGCAGCAGGTCATCGGGGAAGGCCTTGCCGTTCTCGCCCTCGGGATTGTTGAGCGCATCGACATAGGCGTCGAGGACCGCCTGGGGGGTGGCGACCAGCCCCGTGGAGTCAGCCGTCACCTGCTTGGCGCGCTGAGCCGACTGCTTGGTCAGAACCGGGATGTTCTTCTGCTCCGAGAACCCCTGCACCCAGGCCCACACCTTGAACTGGTCGCGCGCCGAGTTCTGCTCCAGGGACAGGATCGAGGGGCTGGCACCCTCCGACGCCGCTGCGGCGTTGCGGGGGAAGCCGACGGTCTGGCCCACTCCCCCACCCTGGATCGTGGTGGTCACGGGGTGGATGAACTCGTTGTTCCCGCTGGCGGAGGCCGTGGCGTACTCGGCCGCACGGATCCGGGCCGCCGGGCCGGACATGACCTCCTTGAGCTTGTCAGCGTTCCTCTCCTGGTCCGCCGTCGCCAGACCGGTCTGGACGCGCTGGAGGATCTCGGAGAGCTGCTTGTCATTGAGGACGGGCTCGGCGATCGGAGTGCCGGAGGCCTGGGTCTCGGCGGTCTTCGGCTGCGACCTCGAGCAGGCGGCCAGGCTCAGGGCGAGGGCGGAGGCGCCGCCTGCGCTCAGGAAGGCTCGACGGGTGGACTTCATGCGTGCTCCTGGTTGTGGGGGTCCGCGGTGGGGTCGGGCTCGCCAAGGGGCTCGGCGTCGGCGGCCTGGATGGCGGCGGGGTCGGCAGCGGGAGGCAGCTCGACGCCGTCGGAGTAGCTGGGCCACGAGACGGTCGAGGTCGTGGACGGGTCAGTGAGGCCGGCGGAGGAAGAGTTCTCGCCGGAGCCCTCGGGCTCGGCTGCTTGCGGGCGAGGTTCCGCGTTCGCCTCCGCCCCGAGCTGCTCAGGGACCTGCCACGGCTGAGACCCGGGCTGCTCGGTGGCCGGCCAGGGCTGAGGCTCGGGCTGCTCAGGGACCTGCCACGGCTGAGACTCGGGCCGGGGCTGTTCGGTGACCGGCCAGGACTGAGGCTCGGGCTGGGCGAAGCCGGTCGGCATCTGGAGGCTGGGGTCCTGGGACGGGGCCGACGCCGCCACCTCCTCGATCTCCGCGGTGTCGCCATCGAAGGTCCGCCGCTCATCCGGCTCGGCCGCCGCGTGGCTGCCGTGGTGCTCCTGGTACTCCTGGGGGGCGAAGCGCGTGTGGTCCTGCGCCTCAGGCTGCCCGGGCGCCGGCTCAGCGCCCGGAGCCACGTGGCTGTGGTGGCTCACGTGACTGGTGTGCGCAGGAGCCTCACCGCCTCCCGGCGCATCGGAGAGATCGGAGAACCCGGGCGCGGCTGATGTGCCGGCGTCGTCCGAGGCGATCGCCAGCGCCTCACCGTCCTGGAGTCCCTCCAGCCCTCGGGAGGCCCGGTACTGCTGGGCGGCGGCCTCGTCGAGACCGGGAACGACCGACGAGCCCCGGGCGACCCCCGCGGCCGTCTGTTCCTCCTGCCCGAGGTGGCTCTCATCGTAGCCACCACCGGCACCGGCTTCATTGAATCCACCGAATCCACCGGTGAAGCCACCGCCGTAGCCGCCGGCGGGAGGCGTCTCGGGAGCCTGGGGGACGGAGGGGGCCTCAATGCCGTCGAGGTAGACGCGGCCCGTGCGCGGGTCGGTCCAGGCCTCGCCGGAGGCCTCGGCGCGCTCCTTGTCCCGCAGCTCTCGGCGGGTCAGCTGCCGGTCGGGATCATCCACCTGGGGAATGCCCTCGGTGGAGACGGAGTCGGCGTTGGCGATGCGGGCCGCGCGCTCGGCCGAGCGAGTCCGCCGCTCGACGCCGGCGCGACGCAGCTGGAGGTCGATGAAGAACAGGAAGGCTCCCGCCAGCACGAACAGGCCGCCCAGGACCAGACCGCCGTAGAAGTACCAGGGCGTCTCCACCTGGCGCGACCAGCTGATCGTCAGGTTGGGGGCCTGGGCCTTGCCGTCGGTCATCGCCATGACGACGATCTGCTCATCGACGTTCTTGCGCGGCAGCAGGGCGCGGTCGGCGGTCTCGGCGGTGTTGAAGGTGACCGACGAGCCGCCGCTCTTCTCCCCGAGCCAGAGGTCGGAGCCCGAGGCACTCACTCCACTGGCCTTGCGCTCCGAGCACTGCGACCCGGAGGCCCCGGAGGCCGACGGCGTCGCGCCCGCCTGGGCGGAGGCCGAGGACTGCGGGCCAGCCGCGGCGGACGCGGCAGGCGTGGCGGAGGGCGGCGGACAGTACTGGGTCTGGTCACTGGAGGTCAGGGTGCCGGCGTCGGCATTGATTCCGGTGACCTCCGTGTAGGCAAGCGCGTTGTCGGCGTCGGGGCTCAACCATGCCTCGACGTCGGCCGCACGGGCCACGAAGAGGTGAACGTCCTTGCCGTCGGAGGACTTCGCGGTCACGGCGACGTCGGACTCCGCGCCACTGAGGACCCCGGGGGCCGTGACGACGTAGGGCTGGGAAGGACCGGAGGCGAGCGTCGCCTCGACCTTGGAGCTGGGTTTCCAGATGGTGGCCGAGCAAACGGCCAGGGCGATGAGGACCAGCCCGAGGACGGTCACTACCACGCTCAAGATACGTCGACTCACGACGCGGGTCTCCTATGCTCGCGGACACGGTTGGCGACGGCCGGCTACGGAGCCGGACACCGCTGCGAGCGCTCACCATGCGCCCGCCAGGAACCAGAATCGCATGACGGACCCCGCGACCGCACCGACCTCGGCGCAAAATCACAACGAGGCACGCGCTGAGCGAAGTGATCTCTCCCGGGAACCAGCCGGCAGAAAACACCTTGAGCGCCCACCAAACAGTGCCTGGTTGTCGGTGGTGAGCCGGAGGAACACTCGGAGAAACGGCGGCCCACGATCGGATGATGCCCGCCTGGTCGTCGACCGCCTCCTCGGCCGCCCCGCCGATACCGCTCAGAACCGGGCCTCTGCCTGCTAGATTGTGCGTATCGTCACGCTTTCGTGACCACCGTCCCGATCGCGCCCAATCGTTACGCTTGGGCTGGCGGTGAGCGTCCCCGGCTCACCAGGAGGAGGAACCCGACGTGGCTGAGGAATACAGCGAGTTTGCCATCACGATGCGCGGCTACGACCGCGCCCAGGTCGACCGGAAGCTGGAGCAGCTCTCTCGTCAGCTGGCCGACGCGCGTCGTGAGGTCGCCAGCCTCGACCAGCGCGCCATGACACTGGCCGGTGAGCTGGCCGACGCCCAGCGCCGGCTGCGGGAGTCCGACAAGCCGACCTACGCCGGCCTGGGCTCCCGGATCGAGCAGCTGCTGCGCAGCGCCGAGGAGCAGAGCGCCTCCGTGCTGTCCAAGGCCAACGCCGAGGCCGACGCGCTGCTGACCCGCACCCGGACCAACGCCAAGAACCTCTCCGAGCGCAGCGCCTCGGAGGCGGCGACCCTGCTCGCCGACGCCCGTCGCGAGGCCAGTGAGCTGCGCTCCCGCTCCCAGGGAGAGGCCTCCACCGCCCTGGCCAACGCCGAGGCCCGCGCCCAGGAGCTCGTCTCCTCCGCCTCGCGCAAGGCCGCCCAGATCTCCGCCGACTCCGAGGCGGCCGTCACCGAGATGCGCGCCACCGCCGAGCGCGAGGCCGCGCTGGTCCTGTCCCAGGCGCGCAAGCAGGCCGCCGAGATCGCCATCACCTCCGAGCGTGACGCCACTGCCAACCGTGAGGCCGCTGCGGCCGAGGCCGACGAGCTGCACAAGACCTCCACGACGAAGGCCGAGGAGATCCTCTCGGCCGCCAAGCAGGAGGCCGAGCTGACCGTCGGCAAGGCCAGGCGCGAGGCCGAGGAGATCCTCACCTCGGCGCGCAACGAGTCGGAGACGCTGCGCCGATCGGCCACCGATGAGGCCGCCGCCGCCCGCTCGGAGGCCACCGAGCTGCGCCAGCAGGCCACCCTGGAGATCGCCGCGGCGCACGAGCAGGCCGCCCAGGAGGACTCCGACGCCCACGAGGCCACTCGCGAGCGCATCCGGGAGATGCAGGAGCAGGCCCAGGTCCAGGCCCAGGAGGCCGAGGAGCGTCTTCAGGAGGCGCTCTCGCGCGCCGAGGAGGTCCGTGCCCGCACCGACGCCGAGGCCCGTAAGCGTCAGGAGGAGGCGGTCGCCCAGGCCGAGGAGACCCTGGCCCAGGCCCGGATCGAGGCCGAGCAGATCGTCAGCGACGCCCGTGCCGACGCCGACGTCACTGCTCAGGTGGCCGCCCGTCAGCTCCAGGAGCTCGAGCGCCAGCGCGACTCCGTCTCCGCCTACCTCACCGAGATGCGCGGAGTCCTGGGTGGTGTCCTGCCCCAGGCGCCCACCTTCAGCGACCACGTCGCGGCCCTGCCCCAGGAGGCTCAGGAGCCGGAGCAGGAGCAGTCCTCCGCAGCTTCGGCGGAGCCGGCGGCCAGCGGCAACAGTGCCAGCAACAGTGCCAGCAGCGCCAACGCCGCGGGCTCGGGCGGCGCCTCCGCGACGTCAGCCGCCTCGGCGCCGTCGGCGACCTCGGCTCCCGCCCCGACCGGCAACACGGCCGCCGCGGCCTCGAACCGTGGCCAGCAGACGGGTGCCCAGTCGACCTCCAAGAACGCCCAGAAGGGCGGCGGCCGCATTGAGAACGTCCCGGCTCCCGGCAGGGGCTCGGGCGGCTCCGGCAACGCCGGCAACCGCCACCCCCGCCAGGGCAAGGGGCGCCGCTGAGGCGCAGTCGTGACAGCCGACGACGCCGCCCGGTTCGAGAACGAGTCGTCCAGCGCCTCAGGCCCTGGGGACTTCGAGGACTCCGACTGGGCGGCGTCGCGTCGTCGGGCGGCCGCTCAGCGGGCCCGCATGCTCCAGGAGCGTCAGGACGCCGAGCACGCCCGGGCGGCCCGCATCGTCGGCCTCTTCCTCAGAGTCGCCCGCGATGAGGGTCTTGAAGCGGTTCCGCTGCGGGTGCGCGGGTACTCCGGTGGCAGCGCCCGCACCCCGCTGCGCGGCTGGTACCTGAGAGCCGATGAGACCGTCGGCATCGACACGGAGGGACGCTTCTACATCCTGTCCATGCCGTTGAGCCTGGGACCGCGCCTGAGCGGGGTCAGGCCCGAGGGCCAGCCGGTACCGATGACCATCGGAGAGGGCGGACGCGACGGCGATGTCGTGCCGCTGCGCTTCGCCCTGGACCGCCTGCTGCCGGGATGGGAGGAGCACTCCCCCGAGCCGCTCGTGTGAGCGCTCGGCAGGTCACCGCCCCTGGTTCGGCTACCAGAGGCGGCGCTCCCAGCAGGAGGTGTGCCAGTGGCGCCGTTCCTCCAGGCCCCGGTCCGCGCCGAAGAGGGACTCGTTGGTCCAGGCCACCACGTGCGCCGTGCCGACGGGGATGACGCGGTGGCAGCCGGGGCAGGTGTAGGGCTTGTCCCCGCCGCGCAGGTAGCGCACGGTGAAGTCGGCCCCTCCGGGCCCGGTCTGGGTGCGCGGCACGGAGGCGAGGCGGTCCATGCTCAGGGGGATGTGCCCCTGCCCGTAGGGGCGCTTGGATCTGCGGCGTGCCATGCCCCGATCTCACCACATCTGGCTCCCTCCCCCAAGCCGGGGGCGGGAGCCAGATCCAGATGTGGTGGTGGGCGGGCCCGCCAGAAGCGCAACGATCGATAAGGGCTTCTCAGCCCTCGGCGGCCTGGCCGGGTGGCGACCAGGGCGACTGACGACGACTCAGATGAGCCCCATGGAGGCCACGGTGTTCTTCTCCTCGACGAGCTCGTCCGCCGAGGCGTCGATCCTGCCGCGGGAGAAGTCGTCGATCTCCAGGCCCTGGACGATCTTCCACTCACCGTTCTCCGAGGTGCAGGGGAAGGAGGAGATGATGCCCTCGGGCACGCCGTAGGAGCCGTCGGACATGACCGAGGAGGAGGTCCAGGACCCGGAGGTGCCCAGCACCCAGTCGTGCACGTGGTCGATGGCGGCCGAGGCCGCCGAGGCCGCCGAGGAGGCGCCGCGGGCGTCGATGATGGCGGCGCCGCGCTTGGCGACGGTCGGGATGAAGTCGTCCTCGACCCAGGTGCGGTCGGCCAGGATGTCGGTGACGGGAGCGCCCTTGACGGTGGCGTGGGTCAGGTCGGGGTACTGGGTGGAGGAGTGGTTGCCCCAGACGGTGACCTTGTCGATGTCGGTGACGTGGCAGCCGGCCTTGGTGGCCAGCTGGGCCAGGGCGCGGTTGTGGTCCAGGCGGGTCATGGCCGTGAAGCGCGAGGCGGGGATGTCGGGGGCGTGGGAGGCGGCGATGAGTGCGTTGGTGTTGGCGGGGTTGCCCACGACGAGCACCTTGATGTCGTCGGCGGCGCCGGCGTTGAGCGCCTCACCCTGGGGGCCGAAGATGCCGCCGTTGGCGGAGAGCAGGTCGGCGCGCTCCATACCGGCCTTGCGGGGCATCGAGCCCACGAGGAAGGCGATGTTGGCGCCCTCGAAGGCGGCCTTGGCGTCGTCGAAGATGTCCACGCCGCCCAGGGTCGGGAAGGCGGAGTCGAACAGTTCCATGGCGGTGCCCTCGGCGGCCTTGACGGCCGGCGGGATCTCCAGCAGGCGGAGGTTGACGCGCTGGTCCGGGCCGAGCAGGGCACCGGAGGCGATGCGGAACAGCAGCGCGTATCCGATGTTGCCGGCGGCACCGGTAACGGTGATGTTGACGGGGGCGTTTGCCATCGAGGACTCCTTCGAGACGTGTGTCGTCGCGGGCCGCAGGCGGCAGCCCGGCAGGACAACGCTATGACGTCCGCGCAGGTGAACGCACCGATCCACCACATTTCGTGACTCTCACCACTCCTGGGGCCGATGGTGGTGGGGATCCTGCTGGTACTCGGTGATCTCACCGAGATCCTGAACGCTCCTGACAGCACCCCGTCCTGGTCGATACGCTGGAGTCCTCCCCCAGCCCGTTTCTCGCCTCCAGGACCGTGATGAGCTCACGCCGATCCCTCGTGCCGCTTCCGGCGCCGCTGCGCCGCGGCTCCACGCCCCCACCCGTGGTCTCCTCATCCGCAGGGCGCCGAGCGGGCGTCGTCTCCTTCGGCCTGACGCTGCTGGGCGCCCTGGGCTCGGGGTGGTGCCTCATCTCCACCGGGCGCGCCCTGGGAGCCCTGCTGCGCTCCTCACCGGTGGCCGGCCTGCTGGCCCAGGCGCTGGCCGCGGCAGTCCTGAGCGCCGCCTGCCAGCTGCTGGCCCAGCGGGTCGCCCGCTCCAGCGCGCTCAGCGAGGAGGCCCACCTGCGCCGGCTCACGCTGGCCCATCTGCTGGGCCTGGGCCCGGCGCGCGCCGCCGACGTCCGCAGCGGCGCCACCGCCTCCCTGCTGACCGACGGCGCCGAGCGCGTGGCCCTCTACCGGCAGACCTTCCTGGCCCCCACCCTGGCCGCGGCCGCGGCGCCCCTGCTGGTGCTCGTCGAGCTGGCCGCCGCCGTCGACGTCGTCCCCGCCCTGGTCCTGGGGACGGCCGTCGTCGTGGTGCCGGCCTTCATCGCCTTCGCCCACTCGCGGCTGCGGGCCTCGTCGTCGGACTCGCGCCGGGCGCGCACGCGGCTGGCCGCCGAGTACCTCGACGCCATCCAGGGGCTGCGGACCCTCACCCTGGCTCGGGCGGCGGAGCGCACCAGCGCCCGCCTGCGCCTGGAGGGGGAGACGAACCGGCGCGCCGTCATGGGCCTGCTGGCCGGCAACCAGCTCGTCATCCTGCTCACCGATGGACTCTTCTCGCTCTTCCTCATCACCGTGGCCGCGGGCCTGGCCCTGGTCCGCCTGTCCATCGGTGCGATCGACGTCGGCGACGCGCTGGCGATCGTGCTCACCTCCTACGTGCTCCTGGAGCCGCTGGACCATGTGGGGGCCTTCTTCTACGTGGGGATGGGAGGCATGGCCAACCAGCGCGCCATCCGTCGGATCCTGTCCCGGCCCCTGCCCCGCTCCGCGGCGCGCCCCGGGACACGGGCCGGGGCCTCGAGCACCGCTGAGGCGCGGGCCTCCATCGTGCTCGACGACGTCGAGGCCGCCTGGGGCGAGGAGCCGGTGCTTGAGGGCGTGAACCTCACCGTGCGTCGCGGCGAGCACCTGGCGGTCGTGGGCCCCTCGGGCGCGGGTAAGTCCACACTCATGGCGATGCTGGCCGGGAACCTGCTGCCCAGCGCCGGGTCCCTGCGCGTCGAGGGCGCCGAGCTGACCGCCGCCACCCAGGAGCAGGTGCGGGCGGCCTCCGCACTGGTGGCGCAGACGACGTGGCTGTTCACCGGCACGATCGCGGACAACCTGCGTCTGGCCCAGCCCTACGCGACGCCCTCGCAGATGTGGCACGCCCTGGAGGTGGCCCGCCTGGACAAGGAGGTGGCCCTCATGCCCGAGGGGCTGGAGACGCAGGTCGGCGAGGCGGGGCTGGGGCTCTCGGGAGGTCAGGCCCAGCGCCTGTCCCTGGCGCGCGCGTTCCTGGCCGACCGCCCCGTGCTGCTGCTGGACGAGCCCACCAGCCAGGTGGACCTGGCCAGTGAGGCGGCCATCGTCGAGTCCATCGAGCAGCTGGCCCGGGGCCGGACCGTCATCACCATCTCGCACCGTGCGGGGGCGCTGACGACTGCGGACCGGACCGTGAGGGTCGAGGCCCACGGGCTCCACGAGGTGGGCACGGCCGGCCCGGCTGGAACTGCCCAGGCTCCCTCAGCCGACGGCGCGGCGGCCGGCCCCGAGCTCGCCAAGACCGATGGCACCAAGACCGATGGTGCCAAGGCCGGCTCCCAGCGGGCCGGCGGCACCACTGCCGGGGCGGCCGCCGGGAACCACGGGCAGGAGCGGTCATGATCCGGTCCACGCGATCATCAGCGTCCCGGTCGCAGGAGGCCGGCCGATCTGTCCGGCGCAGCGCGAGCGCCGGGGCCAGTGCGTCCACCCAGGAGCGTCCCTCGCGTGCGACGCTCGTGCGCTGGCTGCTTCGGGTCACCCGCCCGGTCCTGTCGCCGCTGCTGGGCTCCACGCTGTGCCGCACCATCGACCTGCTCAGCGGTGTGGCCCTGTTCGCCCTGGGGGCCTACGCCGTGGCCCGGGCGGGGCTGGCCATGGCGACCGGTGCGCCCCTGCCCGCCGTCTGGCCGGTGCTGGCGGTCATGGCGGGACTGTCGCTGCTCAAGGCGGCGCTGCGCTACGCCGAGCAGTTCCTCGGCCACCTGGTGGCCTTCAAGGCCCTCGAGCTGCTGCGCGGGCAGATCTTCCGCTCGCTCATCCCCCGCTCCCCCAGGGTCAGTGCGACCTCGCGCTCGGGCGACCTGCTGTCGCGAGCCACCAAGGACGTGGACCGCATCGAGGTCTTCTTCGCCCACACCTTCGCCCCGGCGGTCTCCGCCGTCATCACCCCGATCGTGGTGCTCACGGTCATCGGCCTCAAGGTGTCCTGGCCGGTGGCGCTGGCGGCGCTGCCCTTCGTGGCCGTCCAGCTGCTCGTGGTTCCCCGCCTTGGCTTCACGGCCTCCCTGGAGGCCTCCCGCTCGGCCTCCGCGGCGCGGGCGGACCTCACCCAGCACGTCACCGACACCGTTCAGGGCATGAGCGAGGTCGTCGGGTACGGGCGCAGCCAGGAGCGTCTTGATGAGATGGCCCGGATCGACGCCGAGATCGCCGGTGCCTCGCGGCCAGGCGGCCAGTGGGCCTCCGTGCGCCGGGGCGTCAACCAGCTGGCGAGCCTGACGGCGCCGATCGTCGTCGTCATGGTCGGGGCGATGCTGCCCGCCACCGGTTCCGGCGCCGGCGTCCCCCTCCTGGCTGCGGCTGCGGCGGCGGTCCTGCGTATGACCGAGACCGTGCGCGGCGTCGAGGAGCTCTCGGGGGCGCTCAACGCCTCCTTCGCCTCGGCCGAGAGGGTGTGGGAGGTCGTCAACGCCCCCGTGGAGGTGCACGACGGCGATCAGGAGCTGACCAGCGGGATCTCCCACGAGGTCCTGTGGCAGGACATCAGCTACTCCTACCCCAACACCGCCGCGCAGGCCGTCCACGGGGTGAGCCTGCGGGCCAGGGCCGGAAAGTGGACCTGCATCGTGGGGGCCTCCGGCTCGGGCAAGTCCACGCTGGCCCAGCTGGCGGTGCGCTTCGACGAGCCGGAGTCGGGCCGTATCCTCATCGACGGTCAGGACGTGGCAGATCTGCGCGCCATCAGCCTCTACCAGGAGATCGGCATGGTGGATCAGCAGGTCCACCTCATGCGCGCCGCCATCGCCGACAACGTGCGCCTGGCGGCGCCGTCGGCCAGTGACGCCCAGGTGCGCCGGGCCTGTCGGGCCGCCTGCATCGATGAGGACATCGAGGCCCTCGAGGACGGCTACGACACCCTCGTCGGTGAGCGCGGCCAGTCCCTATCCGGGGGGCAGCGGCAGCGACTGGCACTGGCGCGAGCCCTCCTGGCCCGTCCCGGGGTGCTCATCCTCGACGAGTTCACCTCGCATCTGGACCCTGAGCTGGACGAGCGAGTGCGCATCGGGGTGCGCACCTACCTGCCGCAGGCCACGATCATCGAGATCACCCACCGCCTGCAGTGGTCCGAGCAGGCAGACCACATCGTCGTCATGGACGCCGGGACCGTGGTGCAGGCCGGCCCGCCGGCCAAGCTCCTGGCCGAGCCGGGGCCGCTGCGCACACTCACCAACCGCGGACACTGACCGATACGCCGATCGGGCGCCGAGAGTCCCGGTGACTCTCGGCGCCCGATTCGTGGGTGGATGCGTTCTACTCCCCGGAGCGGGTGGCGGCGGCCGAGGCCTCCAGCTCCTCGGGGCTGACGACGCCCTCGACACTGACGGCATGGAGGTAGGCCATGCCGTCGAAGGAGAGCTCGCGGACGTTCTCCGGGTCGCCCTCGTCGTTGACGGAGCCGCCGGCCATACGGTCCACGATGATGGCGATGGCGCCGTCACCGGTGACGTTGGTGGCGGTCCCGAAGGAGTCCAGCGCGATGTAGGTGGCGATCATGAGAGCCACCTGCTGGTCGTTGAAGCCGAGCATGGAGGACAGCAGACCGGTGGCCGCCATGATGGCGCCCCCGGGCACGCCCGGCGCGGCCACCATCGTGATGCCGAGCATGAAGATGAAGCCGATCCACTGGGCGGTGCTCACGTGCAGGTCCTGGGTGAGGACGATGGCGAAGGCGAAGGCGAAGATCTTCGAGGTCGACCCCGCCAGGTGGATCGTGGCGCACAGGGGGATGGTGAAGGAGGACACCGCGTCGGACACGCCGTTCTTCTTCGTCTGGCGCAGGGTGACGGGGATCGTGGCCGCCGACGACGAGGTCCCCAGGGCCGTGAGGTAGGCCGGGACCATGGTGAGCAGGGCCTTGAGCGGGTTGCGGCGCCCGATGATCCCGGCGAGGCCGAACTGGATGGCCAGGATGACGACCTCCAGGATGAGGACCACGACGACGACCCGCAGGAGCGCCTTCATGACCGAGCCCGCGGCGCCCGTGTAGGTGAGGTTGAGGAAGATGCCGAAGATGTGCAGCGGCAGCAGCGGGATGATCATCCGCTCGATGAGCCGGGTGATGATGGCCCGGAACTCGATGGAGCCCTTGCGCAGGACCCCCCGGGGAACCAGGGACAGACCGATACCGAAGATGAAGGACAGCAGCAGCGCCGTCATGACCTCCACCGGCGGGGGCATCTCCACGGTGAAGTAGCTGCTGAGCGCCCCCTCGGGCTTGGCGACGTCGGCCAGGGAGGTCCCGGCCAGCAGGCGGGGGAAGGTGGCGGCGCACACCAGGAAGGTGAGGAAGCCTGCGAAGAGGGTGGAGGTGTAGGCCAGGGCCGTGGTGATGCCGAGCCACTTGCCGGCGCCGCGCCCCAGGTCCGCGATGGCGGGGGTCACCAGGCCGATGATGATGAGCGGGATGGCGAAGTTGAGGAACTGGCTGAACAGGTCGGAGAAGGTCGCGAAGACGTTGCCGACGGCCTTGGGGATGATCGGGTGGCCTCCGACCCGGATCGATCCTAGGACCAGGGCCGCCAGGATGGCGCCGATGACCCAGGTGAGGATGCTGTGGCTGAGGCGGTGGCCCAGCGATGGCGGGACCGAGGGATTGCTTGTCATAGGGGACCTTCAGGGTGCGAAACGAGGTGACGAGACGTCTTCAATGGGCCCAGCGTGCCATACCGATCGGTCGCAGCGCCGCCCCGGACCAAGAAATGGGCAGCCGAACGGCCCAGATCACAGGAGATGGCACGCGGCGTCTCCGGGAGAAATCAGTGGCGCGCGGGGAGCGCTCCGCCTCTCACAGGACGCGGGGCAGGTTGACGTACGAGGACAGCAGGAACAGGACGGCGGCCAGGCCGATACCGAATCCGACGTCGAACAGGCGGCTGCGCGCCGCCAGCCAGGTGCCGTCGGGACGCTGGATCCGGACGATGGCCAGCGCCAGGATCCCGGTGGCCGCCCACAGGACGGCGATGCGGCGGTGTCCCAGCAGCGCGATGGCGGGAACCGCCGCCAGGCCGATGGCTACGAGGACGACGCAGATGGTGCGATAGGGCTCCTTGTGCTCGGCCTGCTGGGGATGCGGGTCATGAGTCACGGTGGAGAGCCTATCGGCGCACCGGGGCGCGGGTCCACGACCTTCCTCCCCCATCCTCCGCAGCCTCCCCGCACGTCCTCGGACGCGCAGGCCTCGCACCGGGTCCTCACCGACTCCCTGGGCGCGAGGCCAGCGGCGCGTCAGTGGGCGAAGTGACGGGTACCGGTGAGATACATGGTGACGCCGGCGGCCTGGGCGGCGTCGATGACCTCCTGGTCGCGAATGGACCCGCCGGGCTGGACGACGGCGCGCACCCCGGCATCGATGAGGACCTGGAGACCGTCGGCGAAGGGGAAGAAGGCGTCGGAGGCGGCCACGGCCCCACGGGCACGCTCCGGGACGGCGGCCCCCGCCTCCCCCAGGACCTCGGCGGCGTCGGCCCCGCCGACGGCGCCCTTCTCCGCCTGCTCCGCCCGGTCCGTCTGCGAGCCGCCGGCCGCGGCGTCACCGGTGGAACGGGCGCCCAGGGTGTTGGCGCGCTCGACGGCCAGCCTGCAGGAGTCGACGCGGTTGACCTGCCCCATGCCCACCCCGACGGTGGCGCCGCCCTGGGCCAGGAGGACCGCGTTGGAGCGCACGGCGCGCACCGAGCGCCAGGCGAAGGCGAGCTCGGCCAGCAGGGCGTCGTCGGCGGCGGGCCCGGCGGCCAGGGTCCAGGTCGCCGGGTCGTCGCCCGGGGCGGTCAGGACGTCGCGCTCCTGGATGACGGCGCCGCCGGAGACCTGCTTGATCTCGTAGCCCTCGCGTTCGGGGGCCTCGACGACGAGCAGGCGGAGGTTCTTCTTGGTGGACAGGATCTCCACGGCCTCGTCCTCGAAGGCGGGGGCGGCGACGACCTCGGTGAAGATCGGCTTGATCTGGCGGGCCATCTCGGCGGTGACGGTGGCGTTGGTGGCGATGACGCCGCCGTAGGCGGAGACCGGGTCGCAGGCGTGGGCCTTGCGGTGGGCCTCGGCGACGTCGCCGGCGGCGGAGACGGCGATGCCGCAGGGGTTGGCGTGCTTGACGACGGCGACCGTGACTGCGTCGCCGTGGTCGTAGGCGGCGCGCACGGCGGCGTCGGTGTCGGTGTAGTTGTTGTAGCTCATGGCCTTGCCGTGGAGCTGGCGGGCACCGGCCACTCCTCCGCTCGCCCCTGCGGTGCGGTAGACGGCGGCGCGCTGGTGGGGGTTCTCCCCGTAGCGCAGGCTCGCCAGGCGCTCGTAACCGGCGCCGACGTAGGCGGGCAGGGCGACCGGCTCGCCGGAGCCGTCGCCTGCGGCATCGGCGCCGCCGACGGCATCGGCCTCGACCTGCCCGGCCAGCCAGGTGGACACGGCGGCGTCGTAGGCGGCGGTGTGGGCGAAGGCCTCGGCGGCCAGGCGGCGTCGGGCCTCCAGGGTGAAGCCGCCCTCGCGCACGGCGGCGGCGACGTCGTCGTAGTGCTCAGGACTGGTGACGACGGCGACGGCGGGGTGGTTCTTGGCGGCGGCGCGCACCATGGTGGGCCCGCCGATGTCGATCTGCTCGACGCAGGCGTCGAAGGGGGCTCCGGAGCCGACGGTGTCGGTGAAGGGGTAGAGGTTGACCACGACCAGGTCGATGGGGGTCACGCCCAGGGTCTGGAGCTGGTCAAGGTGGTCGGGCTTGCGGCGGTCCGCGAGGATGCCGGCGTGGACGGCCGGGTGGAGGGTCTTGACCCGCCCCTCGAGGCACTCGGGGAAGTCGGTGACCTCCTCCACCGGGGTGACGGCCAGGCCGGCGGCGGCGATGGTGGCGGCGGTGGAGCCGGTGGAGACGATCTCGACGCCGGCCTCGGCCAGTGCCTGCGCGAGCGGGACGAGGCCGGTCTTGTCGTAGACGGAGACGAGGGCGCGTCGCACGCGGACGCGGTCGGGGCTGACGAGCCCCTCGGTGGGGACGTGGGCGGTGGGAACCGCCTCGGCGGCGGGCTGATCCGGCTGAGTGGACCGGGCGGACCGGGTTGACTGGGAGGACGACGACGGGGACATGGCGCTCCTGGTGCGGCGTGAGGGTGCGGGACGCCCAGGCGGGCGACGTCCCGTTCATGGACGGCCTCGGCCACTCCCCGGTGGTGCCCCACCCTCGCCAGTTGTGGCCGGCCCCATCCTATCGGGTGGATCCGGTCACGCGACCGGCCGCGCAGCGAGCCCGCAACTCACGTCCAGGCGTGGCTCCTGGCGCGCGGTTGTGGAGGTCAGTACGAACGTGCCGGCAGGCGGCGAGACCAGCATCATGTCCATCCGTCAGGTCCACCGGCAGCGCTGATCGCTCTCGAAGAATCCGGTGGGGTCGTCCGGCACGCACTCGCATCATCAATTACCTTCATTCCACTCCTATTTTAGTCCGAGCAACTAGAGGAAAGGTTGATGAGTATGACTGTCTCCAAGACCCCCGTCCCGGACCGGGCCGAGCACAACGCCTTCTTCCCCTCCGAGTACTCGCTGGGGCAGTACGTCCCGGCGAGGACCGACTTCGACGGCGCCGTCGGGGCGCCCCGGGTCACCTCCGGCCCCCGCAAGATCCTGGCCATCGCCGTGGACGAGCGCTACCTGCCCACGCAGGGCGGCAAGCTGTTCTCCACCGGCAACCACCCGGTGGAGACCCTGCTGCCCCTCATGCACCTGCAGGCCGCCGGCTACGAGGTCGAGGTGGCCACACTGTCGGGCAACCTGGCGAAGTTCGAGATGTGGGCGTTCCCCGCCCAGGACGAGGCGCTCAAGGCCGCCTACGAGGGTCTGCTGCCCGCCCTGACGCACCCCAAGCGCCTGGCCGACGTCGTCGCCACGGAGCTGGATGAGGACTCCGAGTACGCCGCGGTGTTCATCCCCGGCGGCCACGGCGCCATGGGCGGCGGCGTTCCGGAGAGCACTGACATCAAGGACACCCTGGTGTGGGCGCTGAGGAACGACCGCCCGGTCATCACCCTGTGCCACGGTCCGGCCGCCCTGTGCGCCGCCACCGACGAGGAGGGGGCCTCCTACTTCGCCGGCTACTCGCTGTGCGTCTTCCCCGACGCCCTGGACAAGGGCGCCAACGTGGAGATCGGCTACCTGCCCGGGCAGCTGACCTGGATGCTGGGCGAGCGCCTCAAGCAGCAGGGCCTGACCATCGTCAACGACGGCATGAGCGGCCAGGTCCACCGCGACCGTCTCCTGCTCACCGGTGACAGCCCCCTGGCGGCCAACGCCCTGGGCCGCCTCGCGGTGGAGACGCTGACGGGCAGGGCCTACAGCGCCTGAGGAATTCACCTGACTCAACTGACGCTTCTCCGACGTTCGGTCGGCCGGTTCACAGGCGATGTCGCTGCCGGTGAACCGGCCGACCGAACGGCCCGTTTCCTTGCGGGCGGCTTTAGATACGTCATACAGTCCACAGCATGACTGCGCCCATCAACATCGCAGCAACACCGGTGTACCGCGGGGCTCCTCCCGAGCGGTGGCAGGAGGCGGCCTCCGCCTACCGGCGCTGGTGGAGCCGCCACCCGGGGTTATCCAGCGCTCTGAACCTGGTGGTGCGCGGAGCCTACGCCGTGATGATCCCCCTGCTCATCGCCGCCCTGGTGATGGTGCCGCGGCTGACCTACGCCGCCGTCCCGGCGGCGTTCATGGCCGTGTGCCTCATGGTGGTGGCCCTGCTGTCGCGTACCCGGACCATCAGCTGGCGCTCGGTGGTCCTCATGTACGGCGTCGGCGCCGTGTGGTCCCTCATCGTCGCCATGATCATGAGCTCCGTGCGCACCCGGGCGGGGCTGTCCGTCATGGGCAACGGAATGAGTATCGCCCTGACCATCGCCCTGGAGGTGCTCAGCCCCCTGGTGCCCCTGGTCCTCGTGGTGTTCCTGGCACCGGGCCGGATGCGCCGCCTGGCGGCCTCCGACTGGGCCCTGCTCGGTTTCGCCGCCGGCGCCGGCCTGACGGCCGTCAACGACGGCATCCGGGCCCTTGAGGACAGCAGCATGCTCTCCTCGGTCCTGGGCAACGGGCGCCTGCCCTTCTCCTTCAACCCGTGGACCTCGGGGTCGATGACCCAGGAGAACAGCAACGTCCTGGCGGTCAGCTACCAGGTGAGTACCGCGAACATCACCATGGCGGTGGCCCTGGCGATCACGCTGTGGCGCCTCAAGGACTCACCGGCCTTCGAGGGGGCCAAGAACCTCGTGTGGCTGCGGATCGTGGCCTGGATACTGCCTGCGGTGGTCATCCTGCAGTCGGTCAGCGACCACGCCACCTACACCGCCAGGATCGCCCAGCAGCTCGGCCAGAGCGACTCCGGAGGCGGCTTCCCGGCACTGCTCATGTTCCTGTGGCGGGTCAACGGCGGGGGCCTGAGCGCCATCCCGCTGTCCGTCATCCTCATGGCCGCCTGCCTGCTCCTGGACGCCCACCGCCGCGCCTACGCCGGCGTGCACGGATGGACGGTGGCCGGGGCGCCGGCTCCCCGCTACCCCAATCTCACCGAGGCGCCGCCGTTCGTACGCGCCCTCATCGTCTCGGTGGTGGCGCTGGCGAACTTCACCTGGGGAGACCTGGCCGTCACCTGGGGCGCCTACGGCGACCTGCGCCAGGGCCGCCTCTACGCCATGAGGGCCGGGCGGGCTACCGCCGAGCAGGTGCGCGGCGTCAGGGCCGATGCCATGGAGGCCACGACGCCGGGCGCCGAGCCGAACGCCCGCCAGGGCTTCAGGCTCGGGATCCTCGTGGTCAGCGTCGTGCTGTTCCTGTTGTGCTGCATCTACGAGGTGCGCACCGTCTGGCAGCTGCCCCCCGGACTCAAGGAGACCGAGGACGATCTGTTCCTCTCGGCGCTGCCGCGACTGCTCTCCCAGTGGTGGAGCGCCCTGAGCGGCACCCAGGGTCTTCTCTACGCGATCGGCGCCCTGGCCGCGGTGGCCCTGAGCCTCTCACTGGTCCTGACCCTGGGTGCGCCGGGGCGTCGCATCAGCACGGCGCCGTCGTCCGTGAGCCTCACGGGCTACCTGCTCACGCTCACGCCCGGGCAGGCCGCCTTGAGCCTGCTGGACTTCGCGACGACCTACATGCCGCGCTCGGCCCTGAGCGCGAGCCCGGCGGGCGGTGGCACGGACCTGGCCGCCGAGCTCTCGGTCAACCGGCGGATCCGGGTCGCCGAGAGCTTCTCCGAGAGCCAGGAGCTGTTCACGGCGCGCACCAAGCGGCAGGTGGCGGTCGAGGCCGACATCGCTCGTCTCCAGAAGCTCGCCGAGTCCCTGGGCGTCGTCGGCGTCGACGCCCTCGAGCCCAGCCGGCTCGATGAGACCGTCGCCGACCTGGCCGACTCCGGGGCGGACTCACGCGTGGTCGGCGAGATGCGCGACCTGGCCGCCTCGGTGTCCGAGCAGCAGGGCGAGATCCTGGGGCTCTCACGCCGACTCAACACCGGCAACGGTGAGCAGTTCGCCATCCTGGAGGGCTTCCGGATCACCGATGCCTTCCGCGGCAGCGCCATCGACCAGCGGCCGGTCGACAGCCCCGTCCACGCCCTGGCGCTCTCCCCCGGCGGGGCCCAGCTGGTCGTCGTCGAGTACCAGGGTGCGGCCCCCACCATCGATGACGACGACGAGACCGACATTCCTCCTCGCCGGCTGCCGGGCCGCTCGGCCCACAAGTCGGCCGACAACGTCCTGGAGCACCTGGCCACCGACGAGCGCGTCACACGGTTCTTCCAGGAGTCCCCCGAGCTGTGGCAGGCTCTCAAGGAGGGGCGGGTGAGCCTGGAGGCGAACGTCCTCTACACCCCCATCCCCGGAATGACCTACCGGGCCGGGTCGGCGAGCCTCGCGGTGACGCCCGATCTCATCGACGGCGTGGACGCGGCGATCAGTGCCTTGAGCAGCGCGGACGCTTCGGCCCGCTGAGCCCGAACGGCTATGGGTAGCCCGATCGGAGGCCCACCCTCCCATCGGGGACTTACCTTCGCGACGGCGACTGCGTTTCGCTGCAGATGACTGGTGTCTGACCTCAGTCATCTGCAGCGAAACGCAGTCCTGGCCGGAGAAGTACGTCCTCGATCCACCGGATCCACGGCGCTAGACCTCGTCCTCCTCGTCGCTGCGCTCGGCCGCGGCCGGCTCCTGTGAGCGCGAGCCCGGCAGGATCGACCCTGGCAGGGCGCCTCGGGCCCAGGTGCGCGTGTAGGGGTGGGCGAGGACCGCCATGGCGGCCAGGCCGACCCCGACCTCGACGAGGACGAGGATCACGGTGTAGAGGACCTGCGGGCCGACGTCGGTCATCCGCCCGGGCCCCACGGCGCCGGAGGCGGCCAGGCACAGCAGACCCACGCCGCCGGCCACGAGGAGGGCCGCCAGACCGGCGGCACTGACGGCGTAGCGCACTCGCAGGGCGTTGAGGACCGCCCGACGCCGCCAGGCGGCCACCATGGCTCCGGCCGTCACCACGAGCGGGAGCCACAGTCCCACGGTGCTCAGCGGCGCCGTCGGCAGCAGTCCCAGCAGCGGCAGGGTGGGAACGGGGCCGGCCACCACGCGGTCGGGGGCGAAGACCGTCCCCGTGCCCACGGAGAAGCCGGCGCCGATGAGCCAGGAGCAGGCCCAGATGAGCAGGGTCGGCACCCAGCCGAGCTGGAGCAGGACCAGGCCGGTCATCGTGATGAAGCCGCCCCCGGCCAGGGCGTCGTGCAGGACCGAGACCCGGCCGGCTCCGGTGAAGACGGCCGCGACTACTACCAGGAGGCTGAGCAGCGCCAGGGCACGCGCGGCGCCGTAGGCCAGCGACAGGGCCGGGCCCACCCAGTGGGGGCGGCGGTCCCACCACCGGTTCAGGGTCGGCCAGCCGTTGCCGGAGCGCTGGAGCTGGACGGCGACGACGGCTCCTGTGATCGCGGTGATGCCGACGACGGCCGGCCAGGTCTCCGGCCCCGTGGGACCGGTCAGGCAGGCCAGGATCGCGGCGGCTGCGGAGGCGGTGACGATGGCCGCCCCGGCCGCCGGGCGGCTGGGGCGGGCCCGCCGCACGCAGTTCCAGGTCCAGCCCGCCTGCGCCAGGGTCAGCCCCAGCAGCGGCAGGCTGAGGGTGCCCTGGTCCGCGGAGGACGAGGCGACCATCCCCCCGAAGCCGAGGCTCCACAGGGCGGTTCCGGCGCGCAGCGCCTCACCGGCGCTCAGGGCGGCCGCGGCGTTGAAGCTGGAGGCCGCCATGGACACGGCGACCGTCAGCAGCACCACCATCAGCCAGATCAGTCCGACCGACTCGATCCCCACGCGCAGGGACCACAGGACCCAGGACGTCAGCCTGGTGACTCGCGACCGCTCCAGTCTCAAGCGCTCACCTCATCGGCCAGTCGGCGGTAGAGGTCGCGGGCGATCTCGGCGGTCTGGCTGGGGGTGCGGCCCACGCGGACGCCGGCCGCCTCCAGGGCGGTCCTCTTGGCCTCGGCGGTGCCCGAGGAGCCGGAGACGATCGCGCCGGCGTGGCCCATGGTGCGCCCCTCGGGGGCGGTGAAGCCGGCGACGTAGGCGACGACGGGCTTGGTCATGTGCTCACGGATGTAGGCGGCGGCCCGCTCCTCGGCGTCGCCCCCGATCTCGCCGATCATGACGACCAGGCGGGTGTCGGGGTCGGCCTCGAAGGCGGCCAGGGCGTCGATGTGGGTGGTGCCGACCACCGGGTCCCCGCCGATGCCGATGCAGGTGGTGAAGCCCAGGTCGGACAGCTCGTGCATGAGCTGGTAGGTCAGGGTGCCGGACTTCGAGACCAGGCCCAGGGGTCCGGGGCCGGTGATGTCCGGCGGGGTGATGCCCACGTTGGAGCGGGCCGGGGAGATGATGCCCGGGCAGTTGGGGCCGATGATCCGCACGCCGCGGTCGGCCGCGTAGGCGCGCATCCAGGTCGCGTCGGCCACCGGGATGCCCTCGGTGATGACGACGACGAGGCGCACGCCGGCGTCGACGGCCTCGATGACGGCGCCCTTGGCGAAGGCGGGCGGGACGAAGACGACGCTCACCTCGGCGCCGGTGGCCTGCCTGGCCTCGGCGACGGTGCCGTAGACGGGGACCTCGACGGTGCCGGCCTGAACCTGGTCGGAGCCGGGGCCGACGGGGGTGACGTCGAAGGTGACGGTGGTGCCGGCCTTGCGGGGGTTGACGCCGGCGACGACCTTGGTGCCGGCCGACAGCATGCGGGTGGTGTGCTTGCGGCCCTCGGAGCCGGTCATGCCCTGGACGATGACACGGTCGGTCTCGGTCAGGAAGATGCTCATGTCTCAGGCCTCCTTGCCAGCGGTCTGCCCGCTGATCTGCTCGGCGATGGCGGTGACGACGTCGGCGGCCCCGTCCATGGTGTCGACGACGGTGACGCCCTCGATGGCGGCGTCGGCCAGGATGGCGCGGCCGGTCTCGGCGTTGTTGCCGTCCAGGCGCACGACGACGGGCTTGGGCAGTCCGCCCAGGGTCTCCACGGCGGTCACGATGCCCTGGGCGACGGTGTCGCAGGAGGTGATGCCGCCGAAGACGTTGACGAGGATGGCGCGCACCTGGGGGTCGGAGGCGACGACCTCCAGGCCGGTGGCCATGACCTCGGCCGAGGAGCCGCCGCCCAGGTCCAGGAAGTTGGCGGGCCTCATGCCACCGTGGCGCTCACCGGCCCCGGCGACGACGTCGAGGGTGGACATGACCAGGCCGGCGCCGTTGCCCAGCACCCCGACCTGGCCCTCCAGGCGCACGTAGTTGAGGCCGGCCTCGCGGGCGCGGACCTCCAGGGGGTCGGTGGCGGTGGAGTCGACGAGATCGGCGTGGGCGGGATGGCGGAAGCGGGAGTTGTCGTCGAGGGTGACCTTGCCGTCCAGGGCAATGATGCGGCCGTCGGAGGCCTTGACCAGGGGGTTGACCTCCACGAGCGTGGCGTCCTCGGCGGTGAAGACCTCCCAGAGGCGCTCGATGACGGCGGCGACGTCGTCGGCCAGGGGGCCGGGGGTGAAGCCGGCGGCCTCGACGATCCGGTGGGCGACCTCGGGGGTGATGCCCTCAAGGGGGCTGATGCCGACGCGGGCCAGGGCCTCGGGGCGCTCGGCGGCGAGCGTCTCGATGTCCATGCCGCCCTCGCGCGAGCACATGGCCAGGTACTGGCGCTCGGCGCGGTCCAGGAGGATGGAGAAGTAGTACTCGGCCTCGAGGTCGACGCCGTCGGAGATGAGGACGGCGTGCACCGTGTGGCCCTTGATGTCCATGCCCAGGATGTCGCGGGCGCGGGCCTCGGCCTCTTCGGCGGTGCGGGCGAGCTTGACGCCGCCGGCCTTGCCGCGGCCGCCGGTCTTGACCTGGGCCTTGACGACGACCAGCTCACTGCCCGCCTCCAGGAGGGACTGCGCGGCGCTGCGCGCCTCCTCGGGGGTCGTGGCCACGGCGCCGTCGAGCACGGGGACGCCGTGCTCGCGGAACAGGTTCCTGGCCTGGTACTCGTAGAGATCCATGCAGCTGATCCTCTCGGTGCATGTGGATGGCTTGTGGGCGCGGCGCGGGCCGACGCGGCCGGGCGGGCGCCGGTGATGAGCCTAACGTCCCGGTGCCCGCTGAGCGGGACGAACACGGGAGTGAGTACGCCGACCCACCATTTACCATGGATTGACACGACGTCGAGGCGAGAACGAGGGGAAGAGTCATGCCGGGGCTGACGGTAACGAGCATCCTCGTGGGCGCTGTGGTGCTGCTCGGCGTCTGGAGCGGCAGGCGGTGGGGCCTCAGGCGCAAGCGCCTCCTTGACACCGACGAGCCACGTGCCTCAGCGCAGCTCCGAGGGCGCCCTGGGACCTGGGGAGGATGACGTGGCGGCGCTCACCAGCGACAATGGGGACCGACGTCCTCCCGGCCGACGCCGGGAGCCAGGCCCACCGGCGACCCCAGGGAAGGACCCCACATGCCAGCCGCCATGTCCCCAGACACCGCCCCCTCCCCCACAGACTCGTCGCCCGGCCCGCTCCTCGGTCTGGACGGGGAGCCTCTGCGCATCGGGGTCCTCACCTCCGGCGGTGACGCCCAGGGCATGAACGCGGCCGTGCGGGCCGTGGTGCGCACCGTCATCCGGCTGGGGGCCAGGCCCTACGCGGTCATGGAGGGCTGGGCCGGCGCCGTGACCGGTGGCGACGGGATCCGTCCCCTGGAGTGGGACTCGGTGGGCTCCATCCTCCAGCGCGGCGGCACCATCATCGGCACTGCCCGCTCCGCGGAGTTCCGCGAGCGCGCCGGCCAGCTGGCGGCCGCCCGCAACCTCCTGGAGCACGGCATCGACCGGCTCGTGGTCATCGGCGGGGACGGGTCCTTGACCGGCACCAACGAGTTCCGCAAGAACTGGCCCTCCCTGCTCGAGGAGCTCGTCGCCAACGGGGACATCAGCGCGGAGACGGCCGCCGCCCACCCCGTGCTCATGGTGACCGGCCTGGTGGGCAGCATCGACAACGACCTGGTGGGCGCCGACATGACCATCGGCACCGACTCGGCCCTCCACCGCATCCTGGAGGCCATCGACGACATCTCCTCGACCGCCGCCTCCCACCAGCGCACCTTCGTCGTGGAGGTCATGGGCCGCCACTGCGGCTACCTGGCGCTCATGGCGGCCGTGGCCGGGGGCTGCGACTACGTCCTGGTCCCCGAGCTCCCCCCGGGCAAGGACTGGGAGGAGGACATGTGCTCCAAGCTCAGGGCCGGCCGTGAGGCGGGGCGCCGCGAGTCCATGGTCATCGTCGCCGAGGGCGCCACCGACCGCGAGGGCAACCGCATCACCGCCGACGACGTCCGCCAGGTCATCGCCGACAAGCTGGGTGAGGCCGCCCGCGTCACCATCCTGGGCCACGTCCAGCGCGGTGGCCGCCCCAGCGCCTACGACCGCTGGATGTCCACGCTGCTGGGCTGCGAGGCGGCCCGCGAGGTGATCGCCATGGAGCCGGGCAGCGAGCCGGTCATCATCGCCGAGCGCCACAACCGCATCCGTCGCCTGCCGATGATGGAGCAGATCGCGGCGACCCGCGCTGTCAAGGACCTCGTGGCCGCCCACGACTACCTCGGGGCGATCCAGGCCCGCGGCGCCAGCTTCGGCAACATGCTCGAGCTGTTCGAGACCATGTCCACTCCCCCGGCCGAGCCCGCCGCCGGCGCGGGCTCGCAGGCGTCACCCACCACGCGTCCCAAGCAGGTCGCCATCATCCACGCCGGCGGCCTGGCGCCGGGCATGAACACGGCGGCGCGCGCGGCCGTGCGCCTGGGCATTGATCATGACTTCACGATGCTGGGCGTCTACGGGGGATTCCCCGGCCTGCTCGACGGCGACGTGCGGGAGCTGACCTGGGCCGACGTCGAGGGCTGGGTCGGTGACGGCGGCGCCCAGCTGGGCACCCGCCGCGAGGTGCCCACCATCGAGCAGCTCTACGCCCTGGGGAGGGCCATCGAGCTCCAGGAGATCGACGCCCTGCTGGTCATCGGCGGCTACAACGCCTACCTGAGTGCCTACCGCCTGGTCACCGAGCGGGACCGCTACCCCGCCTTCCAGATCCCGATCGTGTGCGTGCCGGCCTCCATCGACAACAATCTGCCCGGCTCCGAGCTGAGCATCGGCACCGACACGGCGCTGAACAACGCGGTGGCGGCGCTGGACTCCATCAAGCTCTCCGCGGCGGCCTCGCACCGCTGCTTCGTCGCCGAGGTCATGGGCCGCAAGTGCGGCTATCTCTCCCTGATGTCCGGTATCGCCACCGGCGCGGAGAAGGTCTACCTCAACGAGGAGGGCATCACCCTCAAGGGCCTGGCCGCAGACTCCGAGCGGATGGTGGAGTCCTTCCGCTCGGGCCGCAGCCTCTACCTGGTCATCCGCAACGAGCGGGCCAGCGTCAACTACACCACCGACGTCCTGGCCCATATCTTCGCCGAGGAGGGCAAGGACCTCTACGACGTGCGCGAGGCGATCCTGGGCCACCAGCAGCAGGGCGGCAGCCCCACGGCCTTCGACCGGATCATGGCGACCAAGCTCGTCGCCTACTCCCTGGACCTGCTGGCCGGCGCCCTCAAGCACGGCGAGCCGATGGCCTCCTACGTGGGCCTGGTGGAGGGCAAGGTCTCCCACCACCCGCTGGACCGTATGAACGACGAGCTCGACCGCGAGCACCGCCGCCCCCGCCACCAGTGGTGGCTGGGTCTGCGCCCGGCCATCGGCCTGGTCAGCCAGAACAGCGGGACCCTGGCGCTCAAGGACGTGCCCGACTTCGGTGAGGCGGTCGACGACGCGGCCGGAGAGCGGAGGTAGCGCGAGTTGGCAGCCCGCCCCGGCTCGCAGCGTGAGGTGGTCCCTCCCGGGGCCGTGAGCGCCCCGGCCGGGGCGGAGGCGACCCGTACCCGCTGGAGCGCGTGGGCCGCCCTGATCCTGCTCATCGGAGGCCTGTCGATCGGCGTCGTCCTGGCCCTGGCGGGTGGCCCCTGGCAGGTTCTCGCCGTTCTCCACCTAGGAGCACTGGCCATCTGGTTCCTCGTGTGGCGCCGTAGCTGGCGCGACCTGCTGCGATCCGCAGGGCCTCGCAGTCCCTGGCTGCTCTTCGCCGTCGGCGCGGGGTTGTGCGCCCTGAGCGCCGTGGCGCGCCGCCCGATCGACGACCCGGGCGCCGTTCTCGCTCCCGTGACGCTCACCGGGCTTCTGTCGGCCCTGGCCAGCGCCGTGGGCGTCGGTGTGCTCATGAATGCCGTCCCCGAGGAGCTCTCCTTGCGCCGTTGCCTGCTCGAGCCCCTGCGAGCGCAGTTCGGGGACCGGTTCGCCCTGTGGGTCACCGCCCTGGCCTTCGTCGGCATTCACCTGCCCACCTGGATCTCATCGGGCGCCACCGCCTCCATCTACGCCGCCGAGGTCCCCGAGAAGCTGTTCTTCGGTCTGGTGGCCGGATGGTCCGTCCTGCGGCTCGATTCCCTGGCCTTCGCCCTGGGCATGCATGTGGGCGGCAACGTCGTCGGCGTCCTGCTGGACTCCCTGTCCCGGCAGGACACCCTGACAGGGTGGAGTCGACTCACCGCGCCCGTCGTCGTCGCAACCCTCATCGAGACGACGGCGGCGGCCGGTGCCGTCTGGTACCTGAGCCGGAAGCCTGGAGCCGGTCGATGAAGGGGGGCTGCCCTACTTCGGTGAGGCGGTCGACGACGCGGCGCGCTGAGGGCTCAGCCGGAACGCGGCCGGATCGGCGGGTGCGGGTATCGTGCCTGGGGTGCGCGCGCTGACCCGTCCCCGGTTCCTGGTGGCCGCCGTCCTGGCGGGCGTGACCGCGGGCCTCATCGGGATCGCGATGGCACTGCTCCTGGAGGTCTTCGAGTCACTGTTCTACGGCGTCACCCACGGCGGGCTCCTGGAGCGCCTGGCCGCGGCCCCTCCCTGGCGGCGCGTACTCGCCCCCGCCGCGGGAGGCGTCGTCGCCGGCGGCGTGTGGTGGTGGCTGCGCACCACCGGCGGGGTCGCCGACGTGGAGACCGCCGTTGCGGACTCCTCCGGGAGGGCCGCCTCCCGGATGGGGCTCGCGCGCCCGTTCGTCGACGCCGTGAACCAGGTCCTCACCGTCGGCTCGGGCAACTCGGTGGGTCGGGAGGGCGCCCCGCGTCTGGCCGCCGGGGCCGTGGCGGCCCGACTCGTCGCCCGTCTGGGGATCGGAGGCGCCGACGGGGCGATCCTCATCGCCTCGGCCGCCGGGGCGGGCCTGGCCGCCATGTACAACGCGCCGCTGGGCGGGGCGGCCTACGCCGTCGAGCTCGTCATGGTCACCGGGATGCGGCGGCGCGGGGTCGCCGTGGCGGTTCCGGTCTGCGTCATCGCCACGCTCGTCTCCTGGCTGCACTCCCACGGGCGCCCGACCTTCGGGATCGCCTCGCCGGGGCCGTCACCGGCAACCGCGCTCGGACTGGTCGCGGTGGTGCCGGTGGCCGCCGCTCTGGGCGTGGGGGCCAGACGGCTGTGGTCCTGGATGCTGCGGCGCCGGGTTCGCGCCGCACGGTGGCTGCCCGCGGCGATCGGGGCGGCGGGGCTGGTCACCGGGCTGGTGAGCCTGTGGATCCCGGCCGTCGTCGGCAACGGCCGCGACGCCATGGAAGTGGCCCTGAGCGCCGCGGACGCCCAGGTCGGCGCCCCGGGTCCGGCCCTGGTCATGCTGCTGGGGGTCGTCGCCCTCAAGCCGGTCCTCACCGGCCTCACGCTCGGGGCCGGCGCCACCGGCGGTCGCCTGGCCCCGTCCCTGGCCGCGGGCTCGAGCGCCGGGGCCGCCCTGGCACTCGCGCTACAGGCCGGCGGGATGGAGGCGAGTGTGCCGGTGCTGGCACTGGCGGGTGCCGGCGCCGTCCTCGCCACGACCCAGAAGGCCCCGGTCTTCGGGATCGTCTTCACCTGGGAGCTGGCCCGCGCCGGGTCCTGGACTCTGGTGGCACTGATCGTCGTCGTCCTCGCCGTCACCGCACTGACCACGCCGGCTTACTTCGGCAATTTATATCGCGTGTTTTACAAACCACAGACAACATAGACACCATGAGGATTATTCATAGCAGTCTCCGCTACCTTTCTTGAACTGCGATGAGTGTGCGGACTCTGGTGTCCACAGAAATGACATTGAAGCACTTATGGCGGGTGCGGCACTGGCAAATCGTTGGAATTACGCCGATCCGTCGACTCGAATCCAGGCGTTGAGGCCCCAATGTCATTTCTGTGGACACAACAGCGGCACGACTCGGGCCGTCCGTGTGATTCGAGGCCGCCGAGTCCCGCCGTGAGCGTCGCGGTCGGGAGCGAGACTCCGGTTCAAGCCTTCAAGGTACAGACTCGGCGTCTCCCCTACCCCTTCGAACGTGATGTCCCCTGCAGCCACCACGGTCAAGATCACCTATGGACAGCCCCGCGAATAAGCCTCCATAATCCTTATTGTCGATTAGCAGCCATGATCATAAAACCAAAGACCGCAAGAATTAAAAGAATAAGGCCTGATATTGACGTAGGAATAGTGGCCGCAACCCTCCGAAAACCTTCCCATAATGCCGCCCACAGAAGTAACGGAAGTGACACACCAACGACAATTGTGCGCACGCCGACACCGAACGCCGCCCATGAGCGCACCACCGCAGCCAATAAGAGCGCAAAAAGAAGGAGGTATACCCAAAACGCCGAGCGCCCTGATTCAATCCGCGAAACCCCCTGCCAAACACAAGCAACCGCAACATAGGGAGTGACCAAATGTGCAGCAACCGACAATCCGACAGGACCACATTGCCGTCCAGAAGAAAGTCAGCAGGAAAAGCCCGCGGACACCAAACCAACGATCACCACAGCGAGCGTCGCGCGCCAATCCCAGTCAACATAGTGATCGACAGCCACATCTTCGACGTTAAACACTTACTCACACCTCGAATCTAACCGCTGAAAATACAAGATCGAGAAACCAGCACCCCAGACACAGCAAGACACCAAATCAGATCCCAACGAATCAAAGTCGCGACCACAAAAGGAAGCAACCTTTAAGTCTGCATCAAAACAACATCCCCCTCCCCGAGTAACACAACAACGGCACCCGAAAATCGCAGCCGCGTACAATCACATCCCCACCCTCCTTTTCGATTTCCCTTAATCGAAACTGTAACACAAGCAGACAACCCACATAAGCTCCAGATTTAAGTCACTTATTCAACATTCCCAGATTAAACTAATGGGATTCTTGCTTCATTAATTTAATTGCACTAATATATCTGCGTCAGTAGATAATGTTACTTATCGGAGCCTCATGCGCCGTCATCACGACAACGCCCCGCCTCGCCACGCCGCGCCACCTCACCGCGCATGGCACGCCGGCGACGGCACCGGGCGTCCGCCGGCTTCAGGTGGCGCCGTCGCCATCTCCCTCATCCTGCTCGCCGGGTCCCCGGCGCTGGGAACCGCCCTGGCTCTCCTCCAGGGACCGTGGATCCTCATGCTCCCGGTCCTTCACCTCGGCGGCCTGATGCTCTGGGTGGGGCCGCTCCATCGTGGCTGGCGCGACCTCGTCGCCTCCGGCAGCACCCACAGCCGAACCGCGCTCTTCACCGCCGGCGCCCTGGCTGGAATCGCCTTCGGCGGCCTGCACGCCTGGATGGGGCCGACGGGCACCGGCCCCCTGTGGAAGCCGGAGATCACCGCATCCACGCTGCTCCATGCCCTGGTCTTCGCCGTCTCGGTGGGCATCGTGTACAACGCGCTCCCCGAGGAGATCACCCTGCGACGCACCCTGTTCGCGCCCGTGCACGAGCGCCTCGGGGCCACCGCGGCGGTGCTGGTGACCACGGCCTCCTTCACCGCCCTGCACCTTCCGACCTGGCTGACCTCGCAGACCAGCGCCGGCGGCTACGCCTGGCAGGTCCTTCACAAGGTGCTCTTCGGACTCCTCGCCGGCTGGTCGGTGGTGCGGCTGCGGTCGGTCTTCTTCGCCCTGGGGCTGCACGTCAGCGGCAACGCGCTGGGCCTGTTCATCGGCCAGCTTCAGAGCGAGAACCTTCCCGACTTCGAGATCTCGTGGCTCAACGCCGCCATCCTGCTGATCGGCGCAGCCGTCACCACCGCCTTCATCCACCTCCTGGGCCGACGACGAGGCCGAGGGACCTGAGGACTCAGGCCCAGCCCTGGGCGGTGGGGACCACCTCGATGTCGCGAACGACGACGTCCTGGGGCAGGTTCAGCTGGTGGTGCACGATCGTGGCGATGTCTTGCGGGTGCAGGGGCGCTGAGGCGATCTGCTCGGTCACCGCGGGGATGTCCCGCCCCTTGGTGGCCGCTGTCTCCACGTAGCCGATCGCGATCGTGCGTGAGCGCACCCGGTCGGCTCGCAGCTCCACCCGCAGCTGCTCCCCCAGGGCGTTGCGGGCGGCCGCCGTGGCCCCGTAGACGGCCGCGTGCTCGAAGGCGACGTCGCTGGCGATGGAGCCGATGACGATGATGTCGGCGACCCCTCGGGCCTCGGCGGCCCGCCTGAGGGCGGGCAGGAGGAGGCGCGCCGCCCTGAGGACGGTGGCGATGTCGGTGGTCATGCCCTCGACCCACTCCTCGGCCTCCCTGGAGTCGAAGGGGCCGCCCAGCATCCCGCCCGCGCTCGTCACGAGGGCGTCGACCGTCCCCTCCTCGCGCACGATGCGCTCCAGGGCCTCGTGAGTGGCGTCGGCGTCCTTGAGATCGCAGCGCACGACACGCGCATCGATCTCACTGAGCGGCTCCTGACGGTCGACGACGACGGTGTTCCAGCCCTCGGCCGCGGCCCGCTGGGCAATGGCCAGGCCGATGCCGGAGGCGCCTCCGGTGACGACGATCGTGCGAGGGCTCATGCCTTACCTCCTGCTGCTCCGGGGACATCGGCTGTCTGACAGGGCTGCTGGGCCTGCTCGTCCTGCTGCTCGAGGGCGTGCCTGGCCTCCTCCAGCGCGGCGATGAGGTGATCGGTCTCGGCCGGTCCCTCGTAGATCTCGCCGTTGATGAAGAAGGTCGGGGCCGTGGTCAGCCCCAGCGAGATGGCGTCGTCGGCGTCGTCGTGCACCCGCGGGGCGTGGACCTGCTGACGCATGGCCTCCTCCAGACGCGGCAGGTTCGCTCCGACGTCGATGGCTGCGCGCCGCAGCATCTGCTGATCGAGCTCCTCGTCCTGGCACAGGCGGCTGAGCTCCTGACGCATGGGCGAGAACAGCTCCCGGCTCTGGGCGCTGACGGCCTCGATGACGAGGGCGGCCTGCTCCGCCGCGGGGTCGCCCATGGGGTTGTGGCGGTAGACGAAGCGCAGCTCGGGCCCGAAGTGGTCGCGCAGCTCCTGGACGATGTCGTCGATCGCGGCATCGTCCAGGTCGCCCAGGCGGCCGTACTCCACGAGGGTGAGCGGGGCGTTGACCGGACCGTCGATGTGGTCGCGCTCGGGGTCGACCGGCCGGTTGAGACGCTTGTGGGCGGGGGCGTGCTGGACGTCGTAGCGCGCCGTGGCGGACATGGCGATCATGCCGAGCACCGCCGAGAGCAGGGAGGCGGCCAGCACGCCGATCCGTGCCTCGGACTGCAGGACGGGGTCCTCCAGGGCCAGGTCCACGATGAACAGCGAGATGGTGAAGCCGATCCCGGTGAGGATCGATCCGGCGCCGACGTGCCGGTAGCCGACGCCCGGCGCCAGCTCGCCGATCCGCAGCTTGGTCGCCAGGACGGTCGCGCCGTAGATGCCCACCACCTTCCCGACGACCAGGCCGACGATGATGCCCCAGGTCAGCGGCGAGGTGAAGGCCTGCTTGAGGGTCTGCGGGGTGATGATGACGCCCGCGTTGGACAGGGCGAAGACCGGCACCACGACGAGGTTGACGAACGGCGCCAGCATGAGCTGGAGGCGCTCGTTGATGGACACCGAGCGCATGATGCCGTCCATGGCGGCGCTTCCGGTGGCCGCCACCGGGGTCCGGCGGAAGACGCGGGTGAGCTCCTCGGCCTGCAGGACCGCGCTGCGCTCGGGCGGGAACACCGGCAACAGCAGGCCCAGGATCACGCCGGCGATCGTGGCGTGGACGCCCGAGGCGAAGACCGCCAGCCACAGCACCACCCCGGAGATGACGTAGACGGCCATGCGGTGCGGCCTGGACTGCTGGAGCAGGAACAGCAGGAAGGCGACGACGCCCGCCACCGCCAGGGGGACCAGGTGGATGGTCTCGGTGTAGGCGGTCGCGATGACCAGCAGCGCGCCGACGTCGTCGACGACGGCCAGCGTCACGAGGAAGGCGCGCAGCTGGGTGGGAAGGCGGCTGCCGAAGACGGCCAGAATCCCCATGACGAAGGCGGTGTCGGTGGAGATGACGATTCCCCAGGCGGAGGCGCCCTCGGTTCCGGTGTTGAGCCAGAAGAAGAGGAGGGCCGGAATGATGAGGCCGGCGAGGGCGGCGATGACGGGGACGCTGGCCCGCCGCCACTCGCGCAGCTCGCCCATGATGAAGTCGTGCTTGACCTCCAGGCTCACCAGGAAGAAGAACAGCATCATGAGGGCGTCGTTGATCCAGTGCTGGAGCGACAGCCGGATCTCGGTGCTCCCCAGGGAGACCGCGAGCTCGGTGTGCCAGAAGTCCTCGTAGGAGTGCCCGCCGAGGTTGGCCCAGGCGATGGCGATGATGGTGGCGGCCAGCAGGAGGATCGCGCCGGAGGTGTCGCGGCCGCGGAAGGCGGTGTAGGCGCTGCGCACGCGCCCGATCATCCGTCCCATCAGCGGTTCCCCACCGGCTGGATCGTGGCGCTGGCCAGGTTCACGTGGGCGGGCAGCGAGATCATGAACTCCAGCTCGTCGGCGACCCGTTCACCCCTGATCGTCTCCGCGTCCGCCGGCATCTCGTCGACGAAGTCGTGGTGGTTGCTCGTGGACCGGTGGGCCCCGAAGTTGCTCTTGGCGAAGAAGCTCCCTGCGGTGAACATGGCCGGCAGGTGGTGGACGCGCACACCCCGCGGCCCGTACTCGGCGCGCAGGTGCTTGGCGAACTGACCGACGGAGGCGCCCAGGGAGGAGAACACGGAGTAGGCGTGCTGGCGCTCGTAGGCCGGCCCCGTCCCGATGAGGACGATGTCCGCGCGCTCACCCCGCTCCCCGGCGGCAAGGATGTCGGGGGCGAAGATCTGCACCGTCTGCAGCGTCCCGGCCAGGTTGGTGGACATCATCAGCCGCCAGTCGGCGGGGATCGCCTCCTCGAAGGGGGCGGCGCGGCGCACGCCCGCCGCGCACACGAGCAGGTCGGGCGGACCGTAGCCGGCCAGAATTCGTTCTCGGGCCTCGACGATCTCATAGGCACTGGTCACGTCCGCGGGGCAGCTCAGCGTCCGGGCGCCGTGCGGGAGGTGCGCCTGCATCCGTTCGATCCGGCGCCGCTTGCGGGCGATGAGGGCGACCCGGAACCCGGACTCGACCAGCTTGTGGACCACGGCTGAGCCGATGGTGCCGGTGGCCCCGGTGACGACGGCGGTGCGGCCGTCGAAGTCATCTGATGGCATGAACGTCCTCTCTCATCATCCCGCCGGTGCGCCGCATCAGGACCGGGATCCTGTCCGCGAGCGCGCCTGCCAGGCGGTGCGAAAGATGTCTACCAGATCCTCCCGGAAGACGGTCCGGCTCATGGACGTGGCACACCCGCCCAGCCACCTGGCAGGAAGTGTCCAGATAGGCCAACACGTCGTCCACCCGGACTATTCCACGGTTCCCCGCAGGGCCGTCGCTCCCCGGAGCGCTCCGACTCCTCAGGCCCGACGGCGCAGCAGGAGCGAGTCCCAGCCGGCCAGGGACTCCGGCATGCCCACATGCCCCGAGCCCGGCTGGACGTCCGGGTCGCCGGCGCGCAGAACCTGCTCGGCCCGCGCCCACTGTTCCGGCTCCAGGCCCTCGGCCGCGAGCGCCACCAGCAGGCCGCCCTCACCGGTCAGTGGCAGCTCCTCGCGGGAGCACTGGGCGATGAGCAGCAGCTGCTCCAGGTGGCCGCCGTCCTCCTCGGGGGCGCGCCACCGGCGCGCGATGACCCATGCGGTGGGGTGGTCGGCCGCCAGCAGCCGGAAGGTGCCCAGGGCGAGGGCGGCGTCGTCGTGCCGCAGGGCGATGAGGCTGCGGTAGTGCTCGAAGACGGATCCGGGCACGCCCACCTGGGCGGCGGCGTTGACGGTTCCGTGGTCGGGGGCCAGGTCGATCCAGGGCTCGCCGGTGGTGAAGCCGGCCCTCTCGCTGGAGTCCCACTGGACGGGGGTGCGGGCGTTGTCCCGGGAGATGGGCGCCAGTCCGGCCAGGACGGCGGCCGGGTCGTCTCCGGCGCGCACGCGCTCGTGGAAGTGGTTGACGGACTCCAGGTCCCGGTAGTCCTCGATGCCGCGGAAGACCGTGTTGGCCATGCCGAGCTCCTCGCCCTGGTAGACGTAGGGGGTGCCGCGGTGGGTGTGGAGGATCGTGGCCAGGGTCTTGGCCGAGCGGACGCGCCAGGCGGGGTCGTCGTCGCCGAATCGGGAGACGGCGCGGGGCTGGTCGTGGTTGTCCCAGTAGGCCGAGTTCCAGCCCTTCTCCGCCGCAACGACGCCGGAGGGCTCCGTGACGGGGGCCAGGGCGGCCTGCCAGTCGGCCAGGTTGGTCTTGAGGGTGACCAGGTCGAGGGGGCGGGGGTCGAACTTGCCTCCCGGCCCGTCGGTGAGGCTGACGTGCTCGAACTGGAAGACCATGTCGAGCTCGGCGCGGGCGGGGTCGGTGTAGAGGGCGGCCTCGGACCGCGTGGCCCCGGGCATCTCCCCGACGGTGATGACGTGGCCGGGGCGGGGCGCGAGGACCTGCTGGTTCATCTCGCGGAGGAACTCGTGGATGCGCGGGCCGTTGGCCACGGCGGCGAAGGCGTTGCCATAGAGGTCGCCCTCGCCCTGGGGCGCGTCGGTGAGCGGGTGGGTCTTGGAGATGAAGTTGATGACGTCCATGCGGAAGCCGTCGACGCCGCGGTCCAGCCACCAGGTCATCGTCTCGTGGACGGCGCGGCGCACCTCGGGGTTCTCCCAGTTGAGGTCGGGCTGCTTGGGTGAGAAGAGGTGCAGGTAGAACTCCTGGGTGCCCTCGTCCCAGGCCCAGGCCGACCCGGAGAAGGCCGACCCCCAGTTGGTGGGCTCGGTGCCCGGCTGCCCGGGGTCCAGTCCGTCGACCTGTCGGGCGGGCCGCCAGATGTACCAATCGCGTTGGGGGTCCTGCTTGGAGGAGCGGCTGGCGGCGAACCAGGGGTGCTCGTCGCTGGTGTGGTTGACGACGAGGTCCATGACCAGGCGCATGCCGCGGGCGTGGAGAGCCTCGATGAGGGCGTCGAGGTCGTCCAGGGTGCCGAAGAGGGGGTCGATGTCCTGGTAGTCGGAGATGTCGTAGCCGTTGTCGTCCTGCGGGGAGCGGTAGACGGGGCTGAGCCACACGACGTCGATGCCCAGCTCGTCGAGGTGGTCCAGGCGGCTGGTCAGTCCCGGGATGTCGCCGATCCCGTCGCCGTTGGAGTCGGCGAAGGAGCGGGGGTAGACCTGGTAGACGACGGCGCGGCGCCACCAGTCGGGCTCGTCGCCGACGTGGTGGGCTGAGACGACCAGGGGTGCGGGACGGGGCATGGGCAGCCTTCCTTCCTACCGGCATGAGGGGAGATGCGATGAGAACGAAGCAGGAACAGAGCAGGAACGGGGCTCAGGCCATCGCGATGCGGACGGGACCCCGATGAGCAAGGTCGGCGCCGGCTCATGGTCCCTCCGGGCTGCGCCGCCAGGACTGACGGTGCCTGCTGGTTCCGCCCCGATTGTGTCAGAAAGCGACGCCGTCCATGGCCGATTATGATGAGTTCTCGCGCCTGGTCCGGCCTTGGCGGCCTTGGCGGTCTTGGCCAGGAGGGCGCCGCTCCCCCGCCGCGTCCCTGAGACGTGGATGTCCTTAGCGACGTCGTCTCGACGCTCCTGACGACTCCGTTGTCCTGTTGTGAAAGGCAGACCGTTGGTTTCTCCTCTCTCCGACGCCCCCGACACGCCGCGGCCGGCCGCCGCCCGTCCCGAGGCGGTCGTCATCGGGCCCGCAGTCGCCGAGTCCCGCAGCCGGTTCACGGTGCTGACCTCCCGGCTCATCCGCATGGAGCTCTCCCCCACCGGGGCCTTCACGGACGCCGCCACCCAGCTGGTCGTCAACCGGGACCTCGGCGATCCGCCGTCGTTCCGCGTGGTGCGGGGCGAGGACCGCCTGGAGATCATCACCGAGCACCTGCACCTGATCCATGTCCCCTCGCTGGGCTTCTCCCCCTCCGGGCTCAGCGTCAGGCTGCGCTCGACGGCGCTGCACGCCCACGGCGGCACCTGGCACCACGGCGACGTGTGGGACCCCGACGAGGCCTTCCCCACGAACCTGGGCGGCACCGCCCGCACCCTCGATGAGGCCGACGGCGCCGTCAGGCCGGGCCCGGGCCTGCTGAGCCTGAGCGGCATCACCGCCCTGGACGACTCGTCCTCACTGCTGCTCACCGAGGACGAGTGGGTTCGGCCCCGCGACGCCGGCAACCGCCTCAGCGACGGGGCGCAGGACCTCTACGTCTTCGGCTACGGTCAGGACTACCGGCAGGCGCTGCGCGACTTCTTCCGCCTCACCGGCCCGAGCCCCCTGATCCCCCGGGCGCTGCTGGGCAACTGGTGGAGCCGCTACCACCCCTACAGCGGTCAGGAGTACCTGGCGCTCATGGACCGCTTCGCCACCGAGGAGCTGCCCTTCTCCGTGGCCGTCATCGACATGGACTGGCACCTGACCGACATCGACCCGGCGATCGGCACGGGCTGGACCGGCTACACCTGGAACCGGAAGCTCTTCCCCGACCCGAGGGCCTTCCTGGAGGGTCTGCATGAGCGGGGCATGCTCACCACGCTCAACGTCCACCCGGCCCAGGGGGTGCGGCGCCACGAGGAGGCCTACGAGGAGGTCTGCGCCGACCTGGGCCTGGACGCCGCCGGCGGGGAGGACGTGCCCTTCAACGTCGCCGACCGGGGCTTCATGGGCTCCTACCTCTCCCGACTCCACCACCGCCTGGAGGAGCAGGGCGTGGACTTCTGGTGGCTGGACTGGCAGCAGGGCGGCTCCACGACGGTTCCCGGCCTGGACCCGCTGTGGATGCTCAACCACGTCCACTACCTCGACTCGGGCCGCGAGCGCCCGGTGGCCTCAGGTGGCGTGGAGCGCCGTCGGCCGGTGACCTTCTCGCGCTTCGCCGACGCCTCCAGCCACCGCACCCCGGTGGGCTTCTCCGGGGACACGATCATCAGCTGGGCCTCGCTGCGCTTCCAGCCGCGTTTCACGGCCACGGCCGCCAACATCGGCTACTTCTGGTGGTCCAACGACATCGGCGGGCACATGCTGGGCACGAGCGATGACGCGATGGCGGCCCGCTGGTTCCAGCTGGGCTGCTTCTCCCCCATCAACCGCCTGCACTCGTCGAACTCGGGCTTCACCTCCAAGGAGCCGTGGCGCTACTCGCGCGACGCGCGCGCCACGATGGAGGCACACCTGCGGCTGCGCCACCGGCTGGTGCCCTACCTGTACACGTGGGCGCGGCGGTCGGTGAGTAAGGGCATCGGCCCGGTGCGTCCGCTCTACCACGACCACCCGCGGGAGACGGCCGCCTACGAGCACCGGAACAGCTTCTGCTTCGGGGACCTGCTAGTGGTACCCTTCACCTCCCCGCTGGATGAGACCACCGGCCTGGGGCGGGAGATGACCTGGCTGCCCGACGGCGTCTGGTACGACCTGCCCACGGGGCGCCGCTACGAGGCCGCCACCGGCGGGCACGGGCGCATGCTGAGCCTGTCGCGCCCCCTGGACCGCATCGGTGTCCTGGCCCGGGCCGGGTCGCTCATCCCGCTGTCCGGGAGCCTGACGGAGGCGGCCGGGGACAATCCGCGCGAGCTGGAGATCGTTGTCGTGCCCGGCGCCTCGGGGAGCTTCGTCCTGGAGGAGGACGACGGCTCGGCCGATCCCGGCCCGGACCGGGTCGCCCGCACCCGCATGGAGCTCACCTGGCCGGATGCCACGAGTGAGGACGCCAGGGACGGCGAAGGCACCGGAGACGTGGTGCTCCGCATCCGTCTGGAGGGGGCCGACGACGTGGTCCCGGACTCGCGGCTGGTGACGGTCAGGCTCCTGGCAGGCCGGGTGACGGGAGCCCTGCTGGGGGTGGCCGGTCAGGCGCGCCGCCTGGCCATCGAGGAGGTGGACGGCGACGGCTTCACCCTGGGGGCCGGCACGCTCGTGCACTTAGGTGAGCTGAGTCGCCGGGAGCTGGCCGACGGCGTCGGGCTGGTGCTGCGCGGCGTGGAGCAGTCCCCGGCCGACTGGCACGGCGAGGTTCACGCCATCCTGGACGCGGCGCGCGTGGCCTATGCCGCCAAGGACCAGGCCTGGGGCGCCGTGCAGCGGGGCCTGAGCGGGACCGCTCTCCTGGGGGAGCTGGAGTCCCTGGGGATGCCGGAGACGCTGCGCTCGGCCGTGGCCGAGGTGCTGTAGGCGATACGCACTCATACGACACACTTTTTCTATTAGTTTTAAACGTAACCAGATTAAGTGTCGTTAATGAATAATGGCCCCATGGTCATTTCGGGAGCATCCCCCTCCTCATCTCGTCCTCGGTCCCTCACGATCCCAGCACTCCTCGTCGGACTGGTCCTCGGTCTTGTCGTCTCGATACCAGCGCCCACCGCGGCAGCAGCACCGGGCACCCCGACCCTGACACCAACGCCCCAGTCGGTTCAGTGGACGGGGCCGACGGTGGACCTGACCGGGACGGTGGAGATCGTCAAGGTCGGGGACCATGCGGGTGACGACGTCGTCAAGACTGCCACCGCCATCGTCGCCTCCGCCGGGGGCAAGGTGGTCACCCGGCGGGGAAGGGCGAGGATCGTCGTCGGCACCAATGACGGCAACGCCTCCCGGTATCGTCCGGCGTCCCTGTCCGTTCCCGCTCAGAGCGAGGGCTACGCCCTGACGACCTCGTCGGCGGGCGCACCCTCCGTCATCGCCCTGGGAAACGACGCCTCCGGCGCCTTTCACGCGATGACGACGCTCAGGCAGATCACGGTGGACGGCAAGGTCACCGGCGCAACCATCACGGACTGGCCGACCATGCGGGTACGCGGCGTGGTCGAGGGCTTCTACGGCATCCCCTGGAGTCACCGGGCACGCATGGACATGCTGTCCTACATGGGCAGTCAGCGCATGAACACCTATGTCTACGCCCCCAAGGACGACCCGTACCTGCGGGCCAGGTGGCGCGAGCGCTATCCGGCCTCCGACCTGACTCGGTTGAAACAACTCTCCCAGACGGCCAGGGCGGCGCAGGTCAACCTTGTGGTCACGCTCTCCCCGGGAGAGGACATCTGCTACTCCTCCCCGGAGGACTACGCCGCGGCCACAGGTGCCTTCGAGCAGCTGCGCGGCATCGGGATCACGAGCTTCTACGTCGCCTTCGACGACATCTCCGGGGACTTCACCTGCGACTCCGACACGGCGCAGTTCACGGCCTCCGGGGACAAGGCGGCTCTGGCCCAGGCGCAGGCCCACTTCCTGAACCGCATCCAGCGGGAGTATCTCAAGCCCAAGGGACTACCAGACCTGTGGATGGCGCCGACCCAGTACACGGGTATGGACAAGACGGCTTACAAGTCCACTCTGGGGCGGGAGCTCGACCCGGCCGTCTCCGTGCAGTGGACGGGGAGGGGAATCGTCACCGACTCCATCACCACCGAGCAGGCCTCCCAGGCCGCTGCGGCCTACGGCACGAGCAGGCTGGTCATCTGGGACAACTTCCCCACCAATGACGGGGAGAACCAGGCTCGCCTGTTCCTGGGGGCGATGCCGGCCCGAAGCACCGACCTGGCCACTGCGGTCACGGGGATCACCACCAACCCGATGATCCAGCCCTACGCCTCCCGCCTGGCCGTGGCCGAGTACGCGAGCTTCGCATGGAACCCGACGGGCCATGATGCCCGGGCCACGAGGGAGGCGGCGATGATCCAGATCGTGGGCGCGAGCTCGGGGCCCGCGTGGGAGGCGATGCAGGCCTTCGTCGACGTGCACGAGCAGTGGGAGTTCACCGGCTGGCAGGCCTCCGACACCTGGAACGACGTCTACGCCTTCATCTGGGCCCTCGACGGAGACGACGACGCGGACATCGAGGCCAAGGCGGCCACGTTGCGCACGCGCCTGCGGCTGCTGAAGGACGCCCCCAGCACCTTGGCCTCGGTCAAGGTGCGCGGTTTCTACAGCGACACCAAGCCGTGGATCGATGCCACCTCGAACTGGGCCAGCGCGGACCTGGCCGCTGTCGACCTCGTCCTGGCACTGCGCAGGGGAGACGCTGCCGCAGCCCAGAAGGCCCAAAGGACCATGGAGTCGATGGTCACCCGAGCCGCGGCGAAACGCGTGAGCGCGCTGGGTGGCAATGGCCGCCCTCAGGCCAGTGCCATCACCCCGAAGCTGGGCGACACCGGGATGGGCGAGCTCGTGGACCATGCCCGCCAGGCCTGGAACAACCGGTGAGTCGGGGCCGTGAGCCCCGGAACCACGACGATCGCGGTACCGTCGAGCCATGAGTGAGAACCCCACCCCGCGTTTCCCCGAGGCCGAGCCGTACTTCGTCGGCGATGACCGCACCAACCGCGAGCGCATGCTCGCCGGCGACTGGTACGTCGCCGATGACCCGGACAGTGCCAGGATCGCTGCGCACGCCCGCAAGATGCTCTACCGCTTCGAGCGGGCCTTCGCCGAGGGCGAGGAGGACTGCTGGGACCTGCTGCGCTCGGCGATCCCGGGTCTGGGTGACAAGGCCCGCCTCCTGCCGCCGGTGCGCGTGGACTACGGGGACAACATCACCGTGGGTGAGGGGACCTTCGCCAACTACGGGCTCGTGGCCCTGGATGTGGTGGAGATCCGTATCGGCGCGCACTGCCAGATCGGCCCCAATGTCCAGCTGCTCACCCCGGTCCACCCCCTGGAGCCGACGCCGCGGGCCTGCTCCCTGGAGGCGGCCGACCCCATCACGATCGGCGACAACGTGTGGCTGGGCGGCGGGGTGATCGTCTGCCCCGGCGTGACCATCGGGGACAACTGCGTCATCGGCGCGGGCTCGGTGGTCACCAAGGACATTCCCGCCGACAGCCTGGCGGTGGGCAGCCCGGCCCGCGTCCTGCGCCGGCTGGACGACTCCACCTTCGGCCCCAGGCACTAGGGGCTGTTGCGAAACTGGGGTGAGGTGTCCGCGTGTTCGTATCTCTACCCCTCGAACGCGAGCCCCGAGGTATGACCGCGATGCAGTGCCGTGGCCGATGCGATGTGAGGAGCCGCTGAGATGACGGGGCGTCGCGGGCGATCGTCATCGCCATGATGCTGTGGCGGACCTTCTTCGGCTGCGTCAGTGTGTCCTGGGCGCTGGGCTCCCCGTGGCGAGTGTCCACAGAAATGACATTAGTCCGCACGAGCCGCCCACTCGCCGACTAAAACCGCGGAATCACGCGGTTTTCAAACCAGCATCAACGTCGTCGGGCATCCAATGTCATTTCTGTGGACATCGGGCTCAGTCCGTGTTGCGAAATGTGGGGAGGGCGGCGGCGCGGGTGAGGCCTCCGGGAAATCACGGCTGGTGTCAAGTCATCTCGTGACCGAGCCGGTGGCCTCAGTCGCCCAGGACAGACGCAGGCGCTGGGCGCCGTCATGACCTCACCGATGCGCAGTGGGAGGTACTGGCCGACAAGGCCTACTCCTCACAGGCCAACCGGGCCTGGCTGCGCGCCCACCACACCCGCGCCACGATCCCGGTCAAGGCCGACCAGGCGGCGCCCGGATCGGTGGCGCCGGCCATGCCGGTAGGCTCGGGCCCATGAGCACGGCGCACCCGCGTAAGCCCGGCCTGAAGGAGGTCGCGGCGCTGGCCGGTGTGTCCACGGCGACGGTCAGCTATGTCCTGTCCGGCAAGCGAGCCGTGTCGGCGACGACGGCCCAGCGCGTGCACGCGGCGATCGAGGAGCTGGGCTACAGGCCCAACCGCTCCGCCGCAGCGCTGCGCTCGGGCCGCTCCTCGACGATCGTTCTGCTCATCCCGGACGTGACGAACCCCTTCTACACCGAGCTCGTCGTGGGGGTTGAGGAGCGAGCCGCCGACCACGACCTGGCGGTGGTGCTGCGCAACGCCAACCTCGACCCATCCCGCGAGCGCGCCTACCTCGCCGACGCCCTGTCCCTAGACGTGGCCGCCGTCCTGTGCGCCCCCTTCACACCGGTTCTGCTCACGGACGTGCCCGCGAGCAGGGGCGGGCGGCCACCGGTCGTCCTGCTCGATGAGGCCATCGACGGCGACGCGGCGGCCCGGGTCAGCAGTGACAACGTGCGCGGCGGAGAGCTGGTCGCCGAGCACTTCGCCTCCCTGGGGTGCGCGCGCGCCGCCGTCGTCGGCGCCCCCGAGGGGATGCCGACGTCGGTGGAACGCATCAACGCCTTCAGACGCCGGGCGGCGGAGCTGGGGATCGAGGTCCCCGAGCGGGCGGTGGCACGGGCCCTCAGGCGCACCGGTGACGCGATCGCCCAGGCCGGCGCCATCATCGACGACGTGGCGGGCATCGACGCCTTCTTCGCGGGCGATGACCTGCTGGCGATCACGCTCGTGCGCGAGCTGCGTCGCCGCGGACTGGCGGTACCCGACGACGTCGCCGTGTGCGGCTTCGACGACATCCCCTGGGCGGCGCTCGTGACGCCCACGCTGACCACGGTGCGCCAACGGGCGCGGGAGATGGGACGACGCGGCGTCGACTCCGCCATGTCGCTCCTGGAGGGTCGGGAGGTCGAGGACGTCGTCCTTCCGGTCGAGCTCATGGTGCGGGACTCGACGGCGCCCCGCTGACCCCTACACGTCCTGCGGCTTCCAGCTGGGCTCGGCCACCGGCATGACCTCGCCCATGAGGGCGACGGTGGAGGCCAGGGCCTCGACGGCGTCGTAGAGGACGTCCTCGTGCTCGATGGCCAGCACGCCGTCGTAGCCGCAGGCGCGCAGGTCGGAGAAGAGGCGTCCCCAGAACTGGCGCCCGCCCTCGTGACCGAGCCCGAGGGTGACGTAGTTCCAGGAACGGGTCGAGGCCCGATCGACGCTCTGGGTGTCAAGACGGCCGTTGACCGCCGTGATCCGCTCGTTGACGCGGGTGTCCTTGGCGTGGACGTTGTGGACCGCTCCGGTGAGCTCACCGACCATGGCGATCGGGTCGGCCCCCATCCACATGGGGTGGGAGGGGTCCAGGTTGGCGCCGACGACGTCGCCGACCTCCTCGCGCAGGCGCAGCAGGGTGGCCGTGTTGTAGACGAGCTGGTTGCCGTGCATCTCGACGGCGAAGCGCACGCCCCGCTCCCGGCCGTAGGCGGCCAGGTCCTTCCAGTAGGGGATGGCGACCTCCTCCCACTGGTAGGCCAGGACCTCCTGGGTCTCGGGAGGCCATGAGGTGGTCACCCAGTTGGGGGTCCTCTCCCCCGGGGCCCCGCCGGGAAGGCCTGACATGAGGACGACGGTGCCCACGCCGAGCAGCGAGGCGAGGTCCACGGTGGAGTGGACGAGCCCGTCGATCTTCTTCCCGATGACGGGGTGGAGCTGGTTGCCGTTGATGTTGAGGGCGCTGATGCGCAGGCCGCGCTCGGCGATCGCGCCGGTGAACCTGTCGCGGGCGGCGGCGTCGGCGAGCAGGCCGCGCACGTCGCAGTGAGGCGCCGAGGACCAGCCGCCGGTGGGCAGCTCGATCGCGGAGATGCCGAGCCCGGCGGCCGTATCGAGCATCTCCTCGAAGGGCAGGGAGGCCAGGGAGTCCGTGACGAGTCCGAGTTCCATGGCTCAGTCCTCCTCGCCCATGACGGACTCGATGGAGGGGACCTGGATGCGGGCGCCGTCCTCGTTCATGGAACGCACGAGGGCCTCGGCGACGATCGTGGTGCGCAGGGAGTCCCGGGCGGTGGCGGCCTCCTCGGGGATGGTCCCGTTCAGGGAGGCCTCGACCCAGGCGGCGAGCTCGGCCCGGTAGGCGGCCGCGAAGCGGGGACGCCAGTCGGCGGGGTAGGCCGAGCGCCGGCTCAGGTCGGTGGAGACGATGTACTCCTCGGCCTCGATGAGGGCGGGGACGGGAGGCATCTCGATGCTGCCGCGCTCGCAGACGAGCTCGCAGCGCACGTCGTAGCCGTACTGGGCATGGACTTGGAGCTCGACGGTGTGCAGGACGCCGTCGGCCGAGCGCATGAGGAGGAGCTGGGGGTCGATGCGCTCGTCGATGAGGGAGGAGGGCCGCCCGGAGAGCCACTGGACCTCGGTGATGGGGCTGCCGGCGAGCCAGGGCAGGACGTCGATCTCGTGGACGGCGGAGTTGGTGACCGTGGCGGAGGAGTCCTGACCGGGGTAGGCCTCGACGTTGCGGTGGCAGGAGTGAGTCATGAGCAGGGCTCCCTCGCTGCCGGAGGCGATCCTCCTGCGCATGGCGAGGTAGCCGGGGTCGAAGCGGCGCATGAAACCGACGGTCAGGAGGGGGCGCGTCAGGGCGTCGTGCTTTCTGATGATGCGGACGGCCTCGTCCACCGTGGGGGTCAGGGGCTTCTCGCACAGGACGGGTAGCCCGGCGTCGAGGCCGGCATGGATGAGGTCGGCGTGGAAGGGGTCGGGGACGGCGATGATGACGGCGTCCACAGCCCCGGAGCCGATCATCTCGGTGCCGTCGGCAAAGACCTGATCGGCCCCGACCTCGGCAGCGAGGGTCGTGGCCCGGTCGACGTCGGCGTCGGCGACGGCGGCGAGCGAGGCGCCCCGCACGCCGCGGGCGAGGTTGTGGGCGTGGTCGGCCCCCATGACGCCGGTGCCGATGACTCCGACGCGCAGAGTGTCCTTGGGGTGTTCCATGGTGTCTTCCTCTCCGTTGAGAACCCGCCGGCCCGAGAGTGTGATATGTCAGGACAATGCCGGCAACACCAATGTAAACGTTTACGTCTTGTGATGCAATCCCCTTCCCCAGAACCTCATCGGCGAATGGGCGACTCGACACCTTCGGCCCCGGCGTCGTTCGCCATGCTTGCGTGCGACCCCGCGTCACACCCGAGACTGGCCGCGATCGCCCCGACCGCGGCCCCACCGCATCTCCAAGGAGCCACCACCGTGAACCCCGAAGCCTTCTCCGACCTGACAGCCGCCCGGCACTCCGTACGGGACTTCCGACCGGATCCCGTACCGACCGAGGTCGTCGACGAGATCCTGGAGGATGTCCGGCAGGCGCCGAGCTGGTCCAATACGCGTCCCTTCATGCTGGCGCTGGCCAGCGGGGAGCGGGCGGACCGCCTGCGCTCCGCCTACCTCGCCGAGTTCGACGCCTCTCTTCCCGTCCAGCACAAGAAGCGGGGGGCCATGGCACGCCTGGTTCTGAGCGGCAGGGCGCCCGACGGCGACTACCGGACCTGGGCGCCCTACCCTGCGGACCTGCTCCCCCATTCCCAGGCCGTCGGCGCTCAGCTGTACGCGCATATGGGTATCGCCCGGCAGGACCGCGATGCCCGCGACGCGGCCACCCGACGCAATTGCGAGGCCTTCGGCGCCCCGATCATCGGCTTCGTCCTGGTCCACAAGGGCCTCATGCCTTTCGCCGCGCTCGACGCCGGGATCATGCTCCAGACCCTGTTCCTGTCCGCCAAGGCCCACGGCGTCGACTCCTGTCCTCTCGGCGTCCTGGCCACCTGGCGCCGCCCCTTCGATGCCGAGTTCGAGGCGCCGGCCGACTACCGTCTCATCACCGGCTTCGCCCTGGGATACGCCTCCGACGCACCGGTCAACGACTTCCGGGCCGAGCGACGGGCCGTGCGCCTGGTACCGACCTGCAGGTGACCCGGGCGGGTCGTCACCGGCCGCGGCGCTCGACGGCACTGTCGCCCGCCGGGCGCCGCCAGCGGGGCGGGACGATGAGTCCGCGCCGGCGCACCGCCACCAGCATGGCCACACCGGCGGCCGTGCACAGCACGATCGCGACGAGGGAGCCCTCGATCCCCATGGTCCCGCCGGTGAGCAGGTCGGGGCCGGTGAAGCGGGCCTCGATGAGCCCGCGCCCTGTCCCGATGCCGGAGATGTCGGAGCCGAAGATGCCGCCCTGGACGAAGTTCCAGGCGATGTGCACCCCGATCGCCAGCCACAGGCGTCGGGTCAGCAGGTAGCAGGCGCCCAGCAGGATGCCCGCCTCCAGCATGATCGCCACGGCACCGAAGGCCGTGGCATGCGGGTTGCCGAGGTGGGCTGCACCGAAGAGCGCGGCGGTGATGCCCAGCGCCCACCAGGTCCCCAGCCATCCTTCGAGGATGCGCAGCAGCACCCCACGGGCGACGATCTCCTCAACGAACCCGGCATGGACTCCGGCGCCGAGACCGGTCAGGATCCCCGCGCTCCAGCCGATGTCCACCACCTGGTAGGAGCCGAGCAGGACCAGGACCGCGATGACGGCGCACATGAGCAGCGCCCCGATGGCCAGCCCGACGGCGAGCTCGCGCAGCGCCGCCCGGCGCCCACCGAGCTCGATAACGGGTCGCCCGCCGACGAAGCGCACCAGCAGCCAGTACCCGAGCAGGGCCAGTGGCGCCCCGGCGATCGCCATGACGAGCATGGAGCCCGGCAGAACCTCCGTGCCGCCGCCCGCCTTGAACCGCGTGAAACCGGTGATCAGCGCGAGGGCTCCAGCAAGGAGCTGGACGACGAAGGCGAGCAGGATCCCCAGAAGGAACTGGAGCCAACCGAGGCGCTCCGCCTTTCGCGGAGGAATGCGCCACTGGGGACTGACCGGAACGAGTCGGTCCAGAAGGTGACGAGGCCGTGCTTCTGCTGTAGAAGCCGGAGGAGGAACCACACTGCTCATGGCCGCAGTGTGCCCTCCCCGCCGGTGGCCGCGCCTCCCCCACCGGGAGGAACCGTCCCTGGTCCTGCACTCAGGGAGATCCCGGATACGGGAGCCTGGACGGTCAGATCTTGGTCACGGGGGCGTAGCGCAGGATGAGGCGCTTGGTGGCGGGGGCGCCGTCGATGACGAACTCGACGCGGGCGGTCAGGGATCGCCCCTTGCCCTCCAGCCCGACGACGGTGCCCACCCCGTAGGAGTCGTGACGCACCTGGTCCCCGGCCTTCAGCCCGGCCACGGCGGCGGGCAGGTCCTCGGTGGAGCCCGCTCTGCCTGCCCCGCCGACCGGAGAGGCGACCCCCTGCTTGCCGCGGGCCTCGAGGCGGGCCGAGGCTCGCTTGGCGGCCCGGTCCTGGGCGGTCTCGACGCGTCCCAGCTTGCCCGAGCGCTTAGCACCTCCTCCGACCGGTGGGGCGAAGTCATCGTCGTCGGCGTAGCCGCCGGAGTAGGAGTCCCGTCGCTCTCCTCCCGAGCGCCGCCCACCCGAGCCGAAGCCGCCCTCACCCCAGCTGCTCCCCCAGCCGGTGCCGCCGCCGCGCAGCGCCTCCATGGAGGAGGCCAGGCGCTTCCAGTCGATGGTCTCGTCCGGGACGTCGTCGAGGAAGCGGGAGGCGGGCATGGCGTTGGCGGTGCCCCAGGCCGAGCGCACGGCGGCGCGGGTGAGGTAGAGGCGCTCGCGGGCGCGGGTGAGGGCCACGTAGGCCAGGCGTCGCTCCTCGGCGAGCTCGGTCTCCTCTGTCAGGGAGCGGGTGTGCGGGAAGGTGCCGTCCTCCATGCCGGTGACGAAGACGACCGGGAACTCCAGGCCCTTGGCGGTGTGGACGGTCATGAGGGTGATCCGGCCCTGCTCCTCGGCCCGCCGGGCCTCCTCGTCCTCCAGGTCGGCGCTGGGCGGGAGCTGATCGGAGTCGGCCACGAGCGAGACGCGTTCGAGGAAGTCGGCCAGGGTGCCGTCGGGGTTGGCGGCCTGGAAGTCGCTGGCCACGGAGTGGAGCTCGGCGAGGTTCTCCACGCGGGTGGCGTCCTGGGGGTCGTCGCTGGCGCGCAGCTCGGAGAGGTAGCCGGAGGCGTCCAGGGCGGAGTCCAGGACGTCGGCGACGCCGTCGCCGGCGGTGACCATGTGCCGCAGGGTGGTGAGCAGCTCGTGGAAGCCGCGCACCTGGTTGCGGGCCCGAGTGGTCAGTCCCTCAACCTCGGGCGGCTCGCCGGCCTCAGTGGAGGACGGGGCCTGCCCGTCCGCGTCGCCCCCGTTGGCCTGCGCCTCGCGAGGGGCTCCGGCGGCGTCGGCGACGGCCTGTCCGAAGGAGACGGCGTAGCGGGCGGCGTGCTCGGCCAGGGCGCCCTCGGCCTTGTCCCCCAGGCCCCGTTTGGGGACGTTGAGGATGCGGCGCAGGTTGACGTCGTCATCGGGGTTGTCGACGGCGCGCAGGTAGGCGATGGCGTCCTTGATCTCGCGGCGGTCGTAGAAGCGGGTGCCGCCGATGACCTTGTAGGGCTGGCCGGAGCGTATGAAGGCCTCTTCGAGGGCGCGGGACTGGGCGTTGGTGCGGTAGAAGACGGCGACGTCGCGGGGGCGCACGCCGTGCTCGTCGGCCAGGCGGTCGACCTCCTGGCTGATCCAGCGGGCCTCGTCGTGCTCGGAGTCGGCGACGTAGCCGGTGATGGGAGCGCCGTCGCCGGCGGCGGTCCACAGGTTCTTCTCGCGCCGTCCGCTGTTGCGGGAGATGACGGCATTGGCGGCCGAGAGGATGTTCTGGGTGGAGCGGTAGTTCTGCTCCAGCAGGATGGTGCGCGCCGTCGGGTAGTCCTGCTCGAACTCCTCGATGTTGCGGATGGTGGCGCCGCGGAAGGCGTAGATGGACTGGTCGGAGTCGCCGACGACGGTGAGCTCGCCGGGCGCCGGCGCCGAACCCGCCCCGGAGGTGCCGGGCCCGCCGACGAGCTCGCGCACGAGGACGTACTGGGCGTGGTTGGTGTCCTGGTACTCGTCGACCAGGATGTGGCGGAAGCGGCGCCGGTACATCTCGGCGACGGCCGGGCGCATCTGGAGCAGGGCGACGGTGCGCATGATGATGTCGTCGAAGTCCAGGGCGTTGGCGGCGCTCAGGCGCTCGGCGTAGGCGCGGTAGACCTCGGCCAGGTGGCGCTCGAGGGGGTTGGAGGTGACGGCCCTCTCGGCGAACTGGGCCGGGGTGATGAGCTCGTTCTTGAGGTCGGAGATGCGGTGGGCGAAGGTCTTGGGGGTGAAGCGCTTGGGGTCGATGCCCAGCTCGCGCACGATGAGGGTGATGAGGCGGGTGGAGTCGGCGGCGTCGTAGATGGAGAAGGTGGAGCGCAGGCCGGCGGCCTCGTGCTCTCGGCGCAGGATGCGCACGCAGGCGGAGTGGAAGGTGGAGACCCACATGCGCTCGCCGGCGGGCCCCACCAGGGCGGTGACGCGCTCGCGCATCTCCGCGGCGGCCTTGTTGGTGAAGGTGATGGCCAGGATCTCGCCGGGGCGGGCGCGACCGGTGGCGATGAGGTGGGCGATGCGGTGGGTCAGGACCCGGGTCTTGCCCGATCCGGCCCCGGCGATGATGAGCAGCGGCGCGCCCGAGTGGGTGACGGCGGCCTCCTGGGCGGGATTGAGACCGCGAACCAGCTCGGCCGGGTCCGAGACCGTCACGCCCCAGGAAGGACCGGATGGGCGGCCCGACGGCGCGGCCTCGCCGGCCCGAGCACGGGCCGCGGCGGCGTTGGCCTGGGCCCGGGCGACCAGGGCGGCGACCTCGTCCTGGCGCTCCTCCCAGGTGGAGGTGGCGGCGGCCTCATCCTCGGGCGGCGGGGCGTCCTCGGGGCCCCAGTCCTCCTCGGGCGCCTCGACGTCGGCCCAGGAGTCGTCATCGAAGGCCCCGCCGGCGGGAATGAGGGCGGGCAGCGCCGCCTCGGGCGGCGGGGTCGCCGGATCGCTGGATCCGGGCATGGGCAGGGCACCGAAGAGGGAGTTCATCGCGTTCATCTCGGAGCCAAGCCTAGGCCAGGCCACCGACACGTTCCGCACTCAGCCGCTCCACCCCCTCTATTGACAGCACACTGTCGATATTGACAGTATGTTGTCATCTGCGATCAATGGACCACGACCGACGGCCGAGGAGGAGCCGAGATGCGGACCATCGCCCTGTACACGACTGAGACCATGGCGGACTGGGAGTACGCCTACCTCACTACTCAGCTCGCCGGTGCGGAGAGGCTCAAGCCCGGGCGGTTCCGGCTGCTGCTCGTGGGCGACGGTCTGGAGCCGGTGCGCACCCTCGGGAACCTGCCGCTCACGCCGGAGGCCGATCTCGATGACCTGGAGGCGCTCACCGGCGACGGCTCGCTCGCCGCCCTGGTCATCCCCGGAGGGGACCACTACGCCTCCGGGCACGAGCGGCTCATCGAGGCTGTCGAGCGTCTCACAGGCAGAGGGGTTCCGGTGGCGGCGATCTGCGGCGCCACGCTCCTGCTGGCCCGCGCCGGCTTCCTGGATGAGCGTCGGCACACCTCGAATGCGGCCTCGTACCTTGAGTCCACCGGATACCTCGGCGGGGCGCGCTACGTGGAGGCTCCAGTGGTGACCGACCGGGGCGTGACGACAGCCTCGGGCATCCACGCCGTCCCCTTCACCGCTGAGGTCATGCGGGTCACCGGACTCGTGCCCATCTCGATGGCCGATGCCTGGGAGGAGCTGTTCCTCAGTGGCGACGAGAAGCACTACGCGGCTCTGATGGAGGCGACCAGTGCCTGGCAGAACGCCTGAAGGTGATGCTCTGACAGCCCTGGTCCTTCCCGTCTTCGCACTCAACGGGGAGTTTCTGGAGGCGGCCGCGGCGATCACGGCGCCTCATGAGCTGACCCCCGCCCGGTGGCGGGTGCTGGGCGCCGTCCTGGACGAGCCGCTGCCGGTCGCCGAGATCGCGCGCCGGGTGGGCCTGGGGCTGAGCCGGCAGAGCGTTCAACGGGTCGCGAACGACGTCGTCGCCCGGGGTTGGGCGCACTGGCGGCCCAACCCCGGGCGACGCGGCCAGAACCTGCTCGGTCTGACGGCCAGGGGAAGGCGAGCAGTCGCGGCGCTGGCCACGCAGCAGCACGCCTGGGCCGACGCCGTCGGCCAGGAGATCGGCGAGAGGGATCTGAGGACCTTGGCCGCCCTGATCAGCCGGGTCACGGACGCCTCACGCCGCTACCGGCAGGCCACCAACGAGGGCTCACACGAGGCCTCGTAGATCAAGCCCCTGGCCCTCGCCCCGTCTCGTCACATGGTCAGGCGCTCGTCATGGAGATGAGCGCGTGGAACCCCGACCCGGTGGAGCGTACGACGCATCGCGATGACTGCCCGGGGAGGACCGACGATGAAGAACTGCCCGAGGGCCGTCTCACGGTCCTGCAGGATCCGGGTCAGGTCGTCTTCGGTGAAGCGGCGTTCTTGCACCGTGACGCGGGCATCATCCCGGTAGGGCGCGACCAGAGCCGTGGCGGCCTCACGATCGACGGGACGCACGCTCCACAGGAGGTGCACCGGCCGACGGCGCGCGTAGGTCTCGATCATGCTGAGAAGCGGCGCATTGCCCGCCCCCATCCCCACCAGGACGAGCGGACGATCACCGCCGGCCTCGGCGATACGGCCGAAGCGCCCGTAGGGTCCCTGCATCGCCACACGCGCACCGACAGGAAGCTCCGACAGGGAGCGGGTGAAGTCTCCGAGCTGGCGTATGAGGAAGCTCAAGCGCTCGGGATCGGCACCGGTCACCGAGAAGGGGTGCCAGTCCCCGGGCGTCCCTTGACGCCACAGGCGTGCCAGCGCCGCACCCCAGGAGCGCGGGACCACCTTGATGAAGACGACATCGCCCGGCTCCAGCCGGCTCATCGGAGCATCCGGGGCGAGCACGAGCCTGCGCAGGTCGGGGTTGAGACCCTCGTTGACCACGACGGTGGCTCGGGGCCGGCGTCGCCGCCAGGCCCACCACGCCCAGGCGATGAGGACCGCCGCGGTGACGACGTCGAGCAGGAGGAGAAAGCCCACGTACCCGCCGCGCAGCCGAACGAGGAGATGGGCGTGAACCAGGACCATCACCACGATGACGAGGTTGATCCGGTGGAGCCACACCCCCAGGCCGTGGGGCAGCAGATGCTCCAGCCAGGAGCGCAGCCTCGCGGCCCCGGGGACGTGGTCGACGATCCACCCCGACAGGAAGAACACCGCCAGGGACACCGTCGCGATCGACAGGTACCAGGCCCATATCCCCAGCCGGGCCCCGAGCGGGTCGACCCCGTAGGTGGAACGTTGGTGCAGCCAGGCCAGGACCAGGGCGGCCAGCCCCAGCATCCCGTGCAGGCCGTAGATGGAGGCGAGTCCCACCCGACGCTCCAGCCACCTCCACCTCAGGGACAGCACGATGGCCAGCAGCCACCAGACGTAGGCGATGATCCCGAGGGCAACCTCCTGGCGCATGACCAGCGGGCCCACGGCCTGGCTTCCGTAGGCGGCCACCAGGGGCAGAGGAAGCAGGACGGCCACGCCCCACAGTGTCAGGCGAGCCAGCAGATGCCTCCAGCGCAGCCGGGTGTCGGCGTCGGGCTGCGGCGACGGTGTCGGCTGGGAGTCGCCGGCGGCAGTCCTCGTCACAGCCCCAGTTCCGACAGCCAGGAGGTGACGGCCTGGGGCGCGCCGTCCATCTGGTCGCGTGAGATGGACAGGGCGTGGTCACTCACCGTGGCGCCCGAGGCGGCGCCGGCAATGGCCTCAGGGGTCCCGGATAGTCCGGAGCCACCGTGGGTGGAGAAGGGGATGATGGTCTTGCCCTTCAAGTCCGTCTGCTCCAGGAAGGTGTACAGGGGCATCGGGATGTCGGACCACCAGATGGGGTAGCCCAGGAAGATCGTGTCGTAGCTGCTCATGTCCGGCAGCTGCTGGATCTGCGGGCGCGCTTTGTCGTCCTGCTCCTTCCGCGCCTTGTCGATGAGCTGCTGGTGGTCCAGCGGGTAGGCCTCAACCGTCTCGATCCGTGCCGTCTGCGCCCTGGTGTCCTGGGCGATGAGCTGGGCGACGTACTGGGTGTTGCCCAGGGCCTGACCGTCCACCACGATGACGGAGTTCTCCTCCTCCTCGGTCAGACCGGTCGTCTTGTCCGTCTCAGGGACGGAGAAGTAGACGACGATCATGCGTGAGGAGTCGGTTGCGACGGCGACCTGGGAGGTCTTCCCGCGAGGCGTGTCCGACTCGTCCTCCCGTCCCAGGATCGAGCACCCGCCGATGGCCGCAAGGGCTGCGGCTGAGGACAGGGCGATGAAGGAACGGCGCGCAGTGGGTTGCGACATATCGGTGATCTCCAGTTTTCAGAGTGTTTCAGAGCGGTCGGGTCTCGCTGATGACGAAGTGCTGCTCGCGGCGGCTGATGAGCCACTTGCCGTCCGTCAGCACAAGGGTGTCGGTGTACCTGATGCTGTGGTCCGTCAGGACGTCCTTGCCGTCCTGCTCCTGAACCAGAAGGGCCTTGCCGTAGTGAATGTCGGTGGCGGTGTCGCCGTCGACGGTGATGACCTGCTGGCCGTTGAAGTGGTAGGCGGTCTTGACCGCAGCCATGGCTCCGCCGAAGAGCTCGACGAGCTTGTCCCGTCCGTCGAACTCCATCATGAGGGAGCCGTCGGCGGCGTAGACCTCGACGTGAGCGTCCGCAGTGAAGAGCTTGGCCTGTTCGGCCACGTCGATCTCCAGGATGGCGAAGAGGTCGATGACCTCGCGGATGGCTTCCTTGTGCTCTAAGAGAGTGGTCATGCTGATCCTCAGTTCTCTGTCGTTGGTTTCCTCTGGCGGGTCAGTCAGCCGGAGAAGCGGGCGACGTCGGCCTGGACGCGCTCGGGCTCATCAGCCAGGGGCACGTTGTTCGTGTCGAGCACGCCGTCGAGCGCGCCGGCCTCATCGGCTCGGGTGGAGGCGAAGAGCGCCTCGAAGTCGGTGACGGGGGAACCGGCGGCGGAGAAGATCTCGACCGTGCGGCGAGCCCCGGAGGGGTTGGTGACGGCCTCCAGGAGGACCTGGGCGATGTGGCGGCGGTCCACGCCGGGCCGGCCGGTGACGAGATCGCCCTGGCGAAGGTCGATGCGCTGGTCCTCCGGTCCCTGGTAGTCGAACCAGCCGGGCCGCACGATCGTGTAGGGGCGGCCTGAGACGCGCAGGAGGCGCTCGGCGCGTCGCTTCCACTCAATGAAGCCGTAGTGGCTCGGCCCCGAGGAGTGGCTCGTGTTCATGGCGGTCATGAGGCTGATATGAGCGTCGTTGTCGCCCAGCGCGTCGAGAAGAGCGGGAATGGCGGCGTAGAAGCTGCTCCCGTCCCCGTCCATGTCGCCCCCGTGGGTCAGAACGACGGCGTCGACGTCGCGCACGATCGGACGCAGGTCATCGGCCGAGACCGGGGAGGCCTCGACGACCTCGACGCCCGCGGGCGGCGAGCGCTCGGCACGGGCGGCGTTGCGACTCTGGGCACGGACGGTGAAACCGCGACTGAGCGCCTCCTCGACGACGACGCGGCCGACCTGGCCGGTGGAACCGATGACGAGAACCCTGGTCATGAATGACTCCGTTCGCGGTAGAGGACGAAAGTACGCGGAGCAGCTTGAGCGACGGAACCGAACGCGGCCACCACTGTCCCTGCGCAGCAGCTGGGCACGTCTTGTCGGACAGAGCGCGGATTCTCATCATTCTGCCGGTTCGTCCTGCACTGAACCAGGCACCAGTAGTGCCATGATGCAGGCCACTTATCTCAGTGGTTTCCCAGGATCGATCGATCTAGTTCGAATTTCGTACTAACTGCGTACGGTGTTCAGTGAAGGTCACCTCAGGCATCCTCACGGCGGAGCGCCTTCACTGCGGAGAAGCGAGCCCAGGAGAGTCCCATGAGTCGGATGCTTCAGCACCAGAGGTTCGGCGGCCCCGATGTTCTGGAGGAGTTCGAGGTGGCGGCGTCGCTGGGGGTCGCCGCGCAAACCACCTGCGGGGCGTTCAGGCGACTGGACTTGCAGGCCGACGACGTCGTCGTCATCAGCGCCGCCGCCGGCGGCGTGGGCTCTCTCGCCGTGCAGGTCGCCGCCAGCCGAGGGTCACGTGAACGGCAAGCTCGTTGTCAGCGTGCGCCGACAAGTGCTTGGCGTCGACAGCGAGGACCGCGCTGCAAGAGGAGGGTCATGTGGGGCAACCGCTTCACGATCAGCGCCTGATTCGGGCGCTGCGCGTCATGAACAGCGAGCTGGCCGCCAGCAACCGCGCCGTTGCAGGCCGACTGGGGCTCAATGAGAGCGACCTGGCCGTCCTGGACATTCTGCACCGGGAGGGCCCGCAAACACCGACCGCGCTGGCTCGTCGCACGAGGATGGCAACGACCACGATGGCCAGCGTCCTGAGGCGATTGAGCCACAACGGATGGATCGAACGCCGCCCCAACAAGAAGGACTTGCGGTCCTTCACCATTCAGGTGGCCAGTGCGGACCGGCTGGCCACGGTGTTCCGTCCTGCGAACGAGCGACTGACTGCGCTGGTTCAGGCCTGGCCCGCTCCCCAGGTCGATCAGCTGGTCACCTTCCTCGAGGAGGCAACGGCGGTGATCCGTGAGTCAGCGGACCGACTCGCCACCGACTGAAACATCAGGCTGCATAGACGTCCTCTACATTCTGCAACATCGACGCCTTGAAATAAGGATTCTTAACCGACTCCGCAACGATCAGGTCAATCTTCCTGCCGAAGATCCTCGTCAGCTCATCCCGCAGACCGAAGAAATCGGCAAATCGATCCTCACGCCCTGCTTGGAAGTCAACAAGAAAATCGATGTCGCTGGCGTGGGGATCGAAACGATCGGTCAGCACTGAGCCGAAAATACGCAGTCGAGCAACACCGAACCGGGCGCACGCCGCCGACAGCGCTTGAGCATCAATCGCCACTCTTGCAGAGACTAGCAAAGCAACACTCAAACGCAGACCTGTTTGCAACCAAGGGCTGCAGACACTTTAACGTTCACCACTTCCAGCCCCCACCTTAACAACCAAACTCATATGGCTAGTTCATACATATCGCCACGGTAGAGCGCCACCGTACGCTCAAGATTTTGCCCGCCCGAGACCTGTGCAGTGACAATAGTCTGCAGACATGGAGCAGCGGGCGCCACCTCGAGCAGTTCCGCCTCAGACGCACTGGGGAGTCGAGAGGACACGACGATACCAGTGCGCTCAATCTCTAGCTCATAGTGCCGCTCAATCAACTCATACAGCGACCCAGTCAGGTCACACCCAAGAATCTGAGGCAGGATTGCCGCATTAAGGACCGCAACCTCGAACCCGATAGGCACCCCGTCCCCCAATCGCACACGCCGCACTTCGGCCACGAAGCCGCTTTCATTGATGTCAAAGAACTCGCGCTCCACCTCATCCACAGGAGGCCGCAGACTGGCTGAAACCAGCCGACTACCCGCTTGCCGCCCGGATGCTTGCAGCGCCTCGGTGAACGAGGTTGACAGTCGCGCCATCTTTGTCACACGAGAACGCGCCACAAAGGTGCCTTTCCCAGGAACGCCATATAGTTGACCGCTCTCCGTAAGAATTTGCAGGGCACGACGCACCGTCATCGTCGACGCACCGAATCGCCGGGCCAGCTCCTTCTCAGTGGGAAGCTGCACCCCAGGGCCAGCCTCAACCGCCATCTCCGAGATCGCCTCACGGATGAGCTCATACTTATGCACGGACCCCTCCAGCTTTAAACAAGTTGTTCACAACCACTCTAGGACGGGTGTACCATCGAGCCAATCACCCTATGGTTAAGTAGATTACCATATGGTGACTTGCTAGGCCCTAAGACCTAGTAACCGCGAGATCTTGCCCTCTGACCCCGCGGATTGGACCAGCTCAAAGGAGAGTGAGTTTCATGCAGTCCCCACTGCATCAGGGCGATCACAGCATCCCACACGACGTCATCGCACTAGACATCGGCGGCACCAAGATCAACGCAGCCCTGGTGCGTATCAGCAGGAACGACGCTGAGATCATCGAGACTTCGACGACACCGACCGTCACATCAGACGGCAGCGGCGGCGTCCTTGCAGCAGCCGTCCGAGTGGCTAAGGACGTACTTGCGACCCATCCGGACACGCGCCTTGAAGCCGTGGGCATGTCCGCAGGCGGAGTCATCGACTCCACCCTCGGCGTCGTGACTCATGCCACCGAGACCATCCCCGGATGGAAAGGTGCGAACCTGGCAGAGCCTTTCACCGCCGAGTTCTCAGTTCCGTTCCGAGCGTTGAACGATGCCCACGCACATGGCCTGGGCGAGGCTCTCTTCGGAGCCGGCCGTGACCACCGCTCAATGATGATGGTCGCCGTCGGCACTGGGATAGGCGGCAGCATCGTGACCGACGGACACCTCCTGCAAGGATCTCACGGCGCAGCAGGGCACATCGGGCACATCGGCGTCAGTGAGGCCGAAGATCTGGAGTGCACTTGCGGACGCACCGGGCACATTGAAGGGCTAGCCTCGGGGCCTGGGATCCTGCGTATCGCAGCCAGGCTGAATGCCGGCGATGAGGCAACAAAGGACGGCAAAAGCCTGGCAAAAGCCGCAGAAGCAGGAAACACCGCCGCGCAGGAGGCCTACCGCATCGCTGGATTCGCGACTGGCAAAGTCATCGGCAGCCTGCTCAACACCATCGACGTTGACTTAGTCACTCTTGCAGGAGGCGTCACCGAGGCCTACAGCGGGTGGCTCGATGCACTGAGACAAGGCGTCGCCCATGACGCCATGGACGTCGTTGCCGATACACCCATCACCACCGCGACCCGCGGATCTCATGCAGCGCTATTGGGCGCTGCTGCATTCGCCCTGGACTCCGTGACGTCGGAGATCCCCGCTGAAGGGATGGAGGCCTGACAATGGCATCGTCTGGAACCCGAAACGGCCACGTCATCTGGGCCACGTCCATCATCGCACTGGGTGGTCTGCTCTTCGGCTACGACACCGGAGTCATCTCCGGAGCGTTACCCGCAATGACCGATTACTTCGGACTTACGCCCTTCACCTCAGGCGTCGTCGTCTCCTCCCTCACTGTCGGCGCCGCACTCGGAGCAATGTCCTCGGGGCGTCTGTCCGATAAGTTCGGACGCCGCCCCGTCCTCCTAGCAGCCTCCGTAGTATTCGTCCTCGGTTCATTGATGGCCGCCTTCTCGACATCAGTACCGATCATGGTGGTCTCCAGAGTCATCCTTGGCCTGGCAGTGGGGTGCGCCTCCAGCATCGTCCCCGTGTTCATCTCCGAACTCGCCCCCGCAGATCTGCGAGGTAGGCTCGTCAGCCTGAACCAGCTGATGATCGTCTCCGGCATTATGTTCGCTTATCTATCCAACTACGCTCTTGCCGGAATCAACCAGGACTGGCGATGGATGATAGGTCTGGCCGTGGTCCCCTCTCTTCTCCTGGGCATCGGTGTCTTCAGCCTGGCAGAGTCACCTCGCTGGCTCGCTATCAACGGTCGTGCCGATAAGGCGCGGCAAGTGCTGGAGAAGTTCCGCACTCCGGAAGAAGTCCAGAAAGAACTCGAGGACATTCGATCCAATGACCAGAGCAGCCAGTCCGATGGGTGGAAGGCGCTGCTCGATCCTCGACTGCGTCACGTACTGATCGCAGGCGTTGGCTTGCAGATCCTGGGACAGCTTACCGGCGTCAACGCCGTGGTCTACTACGCGCCATCCATCTTCGAAAGCGCTGGCCTCGGTGCCTCCTCGGCTCTTCTGGCCACAGTGGGTGTTGGAGTCATCAATCTTATCTTCACGGTCATCGGCATGGGTCTGGTCGACAAGATCGGCCGCACCAAGCTGCTTGCGGCGGGAGCCGCAGGACAAGCGATCTGCTTGGCTATCTTCGCCTTGCTCCTTATGGGGGGTATCAAGTCCGGCGCCACCTCCTTCATCGGCGTCGCCTGTATCTTCCTCTACATCGCTGCCGTCGCCGTCGGCCTGGACATCGTTGTCTTCATCATTCCCTCCGAGCTCTATCCACTAAGAATCCGTGCCACCGCTATGAGCCTGACCACCGGAGTGAACTGGACGCTGAGCTTCATCGTCTCATTGACCTTCCTCAGCCTCTTCGAGGCACTCGGTGGCGTGGGCACCTTCGGGATCTACGCTGTAGCAACGGCGCTCTTGGCCGTCTTCGCACTCAAGGTTATTCCTGAGACGCAGGGTAAGACTCTTGAGGACATTGAGCGCGAGTACGTCAGGAGAGAAGCATGACAAACGCAATTGGAATCGCTTGCATACGCACTACCAGACCTGAAGCACCTCAGCTCCTCCTCACTCACGGTGTCACTGACAACGCCGCATCACTTGCTGGCGAGCACCGACACTGGAGAGACGGTTATGATGTCACGTCAATTGACGCACGCGGACACGGCCTCTCCCCCCATTTCACCCTCGACGAGTTGAACGACCCGATCGGGCTGATGGTGGAGGATCTCATCACCCTCCTCGAGGACCGGGACCACAGCACGGCACGGATCCTGATCGGCCACTCGATGGGAGGCGCGGTCGCATCTGCCGTTGCTATCCGTCGTCCAGACCTGGTCGATGCCCTGGTCCTGGAGGAACCTGCCTGGTTATCCGAGAGCCAGAGGGCCTCCTACAGGAATGAAGCACCTGCACTGGCGGCTCGCATGGGGTGGATCGCGGAACACCCAGGTGAAGCACTGATTGAGAACCGAAAGAGCTACCCGGCCTGGGACCTCGAGGAGTCTTGCGCATGGTTGCAGGGAAAGATCCAGGTCGATCGAAACTTCGTCTGCACGGGGGAGGTCACCGTCCTTAGTTCCTGGGAAGAAATCGCCACGGCACTGAGTATGCCGACGCTGTTGGTGACTTCCGACGGCGACGATGTGCTCATCGGCGCGAAGGGACTCGAAAAAATTCACTCTCTCAACAACACTGCGATCCGGACAGCTGTCGTCCCTGGAGCATCCCATTGTGTCCGGCGGGATCAGCCGGGCAGATTCTACGCGGTGTGCGACTCATTCTTGAAGGAGGTCGCCTCATGACACTCACACCTTCTCGTCTTCTTGACTCTCAAGTGGCTGCGGCAGTGGTCGAGGTTCCTCCACAGACCACTTGGGATCCCCAGACAATGCGTGCAGCAGGAGCGGAGATCCTCGATCATGATGCACCCGTTCCTAAGGGAGTCACCCGCACGGTCCTCACGGTTCCGACCGAGGGAGGAGTACTGGAGCTGCGAGTGCACTCTCCCGAAAATGGAGATACTTCCGTCATTTTATCCATCCATGGCGGAGGATTCGTTGCCGGACAGGCCAAGTACGACGACTCATGGAACGCCATGCTGGCATCACGTACTGGCGCAACAGTTGTGAGCCCGAACTATCGGCTCGCTCCTGAGTCACCGTTCCCTCTTCCCCTTGAGGACTGCGCTACCGCCTGGAACTGGGTTGTTTCTCAGTATCCCGATGTGAGACGCATCGTTTACGGCGACTCCGCAGGAGGAAACCTAGCCGCAGGCCTCATCCTGCACTGCCGGGACACCAAAGCCACTATGCCTGACCATGCCTTTCTCATTGAACCAGTTCTTGATGATCGCCTGAACACCCCCTCAATGCGAGACGCTACCAGCACAGCCGTCTGGGATTTACCTAATGCAACCGCATCATGGAAAGCTTATCTTGGAGACCATGAACCGACACCCCATGCAGCACCAGCAAGGGAGGGAGATCTCTCAGGTTTTCCACCGACATTCCTTCTCGCCAATCAATGCGATCCACTCATGGACGAAGATCTTGCTTTTGGAAGAGCCTTGACGGAAGCGAACGTCCCCACCGAGATGGTTCTACTTCCCGGAACATGTCACGGAGTTCTCGGGCTCAGCGGACCGAAAATCGCGGAACGAGCAAGAGAGCTAGTCCTAAGAAGGTTGACTGAGATCATCGACGGCTGGAGAAACACATGATTGACATCGTTGAGGCTCTTCGCGGAAGACTCATCGTTTCATGTCAGGCTTATTCGGGAGAACCTATGCTCCACCCGAATACCATGGTACAGATCGCTCAGTCAGTGGTCCGCGGCGGGGCCGCAGGCGTACGTCTTAAGGGCCTGGAGGACCTGCGCCTAGCGCGACCGCTACTTCAGGTCCCCATCATAGGCCTGGTGAAGGTCGGTCAGAGAGGCGTCTACATCACCCCTACGCTGGACGACGCACTGGCTGTGGCCGAAACTGGCTGCGACATCGTGGCCATTGACGGCACACGCCGACCTCGTCCAGATGGACGATCGCTCAGGGATACCGTTACCGAGGTGAAACGTCAGTTTCCTGACATTCTCCTCATGGCGGACTGCGGTTCGCTGGATGACGGCCTGGCCAGTCAGGACGCAGGTGCCGATCTCGTGGGGACCACCTTGGCCGGCTATACCGGTGAACGCCCGACCACAGAGGGACCTGATCTGGAGCTGGTTGAAGAATTTTCTAACCGGCTCAGTGTTCCGATCATTGCTGAGGGACGCATCAACAATGCGACCCAGGCTGCACTGGCCCTCGATCGAGGTGCTACCGCTGTTACGGTCGGCACTGCGATCACACACCCGGCGTCTATCACTCGCTGGTTCTGCGATGGAATGACGCAAGATCTGGGCAAGCTGTCGGATTCCATTGGATAGGCAGCAGCACTAGCAAGCAGTCGTCAGGCCATCTCCTGCGAGGTCCCTCGGAATGGAGAGTTTGAGAGAGTGGTGGGTCCGTCAACCAGGTTGGCGGACCCACCCCAAAAACACAGCCCTTAAAACAATGTCCAAAAAACAAAAAGAA
>NZ_JAAIJY010000011.1 GCF_011752065.1 Actinomyces sp. ZJ308
TTTGTCGCGTTTGTTTGTTTGTTTTTTGTTTGTTGTGTGTTCTCCCCCCCCCCCCCCCCCCCCCCCCCACCACTCATCTACGGCTATTCAATCTGTGACATCACTGCTCATCGAATGATGAGCGAACATCAGCAAGCCGAAATCAGTACCCACGGCAATCGAATTCCGGATCAGCCGTCGCAGCCGTTGTGTTCTTCGACGTCGTAGACCACCTCGCTGCGAGGTCTACCTCACGGCGCGCAGGTAGCGGTCGCGGCCGGTGAGGTCCTTGCCGGTCTCGGCCTGCTTGAAGCCGGCTCCGAGGGCGGCCGCGCGCAGCAGCGCCCCCTGCTCGTGGTCATGCTCCATGACGAGCACGCCGCCGGTGCGCAGCAGGGCGACCGAGCGCACGAGGACGTCGACCGGGATGTCCAGCCCGTCAGGTCCCCCGCCGTAGAGCGCCACGGTGGGCTCGTGCTGGGAGGTCTCGGCGTCCTCCACGGCACCGGCCGGAACGTAGGGCGGGTTGGAGACGACGACGTCGACCAGCCCGTTGAGATCGTGCAGGACCAGCGGGTCGGTGGCGTCGGCGTGAATCACCTCAACGCGTCCGGGAACCAGCCGCTCGCAGTTCTCGCGGGCCAGGGCCGCGGCCGTCTCGCTGATCTCGACGGCGACCACCCGGGCGCCCGGTACCTCCTTGGCGATGCAGGCGGCGATCGCACCCGAGCCGGTGCACAGGTCGGCGGTGAGGACCACTCCCCCGCCGTCAGTCATCACCTTGTGGGCGGCCTCGATGGCGGCTCCGGCCACCACCTCGGTCTCCGGACGCACGATGAACACGCCGGGGCGGCTGATGAGCTCAGCGCCACGCAGCCACATGCGGCCGATGATGTGCTGGAGCGGCTCACGGCACTCGCGGCGCAGCACCAGCGCGTCGTAGGCGGCCGGGAAGTCTCCGTCGGCGCCGTCGGCCAGGAGGAGCGCCCTCCCCAGCAGGTGCTCGGCCAGGATCCGGGCGTCGACCTGGGGGCTGGTCACTCCGGCCGCCGCCAGCCGTCCGGCCGCCTGGCGCACCAGCGCCCGCAGCCCGTAACGGTCCACCGCGCCCGCCGGCGCGCCGCCGCATAACTCAGGAACCACTGCCCTCACCCACCTGGGATAACCGTTCGGCCTCGTCCATGGCGATGGCCGAGGCGATCACCGGGCCGAGGTCACCATCAAGAACGGCATCGAGGTTGTAGGCCTTGAAGCCGGTGCGGTGGTCGGCGATCCGGTTCTCAGGGAAATTGTAGGTGCGGATCCGCTCGGAGCGGTCCACAGTGCGCACCTGACTGCGACGGGCCTGGGCGGCCTCGGCGGCGGCCTCAGCCGCCCGCTCGGCCAGGAGTCGGGCACGCAGGACCCGCATGGCCGCCTCCTTGTTCTGCAGCTGGGACTTCTCGTTCTGCATGGACACGACGATTCCGGTGGGCAGGTGGGTGATGCGCACGGCCGAGTCGGTGGTGTTGACGCTCTGGCCCCCCGGGCCTGAGGAGCGGAAGACGTCGATGCGCAGGTCTGCGGCGTCGATCTGGAGCTCGCCAGGGTCATCGGCCTCCGGCATGACCAGGACGCCGGCTGCCGAGGTGTGGATGCGCCCTTGGGACTCGGTGACCGGGACGCGCTGGACGCGGTGGACGCCACCCTCGTACTTCAGGTGCGCCCACACCCCGTCCTGGGGCTCCACGGGCCCACGGGTCTTGATGGCCAGCCGCACGTCCTTGTAACCACCCAGGTCGGAGTCGGTGGCGTCGAGGACCTCCACGGCCCAGCCCTGGCGCTCGGCATAGCGGGAGTACATGCGGGCCAGGTCGGAGGCGAACAGTGCCGACTCCTCACCGCCCTCGCCGGCCTTGACCTCGATGATGACATCGCGGGCGTCGTCGGGGTCGCGGGGCACGAGGACCTCGCGCAGGTGCTCGCCGGCCGCCTGCGCAGCGGCCTCCAGGGCGGGCACCTCGGCGGCGAAGTCCTCGTCCTCGGCGGCCAGCTCGCGGGCGTCAGCCAGATCCGCGCCGGCGGTCCGCCAGGCCCGGTAGGCGGCCACGACCCTGCCCAGCTCGGCGTAGCGGCGCCCCAGCCGGCGCATGGCACCGGGGTCGGCCGCCGCCGGCCCGGCCATCTCGGCCTCGATATCCGCGTACTCGGCCAGGAGCGGCTCTGCGGCGGAGAAGTCCTCACTCATGGACTCGGGTTCCTTCACGGGCTAGGAGTCGTGCTGATACGCGGCGGTGATACGCGGGCGATATGCGAACGACGCCGACGGCGGCTCTGGGAGCCGGCCGCCGGCGTCGTTGGACGCGGCTACTTGCTGCGCTTGCCGTACCGGGCCTCGAAGCGGGCAACGCGGCCACCAGTGTCGAGGATCTTCTGCTTGCCGGTGTAGAAGGGGTGGCAGGCCGAGCACACGTCCACGCGGATCTCACCGGAGGTGACGGTGGAGCGGGTCTCGAAGGTGTTGCCACAGGTGCACGTGACCGTGGTGGCCACGTAGTCGGGGTGGATGCCCTGCTTCATAGGTTTCTCCTTAAGCGTCAGAGGGTCCCGGGTCCCACGCGGAAGCGCAGGTGAACCGGAGGCCAGCAGTAGATTGTGCCACCGGCCGCGGCGCCCACGCAACGGTGATACCGCGTGAGACCGGGCACCTGCCGGGTTCGGCCGAGGCCCGAGGAACCGGTACCGAACCTGACTGCGTTACTCGTCCTCGCCGTCGGCCAGCGAGGTGCCGGCCGGGGTGGTCTTGGACAGGACCATGAGGAACTCGGCGTTGGACTGGGTGTCCTTGAGCTTGGACAGCACCAGCTCCAGGGCCTGCTGCTGCTCGAGCCCGGCGAAGAGCCGGCGCAGGCGCCACATGATCTTGAGCTGGGCGGGGTCAATGAGCAGCTCCTCGCGGCGGGTGCCGGAGGCCGCCACGTCCACGGCCGGGAAGATGCGCTTGTCGGCGAGCTGACGCGACAGGCGCAGCTCCATGTTCCCGGTGCCCTTGAACTCCTCGAAGATGACCTCGTCCATCTTGGAGCCGGTCTCCACCAGGGCCGTTGCCAGGATGGTCAGGCTTCCGCCGTTCTCCACGTTACGGGCGGCGCCGAAGAAGCGCTTGGGCGGGTAGAGGGCGGAGGCGTCCACACCACCGGAGAGGATCCGGCCGCTGGCCGGGGCCGCCAGGTTGTAGGCGCGCCCGAGCCGGGTGATGGAGTCCAGCAGCATGACGACGTCCTGGCCCAGCTCCACGAGGCGCTTGGCCCGCTCGATGGCCAGCTCGGCCACGATCGTGTGGTCGGAGGCGGGCCGGTCGAAGGTGGAGGCGATGACCTCCCCCTTGACCGTGCGCTGCATGTCGGTGACCTCCTCGGGTCGCTCGTCGACGAGCACGACCATGAGGTGGGCCTCGGGGTTGTTGACGCTGATGGCGTTGGCGATCTGCTGCAGGATGATCGTCTTACCCGCCTTGGGCGGGGAGACGATGAGCCCGCGCTGCCCCTTGCCGATGGGCGAGACCAGGTCGATGATCCGTGGGGTGACGGCCTTGGGCGTGGTCTCCAGGCGCAGCTGCTCCTGGGGGTAGAGGGGGGTGAGCTTGGCGAACTCCGGGCGGCGCTTGGAGCGCTCGGCGTCCATGCCGTTAACGGTCTCGATGCTGACCATCGGGTTGTACTTGACACGGCCGGCCCGGTTCTGACGGCGGTTGCTGCGCCCGCCCTGGTGGGGCGTCGAGGACTCTGCGCCCTCGCGGACCCACCCGGTCACGGCGTCGCCGGCGCGCAGCCCGTTGTCCTTGATGAGCTGGTTGGAGACGTAGACGTCCTTGGGGCCGGGCAAGTAGCCGGAGGTCCGCAGGTAGGCGTGCTGGTTGTCGGTGACGTCCAGGATGCCGGCCACCGGCAGGAGGACCTCGTCCTCGCGCGATTGGTTGCGGTTGCCCCGACCGCTGCTGCCCTCACGGCCGCCATCTCGGTTGCCGTCGCGCTCATCCCGGTCGAAGCGGTCGCGTCCGCGCTTGCGCCCCCGACGGCGGCGCCCGCCGCGCTCGTCGTCGTAGCCGTCGTTCTCGTCGTTATCGTGACGACCCCGACGTGAGCGCTCCTGGGGCTCGACGACGGAGGTCCCGGTGGCGTCGGCCAGGTCGCGCATGAGGGCGGCCTTGGCATCGGCGTGGTCCTCGGGCGAGTCGGTACGGGGCTCGCGCGAGAAGCGCTCCTGGTTCTCGGGGGCGCCGGCGGAGGCCTGGGCCCGCCTGCGGCCGCGGCGGGACTGGTCGCGGGACGAGCGCTCACCGCGCTCGGAGCGGCCGAAGGCGTCCCCGCCCTCGCCGGCCTCGCTGCGCTCCGCGCGCTCAGAACGCTCGGTGCGCTCGCGCCACCGGCCGCGTGCGGGGCGCTCCTCGTCATGACCGGAGCCGCTGCCCGAGTCATTGTCAGAGGAGCCGGAGCGGTCGGGCAGGTCGATACCGAGGTCGGGAACCGGGGGGGACTGCTGCTCCTCGGGGGAGCCGGAGGCCGCGGTGGCGCGGCGACGGCGCGAGCGTCCGGAAGCAGCGGGCTGGGTGGGCTCCGGCGAGGACTCGCCAGAAGAGGAGGAAGAGGAGTCGGGGGCGTCGGTCGCCCCGGCGTCGGACGAGGCGCTCGACGCGCTGTGGGTGTCAGGGGCGGAGGAGCCGCGCGCCTGACGGATGGCGGCCACGAGCTCACTCTTTCGCATGCGGGAGATGCCCTTGAGGCCCATGGAGCTGGCAAGCGACTGGAGCTCGGCCAGACGCATGGTGGAAAGCGAGGGCTGGGCGCTGGAGGTCTCGGTCACGAGTGTCCTAACGGTGTGATGACGCTCCGCGGGAGGAGACGTTCAACTGGGGAGACTCCCCCGGAATCATTCACGGGGAGGGTCATGCACTGCCGGTTCCTGCTGAGGCATGAGCCTCAGGTCCGGGGCTGGTGCGGTCAGCGGCGTGGTGCAATCCGCGCGGCCGACGGCGTCAGCATAGCAGCCCCATCGCGCAGTGCCTAACGGAACACCGGTGAGCAACGCCGGATACTCCGCCGTTATTCCACACATGCTCGACCCGACCACGCCGCCGACCGTCTCCAGATCCTGCCGGGCACCTCTATCACCCCTCGCGAACGCACCATAGGGCCCGCGGACGGCCCCACAGGGGGCAGTCGGCGATGCCCATGGTGCGTCCGCGGCGTCGGCGACCGGTGAGGACTGGACCCCACACGGACATGCACGACAGGCCCTTGCTCTCCCTGGCCCGACAGCCTCAGCCGCGCCGGCCTCCCAGCAGATCGCCCATGGGTGCGAAGTCGGCCAGCGGGTCGAGCGGTGCCCGCCGCGGGAAGCGCTCGATGAGCGTGGCCAGCTCACGCCCGGCCCGGGTTACGCGCTCACTCAAGGCCGCCTCGGGCCGGCCCGAGGCGGCCTGCGTCTGCCAGGCGGCACCGAAGTCCTCACTGGCCGCGAAGACGGCGGTCGGCGTCGGCAGGGCCTTCATGTAGGTGGCCAGGGGCCGCAGCGCCGTCTCGGTGACGAGGCTGTGGCGGGCGGTACCCGCCGTCGCGCCCAGCAGGACGGGGACGCCCTCGAGCGTGCCGGCCGGCAGCACGTCCATGGCCGACTTGAACAGCCCGGAGTAGGAGGCCTGGAAGACGGGACTGACCAGGACGACGCCGTCGGCGGCGGCCAGGGCGTCGACGACCTTCTGCAGCTCGGCCGACACCGGCCCTCCCACACTGGCCAGGGCGATGTCCTTGACCAGCGGACGCAGCCCGATGACCTCGACACTGGCCAGGCGGGAGTCCGCCTCCAGGGCCTTGCGGGTGGACTCGGACAGGCGCTCGGCGAGCATCTGGGAGGTCGAGGGCTCGGAGACCCCGGCGTGCAGGGCCACGATCCGGCTCAGACGCCCCATCTGGGTGTTGGCGTAGGCGTCGTAGGTCTGCGAGCCGGCCAGGGACTGGGTGCCCCCGGACGGGACGACGGGCGCGGCCGTGCCGGCGGCCATGCCGTCCGCCTCCTGCAGGTCACCGGTAGTGTCGAGTGTTGCGCGGTTCATCTCAGATCCTCACCTTCCGGCCCGTGAGCGGGTCGAACTCGTTGGACAGGGAGAAGGGCTCCTCGGCCGGAGGCTCGGTCCCCTGAAGCAGGGCGCGGTGGCGCGGGTGGAGCGGGGCGTCCGGGACGTCCGCGGGCCTGGTGGCCTCCAGCTCGGCGCGCAGCGCCGGGACGATCTCGGTACCCAGGTACTCGATCTGCCTCATGACCTCCCGGTGGGGGACGCCGCCCAAGTCGACGTTGAAGGCCTGGCGCTGGTAGTCGCCGATCGCGTCCCGGTAGGTCAGGTACTTCTCGACGATCTGCTCGGGCGTTCCGACGGCGAGCGGGGTGTGGGTCGTCATCTCCTCCAGGCCGGCCCCCTGGTAGACGTAGGTGTTGCGGAAGTAGGGCGTGTAGCGCTCAACGGCCTCGGCCTGGTTCCTGGCGGCGAAGACCTGCCCGCCCAGGCCCACGATCGCCTGCTCGGGGGTGCCGTGACCGTAGAAGGCGAAGCGCTCACGGTAGAGGTCGACCATCTTCCTGACATGATCGATGGGCCAGAAGATGTTGTTGTGCAGGTAGCCGTCCCCGTAGTAGGCGGCCTGCTCAGCGATCTGGGGCGATCGGATGGAGGCGTGCCACACGAAGGGCGGGACGCCGTCGAGCGGACGGGGCATGGAGGTGAAGTCCTGCAGCGGGGTGCGGAACTCGCCCTCCCAGTCCACGTTGGTCTCGCGCCACAGACGGCGCAGCAGGTCGTAGTTCTCCACCGCCAGGGAGATGCCCTTGCGGATGTCCTTGCCGAACCAGGGGTAGACCGGCCCGGTGTTGCCGCGCCCCATCATGAGGTCGACGCGCCCGTCGGCCAGGTGCTGGAGGTAGGCGTACTCCTCGGCCAGACGCACCGGGTCGTTGGTGGTGATGAGGGTGGTCGCGGTGGTCAGGAGGAGCGACTCCGTGCGCGCGGCGATGTTGGCCAGCAGGGTCGTGGGCGACGACGGCGCGAAGGGCGGGTTGTGATGCTCCCCGGTGGCGAAGAAGTCCAGACCCACCTGCTCGGCCAGGACCGCCATCTCGACAGTGTTCTTGATGCGCTGGTGCTCGCTGGGCGCCTTGCCGGTGGCCGGGTCGGTGGTGATGTCTCCGACCGTGAAGATTCCGAACTGCATGACACGTCCTCTCTGTCTCTGCACTGGGCTGTGCTGGATCCTTGCTGACTGATGAAACCGGAGACACTCATAGTTTATTTCTCAACTACTGGAGTGTGACGCGCTCCCCATCATGAGGCTCAGCGCGCAGAGTCAGCGGGCGGAAGCAGACGCGGATCGTGGGCGCCCTCAGGCCCGAGGGCGCCCACGATCAGGAGGCGGGGGAAAGCCGGCTGCGGCTCAGGAGGTCAGAACCGCACCGCGGGTATCGATGCCGGGGCTGAGCACGCTCCAGCCGTGGTTCTCCAGGGTGAAGCGGGTCTGGTCGGCCAGGGTGGACAGGACGAGCACCGTGGGCCCCGCCCCGGAGATGACCGCGGGATAGCCCTGCTCCCGCAGGGAGTCCATGACCGCCATGGAGGCGGGCAGGACCCCGCGCCGGTACTCCTGGTGGAGCCGGTCCTCGGTGCCGGCCATGAGCAGGTCGGGGCGTCCGGCGAGCGCCAGCATGAGCACGGCCGCCCGGGAGGTGTTGAACAGGGCGTCCTCGCGCGGCACGGAGACGGGCAGGACCTGACGGGCCTCCTTGGTGGACAGGCGCGTGGTCGACGGCGGGATGAGCAGACTGACCCCCAGGGAGGCGTCCACGGGCATGGGCGCCATGCGCGGGTGCCCGCCGCGCTCGACCCAGGCGACGGTCGCTCCTCCGAAGACTGCGGGGGCGACGTTGTCGGGGTGCCCCTCGAAATCGGTGGCCAGGGCGAAGACCCGGTCGTCGCTGAGAGCCTCCGGCTCGGAGATGAGGCCGCGTGCCAGCATGAGCCCGGCCACCGCGGCGCTGGCCGAGGATCCCATGCCTCCGCCGTGGGGAATCCGGTTGACGCAGCGCATCTCGAAGCCCGCCTGCGGGGCGCCGACGGCGTCCAGGCCGGCCCGCAGGGCCTGTACGACGAGGTTGTTGTCGTCGTCGGGCACGGTGCCGGCACCAACACCTTCGACGATGACGCGCGTGGTGCCGGTGATCGGGCGTACCGAGACCTCGTCGTAGTAGCGGAAGGCCATGCCGAAGGAGTCGAATCCGGGCCCCATGTTCGCCGTCGTGGCCGGGACGCGGACGGCGGCGCGCTCGTAGACGATGCGCATGTCACTCGCCCTCGACGCGTTGGATGGAGACGATCTCGGCAACCCGCTCCGAGGCGCGCAGCCCCTCGACGGCCGCGTCGAGGTGGTAGACGGGCGCCGGGTGGGTCACGAAGGTGACGACGGCCTGGTCGTCACTGCCGTCGGTGGTGACGTAGGCGCTCTGGCGCACCGAGTTGATGGAGACGCCGTTGTCGGCGAAGACGGAGGCCATGGCGGCCAGGGAGCCGACGGCGTCGTCGGCGCGCAGCTGGATCTGGTACCGGGTGACGGCTGCCTCCGGGCCCAGAACCGGCAGGTGCGCGTAGGAGGACTCGCGGGGCGCCTGGCCGCCGTGGACCCGATGGGCGGCGGCGGCGACGACGTCGGACAGGACCGCGGAGGCTGTCGGGGCTCCCCCGGCGCCCTGTCCGTAGAACATGAGGCGCCCGGCGCTCTCGGCCTCGACGAGGACGGCGTTGTAGGCGCCGTGGACGCTGGCCAGCGGGTGGTCGCTGGGCACGAGGGCGGGGTGGACGCGCACGGAGACGCCGTGGGCGTGCTCGTCGTCGCGCCGCTGGGCGATGGCGAGCAGCTTGAGCTCGCAGCCCGAGGCGTGGGCCTCGCGGATGTCGTCGGCGGTGATGGCGCGGATGCCCTCGACGGAGACGTCGTCGAGGCCCACGCGGGTGTGGAAGGCCAGCGAGGCGATGATGGCGGCCTTGGCGGCGGCGTCCAGGCCGTCGACGTCGGCGGTGGGATCGGCCTCGGCGTAGCCGAGCTCCTGGGCCGTGGCCAGGGCGGTCTCGAAGGACAGGCCCTTGGTGCTCATCTCATCGAGGATGTAGTTGGTGGTGCCGTTGACGATGCCGAGCACGCTGGTGACGCGGTCGCCGGCCATCGACTCGCGCAGCGCGTAGACGACCGGGATGGCACCGGCGACGGCGGCCTCGTAGTAGAAGTCGGTGCCGGCGGCGGCCGCGGCCGCGTAGAGCTCGGGGCCATGGGCCGCGATGAGGGCCTTGTTACCGGTGATGACGCTGGCCCCGGCCTTGAAGGCGGCCAGGATGAGCGTGCGGGCCGGCTCGATGCCGCCGATGAGCTCGATGACCAGGTCATTGCCGGTGGCCACGGCGGTGGCGTCATCGGTGAGGAGGTCCTGTGGCACCGAGACGTCGCGTGGAGCGCTGACGTCGCGCACGGCCACGCCCGTGATCTCGAGGCGCGCACCGGAGCGGGCGGCGAAGTCGTCGGCCTGCTCGGTGAGCAGACGGATGACCTGGCTGCCGACGGTCCCGGCGCCGAGGACGCCGACGGTGAGGGTGCGCTGGGCGGGTGAGAGCTCCTGAGCCACGGGATGACCACCTTGCTGTGTTGCGTGCCGTGCACGGGCACTTCGACTGCGTGATGCGATGGCGCCGGCGGAGGCAGGGTGTCCGACCGGCTGTCCGCCTGTGCTGGCGATCGCTGCGGGCCAGCATAAGGGTGAAAGGCCTTAGAGCGCTGGCACGTCCACGTGAAGGAACAGGCGAGCCGGTTACGTCGCTACCCGTTGCGGCCGGCCCGGCGACATCGGAACGGACCACTGACCGGTACCCCTCGACAAGGTCGTCCCGGTAGGCGTCCTGCCCCTCTCAGCGGCGCCAGATGATCTGCTTGAGCAACCGACCGATCACCCGTCCCAGCCCCATGGACATCGGGGCCGGAGGCTCATCGGAACGCCCCCAGGCGGGCGGCGGCTGCTCCAGGGAGGAGATGAAGGAGGTCAGTGAGGACGGTGACGACGGGGAGGACGATGTGGCTGCGCTCATGCCTCCAGGCTAGGAAACGTCACGCCAACACGGTGACCCCCGGCAGGACGATTGCTGGGGAGGGGGACTCCTCCCTACGGCTGAGACGACCCGATGACGTCTCCTGCTCTCGGCAGGTTGGAGGCGGGTCTGATGATCTACGGAAGCCCCGTGGAGAGACGCCAGTGGCCCCGTCCCGGTTGAATCGGGACGGGGCCACTGGGCTCCTTGACGGAGCGTTCAGGCTCGAGAAGCGGTCACCCGCGTTCAGGAGGCCTTGCGGCGGCGAGCCATGAGCAGGACACCGCCACCCAGGCCGGCACCGGCGAGCAGCAGGAGCGCAACGGCGTTGGCACCGGTGCGCGCCAGCGGCGGGGTGCTGGTCGGCGTGTTCGGAGTGGAGGTGGGCGGAACCGGAGCGGCCGGAGTGGTCTGCGGAGAGCCCGGGGTGTTCGGCGGGGCCGCGGGCGGAGCCACGGTGGCCGGCGGGTTCGACTCGGTCGGCGGCAGCTGCGTGGTGGTCGGCGGAGCCGTGGTGGCCGGCGGCGCGGTCTCCGGCGGGTACCCGGGCGGGTTGGAGGCCGTGGGCGGCAGCTGCGTGGTGGTCGGCGGAGTCGTGGTGGTGGTCGTCGTGTTGGTCAGGGAGACCTTGACAACCTCCTGGTCGCGGATGGTGAAGGTGTTGGTGTTCTGACCGTCCACGGTGAAGACCGGCTCACCCCAGCTGTAGCCGGAGGCGGCGGGCTGGGCCTTGGAGGTGTCCTCGCTCAGCGTGATCTTGGTGCCCACGGGGAAGGTGCCCTCGAAGGCGACCGGCTCACCCGGCTTGACCGTGAGGGAGGAGGTGCCGGTGCGTCCCTCGCCAGTGGCCTTCTGCCCCTCGGGAGCCTTCCAGTCCGGGTAGGAGCTGGCGGCGGCCGGCAGCTCGTAGGCGACGTCGACGACGAAGGAGGAACCGGCGGCCTGTGCGGCGGCGTTGCCCTCAACGACCTTGGTCACGCTGAAGCCGCCGAAGCCGGGCTCCATCTGGACCGAGATGTCGAAGTACTGGACGTAGGACTGCTGCTGGGTGCTGGTCAGGTCGGTGCCGTTGAGGTTCACGGTGTTCTCGTAGGCGGCGCCCTGGGTGGCGGCGACGGCGTTGCCGTTGGCGTCCACGAAGGAGACCGGGTACTCCAGGGTGAAGTTGGTGCCGTTCTGGAAGGGACCGGTCACCTCGTAGGTGGCGGTGCGGCCGTCCGCGGAGTAGCTGGCCTTGACGTCGAAGTCACCGTACTGGGTGGTGGCGTCCTGGCCGGCGGCGTTGGTCACCGGGATGGACTTGCCGTCCGCGGGACGCAGGTTGAGGACCGTGCGGGTGGCGTCGACCTGGTTGAAGCTCATTCCGCCACCGAGGGTGTCGGTGAAGGTGATGGTCTGACGGGAGCCGTCGAAGGTCTTGCCGAGCTTGTCACCAGTGGTCTGGTTGGCCCCGAAGTTCACGCCCCAGGTCAGCTCCTTGTAGTTGTTGTAGAAGCTGGAGGCCCACTTAGTGAGCTCCCAGTTGCTCTCGTCGGGGCCACCGATACCGCCACCACCGGGCAGGGTGACAGCGGTGGTCACACCGTTGGCGGTGAGGTCGACGGTCTGTGCGTCGGTGGTCTTGGCGACTGCCACCAGGGCGGAGCCGCTGCCCTTGAAGTTGTGGAAGCCGGCGGCCTTCAGCTCGTCAACCTTGGAGTTGAAGGTGCAGGTGACGTCCTTGACGGTAAGGGTGCAGGTGCCGACCTCGACGTCCTTGCCGCCGTACTCGACGGTCATCGGGTGGGTGGCGCTGTTCTGCAGGTTGGTGAAGTACTCACCCAGACCGATCGTGAAGGAGTCGCCCGACTTGAGGTTGGCGTCGACGCCGCTCCAGTCGAAGCTCAGGCGAGCGAGGTCGTAGTAGTTGAGCCTTCCCTCCTGCTCAACGTTGTTGCCGTCCACACGTGTCAGAGACAGGTTGGAAACGTTGACGCTCTTGTTCTCGTCGGCGCTCGCCTGGGGCGAGAGCTGGGACATGATCGCGACAAGGAAGAGAGCAAGGATGGCGACGAGTCCCCTCACCGCCCCTCGTGAGAGGGCCGGCCGAGAGGTTGCGCCCGTGGACAATGTCTTCATGGGTTCTCCGGATTCCTGGCATAGATGACAAGGGTCTGCCTCGTGAACCATCACCGGACGCTCCCACCACCTGTTCAGGAGACGGGAAGGCTGCCCCGTGATGACCAAGACCACTGTGTCACAAACCGACTGTTTGGGAATAGCGAACACACAAAACACGCAGGAGGTCACAATCTCAACACAACTGTGATCTAGGCTTCAAACAACCATGATGATGGAAGCTTGTAGGTTTCCCACAACACTTATGTACTACTCCTGTGCTGCCGCTGTGTCTCTCCTATCAGACGGACTGTGCCTCCGTTGTTCCAAGCCTCCAAACAGACGGCCTTCATCTCTGTTGAGACACGGTTGAGCTCAGCGTTCTTTCAGTCAATTGCCGCCTTCAGATTTCTTGCACCTCTCTGTTGGAGCATGCTCAGGGGCGCCGTCGAAGCAGGAACTGTTCCTGGAACGACGGCGCCCCTGTGAGACGCCCCTGTGAGACGTGAGGAGCCTCAGCCCTCCAGGCGCAGGAGGTCCTCGATGGTCTCGGGTCGCAGGATCCAGCCGGACTCGCCCTCGCGGACCCAGCGCACGCCGGGGCGGGTGAAGAGGTTGTAGCTGGAGGCCATGGAGCGCCCGTAGGCTCCGGTGGCGGGTACCGCCAGCACGTCGCCTACAGTGAGGTCGGCGGGCAGGTCCACGTCCCGGACGACGACGTCGCCGGACTCGCAGTGCTTGCCCACCACCCGGCTGCGCACCAGGCCCGCCTGGGGGTCGGGGCGGCGGTTGGCGAGTAGGGCCGTGTATGCGGCCTCGTAGAGGGCGGGGCGGATGTTGTCGCTCATGCCGCCGTCGATGCTGACGTAGAGGCGCGAGGCCCCCTCCCCCAGCTCGACGCGCTTGAGGCCCGTGACGGTGTAGAGGGTGACCGTCGTCGGGCCGGCGACCGCGCGGCCGGGCTCGATGGAGACGGTGGGGACCTCGTCGCCGAGGCGCTGGCAGGTCTCGCGCACGGCCTCGGCCAGGGTCCGGGCGACCTGCGCCGGTGAGGGCGCCACGGGGTCGGCGCCGGTGTAGGCGATGCCGTAGCCGCCGCCCAGGTCGACCTCCGGGCACAGGTGTCCGGTGTCGACGGCGACCTCGTGGCGCAGGCCGAGCACCACGCCGACGGCCTCCCGGAAGCCGGCCAGGTCCAGGATCTGGGAGCCGATGTGGGAGTGCAGGCCGGCCAGCTCGAGCTCCTCGGCGGCCATGATGGCGTCGATGGTGCGGCGGGCGGCGCCGGTGGACACCGACAGGCCGAACTTCTGGTCCTCGTGGGCGGTGGAGATGTACTCGTGCCCGCCGGCGTGGATGCCGGTGGTCAGGCGCACCATGACGCGGGCGCGCTCGTCGGCACCGTAGTCACCGGTGTTCCGCAGCTCACGCACGGCGGCCACGGCGTAGTCGACCTCCTCCGGGGAGTCGATGACCAGGTGACCCACCCGGTGGCGCACCGCGGTGGTCACCTCCGCCGGGGTCTTGCCGTTGCCGTGCAGCCCCAGGCGGCGGGCGCGGGCCGTGGCCTCGTGGCCGTCGACCTCCTCCAGGCCGGCCAGCCCCACGGCCAGCTCGACGCGGGAGGCCGTGTCGATACCCATCCCCTCCTGGAGGACGATGGCGGCGACCTGGGTGGTCAGGAAGGCCTTACCGGCGTAGAAGGCCTCGCCGCCGCGCAGTCCGTAGCCGGGCCAGAACTCCTCGGCCATGGCGGCGCTCCAGGAGGCGGCGCGGCCGCGCAGGTCTGCCTCGTCCAGGACGAAGACGGGGCTGGGGGCGTCGGCGAGGATCTCGGAGGCGGTCAGCCCGCCCAGGGCGAGCTCGCCGTCGGGCGTGCGCCGCGCCGTCGTGGGCCACAGGTCGGGGCGGTCCTCGGGCTCGGGGCAGGCCAGGGCCCCCAGGGGCGGCTCACCGGCGGGGATCTGGTTGGTCATGATCTCACATCCTCTCGGGGGCGGTGACACCCAGCAGGTCGAGCCCGTTGGCCAGGACCTGCCCGACGGCGTCGTTGAGCCACAGGCGGGCCACGTGGCCGGCGTTGACGGCGTCGTCCCCACGGGGGGTGACGCGGGTGGCGCCGTACCAGGTGTGGTAGGCGGCGGCCAGCTGCTCGAGGTAGCGGGCCACGCGGTGCTGCTCGCGCAGGGAGGCGGCCTGGGCCACCGTGGCGGGGAACTGGGCCAAGGCCCCCAGCAGGGCGGCGTCGGCCGGGTCGTCCAGGGCGGCGGGCTCGAAGGGGGCCTCGTTCGGGTTGCGGCTCACGCCGTGCTCGGCGGCGTTGCGGGCCACGTTACGGGTGCGGGCGTGGGCGTACTGGACGTAGTAGACGGGGTTGTCGGAGGTGGAGGAGGCCAGCAGGTCCAGGTCGATGTCGATCATGGAGTCCATGGAGGAGCGGGCCAGGGCGTAGCGGGCGGCGTCCACCCCGACGGCGTCGACCAGGTCCTCCAGGGTGACGATGGTGCCGGCCCGCTTGGACATGCGCACCGGGACGCCGTTGCGCACGAGGTTGACGAGCTGGCCGATGAGGATCTGCATGTTGGTGCCCGGGGTGTCCCCGAAGGCCGCGCACATGGCCATCATCCGGCCGATGTAGCCGTGGTGGTCGGCGCCCAGCAGGTAGATGGCGCAGTCGGCGCCGCGCTCGCGCTTGTCCAGGTAGTAGGCGAGGTCGGCGGCGAAGTAGGCGGCGTTACCGTCGGACTTGATGAGGACGCGGTCCTTGTCGTCGCCGAAGTCGGTGGTGCGCAGCCAGGTGGCGCCGTCGCGCTCCTCGATGACGCCGCGCTCGCGCAGGCGGGCGATGGCACGTTCGACGGCCCCGGAGGTGTGCAGGGAGTCCTCGTGGAAGAAGACGTCGAAGTCGGAGCGGAAGGCGTGGAGCTCGGCCTTGACGGCGGCGAACATGAGGTCGACGCCGCGGGCCCGGAAGACCTCGGCGGCCTCGGCGTCGGGCAGGGTGGCCGGGTCGGGGCGGCCGGCGGCGAGCTCGTCGGCGGTCACCTGCTGGGCGATCTCGCTGATGTAGGCGCCGCCGTAACCGTCCTCGGGGGTCTCCTGGCCGCGGGCGGAGGCCAGCAGGGAGCGGGCGAAGCGGTCGATCTGGGTGCCGTGGTCGTTGAAGTAGTACTCGCGGGTGACGGTGGCGCCGCAGGCGGTGAGGATCCGGGCCAGGGAGTCGCCGACGGCGGCCCAGCGGGCACCGCCCAGGTGCACCGGGCCGGTGGGGTTGGCCGAGACGTACTCGAGGTTGATGTGCTGACCGCTCAGGGAGTCGTTGCGTCCGTAGGCCTCGCCGGCCTCGACGATGGAGCGGGCGAGCTCACCGGCGCTGGCGGCATCGAGACGGATGTTGAGGAAGCCGGGGCCGGCGACCTCCACGGAGACGACGCCGTCGAGGGCCTCAAGACGGGGAACGAGGAGCTCGGCGAGGTCGCGGGGCTTGGTGCCCGCCCTCTTGGCCAGCTGCATGGCGACGTTGGTGGCCCAGTCACCGTGGTCGCGGTTGCGGGGACGCTCGACGCGGGGGTCGGCGATCTCTGCGGCGGGCAGGGCGAGGGAGCCCTCGGCTGAGGCCTCCTCCAGGACGGTGCGGATGGCTGCGGCAAGCTCTTCTGGGGTCACGCGCGTCAGCGTACCGTCATCGGCCGGGCCGGACCGCGAGGGAGGCCGGCGACCGCGCGGCTTCGTGGGACATGTCGCAGTCGTCCGTCAGTTTCGCTCCGAGGGCGGGACGCTGGTACAGTCACGCCTCGGGCCCCGGTAGCTCAGTGGATAGAGCGTCTGCCTCCGGAGCAGAAGGTCGCAGGTTCGAATCCTGTCCGGGGCGCCGATACGTAGGGCGCGGGAGCCCAGGCTGCACCGTCGTCGGTGGGGACTTTACGAGGCATGAGATCGTCAACCTTCACGCCGAAAGCCTCGGCCAGTTTGTAGAGGTCTTCCGCAGGCCATGTGATCCGGCCGCGAAGCCTCTGACTGATGTTAGACCCAGCAACCCCGAGGAAAGCCCCCACCTGGGCTCTGGTCAGGCCATGGGTCAAGAGGTACTGATTGACTGCGACGCCGATGGCGGCGTCGAACGTCAAGCCGGTCGCAGTGGTAGTCGTGGTTGTCATGTACTAAAAGTACCAGATGAACGACTCGCTAACAAGTAGTCTCTTGACATCCATGGCAGGAGTACGCACGATGTACTTATGGATGAACGCATGGCTAACGTCCGTGAGGCGGACATGATCAGCGGCCGCGAGGCAGCGGCGCTGCTGCCTGGCGTCACCTATACGACCTTGATGCGCTGGGCCCGGGAAGGCGAGATTCCATCCACCCAGTACGTGAAGCGCGGCAAACGAATGTTCGCCCGAGCTGACGTCCTTGCCATGCGAGACAAGGAAACGCTCAAGTCATCGGTGACGGCCGAAAACGCATCGGCATACAAGTCCGAGCTCCCTGGTCAGGGGAGGTTGCCGGTATGAGTGGGATGTTGCGTGTGCGGTGGTTGTGGTCAGGTGTCGTCGAGGACATCCCAGCGGATGATGTCGTGACTTGCCCAGCTCGTTGCGGCCAGCGGTTGGTATATACCAATGCTGATGGGCAGCCGGGTTGTATCAGTGAGGACGTGAAACGCCCAGGTGGTGTGTTTGTCCGCGGGGAGTTTGGTGGATCGGCCGTTTGCCTTGATCTGCATGATGAGCGTGATACCCGATGGCTGGAGGATGTAGCCGGTTGCCTTGTTGAGGTTGCGGGCCGCCTGGGTGGTTGGGATGGAGATGACCAGGTGTGCGCCGTGGTCACGCGCCCAGGTGTGGAGCCAGTGCTTGAGGGCGGTGGCGACGCCGGTGCGCCGGTGGGTGGGTTCTACGGCGAGGTTGTGGATCATGGCTATGTTGTCGAGGATCGCGTGAGCGTCGTCGTTGAAGCCGTGTCGTTTAAACCCCTCGGCTTCCTGCTCGTCGGGGCCGATGAAGGCGGCCCCTATGAGATCACTGTTGCTCCAAACTCCTATCAGTTCCCGGTGCAGGTGGTTGTGCCGGCTGGGGATGGTTTTTGGGAGCGGAATGTAGCCTGGTTCGGGGATCTGCTCGGTGATGAGTGTCCTGATTGCTTGTACTTCTTCTTCCGTCGCGGCTGGGCGGATGTCGAGGTCTTTTCTTCCCGGTCTGGGGCTGGTGGCCGGCGGGGCCGGCTTAGTGGTGGGTCGGCCGAGGACGCGTCGGATGGCCTGGGTGATGGCGCTGGTCAGGGGCATGGGAATTCGTCCTCCTCCTCAGTGAGCGCTGGGACAGTTCAAGTATCTCCGGAGAGGAAGAGGTGGGCATCGTGAGTGCTTCTTACAGCTGGCTGGGGTTGTCGCCGATGGTGTGGAGTCTGATCTCGGTGGGTACTGCGGTGTGGCGGTTCTACGCGATGGCATCGGCACCGGTTCCACCAACTCGGGCCGCTGCGGCCTCGGGCGTTGCAGTTCGAGTTGGTGAGGAGGTCAAGGCATGAGCACGGTTTTCGAGCTCGGTGTCTGGCCGTTGGTGCTGCTGACGGCGCTGGGCGGACTCAGCATCGTGGGCCTGTCGGTGACGGTTGGCGCAAGGGCGAAGTTGCCGGATCGGTGCCCGTGGCGTGGCGAGTATGCGGTGGCCGGGACCTCGGCGGCTTTGTGGGTGGCGGTGATGCTCTGCGCCTTCAGTCTGGCTCCGTGGTGGGGCCGGCTGGCGCTGGGCGCTGTAATGGCCTTGTGGGCGTCGCTGGTGTCCAGGGCTCAGTTGGCGGGTCTGTTTTCGGCGGCTTATGTCCGGCGTAAGACCGCGGAGGCCGGCGCCGGCGGGCGGGAGGATTGATTATGGGCTCGACGATGATCGGTGCGCTGGGGGGCACGTTCAGTGTGGCTCTGCTGCTGGGTCTGTGGGGCGAGGAGGCTCAGAGACGGGCTGGTTCTACCTGGTGGGCGCCGGCGGCCTTGGGGCTGCTGAGGGCTGAGGTGACCGCGGTGCAGGGTTTGCTGATCCTGCTGGTGACGCGGCCGTCGTCGTGGGTGCCAGCCGCGGGCTTGGCGCTGGTGGCGGTCTGGAGCGGGGTGATCCGTTTCGTGCGGATGGCTCAGCCTGAGGCGTGGCCTCAGCGCCGGTGGGCCTGGTTGGCGCCTCATGTGGCCCTTGTCGTGGCTTGGGTGGGGCTGGTGGGGGTTTTCCTGCCTGTGCCTGGGCCACTGGGTGAGCGGCTGACGACCGCCGCGATCGTGGTAGCGGTGATGTGCGTGTTCTTCCTGGCGGCGCGCCTGATGGCGTGGTGTGCGGCCCACCTGGGGACTGGCTCCCAGCGACGGGGGTCGAGTCCGAGTGAGTACGCGCCGGTGGTTGTTCCCGGGGCGTCTTCGAGGCCGTGAAACGATCAATCTGATTGCTCTGGATCTCTTCTTATTTTATCGAATTACATTCGTGTTCTTTACGGATGAGGGGGTTTGTCGTGTCTTTTGAGGGGTTGTGGTCAGGCCGCGTGGCCGGCCCGGTCGGGCGACGAAGGAGCCTGGCCGGCTGCGCTGGGCTGTCCATGGCCCCGGGCGGGGTCCCGCTGTCCTCCTGTGCGTGGCCGCCGGCCCCGGCGACAGCCGGCAGCCTCCACAGGTGGTCAGGGGGCTACGCGGGTAGCCCTATGCGGGAGTCCAGTGAGGTATCGAGTGGGAGGAGCTCGTGATGACAGTTATTGAGGCGACGGAGTTGGAGCAGCGATTGTTGGCTGAGGCCGCCGACTGTGGCTGGGGGTTCTCGCTTGAGCAGCTGCGTGAGAGCCGGCGGCGGGGGCCTGACGGTCTGCTGGTCGCCCAGAGGCTCCTGGAAGCCAGGGCCGCCGACTCGCTGTCTGCTGCTGAGGAGCTGGCTCTGGTGGATGAGTGCTGGCGCGCCGGCGGGGTATGGCTGCTGGAGGAGCTGGTAAAGGATCGTCGTCGCGCATCGAGGGCTTTGATCGATGTGTGGACGGAGGCTAACGAGCCTGCCGGTGAGGTGGTGGCGGGGCCGGCCAGGCTGGTTCGGGTGGCGTTGAGCCACGTTCTTTCAGTGAGTGGCGATCCGGTCGTGGATGAGGAGACGGGCTTCACTATTGAGTGCGTTGGTCTCGACATCTGTCATGACCTGTCAAGCCCCGGGTTTTGTGGAGGCTGGTTTAGCTGGATGTGGTGGTGGCTGGTTGTAGTTGTTCCTGGCGGTGGGTGTCGGGGGCCCAGGCGGCTTCGTGCTCGGCGGGGGTGCGCATGCCGAT